>NZ_JAGGOZ010000041.1 GCF_018614075.1 Streptomyces sp. ISL-94 | reverse complement strand
CCTCGGACATGGCCAAGATGAAGCACCAGGCGATCGTGGGCAACATCGGCCACTTCGACAACGAGATGGACATGGCCGGTCTCGCGAAGATCGAGGGCATCGTCAAGGACGAGGTCAAGCCGCAGGTCCACACGTGGAAGTTCCCTGACGGCAAGGTCCTGATCGTGCTGTCGGAGGGCCGTCTGCTGAACCTGGGCAACGCGACCGGCCACCCGTCCTTCGTCATGTCGAACTCGTTCGCGGACCAGACCCTGGCCCAGATCGAGCTCTTCACGAAGCCGCAGGAGTACCCCACCGACGTCTACGTGCTCCCCAAGCACCTCGACGAGAAGGTGGCCCGCCTCCACCTCGACGCCCTCGGCGTCAAGCTCACCACCCTGCGCCCGGAGCAGGCCGCCTACATCGGCGTGGACGTCGAGGGCCCGTACAAGCCGGACCACTACCGCTACTGACCGGCGTACCGACTCGCCGCCGACCGAACGGATCTCGCCACCGGCTCTCGATTCTCGCTCGAGAGCCGGTGGAAAGCCCATGGCCGGGTATCCCGGGGAATGCCACGATCGGATGTCCGTGCCGAGGGCGAGCAGTACTCCCACCACCCGCAGATGAGGATGTCCCATGAACCCCAATCCGGCCGGTAGCCCCCAGCAGTACCCCGCCGGCGGCCCGAGTCCCTACGCGGGCCCGCCCGGCTCCTACGCACAGCCCCAGCCCGGTGGCTACGCCCAGCCGGGGGCGCCCGCACCTGCCCCCGCGCCGGCAAGCGCCGAGCGCGGCAAGGTGGCCACCGCCCTCCTCCTGGTCTCCACGGTCCTCGTCGGCCTGATGGCGGGCCTCTTCTTCGCCTTCGACGTCTCGGTGATGCCGGGTCTCGCGGCGGGTGACGAGCGCACGTACGTCACCGCGATGCAGAACTTCAACTCGGCGATCGACGGCAACGGGCTCTTCGGCATGGCGTTCGTCCTCGCCCTGCTGGCGTCCGCGGCCTCGGCGATCGTCGAGTTCCGCAAGGGCCGCCGCGTGGTCGCCATCTGGGTCGGGGTGGCCGCCGTCGCCTACCTCGTCGTCCTGATGATCACCTTCTCCGTGAACATCCCGCTCAACAACGAACTGGCCGACGCGGGCGACGCGGCGAAGCTGACGGACTTCTCGATCGTCGACAAGTTCAAGGGCACCTGGGTCTCCACCAACATCGTCCGCACCCTGCTGTGCACGGTGGCCCTCACGGCCCTCTCCCGCGCCCTGGTCCTCTACGGCCGCGCCACCCGCTGAACGCGCCCGTCACGAGACGAGGTCCCCCGGCCGTCCCGGCCGGGGGACCTCGTACGTCGTCAGCCGGTCTGGCCGTGCAGGTACAGCGCCCAGGCCAGGAAGCCGACCGCCGCCGTGCACAGCAGCGTGCGCCAGACGTTGGCGCGGGTCCAGGGGCCCTCGAAGGCGCGGCGGACGGCGGCCGGGTCGCTGATGCGGGCGACCGGGCCGGCCTTCTCCAGGGCGTTGTTCAGGGGGATGTTCACCTTGTTGGTCAGGCCCATCGACAGGATGTAGCAGACCAGGGCGGCGATCAGCGGGGGCAGCACGTCACGGCCGTCGGACGGCACGTGCAGGGCCAGGGCCAGCGCGGTGAAGAGGAACGCGCCGATGTAGCCGAGGACGAACCAGCCGTTCAGGATGGCCTTGTTGATGTGCTGCATCACCTCGATGACCGTACGGTCGTCGGTGCGCTTCAGACCCGGCATCACGGAGACGGAGAAGCCGTAGAACAGGCCGCTGACCAGCCCCATCGTGACCGTGGCGGCGATGAGCGAGGCCAGGCGTGCGGTCTCCATCGTGTGTCCCCCTGCTCGTCCGTCCTCGGAGCTTCTCGGTCATCGATTCTTCGGGAACGGGTCATCGAATCGTCAAGTCAAGGCGACTATACGGGCGGGGGCGGCCCGCGTCGCCCCGGAATCGAGCGGCCTTCCAGCACACCTCGAGCGGCGCGGCAGGCCCGCGCCCGAGGCGGCCGCAGGAGCGGCCGAGGGCCTCCACCCCGGCGAGCGGGCGGAGTCGGCGGCTCTCACGGCCGCGGCCCGGCCGGCCGCGTTCGCCCGCTGCTGGACGCGCAAGGAGGCGTACGTGAAAGGCACCGGCACGGGCCCCGGCGACGGCGCCTCCCCTATCTTCCTAGGGTGCGGGCCACGCCCCGCCCGACCGCCGGGGTGGACCGTGCACGACATCGCGGTCGGCGACGGGTTCGCCGCCGCCTGCGCGGTCCGCACCGACGCATCCGACATCACCAGGAGGAACACACCGTGAAGGACCCCAAGGCCAGGCTGGACTCGCTGCGCGCCGACATCGAGCGACGCAACCCGGCGCAGCCCGAGTTCCACCAGGCGGTACGCGAGGTGCTGGAGACGCTGGCTCCGGTGTTCGCCGCGCGCCCCGAGTACGCCGTGCCCGGACTCGTCGAGCGGCTGACCGAGCCCGAGCGGCAGATCATCTTCCGCGTGCCGTGGCAGGACGACCGCGGGGTGGTCCACGTCAACCGCGGCTACCGGGTGGAGTTCAACAGCGCGCTCGGCCCGTACAAGGGCGGCCTGCGCTTCCACCCGGCCGTCGACATCGGCGTGGTGAAGTTCCTCGGCTTCGAGCAGATCTTCAAGAACGCCCTGACGGGGCTGGGCATCGGCGGTGGCAAGGGCGGCAGCGACTTCGACCCGCGCGGGCGCTCCGACGCCGAAGTGATGCGCTTTTGCCAGTCCTTCATGACGGAGCTGCACCGGCACATCGGGGAGCACACGGATGTGCCGGCCGGCGACATCGGCGTCGGCGGCCGGGAGATCGGCTACCTTTTCGGCCAGTACCGGCGGATCACCAACCGCTGGGAGGCCGGAGTGCTGACCGGCAAGGGCACCGGCTGGGGCGGCTCGGCGATCCGCCCGCAGGCCACCGGCTACGGGAGCGTGCTGTTCGCGGCCGAGATGCTGGAGCGCAAGGGCGCGAAGCTCGAAGGGCGCTCCGCCGTGGTCTCCGGCTCGGGCAACGTCGCCATCTACACGATCGAGAAGCTCCTGCGGGTGGGCGCGAACCCCGTCACCTGCTCCGATTCCGAGGGCTACGTGGTGGACGACAAGGGCATCGACCTCGAACTGCTCAAGCAGATCAAGGAGGTGGAACGCGGCCGGATCAGCGAGTACGCGGCCCGCCGCGGACCCTCCGCCCGCTTCGTGCGGGGCGGCCGGGTCTGGGAAGTGGCGGCCGAGGCCGCCTTCCCCTCGGCCACCCAGAACGAACTCGACGCCGACGACGCGCGCACGCTGATCCGCAACGGGGTCAAGACGGTCTCCGAGGGCGCCAACATGCCCACCACGCCCGAGGCCGTACGCCTCTTCCAGGAAGCCGGGGTGGCCTTCGGCCCGGGCAAGGCGGCGAACGCCGGCGGCGTCGCGGTCAGCGCGCTGGAGATGAGCCAGAACGCCGCGCGCACCGCGTGGAGCGCCGACCGCGTGGAGGAGGAGCTGGCGGGCATCATGCGGGACATCCACGCCACCTGCCACGACACCGCGGAGCGGTACGGCGCGCCCGGCGACTACGTGACGGGCGCCAACATCGCCGGCTTCGAGCGGGTAGCCGACGCGATGCTCGCGCAGGGCGTCATCTGACCGGCCATCCGGATCGGAAGCATCAAATCTGATACATCGAAACTGATATAAGGTCGTCCGTCTGAATGGAGTACAGCTTTTCCTGCTGGGCCGGACGCTGATGAAGATCGGTGAGGAGGCCATCCCCACCGATCACGTCGGCAAGCGGACGATGAGCACACGGTCGGTCCTGATCGTGATGCTCGACATCTACGCGCACCCCGACACGACGGTCGGCGAGATCGCCATCCGGTCCGGTCTGCCGCAGAGTGCCGTCTCCGCCTGTGTGGCGCGGTTGCGGGAGACCGGATCGGTGGTGACGGCGACCGACCCGCGGGACCGGCGCCGCACCCTGGTCCGGCAGAACCCCGAGGTGACCGGCGTGCCGAGGTCGCCTCGGCGCGGGTCGACGAGGCCATCGCCACGGCGCTGGACACCGACGACGCGGCCGAGGTCGCCCAGGTGCTCGCCCTGCTGGAGGCCCTTGCCCGGCGCCTGTCGCCGGAGGTGCTGGCCCGGCTGTCGCCGCCGCAGCCGGCCTGACGGCCTTGAGGGTTCGCACCGCGGGCCGGGAACGGGAAGCCGCCCGAGTCTGCGGACCCGGGCGGCTTCCGCGTTCCGTGGGGGGCCGTCTGCCGAGAACAGCAATCCATCCTTTTTGGTGTATCAAGTCAGATGGATATCTGGGCGCGGCGCGCGGCGGCCGGGGTGGTGTGGACCCCCCGCAGTCCGGCAGCCTGTGCCCGGGACAACAGAGGGGAGTCACCGTGCTCACGGCGCTTGAAGGCGCATACGGAGACCGGGAGGACGCCGTCGCGATCGCCGGCCGCACCGCCTCCTACGAGGAACTGCTCGGCGCGGCCCGGGCGGTGGCCGCCGATGTCGCGGGACTCCCGGCCTTCGCGGTGACCGCCACCGCCTCCCTGGAGACCGTCGCCGCCGTGGTCGGCGGACTGCAGGCCGGGGTGCCGTGCGTACCGCTGCCGCCCGATGCCGGACCGGCCGAACGGGAGCACATCCTGCGCGACTCCGGCGCACGGCTCGTCGAGGCGGACTTCGCCCGGCGCTCCGCCTGGACCGGGCCGGCCGCGACGCCCGAGGAACCCGCGCTGATCCTGTACACCTCCGGGACCACCGGCGCGCCCAAGGGCGTGGTGCTCAGCGGCGCGGCGATCACCGCCGATCTGGACGCGCTCGCCGAGGCCTGGCAGTGGAGCGCCGAGGACACCCTGGTGCACGGGCTGCCGCTGTTCCACGTGCACGGGCTGGTGCTGGGCGTCCTCGGGGCCCTGCGCACCGGAAGCCGCCTCGTGCACACCGGGCGTCCGGCGCCGGCGGCCTACGCCGCGGCCGGCGGCAGCCTGTACTTCGGGGTGCCGACCGTGTGGTCCCGTATCGCCGCCGAACCGGAGGCGGCGGCGGCGCTGTCCGGGGCCCGGCTGCTGGTGTCGGGCAGCGCGGCCCTGCCGGCGCCCGTCTTCCGGGACCTGGAGGGCCTGACCGGGCTGCGGCCCGTGGAGCGGTACGGGATGACGGAGTCGCTGATCACCATCAGCGGCCGGGCGGGCGGCGAGGTCCGCCCCGGTACGGTCGGCACCCCGCTCGCCGGCATCCGCACCCGCATCGCGGCCGAGCCGGGAGCCGAGATCGGAGAACTGCAGCTCACCGGCCCCACGTTGTTCTCCGGGTACCTGGGGCGGCCGGAGGCCACCGCGGCCGCGTACACCGAGGACGGCTGGTTCCGTACGGGTGACATCGCGGCCGTCGACGAGGCGGACGGCGTCCACCGGATCGTGGGCCGCGCCTCCATCGACATGATCAAGTCCGGCGGCTACCGGATCGGCGCGGGCGAGATCGAGAACGCGCTGCTCGACCACCCCAAGGTGAGCGAGGCCGCCGTGGTCGGCGTCCCGGACGCCGATCTGGGCCAGCGGATCGTCGCCTTCGTCGTCGCCGAAGGCGTCACGGGCGCCGAGCTCACCGATTTCGTCGCCGCGCACCTGTCGGTGCACAAGCGGCCCCGCGAGGTCCGCTTCGTCGCGGCCGTACCGCGCAACGCCATGGGCAAGCCGCAGAAGAAGCTGCTGCTGGCGGAGGACGGGTACGAGGCGCGGCCCTGACCTGACCTCACCTGGCCTGCCGCGGGCGCCGTTTCACCGGGCCGGCCCCGCCAGTGCCATCTCCCGGTCGAGGGAGGCGAGTTCGTCCCGGCGGTCCATGAGGACGAGCTGCTCCCGGTAGCCGGCCAGCGCGGTGCGCAGCAGGTAGGCCCGTTCGGGCTCCAGCGCGCACATGCGGCGCGCGGCGGCGACGGACTCGGCCCGCAGGGCCAGTGCTATCCCGGGCCGGTGGGCGAACTCCTTGCTGTATCCGTACAGCGCCTCCGTCAGCAGCGGCAGATAGGCGAGCGGGCTCACCTGGACGAGAACGCGGTAGGCGGCGACCCGCTGCCGGACCGGCAGCGTCTCCGATCCGAGGAGGGCCACCCGGGCTCGGAGTACTGCGTCGTGATTGATGTGCGCCGTGTTGTTCATGACGACGATTCTGAAAGCCGCACAGGTACCCAAACAAGGGCATTCGCCTGTGCCGTTCGTCCTACGAAAACACCCTCTGACCTGTCATGATGGTTACGTCATCACCCTACGGCCCCTGGTGCTACGGGAGTTCCGGCCTGCCGATGCCCGCGGAGCGGCCCTGCGGACGGCCGACAACGCCGACGGGGCGGCGTGACCCGACGACGCCCTGTCGAGTACGCCGCCCTGGGGCGGGACGAGTTGCGGGGGGAAGCGGCCCGCGGCCGTCATGGCGGTTACTTCGGGTCGCCGTTGAACTTCGAGGCCGACCAGAAGTAGCCGAGCACCGCGAGACCCAGGCACCAGGCGACGGCGAGCCACCCGTTGTGGCCGATCTCGCTGCCGAGCAGCAGGCCCCGCAGGGTTTCGATGGCGGGCGTGAACGGCTGGTACTCGGCGATCGGCCGGAACCAGCCGGGCAGGGAGTCGAGCGGGACGAAGGCGCTGGACAGGAGCGGCAGCAGGATCAGCGGCATCGCGTTGTTGCCGGCGGCTTCGGCGGTGGGGCTGCTGAGGCCCATGCCGACTGCGATCCAGGTGAGTGCCAGGGCGAAGAGGACGAGCAGTCCGAACGCCGCCAGCCATTCCAGGGCGGTTGCGTCCGTGGAGCGGAAGCCGATCGCGACGGCGACGGCGCCGACGAGGACCACGCTCGTCACCGATTGCAGGACGCTGCCGACGACGTGCCCGACGAGTACCGAGGGGCGGTGGATGGCCATGGTGCGGAAGCGGGCGATGATGCCTTCGCTCATGTCGTTGGAGACGGATACCGCCGTTCCGATCACGGTGCTGCCGATGGTCATGAGGAGCAGGCCGGGGACCAGGTAGGCGATGTACGCGGAGCGGTCGGGGGTGCCGCCGGTGATGCCCGAGCTCATCGTGTCGCCGAAGATGTAGACGAAGAGCAGCAGCAGCATGATCGGGGTGAGCAGCAGGTTCAGCGTGAGCGACGGATAGCGCCGGGCGTGCAGGAGGTTGCGGCGCAGCATCGTCGAGGAGTCGCGTACGGCGAGGGACAGGGAGCTCATCGGACGTTCTCCTCGGGCTGGGCGGGGACGCCGGCGCCGCCGGTCAGGGCGAAGAACACGTCGTCGAGGTCGGGGGTGTGGACGGTCAGCTCGTCCGCCTCGATGCCGGCCGAGTCCAGCCGGTCGAGGAGGGAGCGCAGCTCGCGCTGGCTGCCGTCGCTGGGGATCTGCAGGGCCAGTGCCTCGTCGTCCCGCGTCACTTCGCGCAGCGCGAGGGCGGCGCCCTGGTACGCGGCAGGGTCGGTGAAGCGCAGCCGCACATGTCCGCCCGGGATCAGCCGCTTGAGCTCCTCGGCGGTGCCCTGGGCGGCGATCTTGCCGTCGTTGAGCACGGCGATGCGGTCGGCGAGCTCGTCCGCCTCCTCCAGGTACTGGGTGGTGAGGAAGACGGTGACGCCGCCCGCGACCAGCTCGCGGATGATCTGCCACATGTTGTGCCGGGAGCGCGGGTCGAGGCCGGTGGTGGGCTCGTCGAGGAAGATGATCCGCGGGTTGCCGACCAGCGTCATGGCGATGTCCAGGCGGCGCTTCATGCCGCCGGAGTAGGTGGAGGCGGGCCTCGACGCCGCCTCGACCAGGTCGAAGCGCTCCAGCAGCCCGGCGGCGGTGCGCCGCCCCTCGCTGCGGGAGAGGTGGTGCAGGTCCGCCATGAGGAGCATGTTCTCCTCGCCGGTGATCAGGCCGTCGACCGCGGAGAACTGACCGGTGACACCGATCGCGGCGCGCACCGCCTGCTGGTCGGCGGCGAGGTCGTGGCCGCCGATGTGGATGCCGCCGGTGCCCGGGTCGGCGGAGATGAGGGTGGAGAGGATCTTCACGGCGGTGGTCTTGCCGGCGCCGTTCGGGCCGAGCAGGGAGAAGACCGTTCCTTCGGGGACGGACAGGTCGACGCCGTCGAGCACGACCTTGTCGCCGTAGGACTTGCGCAGCCCGTTCGCCGCGATGGCCAGGTTGGTCATGATGGGTGCTCCTCAGATGCTGCGGGCGGTGATGTCGCCGTAGGAGGTGGTCGCGTGGATGGTCAGGCCGGCGGCGGCGCCTTCGCTGTTCCTGAGCGCGTTGTGGATCCGGCCGTGGCCGGTGCCGGCGTCCAGGGAGGCGGACACTCCGGCGGCGGCGCCGACCGACACGTCGCCGGCCAGGGTGCGCAGTTCGATCGTGCCGCGCACGGCCTCGGTGATCCGGATGTCGCCCTTCTGGGTGCTGATCTCCCCGGGGCCGCCCAGACGGCCGACCGAGACGTCGCCGGCGAGGAGGGTGAGGCGGGCACTCGCGGCCTCGTCGAGCTTGACCGAGCCCTGCGCGCCCTCGAAGGCGACGTCGCCGAGCCGTCCGACGCCCCGGAGTTCGGCGCTGGCCGCCTTCGCCTCGATCCGGGAGCCGGCGGGCAGCTGGACGGTGACCTCGACGGATCCGGAGTTGCCGAGGATCCGGTTCTTCGCCGCCGGGGCCGCGATCCGCAGGACGCCGTCGCCGTAGGCGACCTCGATCTGCTCCGCCGCCTTCACGTCACGGCTCTTCGACGCGTCCGCGGGAAGGACCTCGACCGTGGTGTCGGCCCGGTCGGCGGCGATGAACCGGATGCGTCCCGCGGGGATGTCGAGGACGGCGGTCACCGGGGCGGGGGTGTCGAACTTCTGCATGGTGCTCTCCTTGGGCTCCTTGTTTCTGATGTTGGAAAAGCTACGTTGCGTTCGAAGAGTCGGCAACAGACTCGTTGCGCTTAATTGCCATCAATGCAGGTAGAAGCCGAGAGATCGTTGCAATAGTCTGATGTCTAACGCAACGTCCATCACCCCAACGTTGCAATGAAGGGCGAGTGAACGCTATACTGGGGGCATCAGGGAACGACGAAGGGAGATCGCGATGCCGGGAGGCAGGCTCACCCAGCAGGAACGCCAGGAGATCGCGCTGGGACTGGCCGACGGCCTCGCCTACGCGGAGATCGCCAGACGTCTCGACCGCCCCACCTCGACGATCACGCGTGAGGTGATGCGCAACGGCGGCCCGACCGCCTACCGCGCCGACCTCGCCCACCGCGCCACCGAACGCCGCGCCCACCGGCGCAAGCCGGCCGCGCCCCGGGGTCCCCAGGCGTCCCCGCAGGCCGACGGACGCGACCCCGAAGCCGTGCGCGAGTACGAGGAGACGTTCACCACCCTGCTCATGCAATCGGGGCTGCCCAAGATGACGGCCCGGGTGCTGACCTGCCTCTACACCACCGACACGGGCAGCCTCACGGCGTCCGAACTCGTCCGGCGCCTCCAGGTCAGCCCGGCGTCCATCTCCAAAGCGATCACGCTCCTCGAAAGCCAGGGCCTCATCCGCCGGGAACGCGACGACCGCCGCCGCGAGCGCTACGTCGTAGACGACGACGTCTGGTACCAGGGAATGATCACCGCCGCCCGATCCCACGCCCAGCTCGCCGAGACCGCACGGCAGGGCGTCAGCATCCTCGGCCCCGACACCCCGGCCGCCACCCGCCTGGAGAACATCGCCCGCTTCGTCGACTTCGTAGGCGAGAGCATGATCCGCGCCTCAGAGCAGGCCCGCGAGGTCCTCTACACCAAAACCGAAACGGCCTCAGGCGGCACTGGCACGCCACGTCCGGACGCGGATGGGCAGCCGTCTTGACGGTCACGGCCACGGGCGCCCGCGGCCGGATCAGTCCACCCGAGCCGCCCCATCGCGCGCCCGCCAGGCGGCCCCGTCCGTGGCGGGCCGCCCGCAAGGGCCTGGTCTTCCACGACGCGGCCTGACCCGAGGAGCAGCAGAACTAACCGATCACGGCGTCGATCTCCACCTCGACCAGCCAGTCGGGGTCGATGAACCGGGACACCTCGACGACCGTCAACACGGGCCGCACCGCCGCGAACCGCTCCCCGTGCGCCCGCGCGGCTTCCTTCCACGTGGTCATGTCGGTGAGCATGATGCGCGTCCGTACGACGTCGTCCCGGGACGCCCCTGCCTCCTCCAGCGCCCGCTCGGCGATGTCCAGGCACCGCACGGTCTGCGCATGGACATCCCCCACGCCCACGGTCGCCCCGTCATCCCCGATGGGGGCCGTACCGGCGACCGCCACGTACGCCCCCTTGCGAACCGCCCGTGAAAACCCGATCTCCGGCTCCAACGGCGACCCGGAGCTGACGTTCTGCCGAACCTGTCCCATCAGGCCATGATCCCAGACCGGGCGCCGGCCTCACCGGGGGGCGTGGTCGGCCCCGTGCCGCCGGCTTCAGCCGCGGATCATCGACATCAGCAGCTGGTGGGTTTCGCTGTCGGCGGCCACGACAAGTCCGCGGCCGGCCGGTCCGATCGGGGCGCCGTCGATCCCGGTGACCACGCAGCCGGCGGCCCGGCACAGGGCGATGCCGGCGGCGAAATGCACGCTCCCGGACAGGTCCCCGCCGTCGGTGACGTACGCGGCACGCTTGCCGGCCGCAACCCACGCCAAGGCCAGCGTCGTGGACACGACCCGCGGCCGGAACCGTTCCACGAACCCCGGATGGGCCAGCAGGTCCACAGCCCGGAACCCGGGCGCGCCGGGAAACGGCGGGTCCAGGTTGACGTCCACCAACCGGGTGGCGGCGGTAGGCGCCAGCCGCGCATCGGCACCGTCGCGCCGCACCCAGGAACTCTCGCCGTCGGTGAAGAAGACCTCACCGCTGAACGGGTCTGCCACCGCCGCCGCCCCACCCCGCAGCGCCACGTTGACGGCCACCAGCATGTTGCCCACGGCGTAGTTCAGCGTGCCGCACAAGGGATCCACCAACCACTGGCGCCCGGCGCCGGCGTCCCCCTGCTGCCCGCCCTCCTCGCCGAGGACGGCATCACCGGGCCGGGCGGCCCGGATGACCCCGAGGATCGTCTTCTCGGCCTCCACATCGGCGGCGGTGGCGAAGTCCCCGTCGCCCTTCTCGATACGGCCGAGTCGCCGCCCGTACATGCCGCGCACCACGTCCGCACCGGCACGCACCGCTGCTATCGCCACTCCGGCATCGTCGAGGCCCGCATCCGAGACGATCATGCCGCGCAGGATATAGGCGCCCCGCAACGCCACAGCGACCCGGGTGCCCGCGGTCAGGCCTCAGCACGCGAGCCGGAGACGCCGAGCAGGCCCACGACCCGCGCCGGGTCCGGCCGGGGCCCCTGTACGGGTGCCGGTTCGGTTGTCCGCACGTACGCAGGCGGCGGCCCCGGGGAATCTCCCCGGGGCCGCCGCAGTGATCCGCTTCCCCCGCCCCTCGCGGGCGTGCGCCGTGTCCATGCGCGGGGCGCGCGCGAGGCCCGCCGCCCCGTCTGCGCGGAGTGCGGGACGAAGTTCGACAACGACCGATGGTCGAACGCCACAGCCAGCCCGAGCCGGGCTACCGGTGCCACCCGACCGTGTGCGCGTCGTGCGAGGAGAAGACGGTAACGGCAGCGGACCAGGCCGAGCGCGACCGCACCGACCGCACCCTGGGCCCCGCCACCGCGCCCGCAGCCTCCATGGACGACCCCGAGATCTTCGGCCCCACCGTCTACCGCCTCGACGTGGCCACCGCCATCAGCCGCGGGATCCTCGCCGACTACCAGGTCATCGTCCCGCAGATCCACGACCACGAACTCCACGAGATCCTCGCCGCACTGCCCGGCCAGAGCCCGGACTTCGACCGGCTGCGCCTGGGAGCCCAACAGGCCATGACACTGCGCGCGATCACCGAGCACGACCTGAACCGCGTCCTGGTCTTCCACTCCCGCGTCCGCCACGCCGAGGTGTTCGCCCGCACCTTCGCCACGACCGCCGGCGCGGCCCCGCCCCACCTGCGCATCACGGACCTGTGGACCGCTCACGTCAGCGGCAGGCAGAGCCCCTACACCCGCAACCGCCTGATCACCGAGTTCGCCGCCCACCCGGCCGCACCCACCCGACGCGGCAGGCAGCGCCCCCGCCGCGCACTGCTGTCGAACGTCAGCGTCTTCGGCGAGGGCGTCGACGTCCCCGCCATCGACGCGGTGGTCTTCCTCGCACCCAAACGCAGCGCCGTGGCCGCCATCCAGGCCGTCGGACGCGCCCTGCGCCAGGCACCGGGCGAGGGCAAGAAAGCCACCATCGTCATCCCCGTCTACATCGCCCGCGGCCAGGACACCGAGACCGTCCTGAACTCCTCCGGCTACCGCACCCTGTGGCAGATCCTGCAAGGACTGCGCGCCCACGACGAACACTTCCGTGAACGCCTGGACCCGGCCCTGCGCGCCCTGCTGTACGCCGCCCAGCAGGGCGGCCCCGAAGCCCCCGAGCGCGTGAACGAAATCGCCTTGGTCATGGGCCTGCGCCTGCTGCACCCCGACAACGGATCATGGGGCATGGGCCTGGACGCAGCCGTCCGCTACCTGCGCACTTTCGGCCACCTGGACATCCCCGCCCGCTACACCGACGACCGTCACCTGCCCGTCGGCCTGTGGATCGACCACCAGCGCAAACTCCACACCGCAGGCAACCTGCCCCCGGAACGCATCACAGCCCTCGACGCCATCGGCATGCTGTGGAAACGCCTGGCGAACGGCTTCGCCCGCCGCCTGCCCATCGCCGCCTCATACGCCCGAGCCCACGGCCACCTCGCCGTCCCCGCCAACTACCAGGCCGGCGGCCACCACCTGGGCCGCTGGCTCTCCACGCAGCGCGGCCGCCGCCTGCCCGCCGCGCGCGAAGGCCCTCGCCGCCCTGGACCCGCACTGGAACCCGTCATGGTCCCTGGCCTGGCAGCGCACCTACCACCTCGTCCGCACCCCCGACGGACACAGCCCGGACCCGCCCGCCGGTCCCCGTACCCCCGCCCAGGACGCCCTCGCGCGCTGGCTGGAGCGCCAGCGCGGCAGGTGGCCGCAGCTCCACCCCACCCAGCGCCGTCTGTTGACAGCCATCGGAGCCGTCCCCACCGCCCGCCACTTCCTGCGCCACCGCCCCACCGGGCGCCGCGCCACCGCCTTCCACACCGGCCTGCGCGCCGCGGCCGCCCACCACACCCGCGAAGGACATCTCAACGTCCCCTACCGGTATGTGGAGACCAGCCGTGGCCGGCGCTTCAACCTGGGCCGCTGGCTGTCCGGTAAGCGAAGCCGCCGCAGCGACCTGACCCCGTACGAGGCCATGGCGCTCACCTCGATGGGCATGGTCTGGCACACCCGCACCCACCGGACCCGCACTCCCCGCCCAGACCAGGACGGCCTCCGCTGGCGCGCCGCCTGACCGGCCACACTCCGCCCCGTGCCCGTTGCGTCAGGTATCCCGGAAGGGACCGGAGAACGTCCCTTCCGGGGCGCGGCGGGATCACGGCCAAGTCCGTCACCCCGCCCACCCGGCGTCCTGGCGCCTTGTCCACTCACCCTCGCACACTGGGTGTAGTTGTCTGGGCGAGGTTGTGTAGCGCGTGATCAGGGAGACCTGTCGGGCTAGCCCTGGCTGGTGGGTGGAAGGCGAGGGCGAGTTCGAGGGCCGCTTCGGCTGCGCAGATGCCGGCGTCCTTGACCGCTGCGGGCGGGCCGTTCGGTCCCGTCGGGAAGCTGCTCGACGGGACCCCGGGTCGGTATGCCGCTTTCCCCCTCGACGTACGGGCGAGGGCCTGGACACCTTTCTGGAAGGCCGCAGCACCCCCGCCCGGACGCCGGAACACCGTGCTCGTCTTCGCGGCGGTCTTGCGGGGCCGCACGGCCCACGGCCGCTTTCAGGTTCCGGGTTCTTACGGGTGTAGAGGACCGTTTCGTCGGGATCGCGTCGGCCGATGACCCGGCGCTGCGGGTGGTCAAGAGCGAGGAGGTGACCATCCCCCCGGCGATCGGAACGTTCGCCGGGCAGGCTGCCGCGAGTGTCAAATGCCCGAAGGGCGAGGTCCGTACGGGTGGCGGAGCCCTGGTGACGGCGGGCAACTCGCACGCCGACCGGTATCCGCTGGGCGCGAGCATTCCGCAGGACGGCGAGGGCTGGTGGGCCTTCGCGTCCAACTCGGACCCGAGCGCTCCGGGGAAGATCCAGGCGTATGTCATCTGCGCGAAGGTCGCCAGCGTCACCACCCTCACCACCCCGTAAGACGGTTTCAGCCGGCTGAAGCGTCAGGGCGACACGGCATGGGAGCATGACCGGCACTGCCGCAATGGCCGGACGCACCGCGGGTTCGATGCCATTGCCAGCAGCGCCCTGGCCCAGCCCTACCGCCCGGCCGCCAGAGGCTGGACCAAGATTCAGGCGCGGGGACACCGCCGAAGCTGTCATCGGCGTGTTCACGGGCACCCTGGCCCGCCCGCAGCTCCTGGTCCTCGGCCGTCACGACGCGGCGGGCTGGCTGGGTGCGTCCGGGCGCACGGTACCGCTGCGCCCGGACGCGGCCCGAAGACGGCGAGCACCTGGCCGCCGCCGGTCCGGGGCACCCTGATGCGGATCTAACTGTTCCAGCCGTACCGTTTGATGGGGTCTTCGGTGGTATCGGTAAGGCGCTCGGGTGGGGCTTTGTGGTTGGTGATGGTCATGGATGAGACTTCTTTGGCGAGGCCTGGGGGGAGGTCGTGGCGGTCGGAGTGGCCTGCGCGGGTGCCTTCGTAGGTGATCGACTGGCCTTTGAAGTGGTCTGCCGCGTACAGGGTTACGCGTTGCTTCCATCCGACGGAGATGCTGGAGATGGTGTCGTTGCCGATGCCGGCTTTGAGTTCGTTGTAGCCGTAGCTGCCTGTCCAAAAGTGCTGGCTTCTGCCTTTGCAGCCGGGTTCGGTGTAGGCGGTCGCTCCGTCCCGGACTCCGTCCGGGTTGACGAAGGTCTGTGCTGCCCAGCGGTCCGCGTACCAGCTGTCGGGGGTGGCGGCCATCTCCTGGGCGGTAGGGCGTCGCATGGCGACGAGGTAGGGCAGGGTGAGCCGCGGGTCGACGTCCTCGAATCGGTACGCGTCGGGGCCGTAGCCGTAGGACGAGGTGTCCTTGGCGTCCTGCATGCCCAAGGAGATCCGCATGTGCATGGTCTCGTGCTCGTACTGCTCGGCCGGGGACAGCTCGTCCCATTCCCGAAGAACCAGGAGCGGGCCGGAACGCGCGGTGAGGGACACCTCGGCCGCGGTCTTGCTGCCGATTTCAGCGTTGGACAGCTGCGCCTTGCCCCCGGTCCACGCCCTGTAGACACCCCACATGCGCATCTGCTTGATTGCAGACGCCAGCTTGGTGTCGGGGCCGTCCAGAGCGAAGGCCGCGAGTCCCATCGAGAACATCGGGTAGGCCTTGCCGTCATGGTGGAAGGAACTGGTCGCGCAGTGTGACGGGCCTCCGTCGCTCACGGCCTCCCTGTAGTTTCTCGCTCGCGATTCAGTGGCTGAACCGCCCACCCCTCCCACTTGAGGGTAGGTAGACGGGCCGTTGAGCAGCTCGTTGTCCATGTGAATCACTTCCTGACATCGGTGACCCCTGCCGACAGGGAAAGGGCAGCGGTGTCCAAAGGCTTCCACGCTGGCATGCCCACATCCGCTGAGTCCTGTGATCGTCACTCGGTCGGTGGCGGCCGGCGGGTTGACGGGGGTGACCGATTGCTGATGGGCGCCATGGGTTCTTCACTGGTCGGCGTCGGCAGTCTTCACCGGTGTGCAGGGGCGGTGAGCTGGGCGGGATGTGGACGGGGGTGGCGTTCTTCTGGTGCAGGTCGTTGTCGTTCGGCGTGTAGATGGTCTGGCGCGCGTGTAGGACCTCCCCTTCTCTGGCGATGGGCACTACGCCGCCGCGCCGCCGGCAACTGGCGGCCTCCCGTTCCTATTGGGCCCAGTCCATTCCGAGGTCGGCGAGCGCGGCGAGCTGGGCGGCGTCGAGGCGGTCGCGGCGTTGTTTCTGGTTCCCGATCCAGATCCCGGTGCGGTGTTCGCTCCCGTCGGGGAGGACCTGGACGACGGCGCGCCCCGGCAGGCCGCCCTCCTGTGCGATGTACTGCGCGAGGGCCTCAAGGCCCTTCTGGAACGCCTCGCCGCCCTTGCCCGGCCCGGACGTCGGGGCGGCCTTCGCCGCCGCCTTACGTGCCCGTACGGCCTTCTTCACGCCCAGCTCACCGAGCCGGCGGCGCTGCTCCTCGTTCAGCCGGTCCCAGTTGCGCCGCTGGGAGGTGAGCCAGCGCCCGACGTTCTCGCCGTGCAGGGTCACCCCCGGCACCACATCCTCGACTCGCGCACCGGCCGCCAGGAGCTGGGCCAGGTAGGCGTAGTGGCGCTGCCAGTCCACCGTCCACCCCAGCTCGCGCGGGTTCCAGTCCGGATCGACCGCCGCGAGCTGCTCGGCCCGCCGGCGGGCGCGGTCGGGGTCCTTTCCCAGTCCGCCGGGGCGCCGGATGTTGGTGAGCCACTGCCCGACCGCCCGGTCCAGGGCGGTGGCGTGCCGTGGGGCCGCGAGCGTTCCGTGCTCCGCGAAGTACGCCCGCGCGGCGCCCAGGTTCTCCTCGAAGCCGGCGTCGGCGGTGTCCCAGACGATCCCCAGCCCTTCGAGTTCGGCCGCCCGCTCCCCGCTCATCTGTCCCGCCCGGAACACCCGTCGCTGGTCGGAGAGCCATCTGCCGAGGGGGTAGGAGCCTTCGAGGTGGTCGTAGGGGACCTCCAGGTGGTGTTCGCGCTGCCGGTAGCGGAGTGCGGCCTCGATGCCTCGACGCCAGTCCTGCCGTTCGGTGTTCAGGACGAGGTAGCTGACCCATTTTGCGATGAGTGCGGGGTCGCGGTGGGCGGCGAACCGGAGGATGAGCCGGGTCTCCTCCTGGCCCTCGGCTGGGGCCTGGCCGATCGGGAGCGACGGCTGAACGACGCGTTTCTGCGCCTCTTGGGGAATTGCGAGCGTTTCCACGGCTCGCTCGTCGTGTGCCCGGAGGCCTTCAAGGACCCGGATGACGGGGCCGTACGATTTCGAGGAGAGAATGTCTTCCGGCTTTTCGCCCTGTGCGAGGAAGACGGGCACGAGCAGGGTCGCCATCTTTCCCTCGCCGGGTTTTTGCCGCAGGGCCCGGCCGATGGCCTGGACGATGTCGACGGCCGACCCTCTGGGGTCGATGAGCGCCACGCTGTCCACGGCGCGGATGTCGACGCCTTCGCCGAGGACCTTGCAGTTGGCGAGGACGGCGCGGCCGACCCGGCGCCCGAACGCCCCGATCACTTCCTGTCGGTGTTCACTGTCGTGGTCCCCGCACAACCACCCCGACCACACCCGCTCCGGCGCCGGGTAGCGGACGGGATCGGCCTGGTGGAGGCGGGCCGCGACGCGGGGCAAACCTTCGGCGAAGGCCTGCGCCTCGATGGTGCGGTGGTGGAAGGTGATGGTGGTCTTCAGGTCATGGGTTGTCATGGCTTCCAGCAGGGCGGTCTGCATGGCTGCGAGGCGCTCGCCGCGCAGCTGCTCCTCGTACCGTTCCTCGCCGACGAGCCGCTCACGCGTGATGAGAGGGTCGGTGAGCTCGACCACGACGACCTGATACTTCGCCAACAGCCCCCGGGAGATGGCGTCGGCGAGAGACAGCTCATAGACAACAGGCCCGAAGACCTTCTCGTCGTCCATGGAGCACGCCAGCTCACGCGGGAGCCGGTCCCACACCCGCCGCGTCTGCCCCGGCGTCTCCTCGTCCACGACCGCGACCTGCGCCTCGTACAGCTCCTCCTGCTCCCGGGACCGCGGCGGGCGCTCGGCCCAGATCCGCGGGGTGGCGGTCATGTACAGCCGCCGCATCGCCGCGATGACCTCCTGGTGGTGCACATCCGCCCACGCCTTCCCCGCCGAGCCGGACGTGCGGTGCGCCTCGTCCACGACCACCAGGTCGAAGACGTCCATCGGCAGCCCGTACTCCCCGCGGTGCGCCTCGGCGATGACCGGGAGGGAGGCGTAGGTGGCGTAGACGGTTACCGGGCCGCGGCCGTGCCAGAGCCCCAGTTGAGGCGCCGAGGTGGTGGTGCGCACGTCCATGCTCCAGAGGCGGACGTCGTCCTCGAGCGAGCAGACGGCGACCGCGGGCCCGGTGTGGCCGGCGGCCCGCCACTCCCGCACCGTCTGGGTGAGGAGGTCCAGGATCGGCAACAGCACCAGGACCCGGCCCCCGCGGGCGAGCCGGAGCGCGGCCGCGGCCGCCGTGAACGTCTTCCCCGTCCCGCACGCCGCCACCACCGTCGCCCGCAGACCCGCCTCCGGAATCCGCTTCCCGGGCGGAATATCCAGCCCACGGACAATCGCCTCCACGGCCTCCTCCTGATGAGGATGCAGGACGATGTCACCGGTCTTCTGCATTCGGCACTCCGCTGATATCAAAGTTGTCGTGGGTCAGTGAATCTGCATAGTCGTCACGCTTGTGACCTGGAGCTGTGCAGGTTGACTGAGCGGGTTGGTGGTTGGGTTGGCTCACTGATTCTGCGCAGAGCGCAGGGTAGTCCAGCCGTCTGACCTGCGGAGTTGTTTGCTTTGGGGCCTGGTTGCGCAGGTTGGTTGAGCCTCGATCCACCGGCCCGGTTCGTGAGTGATCGTTTTCGTTGATCGGGTCTGTGTTTCCGGTTGTGGGCAGCCGGTGGTCGCTGGTCTGCCCAGCTTTTCCACTTGTCCACAGGTCTCGGGCCCTCGCGGGCGGGTCGGATTCGTCCTGGTCAGACCGGTGGGGGCGGGACGTGGACGGTCTGGAACAGGGAGTCGAAGGCGTCCTGCCAGGGCCAGCGTTCGGGCAGGTGCAGGGTGAGCCGGCGGGCCGAACGCGCCAGTCGTGCCGGGATGTTGATCAGGTGGTCGCGGATGGTTGCGCAGGTCGCGCGGGCGTGGAAGGCGTCGGCCAGCGTCCCGCAGGCGCGCGTCAGGTTGAAGGCGAGGGCGGCCAGGGCCAGCCAGGCGGCGTTGGCCTGGAAGTTCCCCGACGGTGCGTGGGCGAACGGGCCGTTCTTCAACTCCGAGATCACCTGTTCCACGATTGCGTGTCGACGGTGATCCTTTTCGGCGTCGGTCAGGGACAGCGTGCTGTCGGTGAACGCGGCGTGGAAGCGCCAGGTGGTGAACAGCTCGCCCTGGCCCTCGGGCACGGTGGCGGGGTTGAGGCGTTTCACGCGGCGCACGATCAGACGTGCGGTGACCTGCAGCTTCTTCGGCCTGGAGGTGAAGGCTGTGTACTCGGTCTCGGCGATCTCGGCATCCGATATCCAGCGGCCCTCCTCCTCGTCCCAGATGGCCTTGGGGTATTTGATCGCCGTCCAGGCGTCCTCATCGATGGTGGCGATCGCCGCTTTGATCGAGGCGTTCATACGGACGGTGATGGAGAAGCGGGCGCCGGCCGCCTTGCAGGCGGCGATCAGCTCGGCTCCGTAGTAGGCCGAATCGGCCCGCACGACCAGCAGTCCCGTGGCGCCCGACGCGCGGGCAACGGCGATCGCTTCGCTCGCGAAGGAGGCCACCCCGCGGGCGGAGTTCACACTCCCCTTGCGCAGCCTCGTTGCGGCGATCACCGGGGCGGCCAGCGGCGTGGACAGTGTCGCGACCAGCGCGTTCAGGCCCTTGACCTTGTTGTATCCGTAGCCGACGCCCTGCTTGGCATAGCCGTGCACCGGCTTGATGGTGTCGTCCAGATCGAGATGGGCGATCGTCCCGGCGCCGGACAGCAGCGGGGTGTGCGCGGCCAGGCGGGGCAAAAACCGGCGGGCCACCGCGTGCAGTTGCTTCACATGCCCGTGACTGAAGGAACGCAGGAAACTGCCCAGGGTGGACGGCGCCCGCACCCCGCCGAACAGGCCGCTCATCGCGCCGTGCCGCAGCCGGTCCATGTCGTCGATGCTGTCCGCGCCCGCCGCCATCCCCGCGACCAGGCCCATCACCTTGGCCGCCGGGAAGGACCCCGTCCCGTTCCGCGACGCCGGCAGGCTGACCCGCTCGGTGACCAGAGCGGGCAGCCCGCACCGCTCAGCCAGACGCACCAGCGGAGCCAGCCCGCCGTACGCGATCAGGTTCCGATCATCGAACCGGGCGGAGACCGTCGCTGCGGCATGGGAGGATTGCATCTCGGAAGTGCCCTCGTGAACGTGCTTGATGTGGTCCTAGAGAAACCTCATCATCGCAGGTCACAGGGCACTTCCTCGTCTCCGGAGGAGCGGTCCACAGACATCAAACCGGTGGATCGAGGTTGAGTACTGCGCAGTTTCACTGGTCGTTGGTATGTGGTGCGTGTCCAGGGAGGTGCGGCCGGCCTGGCCGCGTACTGCCGTGCCTTCCGCGACCGCCGCCGGGGAGCGAGTTCTACCTCTACTACGCGTACTGGTACTACAACTCGGGCGGGAAGACCGTCATCAAGGTACACAGCTACGCATCCCGCCCCAGCACTTTCAGCTGCGACAGCGAGTCCCTGACGATCGAGTGGGCAAGAACGTCGGGAGGTGGATCGATATCATTTCCATCTTCGACTCGACGTGTTGGAGGGGAGTGGCACTGGACCCCAACAACGCCTCTCTCGGCTACTACGGGGGTGCCGAAGGCGTTGGTGAAGGGCACCCGGCGCAGCTCAAGGTCATGTACGTGAAGTGAAATGTGGTTGATCGCCGGGAGCCACGGGGCCCACGCCCGCGACCCCCGGCCTGCCGCGGGTTCGCGACCGGAACTACTGCTTGTTCGTTGTTTTGTCGGCCAGGTCTTCCTGGAAGGGCTTCTCGCACGCGGGCCCGGTGTCGTTGGCGATGAAGCTGATCCAGTCCGTCCCGTCCGCCCGGCCCTGGGGGTGGTGCCACGCCAAGATGTTCCAGCCGCCCTTGTCCATCGCCATGGTGACCGACTGCTTTTCGTCTGTTCTCCCTCTCTCCTTCCAGCCCCCCTTGACCAGCGTGGCGACCGTGGCGTCGTAGGACTTCCTCGAGTCGGTGGATTTCGCGCCGTCCGCCTGCCACCTGACCGTGCAGGACTTGAGGCCCGGCGGGACGTCGTCCGCGGGCTGCCTCGCGGTGAACCCGGCCGTTGTGGCGGCGGCGTCTATCTCATTCCTCACCGCCTCGACGTCCAGGCTGCCGCCCGAACCCGCCTTCGCCGGGGCGGAGCCACCGGCCGATGGTGTGTCACCGTTTTGGCCATGAGGCGAATCGCCTTCACTGCCGCACCCCGCGATCAGCAGAACCGCACCGGTGGCCGCGGCCGCCCACCTCATCTTGCGCATGACGACGTATCTCCCTTCATGTACGCGGACTTGTGCCCGCGATCAAGGCAGAGTCTGCCACCGGCGCACGCCGGCGCGAACTGCGTTCGCTCACCGCCCGGACGGCGGCGCGGCCGCGGCCGTCAGGGCTGGGGGCGGAAGCTCCTGTGCGACCGAGGAGCTCGGCCAGGCCCCGGCGGGTGGCGGCCAGGACCACGCGGTCCTCGGTCTTGAGGGCGTACCCCGGGACCGAACCCTCGCGCGGGACGGTCGCCAGGTCGACAGGTCGGTGCGGCGTGCCGTGATTCAGCCCTGCTGGCGGTGACGGAGGAGCCGGGTGCTCGCGCGCCGAGCCGCGCGGGTGCCTGGCGTGGCACGGGCCGCGGGTGTGTTAAAGGAACACGACAGGGCGAGGGTGAATCGGCCGTCACCTGGCTGTCACGGAACCTCACCTGTAAAAAACTGCAGTTGATGGGTGTCAGGGATTCTGCATGGGCAGGCGGCAGGGGCGTTCACCGGACTACGGGGCGTTGAGCTGGCCTGACCGGGGAAGACGTGTCGTCCGTGTGGTGCAGGTCCGTGTCGTTTCCCGGGTAGGTGCCGTGGCGCCCGTGTAGGGGCCATGCCCCTTGGGTCGGCCTCGGGTGGCTCCTGTACCCATTGGATTTCGAGCCCGGCGAGGGCTTCGAGCTGCTCGGCATCCTGCCGGTTATCGCGACGCCGCGTGTGATTGTCCGTTGGGCCGCATGGGCTGTCCTATGGATCAATTGCGTTGTTTAGGCTGGTAGCCGTGGCGCAGGGGACGACCTGGTGATGGGCGACAGGGATCATTCATCGGCCGACGACAGCTTTTTTCACTGGCCGATGTGTCTCTGATCTGGGCTGGAGCGAAGACACGTGTCGTTTTCGTAGTGCAGGCTGGTGTCGTGTTGCAGGAGCGTCAAGTGTCGTCCGTGTAGGGCTGCTACCCCGGCCGGCTATCGGGCCCAGTCGACCCCGAGTGCGATCTCTCGGTTTCGTGTCAGTGCGATGGGTGTCAGTGGCGAGTCTGTCCGGGAGTGGACTGCGGTGCTGGTCAGAGGGGTGTTCTGCCTGCCGGGCCCACTGTCACGGACGTGAGAGATCGGGGTCGGTCCACTGTCATCGAGTGAGAGACGTACAGGTTCCTACTGACACGAAAGCGAGAGATTGCAGACTGCCCCGGCGCGTGCTGGCGAACGGTCTTCGGGTGCTGGCACCGATGGGTGCCGGCCCCCGTTTCGTGTCCCCCGCAGGAGTGAATCCGGCCCTCGCTAGTCACAGGAGCATCGGGTTGGCAAGTACCCCTGTGTAGGAGCCGGTCCTTTTCGCCCTGAAGCCCTTCTGCACCGGGTCTGTCAAACGAACGGCTCTTACAAGATTTTCGTAGCCGGTGATCGATTCAACTTGCCTATGGTGTCGGCTGGTTGACGGTGGCAGGCTGACTGTGTGTGTCGTGAGGGTGGGGGACCTGTTGCCGCAGCTGGCCGCGGTGCAGGTCGAGCGTGTGGAGGCTGGCGGAAACCTGCTGCGGATCACCGCCCGGACCAGGAATGACGCCCCGGCGGCGGGGCCTTGACCCTGGATCCTGGACACGGCTTATGCGGTTGGTGCCAGCGTAGTTGATGTTGTTCCGGAGGCTGTCTCGTAAGCGATCGGGCTGCGGTGTCCGAGGCGGGAGTGACGGCGTCGGGTGTTGTAGCGGTGCAGCCATCCGAGCGCGTCGATGCGGGCCTCGCGCTCGCTGGACCACTGCTTTCGGCCCTGGAGCGTCTCGCGTTTGAACGTCGCGTTGAAGGACTCGGCGAGCGCGTTGTCCGCGCTGGAGCCGATCGCGCTCATGGACTGGCGGACGCCGGCTCGGCGGCAAGCGTCGGCGAACGCCCGGCTCGTGTACTGGGCGCCGTGGTCGGTGTGCATGACCGATCCGGCGAGGCTGCCGCGGGTCCGCTCGGCGGCGGCCAGGGCGTCGATGACGAGATCGGTTCGCATGTGATCGGCCAGTGCCCAGCCGGCCAGGCGGCGCGAGGCGAGGTCGATCATCGTCGCCAGATAGAGGAACTTCCCGCCGTCCAGAGGGAGATAGGTGATGTCGCCGACGTACTTCGTGTTCGTCTCGGACGCGGTGAAGTCGCGGCCGATCAGGTCCGGGGCCTTAGCCGCGGCCGGGTCCGCAAGCGTGGTGCGGTGCCTGCGACGCAGCCGCACTCCTGCGAGATTGATGCTCCGCATTACGCGAGCGATCCGCTTGTGGTTGACCCGCCAGCCGTCGTCACGGAGCTCGGCGGTGATCCTCGGGACGCCATAGGTGCCGTCCGATTCCCGGTGCACGGCCTGTATCCGGGCGGCGAGCCGCGCGTCGGCTGCCTGCCGGGCGGCCCGGTCCGCGGAGGTGCGGCTCCAGTAGTAGAAGCTGGAGCGGGCGACACCGAGGATGCTGCACAGCCGCTTCACGCCGTATCGGCGCTGGTGGTCGGCGACGAACTGGAAGCGGTTCACCAGCGCGTCTCCCC
>NZ_JAGGOZ010000040.1 GCF_018614075.1 Streptomyces sp. ISL-94 | reverse complement strand
CCCGGTCCCGGTCCCGGTCCCGGCCCCGGCCCAGGGCATGGCGGCAGCGCTGCGCCCAGGGGCTGACCCGGACCGGAAGGCGGCGGAGCCGAGCCCGGCACAGGGGGCAGACGGATGAGCTTCTCACCCAGCGGAGCGCTCCGGCATACCGGCAGCCTCTTCGCCATGGCCCTGGACGTCCTCCGGACCCTGCCTCGACGCCCCTTTCAGGTACGGGAGTTCATCCAGCAGGCGTGGTTCATCGCGAGCGTCACCATCCTGCCCACGGCCCTGGTCTCCATCCCCTTCGGAGCGGTCATCGCGCTCCAGATCGGCAGCCTGACCCGGCAGCTCGGCGCCCAGTCGTTCTCCGGCGCCGCCTCTGTCCTGGCGGTACTTCGGGAGGCGTCCCCCATCGTCACGGCGCTGCTCATCGCCGGCGCCGGCGGCACCGCGATCTGCGCGGACCTCGGGGCACGCAAGATCCGGGAGGAGATCGACGCCATGCAGGTGCTCGGTATCGACCCGATCCACCGGCTGGTCGTGCCCCGGGTGCTGGCCACCATGCTCGTGGCGGTCTTGCTCAACGGCCTGGTCTCCGTTGTCGGGGTGGCCGGTGGCTATTTCTTCAACGTGGTCATGCAGAACGGCACTCCCGGTGCCTACCTGGCCTCCTTCACCACCCTCGCCCAGCTGTCCGACCTCTGGGCGGCCGAACTGAAGGCGCTGGTCTTCGGCGCCATCGCCGCGATCGTCGCCTCGTACAAGGGCCTGACCGCCAAGGGCGGCCCCAAGGGAGTCGGCGACGCCGTGAACCAGTCCGTGGTCATCACCTTCATGTTGCTGTTCGTGACGAACTTCGTGCTGACCGCCGTCTACTTCCAAATCGTTCCGCAGAGGGGATGACGATGACTCTGCTGAATCCGCTGAGGGTGCTCCAACAGGCCGGGCGCTCCCTGGAGGAGCTGGGCACGCAACTGGTCTTCTACGGGCGCTCCCTCGCCTGGACCGGCCGCACCCTGCGCCGCTACAAGAAGGAAGTCCTGCGCCTGCTCGCCGAGGTGAGCTTCGGCCGCGGCGCGCTGGCGGTCGTCGGCGGCACGGTCGGCGTCATCGCCTTCCTCTCCTTCTTCACCGGTACCGAGGTCGGACTTCAGGGCTACGCGGCGCTCAACCAGCTGGGCACGTCCAACTTCGTGGCGTTCCTGTCCGCGTACTTCAACACCCGCGAGATCGCCCCGCTGGTGGCCGGGCTCGCGCTGTCGGCGACGGTCGGCGCGGGCTTCACCGCCCAGCTCGGCGCGATGCGGATCAGCGAGGAGACCGACGCGCTTGAGGTGATGGGTGTCCCGTCGCTGCCGTTCCTGGTCACCACCCGGATGATCGCCGGCTTCGTGGCGGTGATCCCGCTGTACGTGATCGGGCTGCTGTCCTCCTACTTCGCCGCCCGTACCATCACCACCGGCTACTACGGGCAGTCCACCGGCACGTACGACCACTACTTCCAGCAGTACCTGCCACCGGTCGACGTGCTGTGGTCCTTCGGCAAGGTGATTGTCTTCGCCGTCGTGATCATCCTGGTGCACTGCTACTACGGCTACTACGCGAGCGGCGGCCCGGCCGGTGTCGGTGTCGCGGTCGGCCGCGGCGTACGGACGTCCATCGTGGCCGTCAACGTCCTCGACTTCTTCCTCAGCCTCGCCATCTGGGGCGCCAACACGACCGTACGGATAGCGGGGTAGACGGATGCGTATACGAATACCGGCCCCGGCACTCACGCGGCCCACCCAACTGCGGCTGTACGGCATCGTCTTCATCGCCGTGATCGCGCTGCTGCTGTCCCTGACGCTCGCCGTCTACCAGCAGGTGTTCACCTCCGTCGTCCGGATCACCCTGGAGGCGGACACCCTAGGCAACCAGCTGGAGCCGCGCGCGGACGTCAAGCTGCGCGGCCTGCTGGTCGGCGAGGTACGCGAGGTCGAGGCCGACGGCGAGAAGGCGACCCTCTCCCTCGCGCTGAGGCCGGAGCATGTCCCCCTCATCCCGGCCGACGTCCATGCCCGGCTGCTGCCCAAGACCCTGTTCGGCGAGAAGTACGTCGACCTGGTCGCCCCCCAGAAGCCGTCGGTACGGCATATCCGCGCCGGTGACGTCATCACCCAGGACCGCACCACGGTCGGCATAGAGCTTCAGCGGCTGATGAACGACCTGCTGCCGCTGCTGCGCACGGTGAAGCCCGGCGAGCTGAACGCCACCCTGTCCGCCTTCGCCAACGCCCTCGAAGGGCGCGGCGACCGGATCGGCGACAACCTCACCCGCCTCGACGACTACTTGCGTCGGCTCAACCCGCATATGCCCTCCCTCAAGGAGGACATCGCCCGGTTCGCCGATGTGGCCGAGGTGTACCGCGACGCCGCCCCGGACCTGCTGCGGATCCTGGACAACACCCTCACCACCAGCCGGACGCTGGTCGAGCAGAAGAACCAGCTCGCGTCGGTCCTCGCCCACACCGCCACCGCCGCGAACACCACGGAAGGCGTACTCGACGAGAACTCCGAACGGTTGATCACCCTGGGCCGCGTCTCCCGTCCCACCCTCGCCCTGTTCGCCCGCTACTCGCCGGAGTACCCGTGCCTGCTGTCCGGGCTGGTGCGCCAGGAAGCGGCGTCCGAAGAGGCGTTCAAGGGCGGAAGGATGCGCATCACCCTCGAATTCGTCCACCCACGTCCCCCCTACCGACCCGGCGAGGAACCGCGCTATGCCGACCGCTCAGGACCCAACTGCAGAGGTCTGCCCCACCCTCACGTACCAGCACCGCCGATCAAGCTCAACGACGGTACGTCGGCGAGTAGTACGGGCCGCACCGTGTCCGGAACCCCGGCCGAACAGCACGCCGTCGCCTCACTCGTGTCCCCGGTCATGGGCGTGCCCGCCGACGAGGTGCCGGCGGTCACGACCCTGCTCTTCGGACCGATGGCACGGGGAACGGCGGTGAGTGTCATATGAGCACGACGAGTCGTATCCGTCGCCCGAACGCGATGGCGACAGCCCCCCAGCTGATCAAACTCGGCGTCTTCGCGGTGGTGACCGTGGCAGCGACCGCCGTGCTCGCGGCCACCATCGTCAATCTCTCCTTCACCCCCAAGGAGACCTACACTGCCGTGTTCAGCGATGTCACCAGCCTGGAGGAGGGCGACGACATCCGGGTCGCGGGGGTGCGGGTCGGCGAGGTCGAGAGCATCGCCATCACGGACCGGACGCTGGCCGCGGTGACCTTTACCGTCTCCCGCGACCGGCCGCTGCTCACCAGCACCCGTGCCGTGATCCGCTACCGGAGCCTGGTCGGGCAGCGGTACATCGCGCTGGCGGAAGGGGCGGGGGAGGGGGAGCGGCTGCGGCCCGGCGGGCGGATCCCGCTCTCCCGTACCGAGCCCGCACTCGATCTCAACGCCCTGCTGAACGGGTTCAAGCCGCTGTTCGCCGCACTGAGCCCGAAGGACGTCAACCAGCTCGCCACCGAGATCATCAAGACCCTGCAGGGCGAGGGCGGTACCGTCCGCAGCCTGCTCGCGCACACCGCCTCGCTCACCACGACACTCGCCGAACGCGACAAGCTGATCGGTTCGGTCATCGACAACCTCAATACCGTGCTGAGCACCGTGGACAAGCGCAGCACCCGCTTCTCCGAGCTGATCGCGCAGCTGCAACGGCTGATCTCGGGCCTGTCGGCCGACCGTAAGCCCATCGGTGAATCGCTGGCGGGCATCAACGGCCTCGCGGAGGCCACCTCCGGCCTCCTTAACGACGCCCGGCCGCCGCTGAAGACCGATATCGCCGAGCTGGCCAAGCTCACGGAAACGCTGAACGGCCACGAGAAGACCGTGGAGGGTGTCCTGCAGCGGCTGCCGAACAAGCTCAACGAGCTGACCGGCACCGCCTCGTACGGCTCCTGGTTCAACTTCTATCTCTGCGACTTCGACGGCCGGATCGTGCTGCCGAAGACCAACGAGATCATCACCCCCGAACTCCATGTCGCCCGGGCGAGGTGCGGCCGTTGATCCCCTTCCGTGAACGCAATCCCTTGGGTGTCGGCGCCGCCGGCCTCACCACGATCGCGCTGCTGATCGCCGCCGCGTTCAACGTCGAGAGCCTTCCGCTGATCGGCGGTGGCGAGACGTACAGCGCGGCATTCTCCGAGGCCGGCGGGCTGCGCGCCGGCGACGAGGTGCGGATCGCCGGCGTCAAGTCCGGCAAGGTCGACGCGGTCGAGCTGGCCGGCGACCACGTCAAGGTGACCTTCCGGATCAAGGGAGACCCGGAGCTCGGGGCCCGTACCGGTGCGTCGATCCGTATCAAGACGATCCTGGGCGCCAAGTACCTCGCGCTGGAGCCGAAGGGCTCAGGCCGGCTGAAGCCGGGCAGCGAGATCCCACTGAGCCGCACGGTCCCGGCGTACGACGTGGTGGCGGCCTTCAGCGACCTCACCACGACCACCGAACAGATCGACAAGCAGCGGCTGGCCGCCTCCCTGGACACCATCTCCACCACCTTCGAGGACGCCCCCGAGGAGGTCAAAGCCTCCATCCAGGGGCTCTCGAAGATCTCCCGGACCGTGGCCTCGCGCGATGAGGCGCTACGCGAACTCCTCGACCACGCCAACGGGGTCACCGGAGTGCTCGCCGAGCGGAAGGACGAGTTCGGCAAGCTGGTCAAGGACGGCGACGCGCTGTTCAAGGAGATCCACGCGCGGCGCCAGGCCATCCACGCGCTGCTGGGGAGCTCCGTCGCCCTCAGCATCCAGCTCTCCGGCCTGGTCAGGGACAACCAAGCGGAGATCGGGCCGGCGCTCAGCCGCCTGAACACCGTGGTGCGGATGCTGGAACGCAATCAGGCGAGCCTCGACCGCAGCATCCAGCTCATGGCGCCCTTCGCGAGGGTCTTCACCAACACCCTCGGCAACGGCCGATGGTTCGACAGCTACATCCAGAACCTGGTCGCACCCACACCGGTGGTTCCACGGACGGGAGGGACACGATGAGGATCCCGATGCGGCTTGCGCTGAAGCTCCCGAAGCCGTCGGCGAAGCTCGCGCCGAACAGGCGTCTCGTCCGCCGCCTCGCGTTCGCCACCGTGCTGGTGGTGGCCGCCGCCCTGGCCGTCGTACAGCTCTCCGAGTCACCGAAGGTCCGGGTGACCGCGTACTTCCCGCGTACCGTCGGCATCTACCCCGGCTCCGACGTGCGCGTGCTCGGCATCCCGATCGGCGAGGTCAAGAAGATCACGCCGCAGGGTGCCCGGGTGCGCGTGGAGCTGGAGTACGACGCCCAGTACAAGGTCCCCGAGGAGGCCAAGGCGGCCATCATCAACTCCTCGGTGGTCAGCGACCGTTACGTCCAGCTGCTGCCCGTCCACCGCGGCGGCCCGGTGCTGAAGAGCGGCGCGGTCATCCCCGAGGAGCGCACGGCCGTACCGGTCGAGCTGGACCGGGTCTTCGACAGCCTCCGTATGACGGCGGACGCGCTCGGCCCCCAGGGCGCCAACAAGGACGGCTCGCTCTCCCGGCTGCTCGCCGTCGGCGCGGACAACCTCCAGGGCCAGGGCGCGCAGCTGCACCAGACGGTCGAGGACCTCTCGCAGGCCGTCACCACACTGTCCGACGGCCGGCAGGACCTGTTCGGGACCGTACGGAATCTGCAGGTGTTCACCGCCGCGCTGGCGGCCGACGACGCCGACGTCCGGTCGTTCAACGACAGCCTGGCCAAGGTGGCCGAGCAACTGGCCGGGGAACGCCAGGACCTCGCCGCGGCGATCAAGCATCTTGCGGCCGCGCTCGCCGATGTGTCCGAGTTCGTGAAGCAGAACAAGAAGGACCTGACCGCCGATGTGAAGGGCCTGGCCAACGTGACCAACGTGCTCGTCACGCAGCGCGCCGCCCTCCAAGAGCTGCTCGAAGTCGCCCCCGCCGGGCTGTCCAATCTGCAGAACGCCTACAACCCCTCATCCGGCACGCTCGACACCCGCAGCAACCCCGAACAGCTCCACGACCCGGCCGAGCTGCTGTGCTCCCTGCTGAAGACGACCGGGGAGAAGACCGACTGCCGGGATCTGAAGACCCTGTTCGACTCCCTGCCCAAGCTGCCCGCGGCCGACCCGCTCACCGGAGCGGCACTTCCCGTGGCCGCAACGGGCTCGATGGACAAGACGCTCGGCGGAATCCTGGAGGCCCGTACGTGACGTACATGAGAGCTCCGCTCAAGGCAGCCTTGTGGACGGCCGCCGGTTCGCTGCTGCTGACCGGCTGCGAGTTCAAGGGCCTGTACGAAATTCCCCTGCCCGGCGGCGCGGCCGCGGACGGGCGCAGCTACCGGGTCACGGTCGAGTTCCAGGACGTCCTCGATCTCGTCCCGCAGTCCACGGTAAAGGTCAACAACGTGACCGTTGGAGCCGTCGAGAGGGTGGAACTGGACGGGTGGCACGCCCGGGTGCGGCTGCGGATCTCCGACTCGGTCAAGCTCCCCGGCAACGCGGTCGCCGAGCTGCGCCAGACCAGCATGCTCGGTGAGAAGTACGTGGCACTGTCGGCGCCGGCGGATACCGAGCCGGTGGGCAGGCTCACCGACGGCGCGCGGATCCCGCTCTCCCGCAGCGGCCGCAACCCCGAAATCGAAGAGGTGCTGTCTGCGCTGTCGGCCCTGCTCAACGGCGGTGGAGTCGCACAGCTCCACACCATCACCACGGAGCTGAACAAGGCCTTGGAGGGTCGCGAGGATCGGGTCAAGTCCCTGCTCTCCGAGCTGGACACGTTCCTCGGTGGCCTCGACGCCCAGAAGAAGGAGATCGTCCGCGCGCTGGAGGGCGTCGACACATTGGCCGCCACCCTCGCCAAGGAGAAGAAGACGATCGACCAGGCCCTCACCACCGTGCCGCCCGCGCTGAAGGTGCTGGCCGACGAGCGGGCCAAGCTGACCACCATGCTCACTTCGCTGTCGGCGCTGGGTGAGACGGGCACGAAGGTGATCAACGCGTCGCGCGACGACGTGATCACGAATCTGCGCGCGCTCCAGCCGATCCTGCAGCAGTTGAACAAGGCGGGCGCCGACCTGCCGGGCGCACTGGAGCTGCTGACGACCTATCCCTTCCCGCGCAATGTGGTGGACGCGATCAAGGGCGACTACGTCAACCTCAAGGTCACCGCCGATCTCGACCTGCGCAGCGTCTACGGAAACCTGGCCGGTCAGCCCCCGAAGCCCGCCGCGCCCGTGCCTCCTGGGCTGCCAGGCGCCCCCACTCCCGGGCTGCCCGAAGTCCCCGCGCTCCCGGGCCTCCCCGAAACCCCCGCCCTTCCACGAGTTCCCCAGGCCCCGAAGCCGCCTGGGACGCCAGAACTGCCTGGCGGCTCGGGCGGCTCGGGCGGGTCGGGCGGCGTCGAGCTGGACTGCCTGCCGCTCTGCCTGTCGGCCAACCAGGCCTCGTACACCGCTTACAGCGGAGGAGACGGCAACGGTGGCCTTCCGCCGGGTGTCGACCTCGCGCTCGCCGAGCTGCTGATGAAGGGACTGGCGCCGTGATCACCCGCACAGTCAAGACCCAGCTGCTCGCCTTCACGCTCATCACCGTGATCGGGGTGTCCTACGTCGGCGCCGAGTACACCGGACTGGCCGACCGCGCCCTGGACCGCGGATACACCGTACGGGCCGACTTCGCCGACTCGGGAGGCATCTACTCCGGGGCCGAGGTCACGTACCGAGGGGTGCCCGTGGGCCGCGTGGGCGATCTGCGGCTGACCGGCTCCGGCGGAGTCTCGGTGGGGCTGCTTCTGGAGGACTCCCCGAGGATCCCGGCGGACAGCCTGGCCGTGGTGGCGAACCGCTCGGCCGTCGGCGAGCAGTACGTGGACCTGCAGCCGCGCTCCGGCAGCGGCCCGTATCTGCGGGACGGCAGCTCCATCCCCCGCCATGACACCCGGGTGCCGATGCCCACGACGGACCTGATTCTGAGCCTGGACCGGCTGGTCAACTCGGTGGACAAGCAGGACCTGCGGATCACGGTCGACGAACTGGGCAAGGGGTTCTCCGGCACCGGCCCCCACCTGACGCGGCTGGTGGACTCGGGCAACGCCCTGGTCGAGGCGGCCTCCGATTCCCTTCCCCAGACCATCGCGCTGATCGAGGACTCCCGGAAGGTCCTGAAGACGCAGGCCGATCAAGGTTCGGCGATCACGTCCTTCTCCCGGGATCTGGCGGCGCTCACCGCGCAGTTGAGGGCGAGCGACGGTGATATCCGCGCTCTGATGGCCAACGGCACCTCCGCCGCCCAGCAGGTGGATTCCCTCATGAGGGACACCCGTCCCCACCTCCCGGTTCTGCTGGGCAACCTGATCAGCGGAGGTCAGATCACCCTCGCCCGGCTGCCCGGTGTGGAACAGATGCTGGTCACCTTCCCCGCGGTCGTCTCCGGCAGCTACACAGTGCTTCCCGGAGACGGCACAACCCACTTCGGAATGGTCGTCAACGCCGACGACCCGCCGCCCTGCCGCCCGGGGTACGGAACCCAGCGCCGCGACCCCGCCGACACCACCGACCGCCCGGCCAACACCGGCGCCCGCTGCACGGCCCCGCGCGGCGGCGACACGTCCGTCCGCGGCGCCCAGAACGCACCGGGAAGCCGCGTACAGATCGGCTCGACGGGCGGAGCACAGACCGTATTCGGAAAGGACTCCTGGCAATGGCTGCTCGTGGGCCCCATGGCATGACCCGCATACTCGCCGTCCTGGCTGCCGTACTGATGGCTTCCTCCGGCTGGCTGGGCCTCCAGCTGTACGAGCGCGATGAGGAGGACCGGCGGGACCAGGACATCCTGGCCGCCGCCCGCCAGTCGGCGCTGAACTTCACCTCGCTCGACTACCGCCAATACGAGCGGGACAGCAAGACCGTCCTGAACGGCGCGACCGGGGAGTTCAAGAAGCAGTTCTCGGCCCAGACCGCGGAGCTGACGAAGATTGTCGCCGAGAACAAGTCCGTCTCGGAGGGACAGATCATCGACGCGGGCATCGCCCGGGCCGACGACCGCACGGCCCGTGTCCTGGTGGTCGCCGACGGCAAGGTCACCAACGTCGCCGCCCCCGAGGGCACGTCCCGTAACTACCGCCTTCAGCTCGACCTCGTCTTCGAGGGCGGGCAGTGGCTGACGTCCAACGTCGAATTCGTCGGCTGACAGGAGAACTACCATGGCGAACACGACCGTTCGAGCCCGCCGGCGCTCCGTGGCGGCAGCCGCGCGCGCGGCAGCCAAACGCGCCGAGCAGGCAAGCCGCCGGCAGGAGGCCGACCTGGAGCCGGCCGCCCCGGAGCCGGCGGACACGATGCCCGCCAAGCCGGCCCGCAGCCGACCCCGTCGCCTCACCGCACTACTCGGCATTGTGGTCCTACTGGCCCTGGCCGCAACGGCCACGCTCGCCTGGAAGTACCGAGAGGCCGAGCGCACGACCGAGGCCCGCGCAGCGGCCCTGACGGCGGCCCGCAAGGCCGCCCCGGTGATCCTCTCGTACGACTACCGCCACCTGGACCGCGACTTCGCCGCGGCCCGCGGCCACCTCACCGGCCCCTTCCTCGACCAGTACAGCAAGACCACGGAGACCGTGGTGGCGCCCACTGCCAAGACCTACAGCGGAGTGGTGAAAGCCGCCATCGCGACCGGCGACGCCGCCCCGGCGGCGTCGGTGATCTCAGCGTCCCCGAACAAGGCCGTCGTCCTGCTCTTCATGAACCAGCTCACCACCAGCACCCAGATCGCCACCCCGCGTCTCGACCTCAACCGCGTCCGCATGACCCTCGTCCGCACTCCACAAGGCTGGAAGGTCAGCGCTGTGGACGCGCTGTGACCGGGGCCCGGGGCCCTGGAGTGGATACTCGCTGGTGCCGGTCAAACCGATCACCCTGCTGGGCGTTGCGGCGCTAGCCCGATAGGCGCTCTGACCTGCGGCGATCGACCTTTCGGCCCCTTTCACCGTGCTGCCCGTTTGTGCAGCCGATCCTCCCCAGCCGCTCCCCAACGGGCCCTCATTCTCCCCAGATTCTCTCCAGCCGAGGCCGTCCCCGAAGGAACATCGCCGCTGGTCAGGGCATCGATCCAGGCGGCGGGGCCTCATTGTGGAGGAGGAGCTGGGGAGGGCCATCATGCCGCCAGGCAGCTCTTGGGTCACGCGGGTCTTGCGGATCAGGCGGCCCTGGGCATCGTGTTCGTACGCTGTGCGGCCGGCGCTGCGGATGAGGGTGCCGGCGAATGCGCGGTCACCGGCGGTGTCGTGAGCGGGGGCGGTGGCGTGGGTGAGGTTGCCCGCCGCGTCGTAGGCGTACGTCTCGGTCCAGCCGTGCGCGCGGACGCCCGTGACGCGGCCCACGCCGTCCAGGTCGAACCGGCGGGTGCCCGAGGTCAGTTCGCGGATCTCGGTGAGGTAGCCGTCTTCGCGGTAGGCGTACGTGCGGTGCTGGAGCAGACGATCGGCCTCGTTCAGGTGGCCTGAAAGAGTCTGTTCGGTGAGGCGGTGGGCGGCGTCCCAGGACTGGGTGAGGGTGACGGCGTCGCCGAGGCGGCGCTCGGTCTCGGGGCCGGCGGCGTCGTAGGTGAAGGTCAGTGAGCCGGCTTCGGTGCCGAGTCCGGTGGGGCGTCCTGCCGCGTCATAGGTCCAGTATGACGTGACACCCGATGGGGTGATGCGCCGGGAGACACGGCCCCGCAGGTCGTACGCGTAGGCGGTGGTTCTGCCGTTGACGGTTTCTGTGAGCGTCCGGCCCAGGAGGTCCCGCTCGATGGCTACCTCTGCGTCCGCGTTGGCCGTGTGGATCAGATGGCCTGATGCGCCGTAGGTATACGTGGTGACGTCGCCCGCGTCGGTGCGCTGCTCGATGACGCGGCCGAGTACAAGTTCGTAGGGATCTATTCTCCCCAGCGGCTCCCCAGGGCAGGGCGGTTGCAAGTTCCCGGATCGCGTAGATTGCCTGTTTTCAGGGGGAGTTAGTGCGGCAACGGCGCAGGCACGAGACCAGTGATCATCAGGGTGTCTACGCCAGCTGATCACATTGAGGTCCCGTGCCTGCCGCTCCATCCTCCCGGATCCCCCATACCCTGCGGGAGCGCCGTGGTCAGGGCGGCTGTGAGCCCGCTACGGTCCGCGATCTTCCGCAGCAGCACGATTCCCGCGTGCCCAACGAGGTTCTTCTCGTCGGCCCGCACCATGAGCCGCCGGTCCCACCCGCTACCCTTCGCCTTCTGGGTGCACCCCGCTTCGCGACGTTCTTGATCTAGACAATCCAGATCATCGCAGGTGAGAGAGGCACTCTTCCGTTGCCAGATCGTCAGTTCACCGGGAGACAGCGCCCGTCGCTGAATACACAAGGTTCATGACGTTCTTCTCGGTCGTCAGCCGTAGGCTGTTGTGGGAAAACGAGGGGGGAGACGATGACTGACGACCGCAAGGCAATCGTTCCGGTGTGGACGCTGGCGACCGGTGACGTCCGGGTGCCGGCATTGGTCGGAGACGAGCCGATGACGGCTGAGCGCTTGGCTGAACTGCGCAGTGTGCTGGCAGTCCTGGCCGACGAGCCGATTGCCACACTCGAGGTACATCCGCTGCCCGACAAGCTCGACCGCAGCCGAGGTATCCCGCTCGATGCCGCGAGTCCCTTGGCAGAGCACCTGTCGAAGCTCATCACGCAATCAGCGCGAGGTTCCTCTGTGGCGGCTACGGCGACCGCTGCCGGCGAAGGCCTGTATCGCATGGTGGTTCCGGCGAAGGTTGCCGCCCAGCTCGGTCAGGGCATCGTTCGCCCGATGGCGTCAAAAGTGGCGGCCGGCGGCATCCACGGTGTACTCGTGAACTCAACGGGCATCGCCGCCCAGGCGACGTTCGTGCCAGTCGGTAAAGCGGCAGCTGCAGGCGCAGTCGGTGGAGCCGGTGCAACAGCCGGCGTCGCGGTCGCTGGCAGCGCGGCGTTCACCGTGGCCGCGCCGCTCGTGCTCATGGCCGTAGCGATGGGGCTGAGCGCGAATGCCGACCACAAGCGCCAGCAGGCTATCGAGCACATCACAGAACTGCTGGAGCAACTGCACGAACAGAAGCTCGATGACGAGCGCAGCGAACTCGACGGCTGCCGCGATGCCATTGACAAAGCCACCGCCGTTCTGCTCGACCAGGGCAAGCTCGGTGTCTCGCTGGGACTGGACTCGGCAGTGCATGCCATCAGCAAGGCCCTGGCCGCCGCTGACCGCCGCCTTGCCAAGTGGCAGAGCGCACTCGACAAGCTGCCCGACGGCAAGGCCGTCGAGATCGGCACGCTCAACAAGTCGTTCCCCGGCGTCGACGACCATGGCGGCACGTTTCGCACCCACCTCGAACTCGCTGCCTTGGCCATTGCGCTGAAGCGGCGAGTCATTGTCCTGCAGGCCGTCGAGCATGCCCAGATCGACCCTGGCAACTTGTTCGAGAACTTTGCCCGCGCACTCAAGGCCGACCAGCAGCGCCTCGACAAACTGGAGTCGAGCATCGCCGGGGTCCTGGAGCGCCTGTCGGCGCTGGAGCTGGCACGCACGTCCAGTTTGCTGCCCCTGATGCACATCGGTGACGTCGATCGCCTGCTGCGCGCGGCAAACGGGCTTCACAAGCTGGGCGACGGCGTCATGGTCAACAGCCCCACGACAGACGTGGCGATTGAGATTGCCCGCAACAAGGACGGCTCAGTGGTCGTGTTCCCTGCGCTGCCCGCGTAGGCGTAGGCGCGCTCGCACTCACTTGGTGAGTGGTGCGGGGTTGCCCGAAACCTCGAACGCGGTTGTGGCTCTCATCGCATTGTTCAGCACCATGACCGACGGCAGGGCGGTTGCAAGTCCGGGGATCGCGTAGATTGCCTGTGTTCAGGGGGAGTTGGGGCGGCAACGGCGCAGGCACGAGACCAGTGATCATCAGGGTGTCTACGCCAGCTGCTCACATTGAGGTCCCGTGCCTGCCGCCCATCCTCCCCCGATCCCTGCCGTCCTGGCGAAACTGGGCCCCCTTCACCAGCACGACACCGGCCGTTTGCGCGCCCACCTCCAGCGCGTACCCGACCCGCGTTCGCGTCGCGGGAGGTGGTATCCCCTGGTCCGCTTGCTGCTGATCTGCGCCTGCGCAGTCGTCTCCGGCGCCCGGACCGTCACCGAGATCACCGAGTGGGGACAGCGCGCCACCACCACGGTGCTGGAACAGCTCGGCATCCGCCGCCACCTGCCCGGACGTCGGCGCGCCCCGTCCCATGCCACCCTCACCCGGCTCCTGGCCGTCCTCGACGGCGATGCCCTGGACGCCGCGATCGGCACCTACCTGGCCGAACGCGACCACATCAATGCCGGCGGCACCCGCTTCGCGCCGCGGCTGGCGATCGCGGTGGACGGCAAGGCTCTGTCCGGCTCCGCGCACCGACAGCAGCGCCACCGCCACCTGCTGTCCGCCGTCACCCACGCCCCCGTCGTCACCCTGGCCCAGCGGGAGGTGGGGGCCAAGACCAACGAGACGGCCGCCTTCCGCCCGCTGCTGGAACCACTCGACCTGGCCGGCGCCGTGGTCACCTTCGACGCCCTGCACAGCGTCAAGGACCAGGTGCGCTGGCTGGTGCAGGAGAAGAAGGCCCACTACATCGCGGTGATCAAGGGAAATCAGCCGACCGCGTCGGTCCAGGTCAAGGCCCTGCCGTGGGAGCAGGTGCCCATAGCACACACCGTCTCCGGGACCGGGCACGGCCGGCGGGAGTCCCGCTCGGTCAAGACCATGGCCATCGCGGTGAACCTGGGTGGGATCGCCTTCCCGGAAGCGCGGCTGGTATTGCGCATCCACCGGCGCCGCCAGGAGAGCGGCAAGCGTCAGACCCGGGAGACGGTCTACGCCGTCACCAGCCTCGATACCCACCAGGCCAGCCCTGCCGAATTGGGCGGATACGTGCGCGGGCACTGGGGAATCGAAAATTCCAGCCACCATGTCAGAGATGTGGTGTTCGCCGAGGACGCCTCCACCGTCCACACCGGCAGCGCGCCGCGGGCGATGGCCGCTTTGCGGAACCTGGCCATCGGCAGGCTGCGGCTGCTGGGAGCGGACAACATCGCCAAGACCACCCGAGCAATCCGGGACGAACCCGAACACGCCGTCTGGATCTGGGGCATCACCGATAGCCCACTCCTACCGGGAACTTGAAGCCACCCTGTCCCCAGGGCACGTCACGCGCTCGATTTTCGGCGGTGCAGATGCAAATGGAATTGGTGGGCGGTGTGGTTAGTCACTGAATCTAGAGCCAGTCCCGACGTTTGAAGATCAGGTACAAACTGATGCAAACTGCCGCCATTAGGGCCACTGCGAAGGGGTATCCGAACACCCAGCGCAGCTCTGGCATGGCTTCGAAGTTCATGCCATAGACAGTCCCAACGAGTGTAGGCGCAAACAGAATTGCCGCCCAACTTGAGATCTTCTTGATCTCCTCGTTCTGTTCGAAGCCGGCTTCGGCGAGGGCGCGCATTTCGGCGTTCTGTTGTTGGGAGACCAGGGTGGCGTTGACCGTCAGGATTTCGGTGAGGGCCTGGCGGAAGCCGTCGACGCGTTCGCTGGTGTGGGTGACGTGGTCCGCCACGTCGCGGAGGTAGCGCTGGAGTTCCTCGTCCGTGCCGTATTTCGCGAAGCCGGCCATCAGGCCGTGGAGCATGCCGACCAGGGGGCGGGTGGCGCGCTGGAACTCGACCATTTCGCGGGAGAGTTCGTAGATGCGGCGGGAGACCGCGGGGTCGCCGCGGAAGACTTCCGTCTCGATTTCGTCGATGTCGGTCTGGACGCCCTCGACGACTGGGGCGTACCCGTCGACCACCGCGTCGAGGATGGCGTACAGGGCGGCCTCGGGGCCGAGGGAGAGGAGCTCCGGGGTTCCCTCCATGCGGCGGCGGACGCTGGAGAGGTCCGGGGCTCCGCCGTGGCGGACCGTGATCAGGAAGTCCGGGCCGACGAAGACGTGGAGCTCGCCGAACTCCACCTCCTCCTGGGCGTCGAGGTAGCGGGCGGCGCGCAGGACGACGAAGAGGGTGTCGCCGTAGCGCTCCAGCTTGGGGCGCTGGTGGGCCTCCAGGGCGTCCTCGACGGCGAGTTCGTGGAGGTTGAACTCGGCGGCCAAGGAATGGAGTTCGGGCTCGGTGGGGCGGTGCAGGCCGATCCACGCCATGCCGTCGGGTTCTTCGCGCAGCTGCCGGAAGGTGTCGGCCAGTGTCGCGGGAGAGGCGATCCGGCGGCCGTCGCGGTAGACGGCCGAATCGATGACGCTGCGGTGGTTCGGGGGAGCGGGTGCGGGCGGCGCGGGCTGTGGGGCGGGCGGCTGCGCCCCCGCCGGGGGAGTGGCGCCCGGGGAGCCGGGGCGGCGCCACGCCGCGCGCTTCGCGGCGGAGGGCGGGGTGCGGCGGTCTGGGCGCTCCGACATCTCAGGTCAGCTCCCGGTCGAACGTCTGTTTACGGGCGAGGTGCAGGATATAGGGGAGAAAGGGCTGCGTATGGGTGTTGGGCTTCGGGGTGCGGTCCGAGGTTGCGGACAGGGGGTGTCCGCAAGGGGGGTTAGTTTGCTGCCATGGCCTCCAGGACAACGCATCCCGTACTCGACACCCGGTCACTGAACCGTGCCACGCTCGCCCGCCAGCTGCTCCTGAGCCGCGCCGAGATGTCCGCCGCGGACGCCGTCGGGCACCTCCTCGGGTTGCAGGCGCAGAACGTGAAGCCTCCCTACTACCAGCTCCACGCCCGGCTCGCCGGCTTCCGGCCCGCCGAGCTGGCCGGGCTCATGGAGTCCCGCGAGGTGGTCCGGATGGTCACCATGCGCTCGACGATCCACACCCACACCGCGCACGACGCCCTGACCCTGCGCCCGCTCGTCCAGCCCGCCCGCGACCGGGAGGTGAACTACTTCCGCAAGGGCCTCGTCGGGGTGGACCTGGACCGGCTCGCCGAGTGCGCCCGCGCCGTCGTCGAGAGCGAGCCGCGCACCATGGGCGAGATCCGCGAGGAACTGCTCAAGCACTGGCCCGACGCGGACCCGCAGTCCCTGTCCGTCGCCGCCCGCTGCCGGCTGCCGCTGGTCCAGGTCACGCCGCGCGGGGTGTGGGGGCGCAGCGGGCAGGTCCGCCTCACCACCGTCGAGAACTGGCTCGGAGGGCGGCCCGCCGGGGAGGCGGCGACGCAGTCCGTGGACGACGTCGTGTTGCGTTATCTCGCCGCCTTCGGGCCGGCCTCCGTCAAGGACATGCAGGTCTGGGCCGGGCTGACCCGGCTGCGCGAGGCCTTCGAGAGGCTGCGGCCCGGCCTGGCCGTCTTCCGGGACGAGAACGGCGTGGAGCTGTTCGACCTGCCCGACGCCCCGCGGCCCGACGCGCAGACCCCGGCGCCGCCGCGCTTCCTCCCCGAATTCGACAACCTTCTCCTCTCGCACGCCGACCGCAGCCGCGTGGTCACCCCGGAGGTCAAAGGGCGCACCTGGACGGGGAACCAGGCCCACTGCACCCTGCTCGTCGACGGCTTCGTCGCGGGCCTCTGGAAGGCGGAGGAGGGGAATGGGGTCACCGTGGAGCTGTTCGGGGAGGTTTCGGCGGTGCGGAAGGAGGAGATCGTCGCCGAGGCAGAGCTGATGATCTCCGCGATGGGAGATTCCGGGAGCGAGCCCGGACGGGGGTCCGTACGCTTCGGGCCGATTCGCGGCTGACCACGCCGTCAGCGGTCCGTGCCAGACTGCGGGCACTCGGCAGGCGTCAGTCGGCAGTCGGCAGTTGTTGTTCGTTACTCGTTACTCGTTACTTGGTGTCACCTGAAGTCGTCGTCCCGATCAGGAGAGAGCAATGCGGATTCCGATGACCGTCACGGACTTCCTCGACCGGGCGGAGCTGGGCTTCGCCTCCAGCCCCGGTGTCGTCGACGAGCCGAGTCAACCCGGCCCACCCGTACCCGAGTCGACGTACGGGCGGCTCGGCGAGCGCGTACGGGCGTGGCAGGCGGGCTTCGACGCGCTCGGTGTCGGCGAGGGTGAGCGCGTGGCGGTGGTCAGCCACAACTCGGCGCGCATGCTGGAGCTGTTGTTCGCGGTACCGATGAGCGGCCGGATCTGCGTTCCGGTCAACTTCCGCCTCAAGCCCGAGGAGATCGAGTACGTGGTCCGCCAGAGCGGGGCCTCGGTCCTGCTCCTCGACCCCGAATTGGACGAGGCGCTCTCCGGCATCACGGCCCGCCACCGGTTCGTTCTGGGCGAGCAGACCGACCACGAGCTGATGCGGTTCGGCATCGAGCCGCGCCCCTGGTCCCACCCCGACGAGGACGCCACCGCGACGATCAACTACACCTCGGGCACCACCGCCCGCCCCAAGGGCGTACAGCTGACGCACCGCAACCTCTGGGTCAACGGGCTCACCTTCGGGCTGCACACCCGCGTGTGGGAGCGCGACGTCTACATGCACACGCTGCCGATGTTCCACTGCAACGGCTGGGGAATGCCGTACGTGATGGCCGGACTCGGCGTCAAGCAGGTGGTGCTGCGCAAGGTCGACGGGGCCGAGATCCTGCGCCGCGTCGACCAACACGGGGTCACGCTCATGTGCGGCGCGCCCGCCGTGTGGAACGCGGTGCTCGACGCGGCGGCCACCTGGGAGGGCGAGATCCCGGGCCGCGACCGCGTACGGATCGTGTGCGCCGGGGCCCCGCCGCCGAGCAAGATGATCCAGCGGGTGGGTGAGGAGCTGGGCTGGGAGTTCACGCAGATCTACGGCCTGACCGAGACCTCGCCGCTGCTCACCTTCAACCGGGCCCGGCCCGCGGACGCCGGGCTGCCCGCCGAGGAGCGGGCGCGCAAGCTGTCCAGGGCGGGCCTGCCGGCGCTCGGGGTCAAGCTGAAGGTCTCCGGGTCCGGCGAGGTCCTGGCCCGGTCGAACGTCGTGCTCGACGGCTACTGGGACAAGCCCGAGGAGACTTCGGCGGCGCTCCGGGACGGCTGGTTCCACACCGGCGACGGCGGCACGCTCGACGAGGCCGACGGCCACCTGGCGATCTCCGACCGGAAGAAGGACGTGATCATCACGGGCGGGGAGAACGTGTCCTCGATCGAGGTGGAGGACACGATCTTCAGCCACCCGGCGGTCGCGGAGGTCGCCGTCATCGGTGTGCCGCACGAGAAGTGGGGCGAGACGATCAAGGCCCTCGTGGTGCTCGCCGAAGGCGCGACCGCGCAGGAGGCCGACATCATCGCCTACTGCAAGGAGCGGATGGCCGGCTACAAGGCCCCGACGAGCGTCGAGTTCCGCGAAGCCATCCCGCGCACGGCCACCGGCAAGATCCAGAAGTTCAAGCTGCGCGAGCCGTACTGGTCCGGCCTGGACCGCGAGGTCAACTGACCCAGGGCCCAGGGCCCAGGGCCCCAGCCCCCGCAGCCGCCCCGGCGCGCTGAGCGCCGGGGGCTGCCGTACGGGCTCGCCTACGCGGGCAGGTGCTCCTCTATCGCGGCGATGACCTCGGCGGACTCCGGCTCGGTCCGCGGGCGGAACCGGGCCACGACCTCCCCGGCGGGGGAGATCAGGAACTTCTCGAAGTTCCACTGGATGTCCCCCGCCTCGCCCTCGGCGTCGGGGACCTTCACGAGCTCCTGGTAGAGGGGGTGCCGGTTCTTGCCGTTGACCTCGGACTTCTCCAGCATCGGGAAGGTGACGCCGAAGCCGGCCGCGCAGAAGGTCTGGATGTCGTCGGCGGTGCCGGGCTCCTGCCCTCCGAACTGGTTGCAGGGCACGCCGATGACGGTGAAGCCCTTCTCCTCGTACTTGAACTGCAGCCGGGCCAGCCCCGAGTACTGCGGAGTGAGCCCGCACTGCGAAGCGGTGTTCACCAGCAGGATCGCCTTGCCCTTGTGGGCCCCGAGGGTGGTGGGCTCGTCGGACAGGGTGGTCAACGGGATGTCGTACAGGCTCATCGGGCTCTCCTGGCAGGAAGGGCAACGGCTGGCAAGCAGCGGATAACGCCTCCGAGCGTAGGCGATGCCGGTGCCCGGACGATTCCTAGGCCCCGCCGGCGATCAGTTCGTCGGCCGGGTCGTTGACCGGCTGCGGCATGCCCGTGAGGTCCATGACGAACAGCGGTATCCCCAGATCGTCCGCGCGGGTGCGGGCGTCCTCCGTGTACCCGGCGAGGGAGAAGTAGACGCTGGTCGCGGAGGCTGTGAGTCCGTTCAGCCAGACGCACTCCACCGCCCGCAGGCCGGCCGGCGCGGTGGTGGGGTCGACCTGCGCCACCAGCCCTGGCGCCCGCAGGTCCACGGCCGCAGAGGGGATCGGGCGCCCGTCGGGCTGCCGTACGTCCTGGAAGCCGAGCCAGCGCAGGTACAGAGCGGCGGTGGCCACCGCGTCCCGGGCCGTACGGATGGTCACCGGCCGGAACGCGGGGCGGGGCACCGGCGCGGTCGGCGGGAGCGGTATGTGAGCCGGCCGGGAGCCGCGGCGGGCGTCGGGCCGTGCGCCGCCCCGGGCGTCGGGCCGGGAGTCCGGCCGCGCGGCCGGCGTGGCATCGGGCCGGGCCGCCGACGCAGGATCCGTCCCGAGACCCGTCCCGAGACCCGCCCCGAGACCCGTCCGGAGATCCGTCCCGGGGTCCGTCCCGGGGTCAGTCCTTGAGTCCGGCCCGGTATCGGCGCCGGGTGACACCCCGGAGTCCGCCACGGGTGCCGCCGCCTCCGCGGGCCGCTCCTCATCCGCCGGCCGCGCCGCATCCACCGGATGCACCGCAAGCCGCACGACCGTCCCGCACGATCCGCACCCCACCTCGGGATGCGGCCACTCGCTCTCCCGCCCGCAGGTCCCGCAGCGCACCGCCACCCAGCTGTCCGACCAGGTCCGGTGGGTCAGCGGCAGGGGCGGCGCCGCCAGGTCCAGCGGGGGGTGCACCGGGCTCCCGCAGGCGCAGGGGAAGACCGGGGCGGTGTAGCCGTTCTCGCTCAGGCACGCCGGGCAGCGCACCGGTACCGCTTCCGCCATGAGACCTGGACCCCCTCCGTCGCTGTGCGTAGGTACATGCTCCACCACCGGCCACCACCGGGGCGAGCGTGCCCGCGGATTCACGCCGATCCGCCCCCGCCCGGCCGGACATTTGTGCAACTCGTCGAACGGGATGCGGCTTTTGGTGGTTTCCGGGGTGCCGTACCGCCTTGACGTGCGCGAGGACGCCGCTTAGCTTGTTCCGTATAGCAGAACAAAACTTCCGGATGACGGAAAAGTCTGACCGCCAGACCCGCAGGAGACCCTGATGCCTCGTATGACAGCCGCAGCCGCTGCAGTTGAGATCCTCAAGCTCGAGGGTGTCGAACAAGCATTCGGCGTGCCCGGTGCTGCGATCAACCCGTTCTACCGCGAGCTCAAGAACGTGGGCGGCATCAAGCACACGCTGGCCCGCCACGTCGAGGGTGCTTCGCACATGGCCGAGGGCTACACGCGGGCCAAGGCGGGCAACATCGGTGTCTGCATCGGTACCTCGGGCCCGGCCGGCACCGACATGATCACCGGCCTGTACTCCGCGATCGCGGACTCGATCCCGATCCTGTGCATCACCGGTCAGGCTCCGGTCTCGAAGCTCCACAAGGAGGACTTCCAGGCCGTCGACATCGCCTCGATCGCCAAGCCGGTCACCAAGAAGGCCACGACCGTCCTGGAGGCCGCGCAGGTCCCGGGCGTGTTCCAGGAGGCCTTCCACCTTATGCGCTCCGGCCGTCCGGGCCCGGTCCTCATCGACCTCCCGATCGACGTCCAGCTGACCGAGATCGAGTTCGACCCCGAGACCTACCAGCCGCTGCCGGTCTACAAGCCGCAGGCCAGCCGTGCCCAGGCCGCGAAGGCCCTGAACTTCCTGCTGGAGTCCGAGCGCCCGCTGATCGTCGCCGGTGGCGGCATCATCAACGCCGACGCCTCCGACCTGCTGATCGAGTTCGCCGAGCTGACCAACATCCCGGTCATCTCGACCCTCATGGGCTGGGGCACCATCCCGGACGACCACGCGCTGGCCGCCGGCATGGTCGGTGTCCAGACCTCGCACCGCTACGGCAACGCGACCTTCCTCGAGTCGGACTTCGTCCTGGGCATCGGCAACCGCTGGGCCAACCGTCACACCGGTTACAACCTCGATGCCTACACCAAGGGCCGCAAGTTCGTCCACGTCGACATCGAGCCCACCCAGATCGGCAAGATCTTCGCCCCGGACTTCGGCATCGCCTCCGACGCCAAGGCCGCGCTGGAGCTCTTCATCGAGGTCGCGAAGGACCTCAAGGCCGAGGGCAAGCTGCCGGACTTCTCCGCCTGGGCCGAGTCCGCCCAGGAGCGCAAGGCCACCCTGCTGCGCCGTACGCACTTCGACAACATCCCCATGAAGCCGCAGCGCGTCTACGAGGAGATGAACAAGGCCTTCGGCCCGGAGACGCGCTACGTCACCACCATCGGCCTCTCCCAGATCGCCGGCGCGCAGATGCTGCACGTCTACAAGCCGCGCAACTGGATCAACTGCGGCCAGGCCGGCCCGCTCGGCTGGACCATCCCGGCCGCGATCGGTGCCGCCACCGCGGACCCGGAGACCCCGATCGTCGCGCTGTCGGGCGACTACGACTTCCAGTTCATGATCGAAGAGCTGGCCGTCGCCGCGCAGCACAAGGTCCCCTACGTCCACGTCCTGGTGAACAACGCCTACCTGGGCCTGATCCGTCAGGCGCAGGGCGGTCTCGGCATCAACTTCGAGGTCAACCTCGAGTTCGAGAACATCAACACCCCGGAGATCGGCGTCTACGGCGTCGACCACGTCAAGGTCGCCGAGGGCCTGGGCGTCAAGGCCATCCGCGTCACCGACCCGAACGAGCTGGGCGCCGCCTTCGAGCAGGCCAAGAAGCTGGCCCAGGAGTTCCAGGTCCCGGTCGTCGTCGAGGCCATCCTGGAGCGCGTCACCAACATCTCGATGAGCAAGACGGTCGACATGAGCGACGTCACCGAGTTCGAAGAGCTCGCGACCGAGCCGGGCCACGCCCCGACCGCGATCAAGGCCCTCAAGGTCTGATCTCCGCAGCAATACGGCGGCCCCCATCCCTCCGCACGGAGGGGCGGGGGCCGTTCCGCGTTGGTCGTGGGTCCGTGGGGCGCGTGGCCCGGGGCGGGGGCGGAGCTCCGCGTCCCCGGCACCGGTCAGCAGCTCGCGGGCGCGCTCCGGGCTCAGGGAGCCGCTCAGCCGGCGCCCGCTGAGCCCTCAGCCCCCCGCTGAGCCTCACCCCCAGGGCGGTGCGCTCGGCGGGGCGCCGCCCGCAGCTTGCCCCAGGCAGCGCCGTTCTCGCGTACCCGCGGGGTCTCCTGGAGCCGGCTCGGCAGCAGCTGGAGCAGCGCGCTGCGGGCGTCGCCGGCGCCCTGGCCACACGGCCCGCCCTGCCGGCCGCCGTCCCGCCGCCTACGGGGCGCGGCCCAGGCCGCGGGGACCCGGAACACCCCTACCCCGCTCCTCCCGGACTCCGTGCCCCAGCCGGCGGGCCGGCGGGGGCCGCACAGTAGCCGTCCTCCCCTTCCGGGGAGAGCGATGGTCGGCGGCTACGGCCCGCAGAGTGCTACCGGGACTGGCCGGTGGCCGGTGGCCGGTGGCCGGTGGCCGGTGGCCGGGGCCGTGTCCGCGTCCGCCGACGCCGGCCGCGGCACTCGTACGGTGAGCCGCAGCAATCTCCCGTGTCGTCGTGAAGACCGTGCAGCGGGACGACAGCGCAGCGGCACGACAGCGCCTTCCGGAGGGGATCCGCCTCCTCGCACAGCTCGACGAACGAAACCCGGGTGGCCGGCTCGACGCCCTACGCGGTGCCCGAGGTCACACACCTCCGGGCACGACAAAGCGCCGAGTCACGGGACCGTCCGTGACTCGGCGCTCTGGTTTGTTACCGCCCGACGGAGCGAGGCTGGCGCGACAGGACGTTCGCACCGCCGGGCGGAGTAAGTGGGGGAGGTGTGCTCCTCCTCGTACAGGGGACTCTGTGCGTGGCCCCTGTACAAAGAGGAGTGGCTGGGACCGTGGCGGTCGGCGACGAGAACTCCGGCTTCGTCTCCCTCAGGTCAAGAGACGGGCCTCGGAACCCATTACCACCGCACTGGCTCGCACGCCCGCCACGGTCCTCGTCCTGCCCTTACTGCGTACCACCCCTCATCCGGGTAAGCAGCTCGGGCTAGTACCCGGAGCCTGACCTCCCGTCAGGCCCCCGGTACGGCTATGCGGCTCAGGCGTCGCGCAGGGCGCGCACGGCCTCCTCGACGCGACGGCCGTAGTCGGCGTCCGCGGCGTGGAAGTGAGCCAGGTTCTTCTCGATGACGTCCTCGAGGGTGACCTGAGACAGGCCGCCGGCGATGTTCGCCACCAGACGCTGCTTCTCGGCCTCCGACATCAGGCGGTAGAGCTCACCGGCCTGGAAGAAGTCGTCGTCCTTGGTGTGGGCCGGGGCCTCGTGGGTACCGGTGTAACCGGAGACGGCCTTCGGGGCGCCGAGCGCCAGACCGGTCTCGACCGGGCCCTGGTACGAGTTGGGCTCGTAGTTCTTGTCGTGGCGCGAGCCGTTGCGCAGCGCCATGACACCGTCGCGGCCGTAGTTCTCGGCCTTCGTCGCCTTCGGGGCGTTGACCGGCAGCAGGGTGTGGTTCACACCGAGGCGGTAGCGCTGGGCGTCGGCGTAGGCGAAGAGACGGCCCTGGAGCATCTTGTCCGGCGAGGCGGTGATGCCCGGGACGAAGTTGTTCGGGGAGAAGGCGGACTGCTCGACCTCGGCGAAGACGTTGTCCGGGTTGCGGTCGAGGACCAGGCGGCCCACGCGCTGCAGCGGGTAGTCGGCGTGCGGCCACACCTTGGTGAGGTCGAACGGGTTGAAGCGGTAGTCCGCGGCCTCGGCGCCGGGCATGATCTGGACGTAGAGGGTCCAGCTCGGGTTCACACCGCGCTCGATCGCCTGGAGCAGGTCGGTCTGGTGCGAGTTGGCGTCCTTGCCGACGAGCTCGGCGGCCTGCTCGCCCGACAGGCAGCGGATGCCCTGGTTCGTCTTGAAGTGGTACTTGACGAAGAAGGCCTCGCCCTGAGCGTTGGTCCACTGGTACGTGTGGGAGCCGTAGCCGTTCATGTGACGGTACGACGCCGGGATACCGCGGTCACCCATCAGCCAGGTGATCTGGTGCGTCGCCTCGGGGGCGTGCGCCCAGAAGTCCCAGACGTTGTCCGGCTCCTGCTTGCCCGTGAAGGGGTCGCGCTTCTGCGAGTGGATGAAGTCGGGGAACTTGATCGGGTCCTTGATGAAGAACACCGGGGTGTTGTTGCCGACGAGGTCGTAGTTGCCCTCTTCGGTGTAGAACTTCAGCGCGAAGCCGCGCGGGTCGCGGACCGCGTCCGCGCCACCCAGCGAGTCGGCGACAGTGGAGAACCGCAGGAAGGTCTCGGTCTTCTTGCCGACCGTGTTCAGGAACGCGGCGCTGGTGTACGCGGTGACGTCGTCGGTCACCTCGAAGTAGCCGTACGCGGCCGAGCCGCGGGCGTGCACCACACGCTCCGGGATGCGCTCACGGTTGAAGCGGGCAAGCTTCTCGATCAGCTGCTGGTCCTGGACCAGCAGCGGGCCACCGACGCCGGCGGTGGCGGAGTTCTGGTTGTCGGCGACCGGGGCGCCGGACTCGGTCGTCAGCGTGCGCTTCGACATGGTGACCTTCCGTACGGGTAACTGCTGACGAAAAGTGTCTTCCGTCATGCGGAACAGCCTAATTTCGGCAAGAACTAAACGTCAACAGTTTGTTGAACAAAGATGAGAGAGGTAATCCGGACGGTGCCGGCGCTTGGGCGCGACAGGACAGGTGTCAGCACCGGCACCATCCGGAAACTCAGGCCCCCGTCAGGGGGAGGTGCGGCCCGGCCTGCGGGCCGCGGGCTCAGATCTGAGCGCCGGAGAGGCGCTCGACCGCGCGGAGCAGGGCGGAGTGGTCCAGGCCGCCGTCACCCTGGGCGCGCAGCGAGGCGACCAGCTGGGCGACGACCGCGCCGACCGGAAGGGCGGCACCGACGTTGCGGGCGGCGTCGGTGACGATGCCCATGTCCTTGTGGTGCAGGTCGATCCGGAAACCGGGCTTGAAGTCGCGGTTCAGGAAGTTGTCCTTCTTGCGGGTCAGGACCGTGGAGCCGGCCAGACCGCCGTTGAGGACGTCCAGGGCGGCCTGGAGGTTCACGCCGGACTTCTCGAGGAAGACGACGGCCTCGGCGCACGCCTGGATGTTCACCGCGACGATGAGCTGGTTGGCGGCCTTCACCGTCTGGCCGGAGCCGTGCGGGCCGCAGAGCACGATGGTCTTGCCGAGGGCCTCGAGGACCGGCAGGGCCTCGTCGAAGTCGGCCTGCTCGCCACCCACCATGATCGACAGGACGGCCTCGATGGCGCCGGCCTCGCCGCCGGACACCGGGGCGTCCAGGACGCGGATGCCCTTCTCGGCGGCGTTCTTCGCCAGGTCGACGGAGGTCTGCGGGGTGATCGAGGACATGTCCACGATCAGCGCGCCGGACTTGGCGTTCTCGAGGATGCCGTTCTCACCGTAGGAGATGGCCTCGACCTGCGGGGAGGCGGGCACCATCGTGATGACGACGTCGGCGTCCTTGACGGCCTCGGCGATGGAGCCGGCCGCGGTACCGCCGGCGGCGGCCAGGCGCTCCAGCTTGTCCTGCTCCAGGGTGAAACCGGTGACCGAGTAGCCGGCCTTCAGGAGGTTCTCGGCCATGGGGGAGCCCATGATGCCGAGCCCGATCCACGCGATCTTGGGGAGGTTGCTCATGATGAGGGTCCTTCTCTTAATGCTTCGTACGAAAAGTTCGTGACGTGCCTGGCTGATCGCCTGGACTTTGTCCGCCTACTTCGCGGCGCGGGCCTCGGCCGGCAGCCAGGCGAAGGACGCGGCAGCGTCGGCGGCCTTGTACTCCAGGCCTACGTAGCCCTCGTATCCGGCCTTCTTCAGCTGGTCGAGCAGCTCCTCGAGGGGCAGCTCGCCGGTGCCCGGGGCACCTCGGCCCGGCTTGTCCGCGATCTGGACGTGGCCGGTCTTGGCGGCGTACTTTTCGATGACCTCGGAGAGGTCCTCATCGTTCATCGCCAGGTGGTACAGGTCGAGCAGGAACTTGGCGTTCCCGAGACCGGTGGCCGCATTGACCTTGTCCACGATCTCGATGCCGGCCGGGGCGCTCACCAGCGGGTAGAGCGGCGACTCGGGCTTGTTCAGGGTCTCGATCAGGAGGATCGCGCCGACGCGGTCCGCAGCGCGGGCCGCCACGACGAGGTTCTCCAGAGCGAGTTCGTCCTGAACCGCCGGGTCCACACCCTCGACGCGGTTGCCGTAGAGGGCGTTCAGCGCCTTGCAGCCCACCGACTGGGCGAAGTCCGCCGCGATGTCGATGTTGGCGCGGAAGCGCTCCGACTCCTCACCGGGAACCGAAACCGCACCGCGGTCCGGGCCCGGCAGTTGGCCGGCGTAGAAGTTCAGGCCCACCAGCTGGGTGCCGGCGTCCTCAAGAGCCTTCTTGAGGGCGTCGAGCTCCTCCTGGGCGGGAGTGGGGGTCTCGATCCAAGGCCACCACAGCTCGACCGCCGTGAAGCCGGCCGCGGCGGCAGCCGCGGGACGCTCCAGGAGCGGGAGTTCCGTGAAGAGGATCGAAAGGTTTACATCGAAGCGCTGGTCCGTGTATCCCATGAGGGGTGTGCGCTCCTTCCGTATTGCGGAAGTTAGTTTCTGCTTGATGGAAGACTGCATGGAGGTTCGCGCGGCTGTCAAGTACGGACTCCCGAAAAGTCCCTCCCGCCCGCCGCCCGGCCACCACCCCTCATGGAGGCGCTGTCGCGCCGCCCCTTCTGGCCCGGTAGCTTGGCCAGCGTGCGATTGAGAGTGGAGTTCACGACCGAGCCCTTCGATCTCGAAGAGGCCCCCGCCCATGCCGTGGCCGCTCGCGAGGTCATCCAGAAGGCCCAGCTGGACGCGGTGGATGTCGGCCCGTTCGGCAACACCGCGGAAGGCGAGGCCGGCCGGGTGCTGGACGCGGTGGGCGCGCTGCTGCGCAATTCCCTGGAGGCAGGCGCCACGCGCGTGTCGCTCCAGGTGAATGTGCTGGGGGAGGACACGCCGTGACCGAGCCCCGCGACCACCCCTTCGTCACCGCGGTCAAGCCGCTGGTGGACGCCATGGGCGGCGAGCTGATGGATCCGGCCCTGGCGCAGCCCGACGACGTCGTGCTCAGCTGGGAGGGCGAGGACCTGCTGGCCGTGCGCCTGCCCCAGCTCTCGGATTCGCTGGACCACATCCTCGCGGCGCTGGAGCGCCGGCACGGCGTACCGTTGTCCCAGCTGGACCGGAAGGCCAAGCAGGACGTCGTACGGATACTGGAGGCGCGAGGCGCCTTCTCCGTGCGGCACGGCGTGGAAACGGTCGCGGGCGCCCTGGGCGTAAGCCGCTTCACGGTGTACAACTACCTGAACCGGGAAAATCCGAACAAGGCCACCCAAGAGTGAAGCCCAGAGTGCATCAACTCTGACCCACAGTGACGAGCCGCCGCCCAATTCATCCGGGCGGCGGCTTTTGTGTACGGGAAGTTTCAACAAAGTGTTGACGCGGTGTTGTGGAGAGCGTTAGCTATGCGCAGCCCGTCAAAGCAACAACAGGCCACGGAGGCCTACCGTGACTTCGAGTCCGACCCCGGGTCTCACCCGGTTCAACGCCTTGGACGACAGCGCGGCCGCGGCCGAGCTGCACGAGGTGTGCGCAAGCTCGGCATGGGTGGGCAAGCTGCTCGCCCAGCGCCCCTTCACCAGCGCCGAGTCCCTGTTCGCCGCGAACGAGTCCGCCATGGCGGAGCTCACCGCGCAGGACCTGGGCGAAGCGATGGGAGGCCACGCGCCGATCGGCCGGCCGAAGCCGGGAGACCCGACCTCCGCCCGCGAGCAGCGTGGCATGGCCGGTGCCTCGGAGGAGCTCAAGAACGAACTCCTCGAACTGAACCTGGCGTACCAGGAAAAGTTCGGCCACGTCTTCCTCGTCTGTGCCACCGGTGCGACCGGTGAGTTCATGCGGGACGCGGTCAAGGTCCGGATCGACAACTCGCCGGAGCGGGAGCGAGAGATCGCTCGCGGTGAGCTTGTGAAGATCAACAAGATCCGCCTGACGCGACTCGTAGAAGGAGAGTGAGCATGAGCACTGAGACCACTGCGTCGGTGTCCACGCACATCCTGGACACCAGCATCGGCAAGCCCGCCGAGGGCGTCGCCATCTCCCTGTCGGCCCGTACGGGCCTCGACGGCGAGTGGGCGGCCCTGGGCGGCTCCGCCACCGATGCGGACGGGCGCTGCAAGGACCTGCCGGCCCTGCCGGAGGGCACCACACACGTGCGTCTCGACTTCGAGACCGAGACGTACTTCTTTAATAAGCACAGTTCCAAGAAGCAAGCCGAGGCGCAGCAGGACGCCCCCCGCGTAAGGGACAGCGGTGCGTTTTTCCCGGAAGTGACGATCACCTTCGCGGTCACTCCTGGCGAGCACTACCACGTACCGCTGCTGCTCAACCCGTTCGGCTACTCCGTTTACCGAGGGAGCTAGCATGGCCACGATTCTGGGCCAGAACCAGTACGGCAAAGCAGAGAACCGCGTCGTCAAGATCACGCGGGACGGCGACACGCACCACATCAAGGACCTGAACGTCTCGGTCGCCCTCTCCGGCGACATGGACGACGTCCACTACTCCGGCTCGAACGCCAACGTGCTGCCGACGGACACCACCAAGAACACGGTGTACGCGTTCGCCAAGGAGTACGGCATCGAGTCCGCCGAGCAGTTCGGCATCCACCTGGCGCGCTGGTTCGTCAACAGCCAGGAGCCGATCCAGAAGGCGCGCATCCGGATCGAGGAGTACGCCTGGGACCGGATCGCCACCTCGGACGCGAACTCCAAGTTCATCGGCTCCGACGAGGTGAACCACTCCTTCGTCCGCCAGGGGATGGAGACCCGCGTCACCCAGATCACGTACGACGGCACGAACTGGGAGGTCATCTCCGGCCTCAAGGACCTCGTCGTCATGAACTCCACGAACTCCGAGTTCTGGGGTTACGTGAAGGACAAGTACACGACGCTGAAGGAGGCCTACGACCGCATCCTGGCGACCCAGGTGTCGGCTCGCTGGCGCTTCAACTGGTCGGACGACGAGCAGCGCATGCCGAACTGGGAGAAGTCCTACGCCGAGACCAAGAAGCACATGCTTCAGGCCTTCGCGGAGACCTACTCGCTCTCGCTGCAGCAGACCCTGTACCAGATGGGTTCGCGCATCATCAACCACCGTTCGGAGATCGACGAGGTCCGCTTCTCGCTCCCGAACAAGCACCACTTCCTCGTCGACCTGGAGCCGTTCGGGCTCAAGAACGACAACGAGGTGTACTTCGCCGCGGACCGCCCGTACGGTCTGATCGAGGCCACTGTTCTCCGGGACGGCGTTGACGCCCGTATCCCCGTGGACATGACCAACCTCTAAGCCGCGGCACACGCGTCCCGGGGCTCCGCAGTGGCCCCGGGGCGCGACACCCACAACTTCCTGAATCGGCACCCGGACGCACCACGCGGGGCGGCAGTACTGTCAGCTGTCAAGGCCCCCGGCTCCGGCACTCAAATCCCCTGGGTTTTGCCGTGCCCGCACCGCCACTGAAAGCACGAGGAAGTCCCATGGCAGCATCGGCAGCCCATGACAGCGCCGTAGAGCGCATCGTCATCGAGAACTGTGCGATTGCAACCGTTGACGCGAACGACACCGAGTACGCCTCGGGCCATGTCGTCGTCGCCGGCAACAAGATCGAGTTCATCGGCGCGGGCAAGGCCCCCGAGAACCTCGAGAACGTCGTCCGCCGCATCGACGGCACCGGGCACCTCGTGACCCCCGGTCTGGTCAACACGCACCACCACTTCTACCAGTGGATCACGCGCGGCCTGGCCACCGACCACAACCTCTTCAACTGGCTCGTCGCGCTGTACCCGACGTGGGCGCGCATCGACGAGCAGATGGCCTACACGGCCGCCCAGGGCTCCCTCGCAGCGATGGCCCGTGGCGGTGTCACCACCGCGATGGACCACCACTACGTCTACCCCAAGGGTGCGGGCGACCTCTCCGGCTCGATCATCCGCGCCGCGTCCGAGATGGGTGTCCGCTTCACCCTCGCCCGCGGTTCGATGGACCGCAGCGAGAAGGACGGCGGCCTGCCGCCGGACCACGCCGTCGAGACCCTCGAAGGTGCCCTCGCGGACACCGAGGCGACCGTGAAGAAGTACCACGACGCCTCCTTCGACGCGATGACCCAGGTCGCCGTCGCCCCGTGCTCCCCCTTCTCGGTCTCCACCGAGCTGCTGAAGCAGGGCGCCGAGCTGGCCCGCCGCCTGGGTGTGCGCATGCACACGCACGGCTCCGAGACCGTCGAGGAAGAGCAGTTCTGCAAGGAACTGTTCGGCATGGGCCCGACCGACTACTTCGAGTCGACCGGCTGGCTCGGCGAGGACGTGTGGATGGCGCACAGCGTCCACATGAACGACTCCGACATCGCCGCGTTCGCCCGTACCAAGACCGGTGTCGCGCACTGCCCGTCCTCCAACGCCCGTCTGGCCGCCGGCATCGCCCGCGTCCCGGACATGCTGGCCGCCGGTGTCCCGGTCGGCCTCGGCGTGGACGGCACCGCCTCCAACGAGTCCGGTGAGCTGCACACCGAGCTGCGCAACGCGCTGCTGATCAACCGCCTGAACCCGGTCCACCGCGAGCGCGCCCTGAACGCGCGCCAGGCCCTGCGCCTCGGCACCTACGGTGGCGCCCAGGTCCTCGGCCGCGCCGACAACATCGGCTCGCTCGAGGTCGGCAAGTGCGCCGACCTGGTGCTGTGGAACCTGAACACCTTCCTGCACTCCTCGATCGCCGACCCGGTCACCGCGCTGGTCTTCGGTGCGGCCGCCCCGGTGACCGCGTCGTTCGTCAACGGCAAGCAGATCGTCGAGAACAACCGACTGCTCTTCGCCGACGAGGACGCCATCGCGGTGTCCACGCGCGAAGAGGCCCAGCGCCTCGCGCGGATCTCCGCGCAGGCCTGATCCCACGGAGTCCGGCCGGGGGGGACGGCCCCCGGCCGGTCGTCGCGGACCCGAGCGGGGTCCGTCGGCAGCCGTTCCCGGGAAGCGCCCGAGGATCATCCGAAGGCGCACCCGGGGGCGGTCACTCGTACCACACGCACCGCAGCACAGCCCCGCACCACTGCCACGGCACCACCAGCTTCAAGAGCCTTGAAGCGCAGCGGCGAAGTACAGCGTTGAAGCGAAGCGCGGAACCGGTTTGGGCGAATCGTTTCCGCATCCCTTCGGCCCCTTGGGACCAGCACTGGCACCACCCACAACTCCATACAGGCTCGACTCGCACAGCTTTCGCACCACCTCCAAGACACCCACGTCCCTGCCGACGTGTTTAACCGACCGGAGGAAGCCGTGGCCTCTACGCCCAGGTTTCGCAAAGATGCAGTCGCAGTACCGGAGGAGAAGCACCCGGTCGACGAGACCTTGCCTCCGCTGAAAATGTTCACCAGCGGCCTTCAGCACGTGGCCGCCATGTACGCGGGTGTCGTCGCCCCGCCCATGATCGTCGGCCCGGCCGTCGGTCTCTCCGCCACCGAGACCGCCTTCCTGATGGGCGCCTCGCTCTTCACCGCAGGGCTCGCCACCCTCCTCCAGACCCTCGGGTTCTGGAAGATCGGCGCCAAACTCCCCTTCGTCAACGGCGTTTCCTTCGCCGGTGTGACTCCGATGATCGCCATCGGCAAGGGTGAGGGGGACAACGCCATCCCCATCATCTTCGGCGCGATCATCGTCGCCGGAGTCCTCGGCTTCTTCGCCGCCCCCTACTTCGGCAAGCTCGTCCGGTTCTTCCCACCGGTCGTCACGGGCACGGTCATCACCCTGATCGGCGTCTCGCTCCTGCCCGTCGCCTTCAACTGGTCGCAGGGCGGGAACCGCACCGCCACCGACTACGGCTCGATGAAGAACATCGGCATGGCCGCCCTCACGCTCGTCATCGTCCTGCTGATGCGCAAGTTCCTGCGCGGCTTCATCCAGCAGATCTCCATCCTGCTCGGCCTGGTCGCGGGCACGCTCATCGCCCTCCCGCTGGGCATGACCAGCTTCGACGCCGTCAAGAACGCCTCGGTTATCGGCTTCCCGACCCCGTTCCACTTCGGCGTCCCCCAGTTCCAGGTCGCCGCCGTCATCTCGATGTGCATCGTCATGCTCGTCTGCATGACCGAGTCCACCGCCGACATCCTGGCGCTGGGCAAGATCGTGGGCCGCCCGGCGGACGCCCGGACCATCGAGGGCGGACTGCGCGCCGACACCCTCGGCAGCGCGCTCAGCCCGCTGTTCAACGGCTTCATGTGCAGCGCCTTCGCCCAGAACATCGGGCTCGTCGCCATGACCAAGGTGCGCAGCCGCTTCGTCGTCGCGGCCGGCGGCGGCATCCTGATCCTGCTGGGCCTGTGCCCGATGGCGGCCTCCGTCATCGGCGTGGTCCCGCTGCCGGTCCTCGGCGGCGCCGGCATCGTCCTCTTCGGGTCCGTCGCGGCCAGCGGCATCCAGACCCTGGCGGGCGCGGCCATGGAGAAGGGCGAGAACGCCCTGATCGTCGCCGCCTCGGTGGGCATCGGCCTGATCCCGATCGCCGCGCCGGACTTCTACCACGCCTTCCCGAAGGACCTGCTGGTCGTCCTCGACTCGGGCATCAGCACCGGCTGCGTGGTGGCGATCCTGCTGAACCTCGCCTTCAACCACCTCGGCGCCAGGAAGGGCGCGGCCTCGGCCGCGGGCCCGGAGCCGGTGCCGGTGCACTGACCCCCCGCCCGGCCGGACCGTTCACGGCGGTGCGCACGCCACCCACTGCGGGTGTGGCGTGCGCACCGCCGCGTCCGGACGCGGTTCTGTTTCGCGGCTGAGGCTGCGGCCGTCTACGACGCCGGCGTCAGGAACATGCCCGTCTGGTCCGCCCCGGCGGTGTTCTTGCAGCTGACAGCGGAGTCCGCGGGCTGCGCGACCGCCAGGGACAGGCAGCGCCCGGCCGCCAGCTGCCCGAAGTAGTTCGGGTGCATGGACTCCTGGATCAGGCCCTGCGTCTCGTTGTTGTCGATCCAGCGCGCCCACTCGCTCGCCTGGGCCGACGCGGGCACCGTGGAGCTCACCTGCTTGCTCGCCTTCGCGCACACCTCGCGCCCCTGCAGCGTGTCCCGCAGGTCCAGGAACTGCACGCCCTTGGCGGCGGCGACGCCCTTGATCCGGCCTGCTATCTGCGGCACGAGGGAATCGCGCGCCCAGTCCGAGTCCCGGTTCCAGAAGGGGCAGCCGCCGGTGTTGAGCCGGCTCCAGTCGCTCTGCGTGTACCGGTTCTCCGCGCCGCGCGGGATCGGGGACGGGTAGGACTGGAGCACGATCCGGTAGGAGGAGTCGGCGTACCCGGCCCCGCGCATCACGGCGCGCACCTCGTCCACCGACTTGCCGACGTTCGCCATGACCGCGTCGATCTTCGCGTCGACCCCGGCCTGCTGGTCGTCGTAGCAGTACGAGTTCCAGATGATGAAGTCGTACGCGCACTCCTTGATGATGTCGGCGAAGCCGAGGTCGTTCCCGCCGACGGACAGCGCGACGACCTTCACGTTGTGGCTCGCGGCGATGGCGGTGAGCTGATCGGCCTGCGGGGCCTCGCCCTTGAAGGCGACGCCGCCGCTGGAGGCGCGGAACACGTTCTCGGACGTCGCCCCGGAGCAGGCCAGGTTCACGGCCTTCTCGGCGAGGGGCCCGGCGCTGACCACCTCGGCGGAATCGGAGCGGTGGCAGCCGCCCGCGGTGGTCCCGTACACCTTGCCGGGATCGTAGGTGCTGCCGCTCACCCAGGCCCGGTCGGTCCCGTTCCTGCTGCCGGTGTTGGTCAGGCTGTTGCCCTTCCAGCGCCCGGCCTCGCCGGATATGTAGCTGTCGCCCATGGACACCACGGCGGTCGGCCCGGCCCCGGGACTGGCCGCGGAGGTCCCGGCCCCGGCGGCCAACAGCGCCCCGACGGCGAGCGGCAGAACCATCCCGGCCCCACCCAGTCGTCGCACGCGACGGCGGGCCCGGTCCTTGCTGGCGGTGCGGAATCCGATCACTGCGGAACTCCTGCGGTCGGCCATGCGGGAGCAGCGGACAACTCCGGTGCATGGCTGTGAAGTGGGGGTACCGCCGGCCGGTGGCACCGGAAAGGTGACACGCGCCCACTTGTTACCGCTAGGTACAGGCAAGTTACGAACAAGTAACAACCGACCGCTCGTTCGGTGCAGACCCGCCCGGAAGTGGCCGAATCGCGCTGTCCCCGTACCGGCCCTTCACGTTCGGGTCACCGGGGCGGCTCCCGCCCGAGCGCGATCGTCCGCCACCCTGCGGCACGTGGTCGGTGACCAGGGTGGTGGCCTGAAAACGCCTCCGCCCCCGGCGCGGGTGAGGCGTCGGGGGCGGAGGCGGGTGTCTTCGACTGCTGTGCGGGTCAGCCGAATTCGGGGAACTAGCCGACGAGCTGGTCGTATGCGGGGAGGGTCAGGAAGTCCGCGTAGTCCGCGTCCAGGGAGACCTGGAGGAGGAGGTCGTGGGCCTGCTGCCACTTGCCGGTCGTGAAGGCCTCCTCGCCGACCTCGGCGCGGATGGCGGCCAGTTCCTCCGCCGCGATCTTGCGGGTCAGCTCGGCCGTGGCCCGCACGGGTTCGCCGGCGTGCTCGAAGACGACGCCGGCGTTGATCCACTGCCAGATCTGCGAGCGCGAGATCTCCGCGGTGGCCGCGTCCTCCATCAGGCCGAAGATGCCGACGGCGCCGAGGCCGCGCAGCCAGGCCTCGATGTAGCGGATGCCGACCTGGACCGCGTTGCGCAGGCCCTCGTACGTCGGCTTCGCGTCCAGGGAGTCGATCGCGATGAGCTCGCCCGGGGCCACCGAGACGTCCTCGCGCAGCCGGTCCTTCTGGTTCGGCTTGTCGCCGAGCACCGCCTCGAAGGAGGCCATCGCGATCGGGACCAGGTCGGGGTGGGCGACCCAGGAGCCGTCGAACCCGTCGTTCGCCTCGCGGTCCTTGTCGGCCTTGACCTTCTCGAAGGCGACCTTGTTGACCTCGGCGTCCTTGCGGGACGGGATGAAGGCCGCCATGCCGCCGATGGCGTGCGCGCCGCGCTTGTGGCAGGTGCGGACCAGCAGTTCGGTGTAGGCGCGCATGAACGGGGCGGTCATCGTCACCGCGTTGCGGTCCGGCAGGACGAACTTCTCGCCGCCGTCACGGAAGTTCTTGACGATGGAGAAGAGGTAGTCCCAGCGGCCCGCGTTCAGGCCGGCCGCGTGGTCGCGCAGCTCGTAGAGGATCTCCTCCATCTCGTACGCGGCGGTGATGGTCTCGATGAGGACCGTCGCACGGACGGTGCCCTGCGGGATGCCGACGTAGTCCTGGGCGAAGACGAAGATGTCGTTCCAGAGGCGGGCCTCCAGGTGCGACTCCGTCTTCGGCAGGTAGAAGTACGGGCCCTTGCCGAGGTCGATCAGGCGCTGCGCGTTGTGGAAGAAGTACAGGCCGAAGTCGACCAGCGAGCCGGAGGCCGGGGCGCCCTCGAACTGCAGGTGGCGCTCCTGGAGGTGCCAGCCGCGCGGCCGCATGACGACGGTCGCCAGCTCCCCGGCGGGCTTCAGGGCGTATGCCTTGCCGGTGCGCGCGTCGGTGAAGTCGATGCGGCGCTCGTAGGCGTCGATGAGGTTGAGCTGGCCAAGGACGACGTTCTCCCAGGTGGGAGCGGAAGCGTCCTCGAAGTCGGCGAGCCAGACCTTCGCGCCCGAGTTCAGGGCGTTGATGGTCATCTTGCGGTCCGTCGGACCGGTGATCTCGACACGGCGGTCGTTCAGCGCGGCCGGCGCCGGGGCCACCTTCCAGTCCCCCTCGCGGACCTGTGCGGTGTCCGGGAGGAAGTCGAGGGTGGAGGTCCGGGCGATCTCGGCGCGGCGCTCGGCGCGGCGGGCCAGCAGCTCGGCGCGGCGGGGGGCGAACCGCCGGTGGAGCTCGGCCACGAAGGCGAGGGCCGCTTCGGTGAGGACTTCGTCCTGCCGGGGCAGGGGCTCGGCATCGACGATGGCCAGCGGGGACGGCGCTGGTGCGGACATATCTGTCACTCCTTCAGCGGCGGTGCCTGGCGGCCGCGGGGGAATGCTCGCGCGAGACGGCACGCAGTGCCGTCGGGTGTGGAGAGTTCCGGGATACGGTCGCGGGCGCCGTCTTTGGTTCAGGGCGCTTCTGACCAGTGGATAGTAATTTCCTCATAGTGGAAGTTCAATGGTTTGTTGATGTCGAGATTCTCTGAGTCGACAGATTCCGCTCCTTGGTGGCCCTCAGTGCCATCGTCGTCACGCCGTGCTCAGAGGAGACGTGCCAGGTCGGGAGGGGTGTCGATGTCGTAGGCCTCCGCGATGTCCGCACACTCCACCAGTACGAGCTCACCCGCATGCCGGGTGAGATGGACGCGCGCGCCCTTGTCGCCGGTCGCCGTCGCCGCGATGTCCGCCCACCGGTCGGCGCCGAACAGCACCGGATGGCCGCGCTCCCCGTCGTACGCCGCCGCCACCAGGCTCGCGGGGGAGCGGTACGCCTCCCGTACGCGGGCCACGGCCGCCGGCCCGATGCCCGGCTGGTCCACCAGCGAGACCAGGGCCGCGCGGGCCTCCGTACCGGCGAGCGAGGCGAGGCCGACCCGCAGGGAGGAGCCCATCCCCTCCGCCCAGTCCGGGTTGTCCACGACCACGCAGCCTGCCAGGTCCGCCCGCTCGCGGACCTCGGCGGCGCAGGCCCCGAGCACCACGTGCACCGGGTCGCAGCCCGCCTCGCGCAGCACCCGTACGGCGTTCTCGACCAACGGGCGGCCGCGGTAGGGGAGCAGGGCCTTGGGCCGCCCGCCGAGGCGCCGGCCGCCGCCGGCCGCCAGGAGCAGGCCCGCGATCACCGGTGCGTCGGGAGACCGGGCCGAACCGGCCGGATCGGCTGAAGCGGCTGAAGCGGCTGAGCGGGCCGGATCGGTGTGGTCGGTGTGGTCGGTGTGGGGTGACATGCCACCGATTCTCGCTCCTGGACCGGGACCGGGACCGGCGGGCGCCGCGTCAGCACGCGCCGTACGGCGGCCAGCGCGGCCCCGATCCGCAGCGGCTCGGAGATCCGGTTCTCGGCGGCGGCCAGCAGGGCCCGTTCGTCACGGTCGGTCAGCATCTCGGCGTCTCCTTGCCAATCGGGGGCCAATACGGCGAGTCTGGTCCTCGATTGGCCTGGTGGGCAGAGCCAATCAGGGGAGGTTGGCATGGCAAACGGGCGAGTGGTCCAGACAGCGGACAGGACCATCGGCAGCCGCCAGCTCGCCGCCCTGCTCCCCGCCGAGGTACTGGCCCGCCCCGGCTACCGGGCACTCGCCGACGCCGTGCGCACGCTGATCCTCGACGGCCGGATCGCCCTGCACGTCCGGCTGCCCGCCGAACGCGAGCTCGCCGAGGCGATCGGCGCCAGCCGGGCCACCGTCACCGGCGCCTACGACCTGCTGCGCGAGAGCGGCTACGTCCGCAGCCGGCGCGGCTCCGGCACCTGGACCGAGCTCCCCGACGGGCACGGGGCGGTCGGCGCCCACGCCATCGTCGGGGGGACCGGCGGCCGCGCCGACGGTGAACCCGGCATCGACCTGGCCATCGCCGCCATGGGCGCCCCGGACGGCACCCTCGCCGAAGCCTTCGCCTGGGCCGCCCCCCGCCTGCCCGAACTCGCCCGCTCGCCCGGCTACCACCCCTTCGGCATGCCCGATCTGCGCACGGCGGTCGCCGACCGGTTCACGCGGCGCGGGCTGCCCACCCGCCCCGAGCAGATCCTGATCACCGCGGGGGCCCAGCAGGCCTTCGCCCTCGTCGTCAGCCTGCTCTGCCGGGCCGGGGACCGGGTGGTCACCGAGAACCCCACCTACGCCAACGCCCTCGACGCCCTGCGCCACGCGCGGGTGCGCACCGGCTCCATCGCCGTCTCCGACGCGGGCTGGGACATGGAGATAGCCGAGTCCACGCTGCGCCAGACCGTGCCCCGGCTGGCGTACGTGATCCCCGACTTCCACAACCCGACGGGCGCGCTGATGCCGTCGGAGCAGCGGCTGCGGCTGCTCGCGGCCACGCGCGCCACCGGGACCTGGCTGGTGGTGGACGAGACCATCGCCGACATCGCGCTGGACGTCCCCGCGCCCGCGCCGCTGGCCTCGCTCGCCCCGCGCGGCGGCGCCGACCACGTGATCACCATCGGCTCGCTCAGCAAGACGCACTGGGGCGGCCTGCGGGTGGGCTGGGTCCGGGCCACCGCGAAGATGATCACCGAGCTGACGGCCGTACGGGTCTCGGCGGACATGACCGGCTCGGTCCTCGACCAGCTGGTCGCCCTCCCGCTCATGGAGAGTCTGGAGCGGTCCCTGCCCGAGCGCCTCGCCCAGCTGCGGGGCCGGCGCGAAGCCCTGGTGCGGTCCCTTGAGCGGCACACCCCCGAATGGTCCTGGCAGCTCCCGCCGGGCGGGCTCTCGCTCTGGGTGGACCTCGGCGAGCCGGTGAGCTCCGCCCTGGCCGAGCGGGCCGCCGACGCGGGGGTGCACATCGGCCGCGGGGCCCGCTTCGGGGTGGACCCGGGCACCTTCGAACACCGGCTCCGGATCCCGTACACACTCCCCGCGGACCGCCTGGACGAGGGCGTACGCCGCCTCGCGTCCGCCTTCCACGACGGGGTCCCGCTGGCTCCGGCGGTGGAGCGCCCGCACTGGGTGGCGTAGTCCGCCGGAACGGGGCGGGTGGCCGGTAACAACCGTGCCGCCGAGGTCAGGTCACGTGGCCAGCATGCCCCTGCGCAGTCTTGCCAGGATGCGGGTCAGGAGGCGTGAGACCTGCATCTGGCTGATGCCCAGCTCCACGCCGATGTCGGACTGCGTCATCTCGCGTCCGAACCGCAGGTACAGGATCTCCCGGTCCCGTTCGTCGTTCAGGGCTGCGCGGGGGGCGCCTGCCCGCCTTGCCCGCCGTCCACGCGCCCCCGAACGGCAAAGGGGTCGTCCGGCCCGTCGACACGGGACTTTCGGCCGTCCCCGCAGGGCCCCGTCGGTCGGCCGTCCTACGGGGTGCGGATCAGCCGGCGGGTGGCCGCGGCGGCTACGGCCGAGGTGCGGGAGTCGACGCCGAGCTTCGCGTAGATGTGCACCAGGTGGGACTTGACCGTGGCCTGGCTGAGGAAGAGCTTCTTGGAGACCTGCAGGTTCGACAGGCCGTCCGCGACCAGTTGCAGCACCTCCAGCTCCCGCTTCGTCAGCGCCTCCGCCGGGGTCCGCATCCGGTCCATCAGGCGCAGCGCCACCGCCGGGGCCAGCGCCGACTGGCCCGCCGCGGCCGTGCGGACCGCCGCCGCCAGCTCCTCCGGCGGAGCGTCCTTGAGCAGGTAGCCCGAGGCGCCGGCCTCCACCGCAGCCAGGATGTCCGCGTCCGTGTCGTACGTGGTCAGCACCAGCACCCGGGGTGCCCCCGGCCGGGCGGTGATCGCCGCCGTCGCCGCCGAGCCGTGCATGCCCGCGCCGAACTGCAGGTCCATCAGGACCACGTCCACCGGCTCGGAGGCCGCCAGCTCCACCGCCCGTTCGGCGGTCGCGGCCTCGGCGACCACCGCGAAATCCGGCTCGGTGTCCAGCACCGCGCGCAGGCCGGCCCGGACCACCGGGTGGTCGTCGGCGAGCAGGAGGCGAATGGTCATGGCCGGGCCTCCACGGGCTCCAGGGGTTGGAACTGCTGTCTGGTGACTGGGTTTGAGTGTGTTCTGGCGTGGATGAGTGAGTGCCTCGTCCGTGGTGGTGGGTCGATGCCGGGCGGGAACGGAGGTTCTTGTATCGAATGGGTGACCTCTGTTGGGGGTGGTCGTTGGGTGGGGGATGGGTTCTTTCGGTACCGGGGTGGGTGCTGGGTGGTGGGTGGGTTGCGGGAGTTGTCGGCGCCGTTCGTCGCGCTCGGGCCCACGGG
>NZ_JAGGOZ010000039.1 GCF_018614075.1 Streptomyces sp. ISL-94 | reverse complement strand
CCGCCACCCCCGCCACCCCCGGCGCCGCCTCGCCGACCGCCTCCGCCAAGGAGGTCAGGCGCGAGGCCGTGCGCACCGTGATCCTGGAGAAGGGCTGGGCCGGCAAGGTCTACGGGCTGGTCCAGTACGAGGGCGGCAAGAGGGCGGCGACGCTCGGCTACGAGGCCGACGTGACGAAGGACGGCAAGGCCAAGGGCACGCTGAAGGCCCACGACGGCCAGGGCACGTCCAAGACGGTCACGCAGAAGATCGACGGGGTCGCCTTCACCCTCGACGTCAACGGCGACCTGACAGCCCAGGGCATGCAGGAGGGGGAGGGCCGGGAAGGCCGCACCTTCGTGAAGGAGTACAAGAACCTCGGCGGCTCCGGCTTCGACGCCCGCGTCTACAAGACCAAGGCCGGCTACGAGGCCGACCTCCTCAACGACAAGGCCGTCTGGCACACCATGAAGACGGACGGCAAGACGGCGGACAGCGCGCAGGACAACGGCGCGCACTTCGTCCTGAACCCGGACGGCACCCTGAAGGGCTGGACCGAGGGCGCCGGCACCAAACCGGCCGACAAGAAGCCGGAGGCCAAGGTCGTCCAGCCGCTGACCCCGAAGGGCGGAGTGAAGGCCGGGGCGGAGGGCGTCGAACCCGCCGCCTCCGGCGAAAGCGCCGGGCTCATAGCGGGCGGCGCGGGCCTGGCCGCCGCCGGCGCCGCGGGCCTCGGCTTCGCCATGCTGCGCCGGGGCCGCACGGAGGGCTGATCCCCCGCTTCCCCGCCCGGCCCCGCTGCCTCACTTTTCTCACCCTTCACACTGCTCACACCCTTCACACCCCTCACTTCCGGAGTGCGCCATGCCCAGCACCCTCACCGCCGACCGCCGCACCCGTGGCCGCCGCGTGGTGATCACCGCGGCCCTCGCCGCCACCGTCACTGGCACCCTCGGGGCGGCCTGCGGCGGCTCCGGTTCCGATGCTGATGCCAAGCTGCCCCCCGACCCCAAGGTCGGCAGCACCGCCGCCGCCCCGGCCGCCCACACCACGGCCCCGGCGCTACCCCGTTCCAGACCGACCGGCATGAAGATCGACGCGGCGGGCGTGGACGCGAAGAAGATGGTCGGCCTCAAGGTGGACGCGGCCACCGGCGAACTGGGCGTGCCCAACGCGGACATCGACGCCGACCACCCCGGCTGGTGGACCGAGGGCGTCACCCCGGGGGAGAAGGGCCCCTCCGTGCTCGTCGCGCACTTCGACACCAAGCACGGGCCGGCGCTGATGAAGAGCGTCAAGAACATCAAGCTCGGCGACCTCATCGAGGTCCCGCGCGAGGACGGGAAGACCGCCAGGTTCAAAATCCGCGAGATCGAGGACGTGAACAAGAAGGACTTCCCGACCGACAAGGTCTACGGGCCGACCGCCCGCCCCGAGCTGCGCCTGCTGACCTGCGGCGGCGAGATCAAGGACGGCCACCGCACCAACAACGTCATCCTCTACGCCGACCTGGTGGCGTGAGCCGCCCGCGGTGCCGCCCCGACGACGAGGACCCCCAGCCATATCCCGGCTGGGGGTCCTCGGTTCGTGCCCTCGGCAGGATTCGAACCTGCGACACCGGCTTTAGGAGAGCCGTGCTCTATCCCCTGAGCTACGAAGGCGGGGATCTGTCGGAAAACGTGTCTGAAAGTCTGCCGCAGTGGGCGGGCTGATCAGGCGTGCTTGGCGACAGGTCGCGGTGGCAGCTCGTGAGGGCTGGCCACCGCGGTCAGTGTAGCGGGTGGTGCATGATCCGTAGGCGGAGATACGTGCTCACAGGCTCAGGCTGCGAGGCTGTGGGTGATCTTGCCTTCCCGTGACGCCCACAGGCCGGTGCTCGATGGTTTCGCGCACCGGGCCTGCTGTGCGGGGGTGGACATGGTGATCAGGGGTCAGCCGAAGCAGCCGTCCGCGGGCGGGGCGCTGCGGCTCGGTTCCGGGCGAGGGCGATCACCGTCGGGAGCCGGCCCGGGCGGGCGGGTCATTTCCGTCGGCTGTACGCGGGCTCGGCCAGGATTCGGGTCATCGCGTCCCTCAGGATCCGCGAGCCGTCCTGGGTGAGCAGCGATTCGGCGTGGAACTGCAGGGAGGAGAAGTGCGGCCCGCGGAGGGCGTGGACCTCGCCGGTGTCCAGTGAGCGGCTGATCTCCACGAGGCCGATGCCCTCGCAGTCGGCCTTGTCCTCGTCGCTCCAGGCGGCGAAGGCGTTGTAGAAGCCGACCCTTTCGCGGTCCCCGAAGAGGTCGATCTCCTTCTGCACTCCCTGGTTGGGCACGTCGCGCCGTCTCAGGGGGAAGCCGAGGCGGGCGGAGAGGACCTGATGGCTGAGGCAGACGGCCAGGAACGGCTGTCCGCCGGCCAGCAGTTGATCGGTCGCGGCGTTCAGGTGGGCGATCTTCGGGTGGCCGGTGTCACGGGGATCTCCCGGGCCCGGTCCCATGACCACGAGGTCGTGGGCGTCGAGTCGGTACGGCTCGTCGTAGCGGCGGACGGTCACCTCGAGGCCCAGCGCCCGCAGTTGCTGGTCGAGCATGTACGTGAAGGTGTCCTCGGCGTCGATGACGAGGGCCGTGCGGCCGGCGAGGACCGAGTCCGGGTGATTGCGGTCGGTGCCGTCGGCCAGCCAGAACCCCGCGATCGTGTCGTTGCGCCGGGCCAGCGCCGCGCTCACGTCGGGGTGGTCGCCGAAGCCCGACCGGCGGTCGCTCTCCAGCGCGGTGAGCAGCCCGGCGGCTTTGGCGTGGGTCTCCTTGACCTCGGACCCCGGGTCCGAGTGCCGTACGAGCGTGGCGCCCACGCCGATGCGCAACCGGCCGCCGCCGTCGATGTCGGCGGTGCGGATGAGGATCGAGGAGTCGGATTCGGCACACCGCTCGCGGAGCCGCACGGCATGGGCGACCAGCTCGTTGTGGGGTGGTTCGCCCGCGGGCAGGGGCTTGAGGAAGTAGCGCTGCATGTCGTGCACGAGCAGGACCGCGCGGCGGGGGTCGGGCACCCAGGGTGCCGTGTTGCCGGGCAGGTCTCTTTCGGTGGGCATGGGATACGAGTGGATGGGGGGCAGGCCGGACATGAGCATCTCCCGCGTGATCAGAGCTTCCGGTCCGCCGGGCTTCCGTGACGGCGGCCGGACAAGGCTGTGCGTGCGTGTGTGGTCAGACGCCGAGGGACGCGCCACCGTCGACGGTGAGGGCGTGCAGAGTGATGTGGGACGCCTGGTCGGAGAGGAGGAAGACGACCGCGTCCGCCACCGTGTCGGGGCTGGCGACCCTGCCCAGGGGGATGCCCACGCGATACGCCTCGGGCCGGCCCTGGAGGGTCTGCTGGAGGCCGGTCTCGTCCCGCCACATCGAGCTGAGCATCGGGGTGTCGGTGGAGCCCGGCGCCACCACGTTGCAGCGGATGCCGTACCGGGCGACCTCCAGGCCCAGGCACTTGGTGAACATCGTCGCCGCCGCCTTGGAGGCGGAGTAGGCGGCCATGTCCGTGCGGGGCGTTCCCGCCGCGTTCGAGGCCACGGTGACGATCGCCCCCCGCGTACGGTCGACCATGCGGTTGACCACCGCACGGGACATGTGGAAGACGCCTGTGGTGTTCACGGCGAACGTGTCGGCCCAGTCCTCGTCGGTCAGCTTCCGCGCCTCGCCGAGCCGCAGCACTCCCGCCGCGTTGACCAGGTACTCCACCGGTCCCAGCCGGTGTTCCACCGCCTCCACCACCGCCTCGACCGCCGCGGCGGAGGTCACGTCGGCGGGGAACGCCTCGACGGCCAGTCCCGCCGTGACCAGTCGCCGTACCGTCTCCTCGAGCCGGTCGGCGTCCCGGTCGACCGCGGCGACCCGGATTCCCCGCCCGCCCAGGTTGCGGACCACGGCTTCTCCGATCCCACCCGCCGCGCCGGTGACGATCGCTGTCTTGCTTTCCATCCCTACGGACCTCCGCTGGCTTGGTCTGGTGTGGAACTCGACGGGGCGCGCTCTCATCCGCGCCACTCGGAGGCCACTGCGACGGCCTGCCGGGGGTTGAGCCGCGGGTCGCACAGGCTCGTGTACTTGACCCCGACCTGATCGAGTCGTGTGCGGTCGGCCACGCATTCGGTGACCTCCTCGGGGGTGGTCTCCAGGTGCAGCCCGCCGGGGACGCCGCCGGCCGAGCGGACCGCCGCCTGGAACGCCCTCACTTCGTGGAGGACCGTGTCCAGGTACCTGGTCTTCAGGCCGTCCGGACCGCTGACGGTGTTGCCGTGCATGGGGTCGGTCAGCCAGACCACCGGGTGGCCGGCCGTGCGGACGGCCTCCAGCAGCGGCGGCAGTTTCGCGGTCACCGCGTCGGCGCCCATGCGTGCGATGAGCGTCAGGCGTCCTGGTTCGCGTGCCGGGTCGAGGCGTTCGCACAGGGCCAGCAGCTCGTCGGGCGTCATCGTCGGCCCCACCTTGCACGCGACCGGGTTCACCACGTCGGCCAGGAGCGAGACGTGGGCGCCGTCCAGCTGCCGGGTCCGCTCACCGATCCACGGCCAGTGCGTGGAGGTGAGCAGCAGGCGCCCGTCCTCCGTGCGCCGCAGCAGCGGAACCTCGTAGTCCAGTACGAGCGCCTCGTGGCTCGTCCACACCTGCGGCTCCACGTGCGGCTCCACGTGCGACTCCGCCGGCGGCCGGGCGCCGGACGGTCCGTGGGCTGCCCCGCGGGTCCACCCGAGGAGCGCCATCGTGCTGCTCGCGGCCTCGTAGCACGCCAGCATCCGGGCGGGGTCGTGGAGGCGGGCCAGGGGGTCGGGCTGCGGGCCGTTCACCATGTGCCCGCGGTAGACCGGGAGTTCCTGGTCGCCCATCAGTTCGGTCGGGCGGGAACGCGGCTTGGCGAACTGGCCGGCGATCCGGCCCACGCGCAGGACGGGCTTGGACGAGGCGGTCTGGATCACCCCCGCCAGCGCGTTGAGCAAACCCGCCTTGCGCGTCACGTAGCCGGGTGTGCACTCGGCCGGGTCCTCCGCGCAGTCGCCCGCCTGGACCACGTGGAATTCGCCTGCCGCGACGCGTGCGAGCAGACGACGTAACGTATCGGTGTCCTCGACGCGGACCAGCGGGGGTGAGGCGGCGAGTTGCCGCCTCACCCGTACGAGCAGCTGCCGATCCGCCCAGGCGGGCTGCTGCCGCGCCTCCCACGGATCCGGATACGCGAGGTCGCCCTCGGCCATGCTGCTGAAGTCGGTCGAGGCGACCAGCGTGCCGGACCGGTCGGCCATGCCTGACATCCCACATCCCCCGTTGCTTGAGTACTCGTGCGTACATCGGTCAACTGCCGGTGACCTGCTCCAACACCTCGTCCCACGCACGGGGAGCCGGTGCCACGTCGCCGCGCCACGCCACGTGGTGGTCGGGCCGGACGAGCACCAGGTCGCGCTCCCAGACGGCGTGTACGGCGGGGCTGTCGACGGTGAGCAGCGCCACCGGAAGGCCCCTGCGCCGCGCCTGCTCCACGAGGTCCTTGCCCCGGTTCTCGCCGGAGAGGTCGACCAGGGTGAAACCGGCGTCCAGCCGGTCGAACAGCGGTGCGCCGTCCTCCAGCCGCATGTTCGGCGCCCGGCCACCGGGGACGGTGGTCGGGACGATCGACTGCCACTGCCAGTCCGGCTCCGAAGCGTCCTCGTGCCGTACGACCGGAGAGCCGGTGTAGCGGTAGCCGAAGTGGATGCCCAGGTTGTCGATCTGGAAGCTCTCCTTGCCGAGGTACGCCGCGAGCTGGGGGCGGGACGCGCCGGCGGCCGCCAGCTGCGGGAAGCGCATCCACACGGCGAGGAGATTGGCGCACATCTCGCGGTTGAAGAGTGCGACGGGCCGGCGCTCGGCCTCGTAGGAGTCGAGCAGGCGCGGGCCGGCCCAGCCGCGCAGCGTGGCCGCGAGCTTCCACCCGAGGTCGCAGGCGTCGCCGAGGCCGGTGTTCGCCCCGTGCCCGCCGGTCGGGTAGAACTGGTGCGCCGAGTCGCCGGCGAGGAAGACCCGCCCCGCGCGGTACGAGTCCGCGACGGCCAGCCGCCCGTACCAGTAGGCCACGTTGAGAACCTCGTCCGCGGCGAAGTCGAAGCCCAGTCGCTCCTTGACGACGGCGAGCGGGTCGGCCGGCTCGGGTTCCCCGTCGGGGAGGACGAACGTGCCGGTCCAGGTGCGCCCGCCGTCGCGGTTCACCAGCGTCGCCCCGCCGGCGGAGATGGTGAGGAAGAACTTCCCGTTGCGGAACAGGGCGGGGTCCTGACTGCGGAAGTAGACGTCGCAGTGGCGGGTGCTGGGGCCGCTCTGCTGCGTCGTGATGCCCGCGCACCGCCGAACCGTGCTGCCGCCGCCGTCGCAGCCGACGAGGTAGGAGGCGCGCAGGGTGTGCTCGGTGCCGTGCACCACGTCGGACAGCCGCGCCGACACCCCGTCCCCGTCGTCCGTCAGGTCCAGCAGGTCCCATCCCTCCCGCAGGTCGACCAGCGGGTGTTCGCGCACCTGCCGGCGCAGGACGTCCTCCAGCAGCGAACCCTGGAGCCGCTGGTACGGCTCGAGCGGCGCCGAGCCGTCGGTGGCGTCGGCGAACTTCTGGCGGATCCCCGCCACCGAGGGGTACTCCCAGATCGAGACGGGCGGCTGCTCGGGGTCGGCGACCCAGTGGAAGTCGAACGGCTCGTCGGGCGCGACACCGCGTCGGCGGATCTCCTCGGTCACGCCGAGGCGGCGCAGCAGTTCCATGCTGCGGCCGTTGATGAAGTCCATCTTGGGATGCGCCGAGACGGTCGTGGAGCGCTCGACGACGGTGCTGCGCACGCCGTGGTGGGCCAGTTCGAGGGCGAGGGTCGCACCGACCGGTCCGGCACCGACGATCAGGACGGGCACGCTGTCGGGGAGGGACGAGACATGGTCAAGCACGGATGCTCCTGCGGATCGCACGGGGAAGGGCAACGGGATGAAGGGCCGGGGCACGGACGCCGGGTCGGGTCCGGCCCCGACCGGAAGCGCTACGAGGGCTGGGCCTCCGCCTGCGGCTGGGCGCCGAAGCGGATGAACCGGGTGAGCAGCGCCGCCAGGAGAGCCACGCCGACCGAGCACCACAGGGCGAGCTGGTAGCCGGACACGAGGGCCTCCAGCGGTGCCCGGGTGGTGGCCACGGAGTGGGTACGGGAGTCGGCGACCGCGACGAGACAGGCGAGGCCGATCGCTCCGCCCGCCTGGTACGTGGTGGTCGCGAGACCCGAGCCGGCGCCGGCGATCGGCCCGGTGAGTCCCATCGTGCAGACGACGAAGGACGAGACGATGGACACTCCGAGGCCGAAGGACCACAGCACGGCCGGCAGCAGGAAGCCCGTGACGTAACCGCCATCGACGTCGATCACCAGCGCCCATGCGGCGAGCGCCGCGGCCTGGACGAGGACACCGCCCATGAGGACGTTCGGCGGGCCGAACCGCAGCACGCGGGGCGCCACCTGTGTACCGGCCAGCATGGCCAGCGGAATGGGCACGTAGGACAGGCCGGCCTTCGCCGGGCCGTAGCCGAGCACCTGCTGGAGGTAGATCGTGATGATGAAGAAGGTGGAGATCAGCAGCGTACCGACCAGCGTGAAGGCCACGTTGCCGATGACCAGCGGCCGCATGCGCAGCAGCACCGACGGCAGTACCGGATCGGCCGCCGTGCGCTGGCGGACGACGAACGCCACGAGCAGCACCGCGGCGGCGGCGAACTCGGCCACAGTCGCGGCCGAGCCCCAGCCCTGGGCGCCACCGCGGGACACGGCCAGGATGAGCACCACCAGTCCGGCGGTGGCGGTGACCGCGCCGATCACGTCGAGCTTGGCGTCCGCCTGCGGGCCGGTGGCCGGCAGCAGCCGCAGCGCGGCCAGCAGGATGCCGATGCCGATCGGCACGTTGATCACGAAGATCCACTCCCAGCCGACCGTGGTGAGCAGTCCGCCGAGCACCAGGCCGACCGGCGCGGCGATACCGGCCATCCCCATGAACAGGCCGAGCGCCTTGTTGCGCGCCGCCCCCTCCGGGAAGATGTCGGTGATCAGCGCCAGGGCCGCCGGGGTGACCAGAGCCGCGCCCAGGCCCTGCAGCAGCCTGCAGGCCACCAGCTGCCAGTCGCCGGCCGCGAGTGCGCAGCCCAGAGAGGCGAGCGCGAAGAGGGCCACCCCGACGGTGAAGAGCCGCCGCCGGCCGATGACGTCGGCGGCGCGGCCCGCGAGCAGCAGGAACCCGGCGAAGCCGAGCAGATAGGCGTCGACGACCCATGCGAGGCCGGTGGTCGAGAACCCGAGGTCGTCCCGGATGGCGGGCAGCGCGATGTTCACCACCGAGGCGTCCATCACCGACATGAACTCGATCAGTGCCAGCACCGAGAACATCGCCCAAGGACTGCGGCCACCGGCCGTTCCAGCCTTCTCTGACGCCGGGGAGTCGGCGTGGCTCACGGCCCCGCTCCGACTCGGCGTGGTGTCGTTGGTCATGAGAGGTGTCCCATTCGTCGTGTCATCGGGGTCGGTTCCGGCTGCGTCTCGCACCGTCTCGCTGCGGCGTCTCGCTCGCCTCGCTGCGCCGAGAGCAGCGGCGCGGTGACGCTCGTCCATCGTCAAGCGGTCCCCGGTACGCAGCATCACGTCTTCACGCCATCCTGCGTGGCCTGCGTGGCGGGCGGGCGGCCGGCAACCGGTCTCGGCAGATCGCGTGAAACTGGGATGTCCCCGGACCCGGGTGGAGGCGATGCTGCGGCGAAAGGCAACGCCGTTTGCTACCGGAGCGCACGAAAGGTTCGACCCATGGTCGTCTTCACCTACACCTTGCTCGTCAACGACCCCAGCCTTCCCGAGTACCCGGAGGTCCAGCGCGACGAGCTCTGGGAGAGCCTGGTACACAAGGCGGCCAACCCGGTCTCCTACGTGCCGTCGATCAGCTTCGCCGAGGTTCTGGAGGAGTTCGACGGCGGCTTCGTGCGGCGCATCGCGCTGCGGGGCGACAACTCGGTGCTGCTGCGGGAGCGGATCACCCTGGAGCCGAAGCGGCGCATCGTCTTCACCCAGATGGACAACCCGCTGCTGACCCGGATCACCAATGAGATCGGCGAGGACGAGGAGGGCCGGCTCACCTTCACGTTCACCGCCACCCTGTCGGCCGCGGGCCTGGAGCGAAGCCGGCAGGAGGCCGGTTTCATCGCGGAGAACGACCTGCTCTTCTACGACACGGCCGCCGCGACGGTGAACACCGTCCGGCTCACCGCCGGCCGGGCGGTGGCCACGGTCTGACCGTGTACGTACGGCAATGCCGCGGTCCGGGACCCGTGACGGGACCCGGACCGCGGCATTTCGCGGCTGGTGCGGGATTCTTACGCGAAGCCGCCGTTGGCGTGGATGGTCTGGCCGGTCAGCCAGCGGCCGTCCTCGCCGGCCAGGAAGGCGACGACGTCCGCGATGTCACCCGGCTGCCCGAGCTTGCGCAGCGGGGTCTGGGCGATGAGGCTGTCGAGGTTGGCTCGCGCCTCGGGGGCGAGCATGTCCGTGTCGGTCGGGCCGGGGGCCACGGCGTTGACGGTGATGCCGCGCTCGCCCAGCGCGTGGGCGAGGGACCGGGTGAGGACCTCGACCCCCACCTTGGTCGCGCCGTAGGCGCCGAGGAAGGCGATGGCCGCCGACGGCAGTCCGGCGGCGAGGTTGATCACGCGGCCGCCGTCCCGCAGGTGCTTGCTGGCCTGCTGGTGGGAGAGGAAGACGCTCTTGAGGTTGGTCGCGACGAGGCGGTCGAAGTCCTCCTCGCTGATGTACTCCACCGGCGCGGCGGCCACGGTCGCGGCGTTGTTGACGACGATGTCCACGCCGCCGAACTCCTTGATCGCAGCCTCGTACAGGGCGGCGACGTCGGCGGCGACCGACACGTCGCCCTGGACGGTGACGGCCTTGCCGCCGGCCGCGACGACGGCCTTCGCCGTCTCCTGCGCCGCCTCCTGGTTGATGTGGTAGTTGACCACGACGGCGGCGCCCTCGCGGCCGAGGCGCTCGGCCGTCGCACGGCCGATACCGCGGGAGGCGCCGGTGACGATGGCGACCTTGCCGTTGAGACTCATATGTTGACTCCTAGTCAGTACTGCGTTGACATGTGTTCACAGGTCTTCCGCCGTGCCGCCCTGTTCAGGAGGGCAGCGGTATGGACTGGGCGTGACGGAAGATGTTCTTGGGGTCCCACTTGGCCTTGACCTGCTGCAGCCGCGGGAAGTTGACGCCGTAGTACAGGTCGTGCCAGGGCACGCCCGACGTGTTCCACGCCGGGTTGGAGAGGTCTCCGTCGGCGTAGTTGACAAAGCAGCCGTCGGTGATGTCACCGGTCACGGGGACGCCGCCGGTGCCGGCGTACACGTCCCGGTAGAACTCGCGGAGCCAGGCCTCGTGCCAGGCGTCCTGCGACTGGTCCCGCCAGAAGTTCACGTACATCAGCTTCATGACGGAGCTGCGCTGGGACACGGCGGTCGCCGTCGGGGAGACCGTGTTGACCTTGCCGCCGTACGAGCTGATCAACACCAGGGCGCCGGGGTAGGGGTAGTCCGGGCGCGTCAGGTGCTTGTAGAACGCCGCGACGTGGGCGTCCGTGAAGCTCTTGCGCATGTACGCGGACTTGCCTTTGAAGCGGTTGGTGGGGTCGCCGCCGCCGGTGAAGCCGGGCCACTCGACCCCGTGCAGCCACGGCACGGTCCTGCGCTCGTCGACGCGGAAGGAGACGCCCGTCCCCTGGTTGACGGCCGTCAGGAAGTCGTCGAGCAGTTTGTCCGCGCCGGGCAGGGTCGCGTCGATCTCCGTCGTCAGGGAGAACGAACCCGCCGCCTTGGGCGCGGGCTTCAGTTGGCTGAACAGGCCCGCGTACGGCGAGGACGCGGAGGCGTTGTTCTCGCACCAGGTCCCGTAGTTCTTCAGGATCCGGCCGAACGACTGCTCCGTGAGGTCGGCCCACGACCAGGAGACGGAGTTGACCAGCAGCGAGGCGGGGGGCCTGGGAAGCAGGCTCTGCGGCGTGGTGCCGCCGGCATCGGGCGAGCGGAACAGGTAGCGGGTCACCACGCCGAAGTTGCCGCCGCCACCGCCGGTGTGCGCCCACCACAGGTCCCGGTTGGGGTCCGACGCATCGCGGGTGGCCGTGACCAGCCGGGCCTTGCCGGAGCCGTCCACCACGACCACCTCGACGCCGTACAGGTGGTCGACGATGAGGCCGTGCCGCCTGGAGAGCGCGCCGTATCCACCGCCCGCCACGTGTCCGCCCGCGCCGACCGTCGGGCACGTACCGCCGGGCAGGGTGACCCCCCAGCTCTTATAGAGGGTCTTGTAGATCTCCGCGATCGTGGCGCCGGCCTCCACCGCGAACGCCTGCCGGTAGGAGTCGAAGTACACCCGGTTCATCTGGGACATGTCGATGACGGCCTTGATGCCGTCGCTGACCCAGGGCTCGTAGCAGTGGCCGCCGCTGCGTACGGCGATCCGCTTGCCCGCGTTGACCGCCTCCTGCACGGCGGTGACCGCCTGACTCGGTGAGGTGACCATCCGGACGTAGTCGGGGGTGCCCACCCAGCGCTGGTTGAACCCGCGGACGAGATCCGCGTACTGCTGATCCGCCACAGTGACGTCGAAGGGACCGCTGGCCGCCGCGCTCAGGCCGTCTTCCGCTGCCGCCGCGACAGCCGTGCCGGCACCGGTCACGGCGGTTGCCGCCGCCGTGGTGACCAGGAATCTTCGACGTGAAATGCCGCTCATGTACTGCTCCCCCATCAAGTACCGATACGCCCGTCCACGGAGGGACTCGAAACCCGCGCTGCGGGGTCCCCAGCCTTGTCAACCACGCCTCGTCGCGCATCGCGTCTTTACGTGATCCTCGGCCGGTCCGGCCGGCGTGGCCGTGCTCCGGCGCCGGGGAGAAGCTCACGCGAACCGGGGATGTCCCGTGAGGCGTACGGGGGGAAGCTGTCCTTACTGCGAGAGCGCCGCGACGCGCGGGCGACGACGTCCGCCGCGGTGCCGGGCCACAGGAGGCGAAGACCCATGTCCGTGCTGAGCTGGACGCTGCCGGTCGTAGGAGAGGACGCAGGGGGAAAGCAGCTGCTGGACCCCGAGGAGGTCTGGCAGGGGCTGCTGCGCAAGGCGGAGAACCCGGTTCCGTTCATCGCCGGCATCACCGACTGCCGGGTGCTGGAGCGCCACGATGACGGGCTGCTGCGGGAGATCACCGTGGCGGGCCAGGCCAAGGCCCGGGAGCGGGTCGTCTTCCACGACCGCCGGCTCATGGTCTTCCACCAGCTGGACGACCCCTACCTGGCCGAGATCCACAACGAGATCGGGCACGACGAGCAGGGAGCCACCACGCTCACGATCAGGGTGGTGCTCTCGGCGGAAGGGAAGGCGAAGGGCGAGCGGGACAGCTCCTTCGTGGAGTCGACCGCCCAGTACTTCGGCGGGATCGTGCAGCCGATCGTCGACAGAATGGTCCGCATGCGGGAGGACCTGCGCCCCCGGGGGTGACCGCTCGGGCGGCCACGGCCCCGGGGGACCAGGAGGGGGATCAGGCGCCGGCCGGCTCCTCGTCCGCCTCGTGGACCATCGCCTGCCGCGCGAGCTCGACCCGGCTGGAGACGCCCAGCTTGGCGAAGGCATGGCGCAGATGCGTGTCGACGGTGTGCGGGGACAGGAACAGCCGCTCCGCGGCGGCCCGGTTGGTCAGCCCTTCGGCGACCAGGCGCACCACGCGCAGCTCGGCGTCGGTCAGGCTGTCCCAGCCCGTCTGCGCCCTCTGCACCGACTGCCACTTCTTACGGCGTATGCCCAGCGCGCGCAGTGCCCGCTGGACCCGCGCCACGGACCGGGTGGCCCCGCAGTGCGTGAACCGGCCGAGGGCCTCCTCGAACAGGGCGACGGCGTGGGTGCGGCGCCCTGCCCGGGCCTCGGCGTGCGCGGCGTCCTCCAGGGCGATGCCCCGCGCGAGGTGGCGCGGGCTCGTCCGGTACGTCTCCACCGCGGCGTGCAGGGACGCCACGTCGTCGTTCAGGAGGCCCTCGGCATGGTGCATGGCGGCCGTGAGCGAGACGTTCTTCGGGGTGCTGTCGGCCAGCCGCCGGGCCGCGGCCGCGGCCGCCTCCGCTTCGAGGCGCGCCCCCGCGTCGAGCGCGAACCGCACCAGCCCCGGTGACGCCCACGCGACCTGGGTCAGCAGCAGGGGGCGGTCCTCGAGCTGCTCGTAGACCCCCGACAAGGCGGTCACCGCCGCCTTGGGGTCCCCCGCGGCGTACGCCAGCTGGGCCTGCAGCCAGGCGAGGTCCTCCGCCACGACCCCGCACCCGGAGTCGACCATCCGGCGCGCGTCCCTGAACAGCCCGCGGGCCCGCACGAGTTCGTCCCGGTGGATGGCCACCTGGCCGAGTATGCCGAGCAGCGACGGAACGATGGCGTGGGCACTGAGCTGCTCGGCCACCGCCTTGCCTGCCAGTGCCTCCGCCTGGGCGTCCTCCAGCTGGCCGGCCATCATCCGCAGCTCGGCCCGGCCGTAGTGCCACAGGGGCAGTGACCAGGCGGAGCCCAGTGTGCGCGCGTCGCCCTCCCCGAGCTCGAAGACGGCATCGGCCTCGCCGAAGCGGTCGGCGGCGACCAGAGCGCGGCCCAGCCACAGCCGGGGGTGCCGGTGACGCGCGTCCCGGCCCGCGTCGTCGGCCAGTTGCACGGCGTCCGAGGCGAGTGACACGGCCTCCTCGATCCGGCCCCGGATGCGTGCGGCGGAGCTGCGGGCCGCGCCCGCGTACACCGCCGTCTCCGGCTCCCCGAGCACCATCGCCTCGGTCGCCGCGGCCTCCGCGCCGGTCAGGTCGTCGCCGGTGAGCAGGGCGTGCGCCTGGACGGCGAGGAGCCGTCCCCGTACCGCGTCCGGAATCCCGGGGTGGGCCAAGGCCCGACGGGTGTACTCGACCGCCATCGCGTCCTGGCCGGCGTGCTTGAGCGCATCGGCCAGCCCGACGTAGACGGCCGCCTCCTGGACGCGGCTGATGTTGCGGTGCAGCGCCACCCCTGCCAGCTCGCGGGCCTCGGGGATGCGACCGGACGCAGCCAGCAGGCTCACCACCCTGGCGATGAGGGAAGGCGCCTTGGGATCGTCGGAAGGCAGGATGTCGAGCGCCTCCAGCATCATGTCGGCGGCCGTGCTGGGGGAGGTGGAGGCCACCTCGTCCGCCGCCTCGCAGAGCACGGTGATGGTGTGCGGGCTGTTCCTGCAGGCCCCCCGGATGAGGTGCAGCGCGGTCTCGGCGCGCGGCCTGCCCGAGGCCTCCAGGACCGTGGCGGCCTCTTCGTGGAGGGCCCGCCGTACCGATCCGGTCAGCCCGTCGTACACCGCCTCCCTGATGAGGTCGTGGCGGAAGGCGAGCGCTGTGCCGTCGTCCACCAGGACGTGTGCCCCCACCGCCTCCTCGACCTGGGCCAAGAGGGCGACACCGCGCTCGCCGAGCAGGCCGGCCGCCTCGCTCAGCAGGAACGGCCGGCCGAAGACCGAGCCGGCCTCCAGGAGCCGGCGGGTCGGCACGGACAGGTGGCGCAGCTGGTAGTCGACCGCTGACAGGAAGTCGCCGGGCAGCGTGTCGCTCCCGACGACCTCCACCCTGCCGTCGGCGCGGTGCAGCCGGCCGCTGTCCTCCAGGGCGTTGAGCAGCTGTCCGAGCAGGAAGGGGTTGCCGCCGCTGTCCGCAGCGAGCCCCGCCAGCACGGGACTCGGGGCCGCGCCGAGCGCGTGCGAACAGAACTGGGCGATGGCGTCGCTGCCGAGCGGTTCGAGCGCGACGTGCCGCGCCCCGTCCTCGAGGAGCCGGCCGACCACGTCGTACCTCGGTGACTGGGCTGACGGCGAGCGCCGTGCCAGCAGCCACATCACCGAGCAGCCGCGCAGCCTGGGCACCAGGATCTGCAGGGTGAACGCCGTGAGCTCGTCCATCGCCTGGGCGTCGTCCAAGGCGATGAGCAGCGGGCGGGTACGGGCGTACTCCTCGATGAGGTCGCCGAGCCGGCTGACCAGCCAGAAGCGGTTGGCCTCCTGGCCCCCCAGGCCGCCGAGCGCCGCCATGTCCGCCGAGTCCACGACGGCGGGCAGGCTGTCCCGCAGCGCGGACAGTAAGACCGCGAGCGGAGCCACCCGGTCCAGCTCGGTGGCCCGGCCGAGCGCAGCCGTCATCCCCAGCCGCCCCGCTTCCCGGGCAGCCTCCTGCAGCAGTCGACTCTTGCCGATTCCGGGCAGCCCCTCCACGACGAGACACTGGCCGGTTCCAGACGCCGCCGTTCTCAGGGCTTCGCGCAGACCGGCCAATTCTGTTTCCCGACCGACAATCGGACCGGTGCTCTCCACAACCATGCTTTGCATCGTTCCCCCGTGGTGCTTGCTGGTGAAAAGCACCTGATTCTCCATTCTGGCCCTCTCACCAGCACATTCTTTCGATCTCACGTTAGCCGCTGCTGGCTGATTGTCTATTGGCATCTCACGGGGGCGGATCTCGGGAGTGGCCGAAAGTGTTCCCTATGCGGAGTCTTATGTGCGCAATGCATGGATGCCGACGGAATTCCCCCGTGTGCGCCTGAATCGGCGGTACCCCCCGCCCTCCGAACGCGAGGGCGCCGTGCCCCGCCGGGGTCCGTCACCCGAATCTCCCGTGGCCCTCACCGGCGGGATCACGTAAACGGGCGATGGCGCGCCACGGTCGGTCGACGAAAACTTGCCGTCGACGGGCCAGGGCAAGCCGAGCGAGCCGGGACTGAGGACCGCTGGGCTCCCGCCCCACACCCGCGAGGAGGGGATGAGTGATGTTCACCAATCTTTCATTCGGCCGGAGGATCCGGTTGAGGCGCCTGTACAGCGACGGCGGCGACCCGCTGCTTGTCGTACCGCTGGACCACCCCATCAGCGACGGGCCGATCACCATGCGGGACGGTGGACTGGACGCCCTGGTCGGGCAGATCGTCGACAACGGCGCCGACGCGGTGGTCCTCCACAAGGGCGGGCTGCGCCACGTCAGCCCGGACCGGTTCTTCCGAACCTCGCTGATCGTCCACCTGAGCGCGAGCACCATGCACGCCCAGGACCCGGACGCCAAGTACCTGGTGAGCGGAGTCGACGAGGCACTGCGGCACGGCGCCGACGCGGTCAGCGTGCACGTCAACCTCGGCTCGGCCGAGGAGCGGCAGCAGATCACGGACCTCGGCCGCGTGTCGGACCTCTGCGACCGCTGGAACGTTCCTCTGCTGGCCATGATCTATCCGCGGGGCCCGAAGGTCACCAATCCGCGGGACCCCGCCCTCGTCGCCCACGCCATCACCGTGGCCACCGAACTCGGCGCCGACATCGTCAAGACGCCGTACGTGGGTTCACCCGACGAGATGGCGGACGTCGTCAAGAACGCGGCGATCCCGGTCATCGTGGCCGGAGGTCCGCGCAAGACCGCGGTGCCCGACGTGCTGGCGTACGTGGACGAGGCGCTGCGCGGCGGCGTCAGCGGTTTCGCGATGGGTCGCAACATCTTCGAGTCCGCCGACCCGGGCGCGATGACGCGGCAGATCGCGCAGCGTCTGCGCCAGTTCCTCGGCCATGGCATCGATGACCCTCACGCCACACAGACGCAGCGCGTGGAGCAGATCCCCACCCTTGTCGGCTGAGCCGCACCGGCCGGCGGCCGACCTTTCGCCCCCATACCACTCACATCCATACAGGAGTACCGAAATGAAGATCAGCTGGCTGGACATCCGAGGTCTCGGCGAGGCCAAGGAGGCGATCCTTCAGGAGGCGCTGCACTACCGCCTCGAAGGCATTGTCGCGGACGACACGGCCGATCTGGCGGGCCTGCCGCCCACGATCACCAAGATCCTCTTCCCGCAGGGCAAGGACCTGCCGGAGGACTTCGGGGACGCGACGGTGGTCGTCGTCGAACCTGCCCGGCACGGTGTGACCCCGGCCGAACTGGCCATCAAGCACCCCGGGGTGGAGTTCGGCCGTTTCGTGGAGATCATCGACGCGCCGACCCTGGAGGACGCCTGCGAGTCGGCGCGCACCGAGCGGTGGAGCCTGCTGCTCTTCCGTGACCCCACCAAGATCCCGCTGGAGATCGTCATCGCCGCGGCGGCCGGCTCCACCGGCAGCATGGTCACCGTCGCCCACGACGTCGAGGAGGCCGAGATCATCTTCGGTGTCCTGGAACACGGCTCGGACGGCGTGATGATGGCGCCCAAGGCGGTCGGCGACGCGGCCAAGCTGAAGGCCGCGGCCCAGTCCGACGTGCCGGACCTCAACCTGACCGAGCTGGAGATCGTGGAGACCTCCCACATCGGCATGGGCGAGCGGGCCTGCGTGGACACCTGCACGTACCTCCGCGAGGACGAAGGCATCATGGTCGGCTCGCACTCCAAGGGCATGATCCTGTGTGTCAGCGAGACGCACCCGCTGCCCTACATGCCGACCCGCCCGTTCCGGGTGAACGCCGGCGCCATCCACTCGTACACGCTCTCCAAGGACGAGCGCACCAGCTACCTCAGCGAGCTCAAGTCGGGCAGCAAGGTGATGGCCGTCGACATCAAGGGCAGCACCCGGATGGTGACCGTCGGCCGGGTGAAGATCGAGTCCCGTCCGCTCATCTCCATCGACGCGGTCGCGCCGAACGGTCAGCGGGTCAACCTCATCCTCCAGGACGACTGGCACGTGCGGGTGCTCGGCCCCGGTGGCGTCGTGCTCAACAGCACCGAGCTCAAGCCCGGTGACAAGGTGCTCGGCTACCTGCCGACCGAGGACCGTCACGTCGGTTACCCGATCGACGAATTCTGCCTCGAGAAGTGAGTCCGCACATGTCGGTGGCGGAGGCCGCGCGGCCGGTGCTGGACTTCCATGTGCGGCTCGCCCCGGTGCCCCAGGCACCAGGGCGCCTGATCGCCACCATGGACGAGTGCGGTATCGGCCGTGCGGTGGTCTGCGCGGGCGGCACCATGCCGCTCGCGCAGCTCTCCCGCTTCCTGGTGGAGGGCGGGAGCATCGAATCCGACGCGGACAACGAGGCGGTCCTGCGGGCCTGCGCCGCGTCGGACGGCCGGTTGATCCCCTTCTTCTTCGCCAACCCGCACCGGGATCCGGAGCACTACCGCCGCGCGGCGGCGGACTTCCGCGGCATGGAGATCTCCCCGGCGGTGCACGGCATCGCGCTGGACGACCCGCGCACCGCCGGCCTCGTCGAGGTCGCCCGGGAGGTCGGGCACAGCGTCTACACCGTCTGCCTGGAACGCTCCGGCAGCCGGGTCGCCGACCTCGTGTCGCTCGCCACCCGCTATCCCGAGGTCACCTTCGTCCTTGGGCACGCGGGCATCGGGAACATCGACTTGTACGCGGTCGAGCTGATCGCCCCGCTGCGGAACGTGCTGCTGGAGACGTCGGGCGGCTACACCTGCGTGGCCCGCGCCGCCGTCGACCAACTCGGCGCGGACCGGGTGCTCTTCGGCTCCGAGGCTCCGCTGCAGCACCCCGAGGTGGAGCTGACCAAGCTCCGCCGGCTGGGGCTCGACGACGACGAATGGCAGAAGATCGCGTGGCGCAACGCTTGCCGTCTTCTCGGACTGGAGGAAACGCGGTGACGACGACCGTCAAGCTGCCCGGAATCGGCGACTGGTCCACGTACGGAGAACTGGCGGCGCTGCAGCAGGCGCTGCTGCCCGGGGTCCTCGAGCGTGCCGCCAAGTCGCCCTTCTACCAGGGCCGGCTGGGTACGGACGCGATGTCCGGCGACGCGGCTGACTTCGGCCGGCTGCCCACCACCACCAAGTCCGATCTCCGCGACAACTACCCGTTCGGCATGCTGGCGGTGGCCAAGAGCGAACTGGCGACGTATCACGAGTCCAGCGGCTCCACCGGTCAGCCCACACCCTCCTTCTACACCGAGGACGACTGGGTCGATCTCGCCGAACGCTTCGCCCGCAAGTGGGTCGGCATGGACGCGTCGGACACGCTGCTGGTCCGCACCCCCTACGCCATGCTGCTCACCGGGCATCTGGCGCATGCGGCGGGGCGGCTGAACGGCGCGACTGTCGTTCCCGGCGACAACCGCTCCCTCGCCATGCCGTATTCACGGGTGGTCAGGGCCCTGCACGACCTCGACGTGTCGCTGACCTGGTCGATGCCCACGGAATGCCTGCTGTGGGCAGCCGCGGCCAAGGCCGCGGGGCTCCGGCCCGACCGGGACTTCCCCGCACTGCGCGCGCTGTTTGTGGGCGGCGAGCCGCTGAGCCCGGCCCGGCGGGCCCGTATCAGCAGGCTGTGGGGCGTTCCGGTGGTAGAGGAGTACGGCTCCACCGAGACCGGAAGTCTGGCCGGCGAGTGCACGCACGGCCGCCTGCACCTGTGGGCCGACCGTGTCCTGTTCGAGGTCCGCGACCCGGACACCGGGGAGATCGGCCGGGAGGGCGTGGGGCAGCTGGTCGTCACACCACTCCACCGGGCGGCCATGCCGCTGCTGCGCTACAACCTGGAGGACTCGGTCGAGGTGTCGTACGACCCCTGTCCGTGCGGCTGGGTGCTGCCCACCGTCACCGTCCTCGGACGGGCCGTCTACGGGCACCGGATCGGTGACACCCTGATCACCCAGCACCGGCTGGAGGACCTCGTCTACAACCTCCCCTTCGAGTACGGAGTGCTGTTCTGGCGTGCGCAGACCGCCTCCGACCACCTGCGGGTCGAGATCGAGGTGGCGGCCGAGCACCGGACGGCGGCGTGCGCCGAACTGGCAGACACGGTGCGGCGGGAGCTGGGCGTCGAGTGCCGGGTCGAGGGGGTCGCTCCGGGCAGCCTGGTCCCGCAGGATGTGCTGACCGGCATGCCAGACGTCGTCAAACCCAGAAGTCTGTTCGGCCCGGACGAGGACTGGAACAAGGCCATCCTCTACTACTGAGACCGCCCGTCGAGAGTTGTAATCATGATCCAGAATCACACGCCTTCCGTGGGGAAGCGCGGCGGTGCCCGCATTGCGGTCGTGGGCGCCGGCATCGCCGGCCTCACCGTGGCACTGTCCCTCAGCCGTGCCGGCATCCGTTGCGAGGTCTTCGAACAGACGAAGAACCTGCGTGAGGTGGGGGCCGGTGTGCAGCTCGCACCCAACGCCACCCGCCTCCTGCACCGTCTGGGTCTCGCCCGGTCGCTGAGTCCGGTGGCGGTGCGCCCCTCCGCCGTGGAGATGCGCAGCTGGGACGACAGCCGGCTGCTCGGCCGCACCGAGCTCGGCGACGCCTGCGAAGAGCTCTACGGGGCGCCGTACTACACGGTGCACCGCGCCGATCTGCACCAGGCGCTGCTGTCGAGTATCGATGACAACATCCTCCACATCGGGCGCCGTTGTGTGGGCGTGGAGGAGCTGCCGGAGGGGGCGCGGCTCCGTTTCGAGGACGGCTCCACGTACGAGGCCGACGTGGTGATCGGCGCCGACGGCATCCACTCGGTCGTGCGCGACGCCCTCGCCATGGACGAACCCAGGTTCTCCGGGCAGTCCATCTACCGGGGACTGGTGCCGGGCGAACAGCTGCCGTTCCTCCTGGAGGATCCGAAGGTCCGGCTGTGGTTCGGGCCGGAACAGCACTGTGTGTGCTACCCGGTGAGCGCCGGAAGGTGGATCAGTGTCGGGGCCACGGCTCCGGCCGGTGACTGGTCGGTCGAGTCGTGGACGGCCGAAGGCCGCGTCGAGGACCTCGTGGAGACCTACCAAGGGTGGAACGAGGAGGTGCTCAGCGTCCTCAAGGCCCTCGGCTCCGTGGGCCGCTGGGCCCTGCACGACCGTGACCCGCTCACACGCTGGTCCACTCGCCGGATCGCGGTCGTCGGGGACGCGGCGCATCCCATGCTTCCCTTCCAGGCGCAGGGAGCCAACCAGGCGATCGAGGACGCCGTCGTGCTCACCGCCTGCCTGCGGGGCATCCGACCGGACGACATCCCCGCGGCGCTCGCCCGTTACGAGCAGGTGCGCCGACCTCGCACCGACGAGCTCCAGCGGCTGTCCCGGGCGAACTCCCGGACCTTTCACCTCTCCGACGGGGAAGGGCAGCGCGAACGCGACCTGGCCCTGGCCGGCACCCAGAACCTGCGCAAGCAGGACTGGCTGTACGGCTTCGACGCCGAGGCCGCACTCCTGGGGGAGTAGCGGCCGGACGGACGACGCGACGACGCCGCGGCCTGTGGGCCGCGGCGTCGTCGCGTCGTCCGGCGGAACACCGCCCGGTGCGTCCCCGTGTGACGCGGGCGTCACACGAGGACGTCCGCACCGAGACCGAACTCCGCGTGCAGCAGCCGCAGGGCCCGCACGTGTTCGTGCCTGGGCACGATCACCGAGACGCGCAGCTGGGAGCTGGATATCCAGCTGGTGCCGATCCCCGCCCCGGAGAGAACCGTCGTCAGGCGGGCCAGGTACTCCGGGCGGTTCAGCAGCCCCATGCCGATCAGCGACACCTTCGCGACCTCCGTGTCCACCGAGATGCCGCCGTCGAAGGGAGCCACAGCCGACTCGAGCGGCTCCTCGATCCGGGCGACGTCACTGTGGCGCACGGTGAAGCCCATCCGGAACTCGTCCTCCTGCAGACCGGAGCGGGCGACGAGATCAGCCGGCACCGCGTTTCCGGCGAGAAGGGCCAGGATCTCGGACGCCGGGTCGCTCCGGCCCTTGCAGTGCACGAGGATCCGCGCGACATCCGTGTCCGATGTGATGGCGGTGATCGCGCTTCCGGTCTCCAGCAGGCTCGTGTCGCCCCCACTCACCACGGTTCCCTCCCTGTCGACCAAGGAACTTCTGACGTGCAGTTCGACTCCCTTGGCCGCGGCCAACTCCGCTGACCTGGAGTGCAGGACCTTCGCTCCCGAGAAGGCCATCTCGACCATGACGTCCGCGGCCACGCGCGGGAGCTTCCGGGCCGATTCGACCAGCCGCGGGTCGGCGGTGTACACGCCGTCCACGTCCGTATAGATCTCGCAGCTCCCCGCATCGAGGGCCGCCGCGAGCGCGACGGCCGTGGTGTCGGATCCACCACGGCCCAGGGTGACCACGTCACCGGCATCGTTGAGCCCTTGGAAGCCGCCGACGACGACCACCAACTCCTCGTCGAGACAACGCCTCACGCGCCCCGTGTCGATCGAGTCGATCACACCCTCCCCGTGCCGGCCGACCACCCGGATGCCGGCCTGCGCCCCGGTGAGCGAGACGGCCGGCACGCCCAGCCGCTCCAGCGCCAGAGCGAGCAATGCGGCGGAGGCGTACTCGCCCGTCGCCAGCAGCTGGTCGATCTCCCGGGGCGCGCGCCGTGCCGCGTGCCGCCCGCCGACTTCCTCGACCAGCTCCAGCAGCTCGTCCGTGGTGTCCCCGCGGGCCGACACCACGACCACGGTGCGCCTCCCCGCGCGGTGGGTCGCCGCCACCCGCTCGGACACCCTGCGGAGTCTTTCCGTCTGGGAGAGCGAACTCCCCCCGTACTTCTGTACCAAGATGTCCAAGGCTGGCTCATCCCCCGCTCAGTAGCGTGCTCCGGTCAGTGGGGAGCCTGCCTTGTGCCGAGAGGGCGAGACATCACCCGTTCGCGGGATGGCGACGGGTGAGCGCGCCTGCCGGCCCGATCACGTGAACGCGCGACACGGCGGGCGGCCGAGAACGCGGAGGCGGTCGGCGGAGGTCGGGCGCGGCGCGCTCAGTTCGCGGCCTTCTTGAGGAGCTCGCCGATACGGGCTTCGCCGGCCGGGGTCAGGTGCGTCAGGGCGTACGAGGTCGGCCACATGGCGCCTTGGTCGAGGTTCGCCTGGTCGCTGAAGCCGAGCGTCGCGTAGCGCGTCTTGAACTTCTGCGCGCTCTGGAAGAAGCAGACGACCTTGCCGTTTCTGGCGTACGCGGGCATCCCGTACCAGAGCTTCGGCGCGAGGTCCGGCGCGCCGGCCTTGACGATGGCGTGGAGGCGTTCGGCGAGGACGCGGTCCGTTTCCGGCATCTCGGCGATCTTCGCGAGGACCTCGATCTCCGGGTCCGCCTTGGGAGCGCGCGCGCCCCGGCGCGAGGCCGCCTTGAGCTCCTGGGCGCGCTCCTTCATCGCGCCCCGCTCCTCTTCCGTGAACCCGTCGTACTTCTCGTCGGCCGGGCTGGTGCTCTTGGGGGCCGTCTGCGCGGACTGCATTGCGGTCTCCTCTTTCATCGTGCGGGGCGTGCGGTGCCGTGACGGGTCAGGGCGTGGGCGTGGCTGCCACCGGTGCGGCCTCCCAGGCGAAGCCGTCCGGGTCGGTGAAGGGACCGGAATCGGTGCCGAGCACGATCCGGTGGGATCCGGTGCCGTCGATCGGGAGGCCGAGGTCCTTGGCCAGGGCGTGGCGCGGGTACAGGGCCAGCTTCACGGCGCCCGCCTGCGCGGCGAACTCGACGTACTTGCGGCCGTAGCTCTTGGCCACGGCGAGGCCGCGGTCGACGTAGAACTGCTTGCTCGCCTTCATGTCCGCGGTGCCCAGCAGGAGCACGGTCTCGTCGATCTGCCGGGTGGCCGGGCCGCTGTCCTTCTTCGCCGACGACGCGACCTTCCAGACCGTCCCGTCCGGGGCCTGCACGACGCCGCCGTAGCCCCAGAAGGACTTCGAGGCCGGCTTCAGCGCCGTGGCGCCGGCGTCGAGGGCGGCGTCCATGAAGGCGCGGACGGTGGCCGGCTGGGACACGGTGAGCGCCAGCGTGAACCCGCGGAAGCCGGTCGTCGGCGCCTCCGAGGACCGCATTCGTACCTGAGCGCCCAGCCCGAAGGCGGTGTAGAAGCGGTCGGCGGCCGTGGGGTCGGCCACCTCGAGGGTGACGGATGCGAGGGGGTTCATGTCCCTCACGCTAGGCGCGGCGCGGCCCCCGGTGCTTCTCGATTCCTGACCGGTCCTGTCACCTGTTGCGTCAGACGGGACGGCATCGTCTCCGTCGCAGCCGTCGCGCGAGGTCGCTCAGGCGCGGAGCTCTTGGATGCGGATCAGGTTGCCCGCGGGATCGCGGAAGGCGCAGTCGCGCATGCCGTACGGCTGCGCGGTCGGCTCCTGGACGACCTCGGCGTCTGCGGCCCGCACCTTCTCGAAGGTGCGGTCGAGGTCGCGGGTGGCCAGCAGGATCCAGCCGTAGGTGCCCTTGGCCATCATTTCGAGGATGGTGCGGCGCTCGTCCTCGGTGATCCCGGGGTCGGCGGCCGGCGGCGCCAGGAGGATGGAGGTGCCGGGCTGGTCGACGGGGCCGACCGTGATCCAGCGCATCGCGCCCTGTCCGACGTCGCTGCGGACCTCGAAGCCGAGGGCGTCGCGGTAGAAGGCCAGCGAGGCGTCCGGGTCGACGTGCGGGAGGGCGGTCGTGCGAATGCTGATGTCCATGGCCGAAACGTTAACTCCCGCTCGGTGAAGGGCGCTTCGCCCATCCGGGTCGGCGGGCCGGTCCGGCGCGGTACCGACCGCGCCTACGGCCGGATGATGCGCACCTGGTAGCTGCCGTTGCGCAGTTCCCCCACCACCGAGATGCTGACGCCCGCCTTCTCGTCGGTGAACGTCTCGCCCGGCCGGAACGGCGCGTCCGACAGTTCCGCGTGCACATTGGGCCGCCGCGTGCAGCCGCCGCTCGCGCCCGCGCTGTCCGACACCGTCACCGGGCCGCGTCCGGTGTCCACGTCCGAGTCCACCTTGTAGATGAGGACGCCCGGCTTGCAGACGGCCTCGTCGTTCCCGGCCCGCGTCCGCACCTCCACCGCGTACCCGGTGCTTTCCGACAGCGGTACGAAGGCCAGCTTCGTCCCGCCCGCCACCGCCAGCGGCGACAGGGTGTGGTCGCTGGCGCCCGACTTCGACGCGCAGCTGATCTGCGCCCCGTCCAGCCAGCCCAGCTTCCACTTGTGCCAGCCCAGCAGGTCGTTGTTGGCGCCCCAGTCCTCGCTCATGATGTCCCAGTGTCCGACCGTGCCCCCGCCGTCGGCGGTGTACAGGTCGGGCAGGCCGAAGACGTGCCCGTTCTCGTGGGGGAGCACCCGGTAGCCGGTATCCCGGTAAGCGCCCGAGCCGTCGTCCTGGCGGCTGAAGACGAAGGACGTGTTCGCGAGCGGCACCCCGTCGGCCATCGGCGCCTCGCCGTTGCCCGAGAAGGTCACGGACAGGACCGTGTCGAGGGCGGACGGCCCGGCGTTCGGGGTCACCAGGATGTTGATCAGGTCGTACCGGCTGAAGTCCACCTCGGAATCGGCGGCCTTCGCGATGTGCTCGACGAGCTGCCGGTAGCCGGGCTCGTACGCGGCCCCGCGCTCGATCCCGTACGCCGCGAACGGCATGGGCATGCGCAGCCAGGTCCTTATCGGCGCCTCGGGCCGGTAGCTGAGCCGGCCGTAGGAGCTGGTGCGGAACCACTCGGAGGTCTTGGGGAAGAACTCCGCCAGCCGGTCGAGCGCCGTGCCCTCGCCCTTGGCGTCGGGGAAGTCGATCATCAGGTTCAGCGCCCGGACCTCGCCGGTCGAGTGGGAGTAGACGGCCGGCGTCGGCAAACCCTCGGACATCTGCACGCCCATCGTGCCGGCGATCCGGCACGGCGCGAGAACCGATTCGGCGGTCATGGCCACGGGCCCGGCCGCCGAGTGGGGGCGGCCGGGTATCCCCGTGCTCGCGGTCGCCGTGACGCCGAAGGCCAGCGCGGTCAGGCCGATGTACGCACTGGTGCGGCGTGATCTGCGTATCCGGTGGCGGGTCTGCGGCATGGAGATCGCCTTCGGGTGCGCGGCAGCCGGCCCTGCCCGGTCTGCGCTCTGTTCGATCACCCTCCGACGGCGGCGGCGCGCCCGCGCGCCGGGAGAGGCCGAACGTGGTTCCCGTCGTGACTCAGGTCACACGGGCGAGTGAAATATCCGGGGACCGGATCCCCGTTTGTACGTGAGTCCCACGAAGTGGGGACCGGCTCCCCGTTTGGGCGAGGCCGTACGCATCGACCAGCGCGTCAGCGCGCCAGGGAGGCCCGGAATGAAGCGCCCCAGCACCGCCGCCCCGGCGCCCCTGCCCGTCGCGGGCGCGACCGTGGACCTGGCACAGGCCGCGAGCTCGGCGCGCACCGGAAGCCTGGCGCGGACCGCGAAGGCGGCGCCGGCGGCAAGCGTGGCCCGGGCCGTGAAGGCGGCGCCGGCCGTGAAGGCGGCGCCGGCCGTGAAGGCGGCGCCGGCCGCGAGCCCGGCGCGCACGGCGAGCCCGGCGCGCACCGGAAGCCCGGCGGGGACCGCGAAGGCGGCGCCCGCCGCCGACCCGGCGCAGCCCGCCGACTCCAGGGCGCTCCCGCGTCCGCGCGCCGACGCCGTCCGCAACCGCGAGCGGATCCTGACGGCCGCCCGCGAGATGCTCGTCGAGTTCGGCTCCGGCGCCCCCTTCGACGAGATCGCCCGCCGCGCGGGCATCGGGAACGCCACCCTCTACCGGCACTTCCCCGACCGCCCCACCCTCGTCCGCGAGGTCGTCCTCTTCGTCATGGCGCGGGTCACCTCCTCGGCCGAGGCGGCCCTCGCCGAGGAGCCGGACGCCTTCGCCGCGCTGTGCCGCTTCACGCACACCGCCGCCGACGAGCGGATCGGCGCCCTCTGCCCCATGCTCGCCGACGACTTCGACCGCGACCACCCCGAACTCCTCGCCGCCCGCAACGCGTTGGGTGCGGCCATCGAGACCCTGCTGGCCGCCGGCCAGGACGCCGGCCTGATCCGCACGGACATCGGCGCCGGCGACCTGACGATCGCCATGTCCCAGCTCAGCCGCCCCCTCCCCGGCACCGCCTGCTTCGAGACCGACCGCTTCGCCCACCGCCATCTCCAGCTGTTCCTCGACGGGCTGAGGGCCCCGGCCCGCTCCGAACTGCCGGGTTCGGCCGCCACGCTGGACGATCTGAAGCAGAAGACCATGTGACGCCACCGAGCTTTCCGAACCGACCAGCAGTCCTTTTCAGTCATTCCGCACAGTGAAGTGGGTACCCCCATGCCGAAAACAGCCGCGACACCGCCGTCGGCTGCCGACCCCAGCCGCTGGAAGGCGCTCGTCTTCATAGCCCTGGCGCAGCTGATGGTCGTCCTCGACGCGACCATCGTGAACATCGCCCTCCCCTCCGCCCAGACCGACCTCGGCATCTCCGACGGCAACCGCCAGTGGGTCATCACCGCGTACGCGCTGGCCTTCGGCGGACTGCTCCTCTTCGGCGGCCGCATCGCCGACAAGTGGGGCCGTAAGAACGCCTTCGTCGTCGGCCTCGCCGGCTTCGCGCTGGCCTCCGCGCTCGGCGGCGCCGCCAACGGCGAGGCCATGATGCTGGGCGCCCGCGCCCTCCAAGGCGCCTTCGGCGCACTGCTCGCGCCGGCGGCCCTCTCGCTGCTCGCCGTCATGTTCACCGACGCCAAGGAGCGCGCCAAGGCCTTCGGCATCTACGGAGCGATCGCGGGCGGCGGCGGCGCCGTCGGTCTGATCCTCGGCGGCTTCCTCACCGAGTACCTCAACTGGCGCTGGACCTTCTTCGTCAACATCCCCTTCGCGATCATCGCGGCCGCGGGTGCCTGGCTGGTCATCCGCGAGCCCGCCGGCTCCCGCAACCGCGCGCCGCTCGACATCCCCGGCGTGGTCCTGTCCACGCTCGGTCTCGTCTCGCTGGTGTACGGCTTCACGCGCGCCGAGTCGGCCGGCTGGTCGGACGTCGTGACCATCCTGATGTTCGTCGCCGCGGCGGTCCTGCTGCTGGGCTTCGTGCTCACCGAGGCCCTGGTCAAGTCCCCGCTGCTGCCGCTGCGCGTCCTGCTGGAGCGCAACCGCGGCGGTGTCTACCTCTCGCTCGGCCTGGCAGTCATCGCCATGTTCGGCCTGTTCCTCTTCCTCACCTACTACCTCCAGGTCGTGAAGGGCTTCTCGCCCGTCAAGACCGGCTTCGCCTTCCTGCCGATGATCGCCGGCATGATCACGGGCTCCACCCAGATCGGCGCCCGCCTGATGACCCGGGTCGCGCCGCGCCTGCTGATGGGCCCGGGCTTCCTGCTCGCCGCCACCGGCATGCTGCTGCTGACCCAGCTCGAGGTCGGGTCCTCGTACCCGGCGCTGATCCTGCCGGCGCAGCTGCTGCTCGGCCTCGGCATGGGTACCGCGTTCATGCCGGCCATGTCCCTGGCCACGCACGGGGTGAACCCGGCCGACGCCGGGGTCGCCTCCGCCATGGTCAACACCTCGCAGCAGGTCGGCGGCGCCATCGGCACCGCGCTGCTGAACACCATCGCCGCCTCGGCGACCACCGCGTACCTGACCGACCACGCGGCCGACGCCGCCGGCGGCGGTGCGGCGGCCAAGCTGATCCAGGCGCAGGCCATGGTCGAGGGCTACTCCACCGCCATCTGGTGGGCGGTCGGCATCCTGGCTGCGAGCTCGACCATCGCGCTGACCCTGATCAACACCGGCCGTCCGGGCGCGGGCGGCCCGGTGGCCTCCGGTCCGGCCTCCGGCTCCGGTGCCGCCAAGGACGCCGAGGTCCAGATCCCGGTGATCGCCCACTGACCGGGGCGCCCGTACGGGAATGACTGAAGACCCCACTTGGTTCAAATTTGAACCAAGTGGGGTTAGTCTTTTCGTGCGGCCCTGCACCGACGACGGAGGAGCGCCCCCATGACCCCTGTACCCCCCACCTCACCGGGCGCGGCCCCGCAGGGGACCCGCATGCCGGCGCTCTACCTCAGCCACGGAGCCCCGCCGCTCGCGGACGACCCGGTCTGGCCGGGCGAACTGGCCGCCTGGTCCGCGACCCTTCCGCGGCCGACGGCGATCCTGATGGTCTCCGCCCACTGGGAGGAGGCCCCGCTCGCCCTCGGCGCCACCGAACGGGTCCCGCTCGTCTACGACTTCTGGGGTTTCCCCGAGCACTACTACGAGGTCCGCTACGAGGCCCCGGGCGCCCCGCGGCTCGCCGCCTCGGTCCGGGGGCTCCTCCAGGCCCCGGGCACCCCCGTCCAGGACATACCCGACCGGGGCCTCGACCACGGCGCGTACGTCCCCCTCGTCGAGATGTTCCCGGAGGCCGACGTACCGGTCCTCCAGATCTCCATGCCGACGCTGGACCCGCGCCGACTGATGGACATCGGCCGCAAGCTGGCCCCCCTGCGCGACGAGGGGGTTCTGATCGTCGGGAGCGGCTTCTTCACCCACAACCTCGCCGCCCTGCGGCACACGGGCGTACCCGCCTGGTCGGCGGAGTTCGACGCGTGGGGCCACGAGGCCCTGGCCGCCGGCGACCTGGACTCCCTGCTCGACTTCGAGGCCAAATCCCCGTCCGGCCGCCTGGCCCACCCCCGCACGGAACACTTCGCCCCGCTCTTCGTCACCCTGGGCGCCGCGGAAGCTTCCGGCGACCTCACCGCCCGCCGCGACACGGTGGACGGCTTCTGGATGGGCCTCTCGAAGCGCTCGCTCCAGTTCGGCTAGGCCTTGTCCCGCGGGGCCCCAGTGATTGATTTTGTGATCGCGAACCCTTTGGCCGGTCCTTCGGGGATGGTCACTTCGGTGCCGTAGGGCAGCCGCGCCTCAGACTCGTAGCGCGCCTTGTCGGGGGCGGGGTCGGACAGCACTCTGACGCTGCCCTGGCCGTCGTAGTCGTCGATGATCAGGTATACGGGGATCCCGGCCCTCGCGTACGCACGCCGTTTGCGGTCGCGGTCCCGGTCGAGGCTCTCCTTGCCGGGTGACACCACCTCGGCGATCAGCTCCACGCCGGAGGCGTCGATCCCGAGGCCATCCTCGATGATGTGTTCTTCGGCATCCTCCAGGGCGATGAACACATCCGGGATCCACACCTTGCGTCTATGGATGACATTGACGTCCTGGTATGCGGCGAACTCGCTGCCGTCCAGGAATCTGTCGAGGGCGCGGCGCAGCCGGTTCGAGATCTGGCCGTGTGAGTAGCGACCCGTGGGTGACACCTCGATGAACCCCTCGACGATCTCGGCGTGGTAGCCCTCGGGGAGTTCCATGGCCTTCCATGCCTGCCACAGGACGTCGTCAAGGTCCGACGGGGGAGTCGCGACCTTCGGCATTACGGCCTCCAGCGTCTCGTGGGCGAGAGCGGTCATGTGCAGCACCTCCTCTGAGTGTGGGCGTCGCCGACCGGGCGGCACAAGCGACTCTCCGACGCTACGGAGGGGTTGTCCCGTGCCACAGGAATATGCCCGAGCCTCACCCGGACGGGTGGGGGCCCAGGGGCTTCTCGTACCAGCCCACGTCCCAGTACCGGTCGAATTTCCAGCCCGCCTCCGTGAAATCCCCGATCCGGCGGAAGCCGAATCGTTCGTGCAGGCGGATCGAGGCCTCGTTCGGGAGGGCTATCCCGGCGAAGGCCCGGTGGACCGGCTCCTTGGCCAGGGCCGCGAAGAGGGCGCCGTAAAGCGCGGTCCCGATGCCCCGGCCCACCGCGTGCGGGGCGAGGTAGACGCTCGTCTCCACGGACGACGCATAGGCCGGTTTCGGACGGAATCGACTGCTTGTCGCGTAGCCGGCGATTCGCCGGCTGCTCCAGGCAACCAGAAGGCGGTGAGGGCCGTCCTCCGAGTAGGAATGCAGCCACGGGCGGCGCTGTTCCGGAGTGAACACGGCGGTGTCGAACGTGACGGCGGTCTCACGGACGTAGTGGTTGTACACATCGGTGAGGGTCGGCAGATCGGCCTCCGTCCCGGGCCTGACCTGCAGCTCTTCGGGCTCTGGCGACATCGTGCCCCCTCTCGTGGCGGGGCAGGATACTGCAAGATCTCGGAAAACAGGGAGCGGCGTGGGAATTCTGTCCCGATTCCAGTCGTTGTTTCCTTCGGATGCGGGCACTCGGGAGAGTGTCCGGGGACGCCCCACCGCACCACCGGTGGCGTCCTGCAGCCGCACCGCGACCGAACTCATCGCAAGGGAGCACGCATGGCAACCCGCGCCGTCGCCCGTCGTCAGTCCGCGAGCAGCGCTCGCGCCGGGGGCGGGGAGATCGCAGACCGCGACCTGGTCGGCATGTACCTGGACGAGATCGCGCGCACCCCGCTGCTCGACGCGGCCAAGGAAGTGGAGCTCTCCCAGATCATCGAGGCGGGCGTCTACGCCCAGCAGATCCTCGACGGGGTGACCGAGCCGTCCGCGAAGACCCCCTCGCGCGAGGAGCTGGAGGCGCTGGCCGCCGAAGGCGAGCGCGCCAAGGAAATCTTCATCCGTTCCAACCTCCGCCTCGTGGTGGCCGTCGCCCGCCGCTACCCGCGCAGCGGACTGCCGCTCCTGGACCTGATCCAGGAGGGCAACGCCGGCTTGGTCCGCGCGGTCGAGAAGTTCGACTACACCAAGGGCTTCAAGTTCTCCACGTACGCGACGTGGTGGATCCGCCAGGCGATCACCCGCTCCATCGCGGACCAGTCCCGCACCATCCGCCTCCCCGTCCACCTGGTCGAGGAGCTCGGCCGGATCCGCCGCATCCAGCGCGAGTTCAACCGCGAGAACGGCCGCGACCCGGAGCACGCGGAGATCGCCGCCGAGCTGGACACCACGGAGAAGCGGGTGGGTGACGTACTGGACTGGGCGCGCGACCCGGTCAGCCTCAACATGTCGGTGGACGACGAAGGCGACACGCAGTTCGGCGACCTGCTGGAGGACACCTCGGCGATCTCGCCGGAGCAGTCCGTCCTCTCCCTCCTGCGCAGCGAGGAGCTCGAGGACCTGCTCGGGAAGCTCGACCAGCGCACCGCGTCGATCATCAAGATGCGGTACGGCATCGAGGACGGCCGTGAGCGGACCTTGACGGAGGTCGGCAAGCAGCACGGTCTGACCCGGGAGCGGATCCGCCAGATCGAGAAGCACGCGCTGCTGGAGCTGAAGCGGATGGCGCGGGACACGGGCTTCGACGCCGTGGCCTAGCGCGGCCGCCCCCCAGACGAGCCCCGGTGCCTACCCCCCCCCAGGCGCCGGGGCTCCCCCCTGCCCGGCCCCCGCCCCGGGGCGGGGGCCCCAGAGGCCGGGTCAGGCCGCGGTCAGGCGGGCGCCGAGTTCGCGGGCGGCCGCGGCGAGGGCGGGTGGGGCGTGGACCGTGAACGGCAGGCCCGACAGGGCAAGGCGGGCCGCCAGCCACTCCGGGGCGTCTCCGCTGTCGAAGCGGACCAGGGTCCGCGCGTCCCCGCCCGGCAGCGCCATGGACCGCAGCCACTCCGGCAGCGCCCCCGGCTCCGCCGCGAAGCTCACCTCCACCGCGTACGTCTCCCCGCCCCGCAGCCCCCTCCGTACGAACGCGACCGGATCCATCGGCAGCTCCCGCGGAGCGAACCGCGCCCCCGTGGCGAACGCCTCGGCCACCCGGTCCACCCGGAAGGTCCGCCAGTCCTCCCGCTCCAGGTCGAAGGCCACCAGGTACCACCGGCTCCCCGTGCTCACCAGCCGGTACGGCTCCACCAGCCGCCGCGACCGCACCCCGTCCCGCGCCCGGTACGCGAACCGCAGCCGCTCCGGCCCCGCCACCGCCGACGCCATCGTCGTCAGCGTGTGCGGATCCACGGTCGCCCCGTCGCCCCGCGTCAGCGCACTCGTGGCCGACTGCAGCGCGCTCACCCGGTGCCGCAGCCGCGACGGAAGGACCTGCTCCAGCTTGGCCAGGGCCCGTACGGAGGCCTCCTCGACCCCCTCGATCGCATGCCCGGCACCCGCCCGCAGCCCCACCGCGATCGCCACCGCCTCCTCGTCGTCCAGCAGCAGAGGCGGCATCGCCGCGCCCGCCACCAGCCGGTATCCGCCCTCCGAGCCCAGCGTGGACTCCACCGGATACCCGAGGTCCCGCAGCCGTTCGATGTCCCGCCGGATGGTCCGCGAGCTCACCCGCAGCCGCTCCGCCAGCTCGCTGCCGGGCCATTCGCGCGGGGTCTGGAGCAGGGACAGCAGCGAGAGGAGCCGTGCCGGAGTGTCGGTCATGCCACCAGGTTGCCAGCGAAGTAGGACACCTGTTGACCTACTTCCCGTCTAGGTTTCTCTCCATGACCACCGAGACGTCCAAGAAATCGCCCGAAAGAGAGAACGGGCCCGTACGAGAAGAAGAGCGGACAGACGCAGACACACCGAGCCCGCAAGCGCCGGCGGCGACGCCGGCCGACCGGCGCCGCTGGCTGGCGCTCGCCATCGTGATGACCGCGGCCTTCATGGACCTGGTCGACGTCACGATCGTCAACATAGCGATACCCAGCATGCGCCAGAACTTCGGTGCCTCCACCAGCGCCATCCAGTGGATCACCGCCGGCTACGCCCTCGCCTTCGCCGCGGGCCTCATCACCGGCGGCCGTCTCGGTGACATCTTCGGCCGCAAGCGCCTCTTCCTCATCGGCATCGCGGGCTTCACCGCCGCCTCGCTGCTCTGCGGCATCGCGGCCAACCCCTCCATGCTCGTCGCCTCCCGCATCCTCCAGGGCGCCATGGCGGCCATGATGGTCCCGCAGGTGCTGGCGATCATCCACGTCACCTTCCCGCCGCACGAGCGCGGCAAGGTCTTCGGCATGTTCGGCGCGATCGTGGGCCTCGGCGCCGTCTCGGGCCCGATGCTCGGCGCGCTGCTCACCGAATGGGACCTCTTCGGCCTCGAATGGCGCCCGATCTTCCTGATCAACCTGCCCGTCGGCATCGCCGGCGTGCTCCTGGGCCGCAAGTTCATCACCGAGTCCAAGGCCCCCCAAGCCCTGCGCCTCGACCTGGTCGGCGTCGTGCTCGCCACCGTCGGCCTGGTCATGCTGATCTTCCCGCTCACCCACGGCCGGGAGAACGACTGGCCGCTGTGGGGCTTCCTGTCCATGGGGGCTGTGCCGTTCGTCTTCGCCGGCTTCATCGCGTACGAGAAGTACAAGATCAAGAAGGACGGCTCCCCGCTCGTCGAGCTCTCCCTCTTCAAGGTCAAGAGCTTCGCCGGCGGTATCGCCGTCCAGCTGACCTTCGGCATCGCGACCGGCATCTTCTTCCTGGTCTGGACGCTGTACATGCAGATGGGCCTCGGCTGGAGCGCCCTGCGCGCCGGCACCACCGGCATCCCCTTCTCCCTGGCCGTCTCGGCCGCGGCGGGCCTGTCCGTCCAGAAGCTCGTCCCGCGCTTCGGCCGCAAGGTGCTCCAGGCGGGTGCGCTGACCATGGCCGCGGGCCTGCTCCTCTACATCTGGGAGTCCGACCACTACGGTATGGAGATCGCCTCCTGGCAGATGGCGGCCCCGCTGATCGTCATGGGCATCGGCATGGGCCTGATCGTCGCCCCGCTCACCGACACCGTGCTGTCCCAGGTGCCGCGCGAGCACGCCGGATCGGCCTCCGGCCTGATCAACACCACGGGGCAGATGGGCAACGCGCTCGGCCTCGGTCTGACCTCCGTCGTCTTCTTCGGCCTGATCGACGACGACATGGTCCTCGGTCCGCCGTACGTCGACGCCTTCCGCGGCGCACTGTGGTGGGTCGTGGCCGTCCTGGTCGTGATCTTCGCGGTGATGTTCATGCTGCCGCGCAAGTCCATCCCGGTCGAGCAGCGCGAGGGCGGCACCGAGCACGCCGGCCCTGCCGCCGAAAAGGTCCCGGTGGCCTGAGGTCCGTCGGTCCACGGCACGGACATGCCCGCTCCTGTGGGCGGGCATGTCCGGTTCCCTTTGTTTTGGCCCTATTTCTCGCGTACGTCATCAAGCCGAACGCACAGGAGCTCGCCGAAGCGGTCGGCCGGCCGCCGGCCACCTTCGGCGACGCCGTCAAGGCGGCCGAAGAGCTGCGCTCCCTGGGCGCGGGCGCCGCGCTGGCCTCCCTCGGCGGGGACGGTCAGCTCCTCGCCTCCGCGGAGGGCACCTACTACGGCACGGCACCCGTCTCCCCGGACCGGGTCCGCAGCAACGTCGGCGCGGGCGACGCCGCCCTGGCCGGCTTCCTGATAGCGGGAGGCACCGGCCCCGACGCCCTCGCCTCGGCCCTGGCCCACGGCGCGGCCGCGGTCCAGCTTCCCGGCAGCGCCATGCCGACCCCCTCGGACCTGCGCGCCGGCGCGGTCCGCACCACTCGGGACCTGCGCCTGGACCTCCCGGTCTCCGCCATGCCGAGGACGACGGGCGCCACCGCTGTCTGACCGCGGGCCGGCAGCCTCACCGCACGGGGAGCCTCACCGCACCGGCGGCGTCACCTGACCGGCGGCGTCACCGGACCCGCGCGCGGGCCTCCATGGCTTCGCGCGCGGCCTCCTCGCTCTCGTAGACCTCGCACATGTGCCGCCCGTCCGGCGTCGCCGTGTGCTCGACCTCCCACAGGCTGACCTCGCTCCCGTCCAGCAGGACGAAGGCGTGCTCGTACAGACTGAAACCGGCGTCCCGCCCGTCCGACAGGCACTGCCGCGGGCCGAACGCCTGCGTGATCTGGTGGCCGTACGCCGACCGCAGCAGCGCCGCCACCGGCTCGCCGGGCCGGTCCGCGTTCTCCGCGCGCCGCAGCAGCCGCCGGGCGTGGTCGGCGGACTGCCCCACCGCGTACTCCCGGTGGCGCCGCACCGACGCCGAGGCCGCGAAGAACGCGCTCAATGCCGACACGTCGTGGTCCTCCTCGCCGTCACCGGGCAGCAGCGCCGGGTCCAGGGCGGCCTCGGCCGGGACCTCCCCGAACAGCCGGGACACGGCCATGCAGACTTCCGCCTTGCTCGCGAAGATCTCGTGGCGGACCGTCCGGTCGCCCTCCTGCCGGTACGCCAGCTCCCACAGCGACACCGAACCGCCGTCGGCCAGCAGGTAGGTGTGCCGGCGGGTCTCCCGCCAGACCCCGAGCGCCGGGCTCTGGTGGGCGGTGTAGAGCGAAGAGCTGTGGGCGAGCGCCGTGCCGAGGCGCTCGACCAACCGGTCCGGCAGGTCGAAGGAGTTCAGGGCGCAGCCGAGGAGTCGGTCGAGGTGCGCCTCGGTTGTCTCGTACGGATCGCTCAAGGTGGGTCTCCAGGCCGTCGCAGCTTGTCACTTCGCGGAAGCTCAACGTAGCCCCTGGCTCTGACATCACGTCCGGGGTTCGGTAAAACGTCCGGGAAGTGTCAGGGGTTCCCGCCACCCCTTCAGGTCAACTTGCATATGGATGGGCATGGTTGGGCCCGCTCTGTGGGGGAGCGCGGGACTATGGGCCGCATGGCAACGAATACAGTGGGCGTTCCCCGCCAACAGGAGCGGCCCCGCAGTCGACACGAGGGCGAACAGGAAGCGGCGCCGCGGGGGTTGGCCTGGCTCCTGGCCCTCACCGGGGCGGCCGGGGTGCTGGCCTCCTGGGTGATCACCCTGGACAAGTTCCTCCTGCTGGAGGACCCGGACTTCAAGCCCGCCTGCAGTCTCAACCCGGTCGTCTCCTGCGGCAGCGTGATGCAGAGCGAGCAGGCGGCGGCCTTCGGCTTCCCCAACCCCCTGCTGGGGCTGGTCGCGTACGCCGTCGTGGTGTGCGTCGGCGCGGGCCTGCTGGCCGGAGCCCGCTACCGCGGCTGGTTCTGGCTGGGACTGAACGCCGGCACCGTCTTCGGCGTCGGATTCTGCAGCTGGCTGATGGTCCAGTCGCTCTACGGGATCAACGCGCTCTGCCTGTGGTGCTGCCTGGCCTGGGTGGCCACCCTGCTGATGTTCTGGGCGGTCACCGCGCACAACGTCCGTACGGGCGTCCTGCCCGCCCCCGGTCCGGTACGGGGCTTCTTCACCGAGTTCGGCTGGGCCCCGCCCGCCCTGCACATCGGGGTGATCGGCATGCTGGTCCTGACCCGGTGGTGGGACTTCTGGACCGGCTGACGGCACTGACCGACGGCGCGGCGCGTGCGGGGGCCCCGGCAGCTGGATGCTGCCGGGGCCCTCGTCACCTCGCTCCCCGCGGGGGCGGAACGTCAGCTGCCGGCCGACAGGTTGCCCGAGAGGATCGGGATGTTGCTGAGGATGTGCGAGAGCGTCTCGTCACCCTTGGCCTGGGTGGAGTTCTCGGTGCACTGCTGGTTCTGCGGGTTGGACGCGATCGGGATGTCCTGGACGCCGATGTTGAGCAGGCCGACCACGGACTGCACGTTGGCCTTGGCGGGCAGGCCGATGCAGGGCTTGTTCAGCGTGCCCTGGACCAGGCTGAGCTGCGGGCTCATGTCGCCGTTGGTCTTCTGGTTGCCGTAGATCTGCTGGGAACCGTTGCCGTTGACGGTGGTGACGCCGTTGTCGTTCCCGATGGCCATGGCCGGAGCCGCAGCAGTAGCGCCCGCACCGACCGCAACGGCGGAGACTGCGGCGGCGGTCATGAACTTCTTGAACATCTTGATCCTTTTGTCGCACGAGTGCCCGCCAATGGAGCGCCCTGGTCAACTGCCGGATCGGAGGGTTGGTTCCGCTGCTTCACTCAAACGGCCTGTGGGGCACGAGGATTTCCACGGCCGGGTGAGCGGCCTCCGGAAACCTGCGCGAAGGGCCGTACGCAGCCCGCCAGGGCTCAAGATCGTGTTGCGCTCCGTCAAAGGTGTTCGCACGGTGAGTAAGGAGCGGACCGCTCGGGTCCGCTGTGTGTCCCCACGCAAAGGAACCCCCATGCACCGCACGAAGCCGTCTCGCGCCCGCCTCCTTGTCCCCTCGGCGCTCGCCGTCGCCATACTGACCGGCGCGGCGGCCCCCGCGAGCGCCCTCGACGACGGATCCCGTGCGGCGCCCGCCAAGGCGGCCGCGGCCGCCGGCCCAGTCGACGACCTCATCAAGAGCATCCTCGACCAGATCAAGGCGCTGCTTCCGCCGGGCATCAGCCTGCCGCCCATCAACATCCCGGAGATCAAGCTCCCCGAGATCAAGCTGCCGGAGATCCCCGGGGTGGACCTCCCGGAGATCCCCGGTGTGGAGATCCCGAAGCTGCCGCCGCTCGTACCGCCCACGCTGCCCGATCCGGCCGCGCCGGTGGAACTGGTGCCGGAGATCCCCGAGATCCCGGACTTCGAGATTCCGGACTTCGAGATCCCCGGCCTCCCGGAAGCGAAGAGCGGCTCTTCGTAACGGCATTGGGTGGTACCGGGGTTACGGCGATTGAGCTGAACAGGTCTGATCGCGGACCAACCCGTGTCGCCGGGGAAGCTGGACCGTTTCGCTGGATGTGAGCCCCGCATCGGGGCAGAACATCGAACAGAAGGTGCACTTCCCATGAACTCTGCCAAGAAGGCCGCCCTGGTCCTGGCCACCGCCGGTCTCGCCGCGGCCGGTGCCGCCGGCTCCGCCGTCGCCGACGCGACGGCCAAGGGCGCGGCCGTGGGTTCCCCCGGTGTCCTCTCCGGCAACCTGATCCAGGTCCCGATCCACATCCCGATCAACGTGTGCGGCAACTCGGTCAACGTCGTCGGCCTGCTGAACCCGGCGTTCGGCAACGTCTGCATCAACGACTGACGTCGGCTGCACACCCGACTGTGGGCGCCCCGGCCTCGCCGGTGGCGCCCACAGTTTTTGCTGTCCCGGTGCCCCTTCGCGCGGCGCGCGGGAGGGGCTCAGCCGTCAGGCGCCGCCGTTGAGGTGCACGCCGCCGAGCATCGGGGAGGCCTGGGTGACGCCGTTGGCGAGGCTGAGCACCTCGCCCGGGACGTCGTTGCGGACCTTGTTGAGCTTCTGGACGGTGCCCACGACCTTGTTGACGCCCTCGCCCTGCTCGGCCAGCCCGGCGCCCACGGTCTGCGGGAGCTGGTCGGTGATCGGAACCATGGAGTCCAGGGTCTGCGTCACCCCGCCGGTCAGGCTCATGGGCGGCATCGGGGGCTGGGCCTCGGCCGCGAAGGCGGGAGCCGAGGCACCGAGGGCGGCGACGGATCCGGCGACGACAGCGGCGACCTTCGTGAGCTTCATTATCGAAATCCTCTTCTTTTCGTGGACAGAGGCGTCAGCGGCGACCGTCGCGCCGCTTTCGCCCTGGTTAACGATTCCCCTTCGCTACGGAAACGCGCTCGCGCGGTGGGGAACGGCGGCATGACAGCGGCCGGAGAATCCGACAAGGGATTCTCCGGCCGATATTTCTTCTGATTACCGGTAACCGGTCAGGCGATACGCGACCGCCGGTACAGAATCGCGCCGCCCAGGATCAGGGCCGAGGCGAGGACCGCCGCGGCCGCCGACTGTCCCGCACCGGTCTCGGCCAGCATGGGCCCGGTCACGTGCGCCGGCGCGGGGGCCTGCGGCTGCTGCGCCGGGACGGGCGCGGGAGCCGGGGCCGGCGCCGGAGCGGGGAGGCGCGCCGGGGGCAGGTGGATCGGGACGTCACCGGCGGGAGCCGCCGGGGGCTGGTCGGCCGGGGCGGGCGCCGGGTGTTCCACGGGCCGGCTGCCGTGCGGCGGCCGGGGCGCGGGAGCGTCGTCCCCGACGGGGGCGGGAGCCTCCGGCGCGGGCGACGGGGCCGGCAGCGTTACGGGTGCCTCCTCGACCGGGGCGGGGGCGGGCTGCTCCTCCAGAGGCGGCGCGGGTGCCTCCTCGACGGGGGCCGGGGCCGGGGCGGGCAGCGGGGCCGGGCGGGGCTCCGGCTGCGGGTGGGGCCGCTCCGGCGCCGGGGGCGCGTGCTGGGCCGGCGGGGGCGGCGCCGACCCGGGGTGGTCGTCGCACTCCTCCTCGCCCTGTTCTCCGCCCTGCTCCCCGCCCGGACCGCCGTAGCCGTCCTGGTGGTCTCCGCCGCCCTGGTGCCGCGGCTCCTCCTGCGGCTCCTCCCGGGGCTGTTCCCGGGACTGCTCGGGGGACTGCTCGTCGGGGTGTTCCTCACCGGGGCCGCCGTAGCCGCCCTGGTGGGGCGGTTCCTCCTGGCGCTGCTCCGGCACCGAGTGGCGGCCGTCGCGCTCTTCCAGGTAGCGCTCGAAGGCCTGGGCGTTCTCGGGGCTGAGGTAGCGCCCGTAGTCGTAGCCGTCGTCGGTGTGCGAACCGGTCGAATTGACGCACGTGTTCCCCATCGCGGGGTTGAGCGCCGCACCGCCGTCCACACTGTTGCCGCACACGTTCGGGGCGAAGGTGACCGGTACCGAGACGCTGTTGCCGGCCAGTACGCCCGGCGAATGCGAGGCTTCGGCCGTCGCTCCTGAGTGTGCGTAGGCCGCGCCGGTCGCGATCGAGAGCAGGCTCGACGCGGCCGCCGCCGTGAGCATCCCCTTGCCCAGTACCTGTCGGCTCAGTACCTGTCGCATGGGTCCTTCCCTGTCTGCCGGCACGGACGCCGGTGCTGAATCGAAGGTGGCCCCGGAGTGCACCGCCGTGCACTCCGAGGCCACCCCGAGGAGGTCTGCCCTTGCGGGCACAAGCGCTGGGTCAGTCGTTGATGCAGACGTTGCCGAACGCGGGGTTCAGCACCCCGACGAGGATGTTCACGGTGTTGCCGCAGACGTTCACGGGCACGTGCACCGGGACCTGGATGAGGTTGCCGGAGAGGACACCCGGGGAACCCACGGCCGCGCCCTCGGCAACCGCGTCGGCCATGGCGGGGGAGGCGGCACCCGCGGCCATCAGAGCGCCGGCGGCCAGCACCACTGCCTTGTTGTACTTCATTTGAATTCAATCCTTCCCGCAGGGGCGTATCCACTGCAGAAATAACAACGAGCGGCCCGGCAAAAAGAAACCGCGCATTTCGGCGGCCGGCCGGTAATTCACCCCAACGCCCTGAGCAAATTCGGGGTGCCCGGCGGATTTGTCCCGCTATTCGAAGGGCCGCAGCCGGTCTTTACATGCGGCGAGGCCGCCGCGACCCGGAGGTGCGGCGGCCTCGCCGGCGCGGGCCTTCGGATCAGCTGCCCTGGGACACGTTGCCGGAGAGGACCGGGATGTTGTCGAGGATGTGCGAGAGAGCCTCGTCGCCCTTGGCCTGGGTGGAGTTCTCGGTGCACTGCTGGTTCTGGGGGTTCGACAGGATCGGGACGTCCTGGACACCGATGTTGAGCAGGCCGACCACGGACTGCACGTTGGCCTTGGCGGGCAGGGCGATGCAGGGCTTGTTGAAGGAGCCCTGGATCAGCGCCATCTGCGGGCTCATGTTGCCGTAGGTGGACTGGTTGCCGTAGATCTGCGAGGCGCCGTTGCCGTTCACGGTCGTGATGCCTTCGTCGTTCCCGATGGCCATCGCCTGCGGCGCCATGGCGGCACCCATGCCCACGACCGAGGTCGCAACCGCTGCCGTGGCCATCAACTTCTTGATCATTGTCGTCCCTTTTTTGCAAGATTGCCCGGTACTGCTGCACCCGTCTCAACGTCCCGCCACCGGTTGGGGTTGCGTGACTTCACTCGGATGCCGCCGTTTCGGACGGCGTGGTTGACGCTCAGGCGTTCACGCAGGTGTTGCCGAACGCGGGGTTCAGCACGCCGATGAGGATGTTCACGGTGTTGCCGCACACGTTCACCGGGATGTCGACGGGAACCTGGACCAGGTTGCCGCTCAGGACGCCGGGGGACCCGGCCGCAACGCCGTCGCGCCGCCGTCCGCGGAGGCGAGGCCCGCGCCGCCCATCAGCATGGCGGCGCCTGCGACGGCCAGGGTGGTGCTGCGGAGCAGCATCTTCTCCATCTCCGTTTTTCCTTTCGGTTCGAACAAGCGGTGCACCTCATAACGACCCGCCCGCTTCCGGGGTGCGCGCTATCGCCCAAAAGGCCGTACAGGCGAGTCCGACGTGATTTCCAGCCTGATTTCTGACAAAGTTCACTCCTGTTTTGTCCCCTTGATCGAAAATGGTGACAGGGTCATGGGTTCCTCCCGCAGAATCCTCGGCACGCTCGGTCTGCTGTCCTGCCTCGCACTTTCCGGGAACGTTCCCGCGGCGGTCGCCGCGCCACCGGCTCCCAAAGAATTTCCCCGCCTTCCGTTCACGCAGCGCTACCAGGCCATGCAGCACGGCGGGCTGGTGCGCGCCTCCAACTCCGGCATCAGCTGCCGCCGGGAGGAGTCCCCGGAGGCGGAGCCGTGCGCCGCCGTCAAAAGGGGTGCGGCCGGGGTGAACGGCGACTTCGAGATGTTCTACAGCGAGGTCGACGATGACCCGGACACCTACAACTCCACCCGGGCCGAACTCAAGGTCCCGCAGGGCGCGAAGGTCTCGTACGCCCGGCTCTACTGGGGCGGGAATCTGCGGGTGGGCGAGCAGAAGCCGCCCGAGGACAACGGCCGGGTGCTGGTCGCCGAGCCGGGCGGCGCGTACCAGGAGGTCGCCGCCGACACGGTGATGGGCCACCGCTCGGACGCGGGCAGCGATGCCTATCAGGCCTCGGCCGACGTGACCCCGCTGGTGCGCAAGGGCGGCGCCGGGATGTGGACGGTGGCCCAGCTGAACATCGCCATGGGCCACTCCGAGGTGGGGGCCTGGGGCGGCTGGACGCTGGTCGTCGCCTACGAGCACCCGCAGGAGCCGGTGCGCCGGATCTCGCTGTGGGACGGCTTCGAGCGGCTCGCCGGCCGCCCGGGCACCGGTGACGGGCTGGTCGAGCTCGACGGCCTGGACGCCCCGGCCGGGTCCGCGGGGCGGGTCGGGGTGGTCGCCTACGACGGCGACCGGGGCACCCTCGGTGACTCACTCACCGTGACGGCCGACAGTGGCCGCCGGGTCAGCCTCAGTGATGCTGAAAATCCTTTCAATGATGTCATGAATTCCACGATCACGGAATTCGGTCATCAAGCGTCCGTACGGCAACCCGATTATATGAACAATCTCGGATATGACGCTGACGTGTTCGATCTGAGTCCCGCCCTGTCCGACGGCGCCCGCAGTCTGAGTTTCAGGTTCACGGGTGAAGGCCAGGGCCATTTCCTCGGTGTGTTCTTCGTTCAGACAGACGCGCGCCGCTGAAAGCAGGAGACCACTGCTCGTGCCCACACAGCATGGGGCCGTACAGCCCACGACCGTCCTCCATCTCACCCAGCCCGTCGAGGGCGGTGTCGCCCGCGTCGTCGTCGACCTCGTCCGCGCACAGTCCGCGGCGGGCCTGCGCGCCGTCGTCGGCTGCCCGGACGGCGGCATACTCGCCGACGCCGCCCGCGCAGCCGGCGCCGAGGTGCTCACCTGGCGCGCCGGACGGGCCCCCGGGCCCGGGCTGCCCGCCGAGGTGATCGGCGCCCGGCGGCTGCTCCGACGGGTCCGCCCCGACCTCCTGCACGCGCACAGCGCCAAGGCCGGGCTGGCCGGCCGGCTCGCCGCGCGCGGCTCCGTACCCACCGTCTTCCAGCCCCACGCCTGGTCCTTCGACGCCGTCGGCGGAACCACCGCCGCACTCGCACTGCGCTGGGAGAGGTACGGCGCCCGCTGGGCCGACCGGGTGCTCTGCGTCAGCGAGGCCGAACGCCGCGCCGGCGAGTCCGAGGGGATCGCCGCCCGCTGGTCGGTGATCCGCAACGGCGTGGACCTCGACCACTTCCGGCCCGGCGGCCCCGACCCCGGTCAGGACAAGGCCCGGGCGCGCGCCGCACTGCCGCTGCCCGCGGCCTTCCGGGGCGACGGGCCGCTCGCCGTCTGCGTGGGCCGCGTCTGCCTCCAGAAGGGGCAGGACCTCCTGCTGCAGGCCTGGCCGGAGGTGCTGGGCGCCGTCCCCGGCGCCCGTCTGGCCCTCGTCGGCGACGGCCCCGACACCGAACGGCTGCGCGGCGCCGCACCGCCCGGGGTGCTCTTCGCGGGCGCCGCCTCCGACATCCGACCGTGGCTTCGGGCCGCCGATCTCGTTGTACTGCCGTCGCGGTGGGAAGGCATGGCGCTCGCCCCGCTCGAAGCCATGGCCTGCGGGCGCCCGGTCCTGGTCTCCGACGTCAGCGGTGCGCGGGAGAGCCTGCCGCCCGGCCAGGGACGGCTGTGCCTCGTACCGCCGGAGGACCCGACGGCGCTGGCCAAGGCCCTGGGACGGCTGCTGGCCGAACCGCGGCTGCTCGCCGAACTCGGGGAGCAGGCCAGGCAACACGCCCGGACCGACTTCGACGTGCGGCGGACCACGGACGCGGTCACCGGTCTGTACCACGAACTGCTGGGCAGGCCCCGGCCCTTGAACCAGGAGCGCATCAGCCGATGACGATGGACAGCGCACCCGCCCGGCACACCGCGCAGGGCGGCACGGGGCACCCCGGCGGCAGCGCCTTCGCGCCCGCGCCACTCAGCGGAGCCCGCCGTTCCGCGACCGCCATCCACCCCCCGCGCGGGCCCAGGGCCGATCAGGCCCGGCCCGCCGTACGCGCAGGGCGGGGCCGCCGCCACCGGTACACGGCGGGGCTGCTCCCGCTGCTCACTGCCGACGGCCTGGCCGCCGTACTCACCGCGACGGCCCTGCCCGGAGGAGCCCTGCCGGGCGCCGCCGCCGCGCCCCTGGCCGTCCTGCTTGCCGCGCTGCACGCGCAGGCCGGGCTCTACCGGCCGCGGCTGGCGCCCTCGGCCCTCCTCGAACTGCCCGCGCTGGCCGGGCGGGCCGCCGTCCTGTGGTGCGGGACCGGCGCGGTCGTGGCCGCCGTGGATCCGGGCCGGGCCCTGGGCTGGAGCGTGCTGCTCACCGCCGTGTGCCTGCAGGTCGTACTGACCTGCGCGGGACGCGGATTCGTCAACCGGCTCCGCCGCCGCACCGCCGTCCGCAGCCCCGCCTCCGCCCTCGTCGTCGGACCCGGCGCCGGGGCGGCCGCGGTCGCCGCCGCCCTGCACGGCCGGCCGGAGTACGGGCTGCGCCCCGTCGGGCTCGCCGCGCCCGTCGAGAACCACGCCGCCGACGGCGCCGACACCGGCGCCATGCCGGTGCTCGCCACCCACGAGGACATCCGGCGGGCGGTCATCCAGAACTCCGTGCGCCACGCGGTGTTCACCCGCCCGCCCGAGGCCGACGAGCGCACCGCCTCCCTGGTCCGGCTCTTCCACGACCACGGCTGCCGGCTCTGGCTCGCCGACCCGGCCGGCACCGCCAAGGTCACCGGCATGCGCGTGGCGCACCCCGACGACCAGCTGTGGGGGTACGCCGTCCAGCCGCTGCTGCCCCGCCCGGCGCGGCCCCTCGAACGCTGGGCCAAGCGCGGCCTCGACGCCATGCTCGCGTTCGTCGCGCTGGTGGCCGCCGCGCCCGTGATGGCCGCGTGCGCGCTGGCCGTACGGATCTGCGACGGCCCCGGGGTGATCTTCCGGCAGGAGCGGGTCGGCCTGTACGGGCGCCCCTTCACCCTGCTGAAGTTCCGCACGCTGCGCGCCGACGAGCACGAGTCCGCCACCCGGTGGACGGTCGCCGGCGACCGCGGGATGAGCCGCGTCGGCGCCTTCCTGCGCAAGTCCTCGCTGGACGAGCTGCCGCAGCTGTGGAACGTCGTACGGGGTGACATGAGCCTGGTCGGCCCGCGCCCCGAACGTCCCTTCTTCGTCGCCAAGTTCACCACCGTCCACCCCGGATACGAGGCCCGGCACCGGATGCCCGTCGGCATCACCGGCCTGGCCCAGATCAACGGCCTGCGCGGGGACACCTCCATCGAGGACCGGGCCCGCTTCGACAACCACTACATCGACACCTGGTCGCTGTGGCAGGACCTGTGCATCCTCGCCCGCACCGCGGCCTCCTTCTTCCGCTTCCGGCTGGGGGGCAGCTGATGAGCCTTGCCGTATCCGTGAACCGGGCCCGCCGGCCCGATGTGCCGGGCCTGCTGCGCAGGCACTGGCCGTTGCTCCCGCTCGCCGCGACCGTCCTCTTCCTGCTCGCCCCGCTCCCGGCCGGGGACGCCACCGCCTCCGGGAAGGTCGGCCCGGCCGACGCGGCCTCGCTGCTGCTGGTCTTCGTCTGCGCGGTGCAGGCGCTGCGCGGCCGGGTGCGGGAGCTCACCCCGCTGGGTGTGCTCGTGCTCGGCCTGCCCGCCGTCGGGCTCGCGGTGGCGACGACGACCGCGGGGGATCCGTACGCCGCCCTGCCGGGTTTCGTGCGCTACCTCCAGGTCTTCGTGCTGGTCCCGGCGGCGGTGGTGCTGCTGGTGCGCGACGCGGGGGAGTTCCGGATCGCCGCCGGGTGCTTCGTGGTGCTCGCGCTGGCGCAGGGCGCGGTGGGGGTCGTGCAGTACGCGACCCACACGGGGGCCTCGTACCAGGGCGCGGACATCCGGGCCGTGGGCACCTTCGGTCCCGGTGACGTCATGGGCATGGCCACGGTCGTGGCGTACGGGCTGGTGGTGGCGACGGCCGTCGCGCTGGCGCCGGGGCTGCCGCAGCGGGTCCGGCGGATCGCCGGGACGTCGGCGCTCGTGCTGGCGGTGCCGCTCGTGCTGTCCTTCAGCCGGGGCGCCTGGATCGCCACCCTCGGCGCGGTGGTGCTGGTGATGAGCCTGGCCGGGATCCGGCGGGCCCTGAAGGTGCTGCTCGTGCTCACCGCCGCCGGGGTGGTCCTGGTGGGCGGCCTGGGGGTCGGCTCCGAGATGGTGGCGGAGCGGCTGACCTCCATCACGCAGGTCTCCAGCGCCCCCGACCAGTCGGTGACCGACCGCTACACGATGTGGGCCGCCGCCGAGTCGATGTGGCGCGAGCGGCCGGCGGCGGGGGTCGGGCTGAAGGGCTTCCCGGCCCACCGAGACGGACACTCCTCGCTGGGGCTCTCCTCCGGCAGCGACACCGCGGGCGCGGGGCAGGCGTACCTCCGCCAGCCGCTGCTCTCGCCGCACAACATGTACCTGCTGATCCTGAGCGAGCAGGGGCTGATCGGGCTGACCGCGCTGGCGGGCGGCTGGGCGGCGCTGCTGGTGGCGGGGCTGCGCCGGTACGCGTCCGGCGCGGCCGGCTCCGTCAGGGACTGCGGCCTGGTGGCGACCGGCCTGTTCGTCTGGCAGCTGACCGACTTCCTCTACGCGGACATCGGCGGCCCGTCCACCGTCCTGACCGGGGTGATCATCGGCCTGGCGGCGTGGTGGGCCCTCCCGTCACGGGCGGACGCGGGCGCCTCCGGGCCGGCTGTACGGGTCGCCTCCGGCGTGGGTGCGGGTGTGCGGGCCGGGTCCCCGGTGGGTGCCGGGGCTGCCTCCGGCGCGCGTGTACGGGGCCCGGTCCCTGAGGGTTCGAGCGGCCGGTGACGGACACCACGCCCTGGCGGCGGCCCGCCTCCGCCCCTCCGGCCGGGGCGGGCCCCGCCCGCGTCCCGGGCGGCCCCGCCGACGCCGGCACCATGCCGGATCCGACCACGGGCCCGTCCACGGGCCCGGCCCGGGGCCCCGCCCTGCCCGGCCGCCCCCCGGTTCCGCCGGACCCCGGGTTCGTCGCCGTGGTCGCGCCCGAGTGGAACTCCAGCGCTGCGGCGCCCCTTCCGGGAGGCGAACCGGCCGTGCCGAAGGCCCCTTGGCCGGGCCGGATCGCCGCCTCGGCGGAGCCGCGTCCGGGACCGGTCTCCCGGGGGCCGGTCCTGCCCGGCCGGGCTCCGGCAACCGGGGACCCCGGATTCGTGGTCGGCGCCGTCCCGGGGCGGGGACCCGCGGGCGGCGCCCGGAGCCTGATCGGCGGGTCCCCCGGTCAGGTTCCGGCCGCGGGGGAGCGCAGGAGCGTGCGCGTGGCGGCGCGGGCTGCGGGCGGGCGGGCAGCGGGCGGCCGGGCCGGAGGGCCGGCGTCCGGCTTCGCCGAAACGTCCGGGACGGCGGCCGGAGGCACCGGGACGGTGGCCGGCGGGGCCGGGACGGTGGCCGGCGGGGCCGGGACGGTGGCCGGCGGGGCCGGGACGGTGGCCGGCGGGGCCGGGCTCCGCCGGGCCGGTGATGGCCCGGGGGCCGGTGTGGCCGCCGGGAGCGCTCCGCTCGGGCGGTTCCTGGCCAAGGCCGCCGCCGTCACAGCCGGACTGACCGCCGCCGGGGCGGTGTTCGGGCTGGTCCGGGACCAGACCATCGCGCACCTCTTCGGGGCCGGGCACGACAGCGACGCCTTCCTGATCGCCTGGACCGTGCCCGAGATGGCCTCGACGCTGCTCATCGAGGACGCCATGGCGCTGCTGATGGTGCCCGCCTTCAGCCAGGCGCTGGCCCGGCGGGCCGCCGCCCGGGCCGGCCTCACCCGCAAGGAGGCCCGCGCGCAGGACCCCGTACGGCTGCTCGTCGGGGCGACCCTGCCGCGGCTCGCCGTGCTCCTGGCCGCCGTGGCCTCCGTCCTCATCGTGGCCGCCCCGGCCGTCGTCGCGGTCCTCGCCCCCGGCCTGCCCGACCCCGCGCTGGCCGTCCAGTGCACCCGTATGACAGCGCTGACCGTGCTCTCCTTCGGGCTCGCCGGGTACTTCAGCGCCGCGCTGCGAGCGCACCGCTCCTTCGTGCCGCCCGCCGCGATCTACGTCTCGTACAACATCGGCATCATCGGGACGATGGTGGCCCTCCACGCCCTGTGGGGCGTGCGGGCCGCCGCCGCGGGCGTCGCCGTCGGCGGGCTGCTGATGGTGCTCGTCCAACTGCCCGCCTTCATCCGGAACGTGGGCTTCGGCCCGCCCCGGGCCAGGGTCTGTCTCTCGGATCAGGCCGGATCAGCCGGCGTGCGCGCCAGGCACCGCGGGCCCGGCCTGATCCGGGAGACAGGCCCCATGGGCGCCCCGCGCAGCCAGCGCGACCGCGACCGGCCCACCCTGATCGCCTTCGGGGTCATCGCCCCCGTCATCTTCTTCGCGGTCTTCCGGCAGTCGCAGGTCCTGGTGGAGCGGTTCCTGGCCGCCTCGCTCCCGCCCGGGGCGATCTCCCACCTGAACTACGCGCAGAAGGTCGCGCAGATGCCGATGGTGCTGTCGCTGATGATCTGCACCGTCACCTTCCCGGTCGTGGCCCAGGCCATGGCCGGCGGGGAGCGGGAGAAGGCCCGGCGCCGCGTCGAGCGGGACCTCGCCCTCGCCGCCCTCGCCGTCCTCATGGGCACCGCCCTCGTCATCGGCTACGCGCCCCAGATCATCCAGGTCCTCTTCGAACGCGGTGCCTTCACCCACACGGACACCCTCGCCACGGCCTCCGTCATGCGGGTCTACGGCATCGGACTCCTCGGCCACTGCCTCGTCGGGGCGCTGTCCCGGCCCTTCTTCTCCACCGCCCGGCCCACCTGGTTCCCGGCGTGCGCGATGGGCGCCGGGCTCCTCGTCAACATCGTGGCCGGAGCCCTCGCCGTCGGCTGGTGGGGCATCTACGGCATCGCCGCCGCCAACGCCGCCGGGATCTCCACCACCGCCGCCCTCCTGCTCACCGGCCTCGGCTCGCGGATCATCGCCATCCAGGTCCGCCAGGTCGCCGTGAGCATCGGCCGGCTCGCCGTCTCCGCGGCCGCCGCCTGCGGCACCGGCTGGATCGCCGGGCCGAAGATTGCCGACCCGACGCTCAGCGCCGCCCTCGGCTGCCTGCTGGTCCCCGCCATGTTCGGCGCCACCGGCATGGCCATACGCGCCCTGGAAGTCACCGCCCTGCCCGGCCAGATCGCCCGGTTCTCCTCCCAGTTCACGCAGAGGTTCCGCAATGACCGCTGACACCGACTCGGCGCCCGCCGCCGTGATGGCCCCCGCCCGCCGAGCCGCATCGCCGTGGGTCCTGATGTACCACTCGGTCGCCGAGTTCACCGACCCCGCCGAGGACCCGTACGGGATCACCGTCACCCCCCGCACGCTGGAGGACCAGCTGCTGTGGCTGCGCTCGCGCCGCCTGCGCGGGGTGTCGGTCGGCGAACTGCTCAGAGCCCGCGCGGCCGGGCGCGGGGCCGGGCTGGTCGGGCTGACCTTCGACGACGGCTACACCGACTTCCTCACCCACGCGCTCCCGCTGCTGGACCGCTACGACTGCACCGCCACCCTCTTCGTCCTGCCCGGGCGGCTCGGCGTGGACAACGTCTGGGACCCGCTGGGCCCCCGCAAGTCCCTGCTCACCGCCGAGGGCATCCGCGAAGTCGCCGGGGCCGGGCAGGAGATCGGCTCGCACGGGCTGCTCCACCAGGACCTCAGGGCGGCCGCCGACGACGTGCTCCAGCAGGAGCTGCGGGGCAGCCGCGACCTGCTGCGCGAGCTGACCGGGACGCTGCCCGAGGGCTTCTGCTACCCGTACGGGCACCTCGACGCCCGGGTCGTCGCCGCCACCCGGGACGCCGGCTACGGGTACGCCTGCGCCATCGACCCCGGGCGGCTCGCGGGCCCGTACGCCCTGCCCCGTACACACGTCAGCCAGGCCGACGGGGGCGCCCGGCTGCGCGTCAAGCAGCTGCGGCACCAGGTGCGGGAGCTGCGGCGGGGGGTGCGCACGTGAAAGCCCTGCACATCATCACCGGCCTCGGGGTCGGCGGCGCCGAGCAGCAGCTGCGGCTGCTGCTGCGGCACATGCCCATGCGGTGCGACGTGCTGACGCTGACCAACCCCGGGCCGGTGGCCGAGGGGCTGCGCGCCGACGGGGTGCGGGTCGTGCACCTGGGCATGCGCGGCAACCGGGACCTGGGGGCGCTGCCCCGGCTGGTGACGTTCATCCGGCGCGGCCGCTACGACCTCGTGCACACCCACCTGTACCGGGCCTGCGTGTACGGGCGCCTCGCGGCCCGGCTCGCGGGCGCCGGGGCGGCCGTGGCCACCGAACACTCCCTCGGTGAGGGCGAGATCGAGGGGCGGGCGCTGTCGGGCGGAGTCCGGGCCCTGTACCTGGCGAGCGAGCGGCTGGGGGCGGCGACGGTGGCCGTCTCGGACACCGTGGCGGCCCGGCTGGTGGGGTGGGGGGTGCCGGCGGCGCGGGTGCACGTCGTCCCGAACGGGATCGAGGCCGCCCGCTTCCGCTTCGACGAGGGCGCACGGCGGGCCACCCGGGCCCGGACCGGGCTGCCGGAGCGGGCCTTCGTGGTCGGCGGGGTCGGGCGGCTGGTCCCGGGCAAGCGGTTCGACGTGCTGGTGCGGGCGGTCGCGGCGCTGCCGGGGGCGCACCTGCTGCTGGCGGGGGACGGGCCCGAGCGCGCCTTCCTCCGCGCCCTGGCGGCGGAGCTCGGCGCGCAGAACCGGATCCACCTGCTGGGGGAGCGGGATCCGCTGGGCGACAGCGCGGACGGGCGTACGCCGGGGATCCCGGCGCTGCTGGCCGCCATGGACGTCTTCGTGTCCCCGTCGCGGGAGGAGGCGTTCGGGCTGGCGGTCGTCGAAGCCCTGGCCGCGGGACTCCCGGTCCTGCACGTGACGTGCCCGGCGATCGACGACCTGCCGGCGGCCCAGGCCCCGGGGGCCCGCCGGATCGGCACCGGCACGGAGGAGCTGGTGGCGGCCCTGCGCGGGCACATGGAGGCGGGCGCCAGGCGGCTGCCGCCGCCGCCGGTGGTGCGCCGCTATGACATCGCGCGCAGCGCGCGCCAGCTGCTGGACGTCTACGACCTGGCCCTCTCCTCCCCACCGGAACGCACCCCCCGGGGCCCCGCACTGGCGGCGCCGGATGCCGAGCGCAAGGCGGCGGGGCGGGCCGAGCCGGGCTCCGCCCGGGCCTGCTGGGGCTCCGTCCCAGACCCCGCGCCTCAAACGCCGGCGGGGCTGGGTCTGTCGGCGGAGCTGCATGTGGCTCGCGACGACCGCGCCCCGGGAGAGCAGGGGGCGGGGGTTTCAGCCTCGCCGGCGTTTGAGGCGCGGGGGCCGGGGCGGAGCCCCGGGGGCGGAGCCGCGCCGCCCCACCCGCCGGGGGTTCCGGATCCGACCAACAACTCCCTCCACCCAGGAAGCGAGCACGCTCATGGCTGACACCGCCGATCAGAAGAAGACCGAGAAGAAGACCGAGAAGAGGAGCGAGGAGAGGCGAGAGGAGAGGCGAGAGGAGAGGGGTGAGGAGAGGATCCCCAAGAGGAGGTCGCGCCGCGCTCGGCGGCGGCCGGTGCCGCCCGCCTGGTGGCCGCTGCCCGCCTGCGCGCTGCTCGGACTCGTCGCAGGCGGGGCGTACGGGGTGCTCAAGACCCCCGAGTACGCCGCCACCAGCTTCGTCGTCGCCGTGCCGGACGACACCACCGAGCCCGCCACCGCCCTCGGCTTCGCCCAGGCGTACGCCCGTATCGCCACCAGCAGCTCCACTCTCGCCTATGCCCAGCCCCGCGCCGGCATCAGCGCCCAGCAGCTGCGGTCCCAGGTGCGGGCCGAGACCTCGCCCGAGTCCCCGATGATCGCCATCACCGGTACCTCGACCAGCCCCGCCGAGGCCGCCGACATCGCCAACGCGGTCGCCGACGCCCTGTCGCTGAGCAGCAACCAGGCCGCCAAGAACACCGGCGTACAGCTGCTCCTCTTCAACCAGGCCGTCGCGCCGACCGACCCGGCCTCCCCGTCCGCCCCCCTCAGCGGCGCTGTCGGCATGTGCGCCGGCGGCCTGCTCGGCGGGCTCTGGCTGCTCGCCCGCCCCGGCCGCCGCAAGCCGCAGGAGGCGGCTCCCGAGGCGGTGGCGGAGGTGGACGAGGGGCGCGGGACCGCGGTCGAGGAGTACGCCTCGCTCCCCGCCCAGGGTGAGCACACCGAGACCAAGGAGAAGGAGTCGGTGCGATGACGTCGGGCTCCGCCGGGGCCCTGTCGGTGACGCTGTGCCGCGACCCCCGGCAGTTCGCCGCGCTGGAGGAGCCGTGGAACCGGCTCCTCCGCAGCTGTCCCACCGCCACCCCCTTCCAGAGCCACGCCTGGCTGCACTCCTGGTGGCTGTCGTACGGGAAGGACGGCCGGCTCCGGCTCGTCCTCGTGCGCCGCGGCGAGGAACTGGTCGGCGCGGCCGCGCTGATGCTCGTACACCGGCCGCTCCCGCTGCTGGTGCCGCTGGGCGGCAACATCACCGACTACTTCGACGTGCTCGTGCCTGCGGAGCACGCCGAACAGGTCGTCCCGGCGCTGGCCCGCGGGCTGCACCGGGCCGCCCGGGGCGCGGTCGTCGACCTGCGCGAGGTCCGCCCCGGGGCCGCCGTCGAGCAGCTCGCCAAGCTCTGGCCCGGTGTCGGCACGCAGCTGGCCGACTCCACCTGCATGGAGCTGCCCGCGCTGCCCTTCGACGAGCTGGTCAAGCGGATGCCGGCCTCTGGCGCCCAGCGGGTCCGGGCCAAGCTCCGCAAGACCGACGCCGCGGGGATCGAGGAGCACGAGGTCACCGAGGAGGAGGTGCCGCGTGCCGTACGGTCCCTGCTGCGCCTCCACGAGAAGCAGTGGCGCGGCCGCGGGGTGACCCCCGAGCACCTCAGGCCCCGCTTCGCCGAGCACCTGACCCGGGCCACCCGGCGGATGGTGCGGGCCGGGGAGGGCCGGCTGACGGAGTTCCGGCTGGACGGGAAGGTGGTGGCGGCCAACGTCACCCTGCTCTCGGCCGGGCTGAGCGGCGGCTACCTGTACGGGGCCGACCCGGACCTGCGCACGCGCAAGGTGGACGTGGCGACGCTGCTGCTGCGCTACGAGGCCGGGCGGGCGCTTGCGGAGGGCCGGCCGGTGGTGAGCTTCCTGCGCGGCAACGAGCCGTACAAGAACCACTGGCGGCCCGAGACGGTGGTCAACCGGCGGTTCCTGCTGGCCACGACGGCGCTCGCGCCCCTGCTGCGGCTGCACGAGTCGCAGGTGACGGGGCGCGAGCGGGCGGTGGACGCGCTGCGGGAGGCGCTGCCGGCCGCCAGGGACTGGCGGGCGCGGCTCAACGAACTGCGGGTGCGATGACCCGTCTAGAAGGGCCAGAAGCCGGAGGCCTTGCCCCAGTCGATCTGTACGCAGACCGACTGCTTGCCGACGAGCTTGGAGAGCCACTCGCCGAAGCTGAGCGGGATGCACCACTGCTTGGGGTTGACCGGCGGGTCCGCCGGCGCGGGCTGCGTCGGTGCGGGCGTCGGGGTCGGCGTGGGCGTGGGCGTGGGCTCGGGCTTCGGCACCAGGGGGCTCGGGCTCGGCGCCACGGGCGAGGGCGTCGGCTTCGGCTTCGGGACCTCGGGGCGGGGGACGACGGGACTCGGGGTCACCGGGAGCGGGGCCTCGGGGCTCGGCGTGTCCGGGACCTCCGGTGTGGGGACCACCGGACTCGGGGTCACCGGCAGCGGTGCCTCGGGGCTCGGGGTCACCGGCAGCGGCACCTGCGGCGAGGGGACGAGCGGACTCGGGCTCACCCCAGGGCTGGGGGTTTCGGGGGTCGGGCTCACCGGGGCCGGGGCCTCGGGCGAGGGCTTGGGGATCCCGGGCGTCGGGACCTGAGGGCTCGGGATCTGCGGCGTCGGGACCTGAGGGCTCGGGACCTGAGGGCTCGGGATCTCGGGCGTCGGGATCTGCGGCGTTGGGACGACCGGCGTGGGTACGACCGGCGTGGGCACCACGGGGGTCGGGACCACGGGGGTCGGGACCACGGGCGTGGGCACCACCGGGGTCGGGATCACCGGTCCGGGCTTCTCGGGGACCAGCGCGTCGCGGAAGACCTTCGCGGACTCGGGGTTCTCCTTGCACTGCCACACGCCGTGCGGGCAGTAGTCGGTGATGGTGTGGTAGATCGGCTTGTGCTGCGCGATCCACTTCAGCATGCGCCGCACGTACTCGGGATTGTCCCCGCGCCGGAACAGCCCCCACTCCGGGTAGGAGATCGGCTTGCCGTGTGCTTTCGCGAAGTCGACATGGGCCTGGAGCCCGTACGGCTGGGTGATCTGGTCGTCGAAGCTCCGCCCGGGAGCCTGGTCGTACGAATCCATGCCGATGATGTCGACCACGTCATCGCCGGGGTAGCACTTGGTCCAGCCGATCGCGTCCCTACCCCTGTTCGGGGCGAAGTCGAACTTGAACTCCTGTCCGGGGACCGCGCGCATCGTGTGGACGACGCGCCTCCAGTACGCCTTCCAGTTCTCCGGATCCGGCCCGCAGCGGTGGGTGTAGGTGACGCCGTTCATCTCCCAGCCGAGCACGATCACCGTGTCCGGGACGCCCAGCGACACCAGCCGTTCGGCGAGCCTCCTGAAGTGCCGGTCGAAGTGGCCCGCCGCACCGGCCCGGATCAGCCGGGCCACCTGGTGGTCGGGCACCCGACCCTCGTTCCTGGCTTGCATGGGTACGTTGAGGACGAAAATCCGGTCGTCCTCGGCCTGCCGCCACTCCGCCCAGTCCTCCAGGAAGTCGACCTTGCCCTCGATGCCCTCCCACCTGTCGCCGGGGAGGTAGGTGTGTCCGACCCGGATCTCCTTGCCGCCCAGCCAGCGCGACAGGCGCGGGATGCGGGCCACCCCGGGCGGGCCGTAGCCGAGATAGGCGCCCATGGCGATGTCCGAGTCCTGGGGCAGGTCCTTGCCGGGTGCGGCGAGCGCGGCGCCGGTCGCGAGCAGTCCGGCCGCGACCGTACCGATGCAGGTGCTCGCCAGTCGGCGGTGTGGTCTGGGCATGGCGTCTCCCGAGCTTTCCTGAATCGGTGTGCTTACCAAAGACGTTAGGCATCAGATCTGACGATTGGCCTGTCCGGTGACAGCTTCCTAGGCCATTCGCATCTGCGCACCCTCCCCGCTTGGTCCGACTAGGTGAAAGACACCGTTGCCATGCACGCGTATCTCAACCATGTGCCCGCAGTTCTGCTCAGACTCGATCGCAATCCGTTCCACCACGGAACCCTTGGCGCCGTCAGATCCCTTGGCCGCAAGGGCGTGGAGGTCCATGCCGTCGTCGAGGCCGGGGGAGGTCCCATGGGGCGTTCGCGCTATCTGCACGCCCTGCATTCGGGGCCGGACGGCGGGCTGGACCCCGAGGCGCCGGAGGCGCTCCTGGAGTGCCTGACCGGGGTCTCGGAGCGGATCGGCAGGCCGGCCGTGCTCGTTGCCATGGACGATCTGAGTGCGATCGCGGTGTCCCGGGTCGCGCCGATGCTGACGGACCGATACCGGATCCCCCATCAGCCCGACAATCTGCCCGCCCGGGTGGCGGACAAGGCGGAGCTGTCCCGGCTCTGCGCGCGCTGGGACATCCCGCACCCGGAGACCGTCGTCCCGGCGAGCGGGGCCGAGGCGGCGGAGGCCGCCTGGCGGCTCGGCCTGCCCGTGGTCGCCAAGTGGAGCCGGCCCTGGCTGCTGCCGGCCGGGGGCGCCGGGCTGCGGAGCACCACGCTGGTGCACACCGCCGCCGAGGCGCGCCGGCTGTACGAGCGCTCCGCCGAGGCCGGGAGCCGGCTGCTGCTCCAGCGGTTCCTGCCGGCCGGGCCGGACACGGACTGGTTCTTCCACGGCGCCTTCGGCCGGGGCGGGCGTCCGCTGCTCACGGGATCGGGCCGCAAGGAGCTGTCCTGGCCGGTGCGGACGGGGCTGACTGCGGTGGGGCGCTGGCTGCCGGATCCGGCGGTGGAGGAGGCGGGGCTGCTCCTGGCCGAACGCCTCGGCTACCAGGGGATCCTGGACCTGGACTTCCGACGCGACGAGCGCGGCACCTTCCGGCTGGTGGACTTCAACCCCCGGCCGGGGGCGCAGTTCCGGCTGTTCACGGACGCGGCCGGGCTGGACGTCGTACAGGCGATGTACCTGGATCTGACGGGCCAGCGGGTCCCGGAGCCGTCGGGCGGGCCGGGCCGGGTGTTCGTCGCCGAGAACTACGCGCTCCTGGCGGCGGTCCGGGGCGGCTCCCTGCCGCGCCGCCCGGCGGCGGGCCCGGCGGCCTGCCCGGCGGCGCCGGCAGCCCCTGCGGTGGCCGCCCAGCGGAGCGCACCGGGCGCGGCCGGCGCGGGTCCCGACCGGACCGCGGCTCCTGACCGGACCGCGGCTCCCGACCGGACCGCGGGTCCGGATCCGGCCGCGGGTCCGGCCTCTGCCGAGGCGGCCGGAAGCGGCCGCGCCGCCGAGGCCGGCCCGGCCGGGCCGACCCGGTGGGTCCGGGCCGGGTGGGGGCCGGCGGGGGAGCAGGGCCGGGTGGAGACGGCCTGGTTCGCCGCCGACGACCTGCTGCCCTTCCTGGCCATGCTCGGCGCCTTTCTCGGCCGCGGGTTCGGCAAGGGCGCGCGCGCCCTGCGGGGCGTCCCCGCCCAGGCGAACGGGCTGCGCGCGGCCAAGGCCTCGGCGCACACCCCCCGCCAGCGCGGCGGGGAGCAGCAGTCCGCCGCCCTGGCAGGCGGGACCTCGCGCCCCGCTCCGCCGGAGGCCCCGGCGGCCCCGGACGAGCTGGTCACCCGGTAGCGACACCGACCGGTCCGAATACGCAGACGATGGAGCTGAAGGGACAGCCGTGACGCGGATGAACGATCTCGTGGTGATCGGCGCGGGCCCGTACGGGCTGTCGATCGCCGCGCACGCTGCGGGCGCGGGGCTCGACGTACGGCTGCTGGGGCGGCCCATGGCCTCCTGGCGCGACCACATGCCCGACGGCATGTACCTGAAGTCGGAGCCGTGGTCCTCCAGCCTGTCCGCGCCGGACGGGCGCTACACGCTGGCCGACTACTGCGCCAGCCGCGGACTGGTCGCGGAACACGGCACTCCGCTGCCGATCGGCACGTTCAGCGCGTACGGGATGTGGTTCGCCCGGCACGCGGCGCCCGAGGTGGAGGAGGTGACCGTCACGGAGGTGACCCCGCAGGGCGACGGCTTCCGCGTCCACACGGCCCAGGGGCCGCCGCTGCTCGCCCGTACGGTCGCGCTCGCGGTCGGAGTGATGCCCTTCGTCCACCTCCCCCCGGCGCTGCGGGACCTGCCGCCGACCCATTACTCCCACAGCAGCGGCCACCGGGACCTGGCCCGCTTCGCCGACCGCGAGGTCGCCGTGCTCGGGGCGGGGCAGGCGGCCCTGGAGACGGCCGCCCTGCTGGCCGAGCAGGGCGCCCGGCCCTGCCTGGTGGCCCGGCGCTCCCGGCTGGACTGGAACGCCGTGCCGCAGCCCCTGAGCCGGCCGGCGCTGCGCGCCCTGTGCGATCCGCACAGCGGGCTGGGCACCGGCTGGCGCAACTGGGTGTGGTCGGAGCTGCCGTGGGCGGTGCGCCGGCTGCCCGCCGCCACCCGGGAGCGGATCGCGGCGACGGCGCTGGGCCCCGCCGGGGCGTGGTGGCTGCGGGACCGCTTCGAGCAGCGCGTGCCCGTCATGCTCGGGCACCACCTGCACCGGGCGGTCGCGGAGGGCGGGCGGATCCGGCTCGGGCTGACCACCAGGGCGGGGGAGTCCGTGGTGCTGGACACCGCGCATGTGATCGCGGCCACCGGATTCGCCCCGCACCTGGACCGGCTGGACCTGCTCGACGCGGGGCTGCGGGCGGAGCTGACGACCGTGGGCGACAGCGGGACGCCGGAGCTGAGCGCCGGCTTCGAGTCCTCGTGGCCCGGACTGTTCTTCGCGGGGCTGCTGACGGCTCCCTCATTCGGCCCTTCCATGCGATTCGTGCACGGTGCGGGCTTCACGGCGGGGAGACTGGTGAGAGGAGTCCGCAAGCGCCTCGGCGCCAGGGGTCCGCTGCCGGGTTCCACCACGACCTACGACCGGGCTGCCTTCGGGCAACCCCAGACGTATCTGCGGTGAGAGGGGTCCGCGATGAGCGCGGAGCGAGCACAGGGCCGCGGCTGGGTACGCATTCCCGCCAGCCGTGGGGAACAGCCCGCCACGGCAAGACCCGCCGGGTACGACAGGACGACCGGCTACGACAGGCCGACGGCGGGGTACGACAGGACGGCCGGGTACGACAGGCCGACGACCGGTTACGACAGGACGGCCGGGTACGACCGGCCGCCGGGGTACGACAGGGCCGCCGCCTACGACCACGCCCCGTACGCGACGGCCCCCCACATCGTCCAGCCCGCGATCTACCTCTCCCTCGTCAAGCGCTGGCGGGAGGCTGGGCGCACTCTTCCGGGGCATCCTGACGAGGAGTGGGAGCGGCTGATCTCCCAGCCGTGCTGGCCCGGGCGTTAGGTGGTGTGACTCGTGGCAGCGGCGGAGCACGACAGGCCCGGGCAGGGCCGCAAGCCCCCGGAGACCGGGCCCGGGGAGCGGCTCGCGCTGAACCGCATGGGCAGCTTCGAGTGGGACCTGGGCGCGGGGACGCTGGAGCTCGACGAGGCCGGGGCCGCCGTGTTCGACCTGGACCCGGAGGACGTCGACGGGACCCCTGAGGCGCTCGGGCTGCGGATCCCGCCCGCGGACGCCGCCCGGCTGGGCCAGACCGTGGCGGACGTGCTGGAGAGCGGCGCGGATACGTACGGCGCCTACTTCATGGTGCAGCGGCGCGACGGCCGCGACCAGTGGACGCACACCCAGGGCCGGGTGGTCCGCGACGAGGACGGGCAGCCGTACCGGATCGTGGGGATCGTCCGGGACGCGACGGGGGAGCTGGCCCAGGCCACGCAGCTGCGCAAGCTGGAGTCGGCGCGGGCCAAGCAGTCGAGCATCGTCCAGCGGACCACGGAGGCCCTGTCGCGGGCGGTGACGGTCGACGACGTCACGGCGACCCTGACCGGGGCGGGCGCGCTGGAGCGCCTCGGCGCGGAGGGGCTGGCGCTGGGGCTGGTCGAGGGCGGCACGATCAAGATCATCGCGCTGAGCGGGGAGTCGCTGGAGATCCTCAGCGAGCGGCGGTTCACCCGGCTGGACGGCTCGCTGCCGCTGTCGCAGGCGGTGATCACCCGGCAGGCACGTTTCGTCACCTCGCTCAGGGCGCTCGGCGAGGAGTTCCCGCTGCTCAGCGACTACCTGAGCCGGATCCAGTACGACGCGGCCGCCTATCTGCCGCTGATCGCGCAGGCCAAGGCCATCGGCGGGCTCGTGCTCTTCTACCGGCACCGCACCGAGTTCAGCCCGGAGGAGAAGAACCTCTGCCTGGGCCTCGCGGGCATCGTGGCCCAGTCCCTCCAGCGGGCGCTCCTCTTCGACCAGGAGCGCGAGTTCGCCACGGGCCTCCAGGCCGCCATGCTGCCCCGCCGGATCCCCGAGATCACGGGCGGGGAGATCGCGGTCCGCTACCACTCCGCCTGGAGCGGGCGGGAGGTCGGCGGGGACTGGTACGACGTGATCGCGCTGCCCCGCGACCGCGTCGGCATCGTGGTGGGCGACGTACAGGGCCACGACACGCACGCGGCGGCCATCATGGGCCAGCTGAGGATCGCGCTGCGGGCGTACGCGGGCGAGGGCCATCCGCCCTCCACCGTGCTGGCACGCGCCTCGCGCTTCCTCGCCGAGCTGGACACCGAGCGCTTCGCGACCTGCATGTATGCGCAGGTGGACCTGGAGACCGGAGGCGTACGGGCGGTCCGCGCGGGCCACCTCGGACCGCTGATCCGGCACACGGACGGGCGTACGGGCTGGCCCAACGTGCGCGGCGGGCTGCCGCTGGGGCTGGCCTCCGTCTTCGAGCAGGAGGACTTCCCCGAGACCCGTCTCGACCTGGTCCCCGGGGAGACGCTGGTGCTGTGCACGGACGGCCTGGTGGAGGAGCCGGGGACGGCCATCACCCAGGGCATGGAGGCCCTCTCCCACGCGGTGAGCAGCGGCCCGCAGGGAGCCGGGGCGCTCGCCGACCACCTCCTGGACCGGCTCTGGGAGCGCTGGGGCTCCGGGGACGACGTGGCCCTGCTCGTACTGCGCCGGGCCCCCGACCCGGGCACCCATCGGGCGCCGCGCATCCACCAGTACGTCCACCAGGCCGACCCCGAGGGCCTCTCGGAGGCCCGCTACGCCCTGCGCCAGGCCCTGCGCGACTGGGGGATGCCGGAACTCGCCGACGACGTGGAGCTGGCGGCCGGGGAACTGCTGGTCAACGCCCTGCTGCACACCGACGGCGGGGCGGTGCTGACCATGGAGGTGCTGCCGGAGCCGGTGCGGCGGATCCGGCTGTGGGTCAAGGACCGCTCCAGCGTCTGGCCGCGGCGGCGCACGCCGGGCGAAGCGGCCACCACCGGGCGCGGGCTGCTCCTGGTGGACGCGCTGGCCTCGCACTGGGGTGTGGAGTCCCGGGGCGACGGCAAGGCGGTGTGGTGCGAGTTCGACGCCACGGGCAACCCCCGGAGCACGGAGTGACCCGGCGGTCACGCCGAGTTGTGGGGCGCCGGGGACGGGGTGATGATGCGGACCATGGAATGGAACGTGCTGTGCGCAGGCTGAGGTGGGGCGCCGTGACGGGCGTCCTGGCCCTGCTCCTGCTGGCTGCCGGAGTGCCGACGGTCGTCGACTGGACGACGGGCCGCCCGCATGCGGTCCCCGGATGCCATTCGGTGGCGTTCATGTCAATGACGGGCGTCGCGCCCGAGTGCCGGTAGCGGCGGCTACCGGACGGGGCGCCGGGGCGCCGGGACCCGCAGGCCCTGAGGCCCGTAGGCCCGTAGGAGGGACGGGCCGGGCGGGCGTGCCGGGCGGGCCTACTGGTGGCCGATGACCCGGATCTCCTGCCGGTCCTCCGCGACCGTCTCGATGGAGCGCGGCATCAGGCCCGAGAAGTGGACCTCGTTGAGCTGGGCCTCGGCCAGGGCCGGCCCCGGGTGGATGCCCTGGGTGAGCCGGAGCGAGCCGCTGGCCTGCCACTCGTGCTCCGCGCCGTCGCAGTGCGCCTCGCCGCCGCCCACGCCGAGCCGGGTGCCGTCCTGGACCACGCCCGCCGAGATCTGGAGCCTCGCCCCCATGGGTGACGGGACGGTGCAGTGGTACGTCCCGGAAAGAGTGATCGTGCCGTCCTCGGAAATGTGAGCGTATGGCTGTACGGAAATTCCCTGGTCGAAAGAGGTGGCGGTGGCGGGGGCCGTGAATACCGCCGTTGCGGCCACTGCCGAGAGCGCTGCCAGGGCCATGCGGGTCGCGTGAATACGCATTGTTCCTCCAGGTGGACGAGGGTGGCGGGAAACCGCCGGAACGCATTGTGCTGGCAGTTGGCCGCAACCGGCCGCACACACCCCCTGGGTGCACTCGTGTCGGTGAGTGCAATTGCCCGCTCGGGCGCGTGAGACTGACCGGAATACATCCCCGAAGGGATCCTGAATGCGTCAGTCCGCCGCCCGCCGCCACGCCCCCGTCCTCGCCGCCGCCGTACTCCCCCTGCTCCTGTTCGGCGCCACGGCCTGTCAGAGCGCCCCCGAGGGAGCCGCGCTCGCCCCCGCCGCGGCGCCCGCCGTCCCGGTGGACGACGGGGCGCCGGGCGCCGAGGAGCCCCCCGCCCGGACCGGGGCGAAGGACGCTCGTGTGGGTGATCCCGTACGGGTGCACGGGCAGCAGGCCGGCCACCACCTCCAGGTGGTGCTGAACGCGTACGTGGACCCCGCCGTCAGTATCGAGAAGAACTACGCCCCCGCGGCCGGCAAGCGCTGGGTGGCCGCCTCGATGTCCTTCGTCAACGTGGGCGGGGCCTCGTACGGGGCGCTCGGACGCATGTGGGCGCACGACAGCGCGGGGCAGCGCCATCCGGTGGTGCCGACCGGTGAACTGACGACCGGCAAACCGCTCGTCTTCGATTCCCTCGCGGTCGGTGAGCGGGCCGAAGGATGGGTGGTGTTCGAAGTCCCCGAAAACGCGCGCATTGAACGGCTCCAGTACCAGGACGCGAACATCCAGGCGAATTCCGGAGGGGGATTCTGGGCCGTCTAGCCCGCCCGGGTGAAAGGCCGTGAAAGGGCCGGGGGAGAGGCCACTAGGGTGCGGCGCATGACTTCTACCCAAGCCGAAATCGACCGGTCGCACCTCGGCACCCTTTCGGTCCTCGCCTGGATCGGAGACCCCTCCGAGGCCCACGACATCCCGTACCTCCTCGCCTACACCCTCGGGGACGGCCCGCAGGGCCGGGAGGCCGGCGAGGCGGCGGCCCGCGGGCTGCTGGAGGAGATCGGCCTGCCCATCGGCGACGTGGTCATGGACGGCACCCGCAGCCCGCGCACCTTCGCGGTGCAGATCGTGCTCATGGCGGGCGACCAGGTCACGCTGAGCATGCCCGGGCTGAACGCCACGTGCACGGCCCCCAAGGAGTGGGTCGCCGCCGCCCTTGAGAGCGGACAGGCGTACTTCCTCTTCGCCACGCGCGCCTGGCCGGAGGCGGTTCCGGGCAAGCCGGTGACCGCGGAGGTCCTCCAGGCGTTCGCGGGCGACGAAGAGGTGCTCACCAGCAGCGCCCACTGCGTCCTCGCGGTGCAGGCCCTGCAGTAGCCGCAGTAGCCGCAGTAGCAGTAGCCGCCGCCGCAGCCGCCGCAGTGCCGCCGCAGTGGCGTGGCGACGCACTGCTCCGGCCGCCGGGCTCCCAGCCTGCCCGGTGGCCGGGTCCGTTCCTCAGGGCCGTTCGAACGCGAACTTCAGCGAGCGGACCCGGTTGTCGAAGTTCGACCCCGCCAGATCGGGCAGGCCCACCGCGCGCAGTCCGACCGGGCGGGTCAGCAGCTCCCGGAACAGGGCCTTCATCTCCACCCGGGCCAGGTGCGCGCCCAGGCAGAAGTGCGGGCCGCCGCCGCCGAACCCCAGGTGCGGATTGGGCGAGCGGGTGATGTCGAAGGCGTCGGGGTCCGGGAAGACCGCCTCGTCGCGGTTGGCGGAGGCGTAGTACAGGACCACCTTGTCGCCCGGGTGGAACAGGTGCCCGTCCAGGGTGTGTTCGGCGGCCACCGTCCGGCGGAACTGGATGATCGGCGTCGAGTGGCGGATCATCTCGTCCACCGCGCCGTCCGCGTACTTCTCGAAGTCCGAGAGCAGCAGGTCGCGCTGGTCGGGGTTGTCGGTGAGCAGGGTCAACCCGTGCGTGATCGCGTTGCGGGTGGTTTCCACCCCGGCGACCATCAGGAGCGAGAAGAACGCGCCGAGTTGGCGGGCCCCGAGGGCCTGGCCGTCCACGTTCGCGCAGACCAGCGCCGAGATCAGGTCGTCGGTGGGGTTCTTGCGCCGCTCCCGCCCGATGCCGGCCACCATCCGCTGCATACGGGCGAGGGCCCGCAGGCCGCGTCCGGGCATCCGCAGCCGGGCGGCCAGGCCGCGCTCCACGCCGATGTTCTCGGAGGCGTGGTTGACGCGGTCGGCGATCTCGGCGCGGTAGTGCACCGGGATGCCCATCATGTTGCAGATGACCTCCAGGGGCAGCCGGGAGGCCACCGCCGACACGAACTCGTCTGGGTGTTCGGCCAGTACGTCGTCGACGATGCGGGCGGCGACGGTGTGGATGTCCTCCTCGGCGGCTGCCAGCAGGCGGGGCGTGAAGGCCCGCTGCACGATCTTGCGGAGTTGGGCGTGGTCGGGGCCGTCCAGGTTGACCATCGAGTCCCCGAACAGCGCGCGGACCCAGCGGGGCGGCTCGGGGGTGGTCACGCCGGGGGCGCTCGCGAAGACCTTGGGGAGGCGGCTCGCCTCCTGGACCTGGGCGTGGCGTACGAGGGCCCAGTGGCCGGTGCCGGTGCCTTCGGGGACGAACACGGGGGATTCGAGGGCCCGGAGGCGGGCGAACGCCTCCAGGCGGTGGGCGGGGGGCGCCTGCCAGAAGCCCGGCTCGGCCAGTACCCCTCCGGGGGCGGGTCCGCTGCCGTGGCGGGGTGCGGGGAGTGTCATGGCCGTGCCTTTCCTTCGCTGGGGGAGTTCTGCGCTGGAGAACGGGGGCGGGGGGCCGGGGGTGACGGTTCGGCGCGGCGCCGTTGCCGGAGCTCCGCCCCGGGCCCCGCGCCTCAAACGCCGGCGGGGCTGGATGGGCTGCCGGCGGGGCTGGGATGGGTGCTGGAGCGGGTGGTCAGGGTCAGGCCGATGGCTACCGTGGCCGCCGTGACGAGGCCTGCGTACAGGACGGCGTACGTGCCCGTCCAGGTGCAGGCCAGGAGGGCGAGGGCGCAGAGCGGGAGGGTCAGCTGCTGCGCCAGGCCGCGCTTGAAGTGGCGGGAGTGCAGGAACCATACCGTCATGAGGAAGACCGCGGACGGGACGGTCACGGCGGCGTTGGCGGCGAGCTGGGAGATGTTCCCCGGGACTCCGTCCGGGGGGACCCCCAGGCCGACCGCGTGCTCGACTGCGACCTCGATGCCCGCTCCGATCGCCGCGCCCGAAGCGAAGATCACCAGGTGGCCGTAACCCCAGGGGATGGCCTCCCGGTTGGTGTTCAGCCGTTCGTGCATCGGCACCGCGAAGTAGATCCACCAGGCCGAGAAGACGATCAGCAGCCCGCCGCCGGCGATGGGCAGCAGCTCGCCCAGCGCCTCGTGCTCGTCGACCGCCGACTTGACCGCCACCGTGGCCGCCGCGATCGTCTCGCCCAGCACGATGATGGTGAACAGCCCGTACCGCTCCACGATGTGGTGGGCGTGCCAGGGCGTCTGGTGGTGCCGCTCGGCGACCACCGGGACCATCAGCTCGGCCGCGACCATCACCAGGAACAGCCAGCGCCTGGAGTCCTCCGGGGCGAACAGCAGCGCCACCCACCCGGCCTGGCAGATCACGAGCCCGGCCGCGTACTTCAGCGCCGCCGCGCGGGCCGGCCCGCTCTCCCCGGCGGCGGCCCGCAGCCACTGTGCCGTCTGGGCGACGCGCATGATGACGTAGCCGATGACGGCGACCGTCCAGTCGTTCTCGTCGAAGGCCCGGCCCACCCCGGCCGCGTAGACGAGCACACCGGCGATCTCGACGAGGGTCGCGATCCGGTACGGCACGTCGTCGACGTCGTAGGCGGAGGCGAACCACGTGAAGTTCATCCACGCCCACCACACGCCGAAGAAGACGAGGAAGTAGCCGATCACCCCCGTGCCGGGATGGCCCTCCGCCAGCGCGTGCACCAGCCGGGCGCCGGCCTGCGCGATCGCGACGACGAAGCAGAGGTCGAAGAACAGCTCCAGCGGGGTGGCCGCCCGGTGGTGCTCTTCGCGGCTGCGGGCGGTCATGGGGGAGTAGGCCATACCGGAAAGCAGACCAGAGGATGCCCGCTCCAGCGGGCCGGACGCGCTGCCCGCGGTGTCCGGCTGTCCCGCGCGGAGGCCTCGTAGCGCTCCGGCACCAGCCGGGCCCCGTGCGATTTGGTCGGCCGGCGGCTCCGGATCCCGCCGAACGTCGCGTGGGCGACAGGACCTTGTCCTGTCGCCCACGCGACGTTCGCCCCTGCCGCCGGGTGGTCCCGGAGACGGAGTCCGGGTAGATCAGGACCCTTCTCAACGTTCAGGACCACGCCATGAGTTCCGCCAAGCAGCAAGCGTCACCAGGGGTGGGGGTGCTCGCCGATCCGGCGCAGTACCGCCCGGGCCGTACCATCACGGACTGGACGCCGGAGGACCCGTCCTCCTGGCGGTCCACCGGGAAGCGGGTCGCGACCCGGAACCTGTGGATCGCGGTGCCGGCCCTGCTGGTGGCCTTCGTGGTCTGGCAGGTGTGGAGCATCACCGCGACCAGCCTGAAGGACGTCGGCTTCGGCTTCAGCCAGTCCCAGCTCTTCTGGCTGACGGCGGTCCCCGGCATCGCCGGCGGCACGGCCCGGATCTTCTACACCTTCCTCGGCCCGATGATCGGCCAGCGCCGCTTCACGGCGATCTCCACCGTCGTGCTGATCGTGCCGCTGCTGTGGCTCGGCTTCGCGGTGCAGAACCCGGACACCCCGTACGGCACGATGATCGCGATCGCCGCGCTGTGCGGCATCGGCGGCGCGAACTTCTCCTCCTCGCTGGCCAACATCGGCTTCTTCTACCCGAAGCGGGAGAGAACGCGACCGGCATCAACGGCGGCCTGGGCAACCTGGGCGTCTCGGTGGTCCAGCTCCTCACGCCCATTCTGATCACGTCCTCGGTCCTGGGACCGGGAGACGTACCGGAAGGTGACGGGCCGCCCGCTGGAACCGACGCTGGAGTTCGCCCGGCGCCTCGCCGGCCTCGGCAAGGCGGTGCACCTGCGCTTCGTGCTGGTGCCGGGGCTGACCGACGCCCGGGAGAACGTCGAGGGTGTGGCCGCGTTCGCGGGGGCCCTCGGCAACGTCTCGCGCGTCGACGTCCTGCCCTTCCACACGCTGGGGGAGGGCAAGTGGGACGCCCTGGGCATGCCGTTCACCCTGCACGACACTCCGTCCCCCACCGTGGAACAGGTGGCCGAGGCCAGGGCGGTCTTCGCGGCGCAGGGCCTGACGGCGGTGTGAACCCGTTCGGCCGAATCATAGTTCCTCTATAACGGGCTGAATCGGTACAGACCGCCTACGTGGTTCTGTGCCCGAGCCCTCAGAAGCCCTCACCTCGTCGCCCTCGACCCCTGGCGCGCCGGGGGCTCCCGCCGACGCCGCCGAAGCCGCCGCCACCGGGAGCCCACCGGCACCGACGCCGCCCGCGCCGGAGCACCGTCGGTCCGTGACCGCACGGGCGACCCTGGCCGGCACCCTCGTATCACTGCTGCTCATCGCCGCGATCGTGCTGGGCAGCCGGCTGCTGCGCGACTTCGACTCGGCGCTCCTGCCGTACGCCGTCGCCACCGTCTTCCTGGCCTTCGGGGTGGCTTACCGGTACACGGTCTGGGTTTCCGCGCCCGGCGCCCGCCGCCTCTTCAAGAAGGGCTTCGGCAGCTTCTTCTCGGCCGACAACTTCAAGAAAGCGCCCACCGCCCTGCCGAAGATGATCGCCACCTACCTCGGCTTCCAGAAGTTCCTCGGCGCCCGCTCGCGCTCCCGCTGGGCCGCCCACCAGCTGATCTTCTGGGGCTGTCTGCTGGCCGCCGCGATCACCTTCCCGCTCACCTGGGGCTGGTTCACCTTCACCGCGGACAGCGGCTCCGGCCCCGGCTACGAGATGCGGCTCTGGGGCTTCAAGATCCTCGGCTTCGACTCGCTGAACCTCGTGGGCTGGCTGATGTTCCACGGCCTGGACATCGCCGCCGTCCTCGTCATCCCCGGCGCCTCGTACTTCCTGTGGCGCCGGATGAAGGACCGCGGCGCCATCACCGGCCAGCGCTTCGCCTACGACCTGCTGCCGCTGATCTGCCTGATCGTGATCTCCGTGACCGGGCTGCTGCTCACCTTCTCGTCGATCTTCCTGCACGGCGGCGGCTACGAGTTCCTCGCGATCCTGCACATGGTGTCGGTGGTGTTCACCCTCATCTACATCCCGTTCGGCAAGTTCTTCCACATCGTGCAGCGCCCGGCCGCCGTCGGCATGCAGCTGTTCAAGTACACGGCCCGCCAGGACGAGCAGGTCTTCGCCTGCAAGCGCTGCGGGGAGCCCATCGACACCACCCCGTACGTCGAGAACCTGCGCGGCACCATGCAGGACCTCAAGCTCGACTTCAACGCCTTCGTCGAATACTGCCCGCGCTGCAAGCGGGTGCTGCGCGGCAACGCCTACCTCTCGCAGGTGAAGAAAGGCTTCAAGTGACCGCGACCGACCCCGCCAAGGCCGCGTCCCGGCCCGTGCCCCTCTCCATCGACCCCTCCATCGCCCCGCCCGGCGCCCGCAACTTCCGCGACGCGGGCGGCATCCCCGCCGACCAGTGGCACGCCGACCAGAACGGCGAGACCCTCGTCCCCACCCACTGCTGCTTCTGCGGCGTGCAGTGCGGGATGTACCTGCGCGTGGACCGGGGCGGCAAGGTCTTCGGCGTCGAGCCCCGCAACCACGACATCAACCGGATGCGGCTGTGCCCCAAGGGCATCAACGCATACCAGCAGGTCAACCACCCCGACCGGCTGACCGCCCCGCTGATGCGCCGCTCGCGGGACGAAGAGTTCAAGGAGGCCTCCTGGGAGGAGGCCCTCGACTTCACCGTCTCCGAGATCAAGCGCATCCAGGCCGCCTACGGGAACGACGCCTTCGGGCTGCTCGGCGGCGCCAGCCTGTTCTCCGAGAAGACCTACCTGGTCGGCAAGTTCGGCCGCGTCGCGCTGAAGACCAAGCACGTCGACTACAACGGCCGCCTGTGCATGGTCAGCGCCGCGGGCGCCAACAAGCTCGCCTTCGGCATCGACCGGGCCGGCAACCCCTTCTCCGACATCCTCCTCACCGACTGCCTGCTCATCGCCGGGTCGAACGTGGGGGAGTGCTTCCCCGTCATGACCCAGTACCTGTGGGGCGCCCGGGACCGGGGCGCCACGCTGATCGTCGTCGACCCGCGCGAGACGGCCGTCGCGCGCACCGCCGACATCCACGTCGCCCTCAAGCCCGGCACCGACGCCGCCTTCTTCAACGCGGTCCTGCACGTGGTCGTCGCCGAAGGCCTCACCGACGAGGCCTACCTCGCCGCCCACGCCACCGGCTGGGAGGAGGTCAAGCAGACCGTCGCCGCCTACCCGCCCGCCCGCGCCGCCGAGATCTGCGGGATCCCGGCCGAGCAGATCGTCCAGGTCGCCCGGGTCTTCGCCGCGGCCGACAAGGCCATGGCCTGGCACGCCCGCGGCATCGAGCACCACTCCCAGGGCGTCGAGAACTGCCTCACCGTCATCAACCTGTGCGCGGCCACCGGCAACATCGGCAAGCCCGGCGCCGGCTACGGCACCCTCACCGGCCAGGGCAACGGCCAGGGCGGCCGCGAACACGGCCAGAAGTCCGACCTCCTCCCCGGCGGCCGCTCCATCACCAACCCGGAGCACCGGGCCCAGATCTGCCGGATCTGGGGCATCGAGGAGTCCGAACTCCCCGGCGCCGGCACCTCCATGATGGAGATGGTCTGGCAGATGCAGCGCGGGGAGATCCGCGGCCTCATCGGCATCTGCAACAACCCCTTCGTCTCCCTGCCCAACTACGCGGTGGTCAAGGACGGCTACGACACCGCCGAGTTCCACGCCCAGTTCGACTTCTTCCTCTCCGAGACCGCGGCCAACGCCCACGTCGTCTTCCCCGTCACGACCTGGGCCGAGGACGAGGGCGTGATGGCCAACGCCGAGGCCCGCGTCGTCAAGCACAACAAGGCCCAGGAGCCCCCCGCGGGCGTGCGCACCGACACCTGGGTCCTCTGCGAGCTGGCCAAGCGACTCGGCGCCGGGCACCACTTCGACTTCCCCGGCTCCCGCGAGGTGTTCGAGGAGCTGCGCGTCGCCTCCGCCGGCACCGTCAACGACTACTACGGCATCACCTACGACCGGCTGGAGGAGACCGGCGGGATCGCCTGGCCCTGCCCCTCCACCGAGCACCCGGGCACCCCCCGGCTGTTCGAGGACGGCCGGACCTACCACCCCGACGGAAAGATCCACATGCAGGTCGTGGAATGGCATCCGCCCATGGACCCCTACACCGAGGAATACCCCCTCTCCCTCACCACCGGACGCACCGTCGCGCACTTCCTCTCCGGCAACCAGACCCGCCGCCTGGGCGCCCTCGTCGAACAGACCCCGCGTCCCTGGGTGGAGGTCCACCCCTCGCACGGCTTCCGCAACGGAGACCCGGTCCGGGTCGTCACCCGCCGCGGCAGCGAGGTCTTCCCGGCCCTGGTCACCGAGGCGATCCGCCCCGACACCGTCTTCATCCCGTACCACTGGCCCGTACCGACGGCCGCGAACGCCCTGACCATCGACGCCCTCGACCCCCGCTCGAAGATCCCCGAGTACAAGGTCTGCGCCGCCCGGATCGAGGCCGCCGAACGGATCGACGAGGTCCCCGCGCCGCCCACCGCCCCGGGCCGCGAGGCCTACCCGGAGACCCAGGTCTCCCGCACCGACCCCCTGCCCCCCACGTCCCCGCAGGGCCGTGGCACGGCGGAGAGGAGCTGACCCGCCATGATGGGCCGCACCATCTTCATCGACCCGGGTCGCTGCATCGGCTGCCAGGCCTGTGTCTCCGCCTGCCGCGAATGCGACTCCCACCGCGGCAAGTCGATGATCCACCTGGACTACACCGACCCCGGCATGTCCGTCGCCTCCCTTCCGACCGTCTGCATGCACTGTGAGGACCCGGTCGCGCCGTGCGCCGAGGTCTGTCCCGCCGACGCGATCCTGGTGACCGCCGACGGCGTCGTCCAACAGGCCGACACCACCCGCTGCATCGGCTGCGCCAACTGCGTCAACGCCTGTCCCTTCGGCGTCCCGAAGATCGACCTCCAGGCGAAACTGCAGATGAAGTGCAACCTCTGCTACGACCGCACCGCCTACGGCCTGGCCCCCATGTGCGCCACCGTCTGCCCCACCGGCGCCCTCTTCTACGGAACCCTCGAAGAGCTCCAGGCCGAGCGCCCCGGCGTCCAGGTCGCCGACTCCTTCGTCTTCGGCGACGTCGTCGTCTCCACCGGCGTGGCGATGGTCGTCCCCGCCGACAAGGTCCAGTGGCCCGTCCCGGGCGGTCTTCCCATCGTCGAGGTGAACGGAGTCGACGTCTGATGAGCGTGACCGAACAGCCCGCTCCCGCACCGGGCGAGGGCGAGGCCGCCGACCGGCTGCGCGACCGGATCAGCGCCGACTCCCTCACCACCCGCCGCGACTACCTGCGGATCGTCGCCACCGTCTCCGGCGGCCTGGCCATCGGCGGGGTCGGCGTCGCCGCCGGCATCCTGCACCGGCACGGCGACAGCGAAACCCTGCCCCAGCCCAAGAAGGTCGCCGACCAGCTGGCGCCGGGCCAGTCCGTGGCCTTCGGCTTCCCCGGCGACGAGGACCGGGCCCTGGCCGTACGGCTGGCCGACGGGACCCTCGTCGGCTACTCCGCCGTCTGCACCCACCTGGCCTGCGGCGTGCTCTGGCGCGAGGACCGTGGCCTCGACGGGGAGCTGTACTGCCCCTGCCACGAGGGCGTCTTCGACGTCCGCACCGGCGAGGTGAGCGCGGGCCCGCCACCCCGCCCACTCCCCATGGTCTTCCTGACCGAGCAGGCCGACGGCAGTGTCTGGGCCATCGCCACCGCCCGGTCGGGAGAGCCGGCCAAGGACGCCCTGTGCCGGCAGTTCGGCGATTCCCGCCCCGAGACGACCCGCCAACTGGGCTGCCCCGGAGCGAATCGTGCCCTCGCGAACGAAAGCGGGCGGACGTGAGCGACGCACAGCTGCCTCCGCGCCCCGACTACCACCCGGGGAGTGCCGAGCCCCGGCTGAACCGGCCGGTGCGCGAGCGGTATCCGCAGATCCGCTCCACCAGCGGCTACGGAGACCCGCGGATCCGGCACACGGGCCCCGGGCCGGGCGCCGGCACCGAACAGGAGCCGGAGCGGTCCTCGAAGCTCAACGCCCGTCTGGCCCTGGCCCTCACCGTGGTCATCGGACAGCTCTGGGCGCTGACCGTGACCGTCAACGAGTGGATGAAGGGCAACACCGGCACGGCCTGGTGGGGTGCGGGATTCCTGATCCTGTCCTTCCTCGTCGTGATCGTGCTGTGGCTCCTCGACCCGAAGGACCGATGACCATGTCCCTCCGCACGAACAGCGAATCCCCGGTGCGCTCGCACCGGGCGGAGACCTACAAGCCCGGCGCCACCATCGGCGACTGGCGGCCCGAGGACGACGGCTTCTGGCAGTCCACCGGCCGCAAGGTCGCCCAGCGCAACCTCTGGATCTCGATCCCCGCGCTGATGCTCGGCTTCGTGGTCTGGCAGGTGTGGTCGGTCACCGTGGTCAAGCTGAACGACGTCGGATTCGGCTTCTCCAAGTCGCAGCTGTTCTGGCTGACCGCCGTCCCCGGCATCACCGGCGGCACCTTCCGGATCCTGTACACCTTCATCGGACCGAACTTCGGCGAGCGCAAGTTCACCGCCTTCAGCACGGTCATCCTGGTCGTCCCCATGCTCTGGCTGGGCTTCGCGCTCCAGGACACCGGCACCCCGTACTGGGAGCTGGCGCTGATCGCGGCCGTCTGCGGGATCGGCGGCGCGAACTTCGCCTCCTCGATGGCCAACATCGGCTTCTTCTTCCCCAAGCGGGAGAAGGGCAGCGCCAACGGCCTCAACGGCGGGCTCGGCAACCTCGGCGTGAGCGTGGTCCAGCTGGTCGCCCCGCTGGTGGTCACCGCGGCCGTCCTGGGCGCCCCGGCGGGCGGTCCCCAGCACGACGCGAAGAAGAACACCGACATCTGGCTCCAGAACGGCGCATTCCTCTGGGTGCCGCTGCTGGTGATCATGTCGTTGCTCGCCTGGTTCCTGATGAACGACCTCAAGGTGGCCGCGGCCCCCTTCAGCCAGCAGAAGATCATCTTCAAGCGCAAGCACAACTGGCTGATGACCTGGCTCTACGTCGGCACCTTCGGGTCCTTCATCGGGTTCGCCGCGGGCCTGCCCCTGCTGATCAAGAACAACTTCGAGGTGCAGGGCTACCAGGCCACCACCTATGCCTTCATCGGCCCCTTCATCGGCGCGATCATGCGCTGGGGCGGCGGCTGGCTCTCCGACAGGATCGGCGGCGCGAGGGTCACCCTGCTGTCGTTCGTCGGGATGGCCGCGGCCCTGGTCGTGGTGATCTTCGCGCTGCCGCACAAGGGCGACCAGGGCAGCTTCTGGACCTTCTTCACCGGCTTCCTGGTGGCCTTCGCCTTCTCCGGCCTCGGCAACGGCTCGACCTTCCGGCAGATCCCGGTGATCTTCCGGAACCAGCACATGCGGGAGGCCCAGGGCCTGGGCCCCGAGGCGCAGGCCGCCGCGATGAAGCAGTCGGAGATGGAGGCGGGCGCCGTCACCGGCTTCTCCTCCGCCATCGCCGCCTACGGCTTCTTCTTCATCCCCGCGATGTTCGCGGCCATGGCCGTCACCCACGCGCTGTGGATGTTCATCGGCTTCTATGCCACCTGCCTGGCGGTGTGCTGGTGGTTCTACGCCCGCAAGGGCGCCGAGGCCCCCAGCTGAGCGGGGTCCGGGCCGGCTGCGGCCGTACCCTGGAGGCATGAGCACCGCCCCCGCCTCCGACCCGCAGCCCGAGCCTGCCGCGAAGCCCCAGCCCCAGCCGAAGCCCAAGCCCAGGCTGGTCTTCGACGACCCGCTGGACCGGCAGTCCTCGGACGACACCGACCGCGGCTGGGGCGAGCGGCCGCCCGCCGGCGGAAGCGCGGCCGACCTGGCCCGCTTCCTCGACGAGAAGCCCCCGCACCACATCTGAGCGGCAGGCGCCGCCGGCCCTGCCGCGGCGCCGAGGCCCTCTAGAAAGCGTCGCGCGGAGCGGGCCCCCCGACGGTGCCGCCCGCGGTCCGCTGCGCGACCAGGTGGTCGCGGATCTCCTTGAGCACCTCGAGCTCGGTGATCTCCATGGTCTCCTGGACACCCTCCCTGGCCTTGCGGCGGTCCTCCATCCTGGCGAGGTACTTCGCCATCGGCAGCACCATCAGGAAGTACACGACCGCCGCGGTGATCAGGAAGGTCAGCGCGGCGTTGAGGACCGAACCCCAGAGGATCTCCACGCCCGTCGGCTGACCGTCCGGGCCGAGGCCGCAGGGGTCCTTGATGCAGGACTTGTAGACATCCAGGTTCTTCGTGCCGATGGCGCCGATCACCGGGCTGATGATGCCCTTGACGATCGAGTTCACAATGTTCGTGAACGCGGCGCCGATGACGACGGCGACCGCGAGGTCGACCACATTGCCGCGCATCAGGAAGGCCTTGAAGCCCGCCAGGACGCTGTCCTTCTTCTCGCTCACCACTGAGCCCTTCTTCGCATGTGCAGAACACGGAGCCAACGGTTCCGAAAGCTACGGCAGTCCGGGCCCGGCGTGTCCAATCGGCCCCCACCGTGAGGCGATTTGACTGCTCGCGTGTGCGAATCAACACAGCGTCACCGCCAGTCGGGCCGTCGTACCGGTTCCCACCAGCGCCCGCGCGGTCTCCCGGGGCACGGACAGCACCACCAGCGCCCCGCCGTCCCCCACATCCTGCTCGGCGGCGGGCACTTGGGCGACCCGGGCCCCCGCGGCCACCACCCGGGGCTCCCCGGCCCGCTCCGCCGCGACCACATCGACCCGGTCCCCGGGCCGCAGCAGCCGCACCGTCGCCGCGTCCGCGATGCGCACCGGCGCCGACACCATCCGCACCGCCGCGGGCGGCGCCGCGCCGCGGACCGCCCCCGCCTCCGGCGGCGCGGCGCCCCGGGAGGCCTGCGCCTGCGTCCCGCTCACGGCCAGCGCTGCCGCCACGACGGCGAGCCCGGCCGAGGCGGCCCGCCGCCTGCGCCGCAGCGCCCTGCGCAGCCGACCCCCGCCCCGCCCGACGCGCAGCGGGGGAAAGGAGGGGACGTGGCGCGCGGGGGGACACGGAGAGGAGAGCGCCGAAGGGGACGCGGACGGACGGGACGCGGACGTACGGGACATGAGGTCCACCACCAAACCGGGTGAGTCGCGATGCCCGGACCCTGCGCCCGGACACCTCTCACGATCCGGCCTGCCGCGGAATCCCGCTCCGCCCTGTGGACGACCGCAGGCTTGTGGACAATCCCGTCACCCACAGGTGTCAGCGAGCCGGGATCTCGCGCCGGTCTCCGCGAAGCCCTGGCTGGTCAGGCCGAAGGCGCTGTTGACGCGCGAGCGCCGGTTCTCCAGGGAGACCATCGCGGTGAGTTCGACGAACGCCGCCTCGCCGAGCCGCGCGATCAGATGCGCGGCGAGCTCGTCCGTGACCGCCGGCTCGGTCTCGGTCATCGCCTCGGCGTACTCCATGACCAGCAGCTCCAGCTCGGTGAACGCCTCGCGTGCGGCCCGTCACTGCGGCACCTGCTCGATCTTCTCGGCGGCCAGCCCCAGTTCCCGGCCCTCCCAGTAGCCGAAGTCCATGCACCACGAGCAGTTGATCCGGGCCGCCGCGGCCATCACGGCGAGGTGCTTGAGCCCGGCGTCGAGCGCGTTCCACTTCGCCGCCCGCTGTTCCAGGCGGACGTACGAGAACAGCACGCGCGCGTGGTGCCCGTAAGCCTGCCGGGGGTCCAGCACCTCGCCGTAGGTGCGGCGCGAGTACCAGACGCCGATGGGGTTGAGGAGAGTTCCGTAGTCCTCGCCCGAGGCCCGGTTCAGCAGGGCATTACGGCATCCCCCGGCCGGGGTGACGGCCTCGCCGACAAGGGCTAAGGCAGCTCGATGCCCAGGTCCCAGCCGTCGTGCGCGTGCGTGCACAGGCAGGCGCGGGACTCCGTCGCCGGCAGGGCGGCCACCGCGTCGAAGAGCACCTCGCGCAGCCGGCCGACGTTCTCGCCGAACACCTTCAGGACCTCCGTGTGGGACACGCCCTCGCCGGTCTCGGCGCCCGCGTCCAGGTCCGTGACCAGCGCCATCGACGTGTAGCAGAGCCCCAGCTCACGCGCGAGGACGGCCTCCGGGTGCCCCGTCATGCCGACGACCGACCAGCCCGCCGCCGCATGCCACCGCGATTCGGCGCGCGTCGAGAACCGCGGCCCCTCTATGACGACCATGGTGCCGCCGTCCACCGGCTCCCAGTCCCGCCCCCGCGCCGCCGCCAGCGCCACGGACCGCCCCACCGGGCAGTACGGGTCGGCGAAGGTGGTGTGCACGACGTTCGGCACGCTGCCGTCCGGCAGCGGCTCCCCGTCGAAGAAGGTCTGGGCCCGGGACTTCGTACGGTCGACCAGCTGGTCGGGGACGAGCAGCGTGCCCGGTCCGTACTCCGCCCGCAGGCCGCCGACCGCGCACGGGCCCAGCACCTGGCGGACGCCGACCGAGCGCAGCGCCCACAGGTTGGCCCGGTAGTTGATCTTGTGGGGCGGGACGGTGTGGCTGCGCCCGTGCCGCGGCAGGAAGGCCACCTGGCGGCCGGCCAGCTCACCCACGTACAGCGAGTCGCTCGGGGGCCCGTAGGGGGTCTCCATCTGGATCTCGGAGACGTCCTCCAGGAAGGAGTAGAAGCCCGAGCCGCCGATGACACCGATCTCTGCGTTCACCATGCCGCCACCCTAACCGGGCATGCCAAAGGCCCCGCTGCCCGGTCTGGGGGCGGGCGGGGCCTCGGGGGAAGCGGTCAGGCGGCCGACGTGGAGCTGCTGCCCGTGCTCGATGACGTCGAGGAGGACGAAGCGGCGGTCGACGTCGTGGACGACGACGAGCTCGAAGCCGGCTTCGAGGCAGGGGTGCTGCTCGACGAAGCGCCACGGCTGTCGTTCCGGTAGAAACCGGAGCCCTTGAAGACGATGCCGACCGCGGAGAACACCTTCTTCAGGCGTCCGTCGCAGCTCGGGCACACGGTCAGCGCGTCATCGGTGAACTTCTGCACGGCCTCAAGGCCCTCACCGCACTCGGTGCACTGGTACTGGTAGGTCGGCACGAATTTCCTCCTGGCACTCTCACTCAATGAGTGCTAACGACGCTCCATGGTGACCTATTCCGGCCGATCAGTCCACCGTCACCGGCACTCGGTGACCCATTCCACGCTCGTTCACCCGGGTACGGGAGATGGACGGGGCCGCCGGAGCGGCGACCGGCGCGGAGGCCGGGGCCGGGGCCGGGGCGGAGGAGTTCACGATCCGGCTCGGGGCCTTCGGCGCCAGCTTCGCCCGCAGGGCCACCAGGGTGACCAGCGCGAGCGCGGTGGCCGCCATGGGCACCAGGAAGCCGTACGAGGACCCGTGCGCGTCCGTCAGACGGCCGGCCAGGGTCACGGCGCCGGCCTGCCCGAAGGCGACCGCTCCGGTGAGCCAGGTGAAGGCCTCGGTCCGGGAGGCGGCGGGGATCAGCTGCTCGATCATCGTGTAGCCGGTGATCAGCGCCGGGGCGATGCACAGGCCGACGACCAGGCCGAGCGCGCCCAGCAGGACGGCCGAGTGCACGGCCCACAGGACAGAGGCGGCGGCGGTGAGGCCGACGTAGCCGAGCATCAGGCGGCGGCGCGGGCCGATCTTCCAGGCGATGGCGCCCATGGCGATGCCGGCGATCATGTTGCCGGCCGCGAAGACGCCGTAGAGCAGGCCGTTGGCGCCCGGGTTGCCGATCTCCTCGGAGAAGGCGGCGAGCGAGACCTGCATGCCGCCGAAGACGGCGCCGATGCCGATGAAGGCGACGATCAGGACGCGCAGGCCCGGGAAGGACAGGGCGGAGGGGTGCTTCTCGCCGTTCGCCGCGCGGGCGACCGGCTTCGGCTGGGTGCCGCGCTGGGCGGCGAAGAGCAGACCGCCCACGATCGTCAGCGTCGCCTCGGTGATGAGGCCGGCCGACGGGTGGATCGCGGTGCAGAGGAAGGTCGCCAGCACCGGGCCCACCACGAAGGTGAACTCGTCGGTGACGGACTCGAACGCGGCCGCGGTCGGCAGCAGCGGGGAGCCCTCCAGCTTGGCGGCCCAGCGGGACCGGACCATGGGTCCGACCTGCGGGACGGAGGCGCCGGCGGGGATCGCGGCGAGCGCGAGCGCCCACAGCGGTGCGCCGAGCAGGGCGAGCGCGGTCAGGGCGCTCACGGCGGCGGCGTGCGCGAGGACGACCGGCACCAGGACGCGGCTCTGGCCGATCCGGTCGGCGAGCTTGCCCATCTGCGGGGCGAAGAGCGCCATGGCGACGCCGGTGGCGGCGGCGATGATGCCGGCGCTGCCGAAGGATCCGGTGGTGTGCTGGACGAGCAGGACGATGCTGATCGTCAGCATCGCGAAGGGCTGCCGGGCGGCGAAGCCGGGGAGCAGGAAGCTGAGGGCGTCGGGCGTACGCAGGAGCTGCCCGTAGCCGGGGCGGGCGGACGTGTCGGTCGTGACCGCGGATGTCACGGCCTGGCCTTTCCGCTGCCTGGTAGAGCGTCCCCGTCTGCGGACGGTGCTTCGCCTTGTGAGCGACCGCACCCGTACATGTGGGAGCCCCGAGAGCTGTCCTCTTGCGCAGAACCGAGTGATACCTGGGCGCCCACTGCGGGTGGTGCCACGGCCGCTTTGCGGTCGCGCCAGCTCTGCGTCAGGCAGAGTTGGTTCGATCTGGTGTGCCTTCATCGTACAGGCAGATGTGCTAGCACGTCCTGTGATTACGACGACAAGCCGTGACTTCACCTGCGATTAACGGGAGCTTCGCATTCGAGACCCCCGTAAAGGGGGGCGAATCAGGGCACACGCCACCGAAAATGCCGAATTAGAGCGCCGCTCTAATGCAGCCCGGCCATTTCGTGTCCGGTTTTCCCCTGCCCGAATGCGTCACCTGTGGAGCCGCGTGGACCCGTTCCCGCCGGTCCCCAGCCACCCCGCCAGCTTGCCGCCCCGGGCCACCGCCCGCAGCCGCGCCTCGGCCGCGTCCCGTACCTGGTCCGTGGCCACCACCAGCAGGTCGTCTCCGTGCCGCAGCACGGTCGACGGCGCCGGTACGAAGCTCTTCGCATCCCGGACCACCAGCGTCACCGAGGCCCCCGGCGGCAGCCGCAGCTCGCTCACCTCGACGCCGTGCATGCGCGAGGCCGACGGAATGGAGAAGGAGAGCAGGTGCCCGCGCAGCTTCTCCAGCGGCGCCGACTCGATGCCGAGGTCCGAGGCGGCCTCGGACGAGGCCCCGAGCTTCAGCTTGCGCGCCAGCCAGGGCAGGGTCGGCCCCTGCACCAGGGTGTAGACGACGACCAGCACGAAGACGATGTTGAAGACGCGGTCGCTGCCCTCGATCCCGGACACCATCGGGATGGTCGCCAGGATGATGGGCACGGCTCCGCGCAGGCCGGCCCACGACATCAGGACCTGCTCCTGCCACGGGATCCGGAAGGGCAGCAGGCTGACGAAGACCTCCAGCGGCCGCGCCACCATCGTGAGCACCAGCCCGATGACCACGGCGGGCCAGAAGTCCTGGGCCAGCTCGTGCGGGGTGACCAGCAGGCCCAGCAGCACGAACATGCCGATCTGGGCGATCCAGCCGAGCCCGTCGGCGAAGCCCCGGGTGGCCGGCCAGTGCGGGAGCTTCGCGTTCCCGAGCAGCAACGCCGCCAGGTACACGGCGAGGAAGCCGGAGCCGTGCGCGAGTGCGCCGGCCGCGTACGCCACGACGGCGATGGCCATCACGGCGATCGGGTAGAGGCCCGAGGCGGGCAGTGCCACGTGCCGCAGGCCGTACCCCCCCAGGAAGCCCACCGTCAGGCCGATCGCGGCACCGATGGCCAGCTCCAGGGCGATCTTGCCGAGCAGCACGTACCAGTCGTCCACCGGGCCGACGGTCGCGAAGGCGACGACGAGGATGACGACGGGTGCGTCGTTGAAGCCGGACTCCGCCTCCAGCACGCCCGTGATCCGGGCGGGGAGCGGGACCTTGCGCAGGACGGAGAAGACGGCCGCCGCGTCGGTCGAGGAGACGACCGCGCCGATCAGCAGGGCCTGACGCCATTCCAGTCCGACCAGATAGTACGCCCCCGCCGCCGTCACCCCCACGCTGACGGCGACGCCCACCAGCGACAGCACGATCGCCGCCGGCAGGGCGGGCTTGATCTCTTTCCACTTGGTGCCCAGACCGCCCTCGGCGAGGATGACGACGAGTGCGGCATAACCGATGACCTGCGTCAGCTCGGCGTTGTCGAATACGACGTTGCCGATGCCGTCCTGGCCTATCGCGATGCCTATGCCGAGGTAGATGAGCAGGCTGGGGAGGCCGCTGCGTGAAGAGATGCGTACCGCCGCGACGGCGACGAGCAGCACGAGCGAGCAGACCAGCAGAAGCTCATTGAGCGTGTGGACGGTCAGCGGGCGGCCCTCCTCAACGCGCCTGGCGGATCGTTCCTCCCGGCGACAAGTTCGTCAAGTACTTCGTTACCTTACCTAATATTTGACGCTCCCTTTACGTGATAACCACATTGTGAAACGGCTGTTCGCCCCTGTCCTTCGGACCTCGACCCCTGGCGGATCAACGAAGGCAGTCCTGCGCCTATGGTTGCTCCCAGCACTCCCAGGACCACCCTGCCCCTCTAAGGACAGCGATGCCCGCCAACGAAACCGCTCCTCCCGTCAAGAAGAAGGGACGACGCGCCCGTCTGATCGTGCTCGTGCTGGTCCTGGCGCTCTTCGCGGGCCTCGGCTACGGGGCGTACTGGGGCGTGGACAGCGTGCGCGCCTCCTTCCCCCAGACGACCGGCTCCCTCCAGGTGCCGGGCCTGACCGGGACCGTCGACGTCAAGCGCGATGCCCACGGGATCCCCCAGCTCTATGCCGACAGCGACGAGGACCTCTTCCGCGCCCAGGGCTTCGTCCACGCGCAGGACCGGTTCTGGGAGATGGACGTACGCCGCCACATGACCTCCGGGCGGCTCTCGGAGATGTTCGGCTCCGGCCAGGTCGAGACCGACGCGTTCCTGCGCACGCTGGGCTGGCGCCAGGTCGCGCAGGAGGAGTACGACAAGAAGCTCTCGCCCGAGACGAAGAAGTACCTCCAGGCCTACGCCGACGGGGTCAACGCCTACTTGAAGGGGAAGTCCGGCAAGGACCTCTCCGTCGAGCACGCCGCCCTGAAGCTCAGCGGCGACTACCAGCCCGAGCAGTGGTCGCCGGTGGACTCGGTGGCCTGGCTCAAGGCGATGGCCTGGGACCTGCGCGGCAACATGCAGGACGAGATCGACCGCGCGCTGATGTCGGGCAAGCTCTCGCCGTCGCAGATCGACGAGCTCTTCCCGCCGTACCCCTTCGACCGGAACAAGCCGGTCGTCGAGGGCGGCAAGACCGACGGCGGCAAGTACACGCCGCAGGGCGGCACCGGCTCGGGCTCCACCGGGGGCGGCACCGGCAGCGGCAGCGCCGTCGGATCCCAGGCGTCGGCGAACACCGGCCCCGGCACCCCCACCGTCACCGGCCTCGCCGACAACGCGAGCGCCCAGGGCGCGACCGTGGGCCTGCGCACCCAGCTGACCTCCCTCGCCAAGACCCTGGACGAGATCCCCGCGATCCTCGGGCCCAACGGCAGCGGCATCGGCTCGAACTCCTGGGTCGTCTCCGGCAAGTACACGACCACGGGCAAGCCGCTCCTCGCGAACGACCCGCACCTCTCCCCGCAGCTGCCCTCGGTCTGGTACCAGATGGGCCTGCACTGCCGCGCCGCCTCGGACCGCTGCCAGTACGGCGTGGCCGGCTACACCTTCTCCGGCATGCCCGGCGTGGTCGTCGGCCACAACGCCGACATCGCCTGGGGCATGACCAACCTCGGCGCCGACGTCACCGACCTCTACCTGGAGCAGGTCAAGCCCGAGGGCTACGTCTACGACAACAGGGTGCTCCCCTTCGCCATCCGTGAAGAGGAGATCAAGATCGCGGGCAGCAAGAGCAAGAAGATCACCGTCCGCACCACCAACAACGGCCCGCTGATCTCCGACCGCAGCGACGAGCTCGCCGCCGTCGGCGACCGCGCCCCCGTCGCCAGCTCGGCCCCGGACCGCGGCGACGGCTACGCCGTCGCCCTGCGCTGGACCGCCCTGGATCCGGGCAAGTCCATGGACGCGGTCTTCAAGCTCGACAAGGCCAAGACCTTCGACGAGTTCCGCAAGGCGGCCGCCGACTTCGAGGTCCCCTCGCAGAACCTGATCTACGCAGACAACAAGGGCAACATCGGCTACCAGGCCCCCGGCCGCATCCCGGTCCGCGGCCAAGGCGACGGCCGCATGCCCGCGCCCGGCTGGGACTCCAAGTACGCCTGGAAGGGCGGCAGGGACGGCAACGGCGGCTATGTCCCGCAGAACGAGCTGCCCTGGGACTACAACCCCTCCCGCGGCTACATCGTCACCGCCAACCAGGCCGTCGCGGAGCCCGGGACCGGCGCGGGCAAGTACCCCCACCTGCTGACCACCGACTGGGGCTACGGTGCCCGCAGCCAGCGGATCAACGACCTCATCGAGGCGAAGACCAAGGACAGCGGCAAGATCTCGACCGACGACATGCGCACCATGCAGATGGACAACAGCAGCGAGATCGCCGCGCTGCTGACCCCGATGCTGGCCAAGATCGAGGTCTCGGACCCGGACGTGCGCTCCGCGCAGAAGCTCCTCGACGGCTGGAACTACACCCAGGAGCCCGACTCCGCGGCCGCCGCCTACTTCAACGCGGTCTGGCGCAACATCCTCAAGCTGTCCTTCGGCGACAAGATGCCGAAGGAGCTGCGGATCGAGGGCAGCTGCATGAACGTGCGCGGCACCGGCAACGGCCCGACCGACGACCTGGCCGAGTTGGTCCGCGAGTGCGGCAGCCGCGGCTCGGACTCGGCGCAGCCCGACGGCGGCGACCGGTGGTTCGAGGTGGTCCGCCGCCTGGTCAAGGACGAGAAGTCGGGCTGGTGGAAGTCGCCCGCAGCCCGCAACCAGCCGGAGACCACCACCCGCGACGAGCTCTTCGCCCGGGCCATGAAGGACGCCCGCTGGGAGCTGACCGCCAAGCTCGGCAAGGACCAGTCCACCTGGAGCTGGGGCCGGCTGCACCAGCTGACGCTGAAGAACCAGACGATCGGCACCGAGGGCCCGGGCTTCATGCAGTGGCTCCTCAACCGCGGCCCGTGGAACCTGGGCGGCGGGGAGGCCACCGTCAACGCGACCGGCTGGAACGCCTCCAGCGGCTACGGGGTCACCTGGGTGCCGTCGATGCGGATGGTCGTCAACCTCAACGAACTCGACAAGTCCCGCTGGATCAACCTGACCGGCGCCTCGGGGCACGCGTACAGCTCCCACTACACGGACCAGACGACGATGTGGGCCAAGGGCGAGCTGCTGGACTGGCCCTTCGGCAAGGAAGCCGTCGACAAGGCCACGGTCGACACCCTGACCCTCAAGCCGGCCGGTTCGTGACGGCCGCTCCCGGAGCCGGTCCGAGCCGCTCCGGGAGCCGGCTCAAGAAGTGAAGCGCACCACCCCGGACGGGGTGGCCACCGCCTGAACGGGGTGGTCGTGCGGCTCCTCCGGGACCCGCGCGACCACCTCGTCGTCGTAGAGGAGCACGACCAGCGCGGGATGCGCCCCGGCGCGCTCCAGCCGCTGCAGGACCCGGTCGTAGGAGCCCCCGCCGCGGCCGAGCCGCATTCCGCGCGCGTCCACCGCCAGTCCCGGCAGCAGAACGGCGTCCGCCTCCGTCACCGCGTCCGGGCCGAGGGCCGGGCCGGTCGGCTCCAGCAGCCGCATCCTCCCCGGGTGCGCGGCCTCGGCGAGGCCCGCCGGGCCTTCGTACGCGGCCCAGTCGAGGTCGTTGTCGGGCAGCAGCAGGGGCAGCAGCACCCGCTTGCCGGCCGCGCGCAGGGCGTCGAGCAGGGCGCGGGTGCCGGGTTCGGTGCCGACGGAGACGTACGCCGCCACCGTCCGCGCGCCGGCCAGCTCGGGCAGTTCACAAGCCCTGGCGGCGAGAGCGGTGGCCGCCGTACGGCACGTGTCGGGGGACAAGGCGCGGCGGGCGGCGAGCAGTTCCCGGCGCAGTCGGGCCTTGGCGGAGGGGACGGCGTGCTGGTTCTCGGACACGGTGGGTTTCAATATCCTCGGGCATTAGGTACATAACGGGAGCTATCAACCGCGATCTGGCCTGGTGTTCGGCAGGACCCACTATCGTTCGGGCATGACTATGTTGCACCCCGTGATCAAGAAGGCCGTGATTCCGGCTGCGGGCCTCGGTACCAGGTTCCTTCCCGCGACGAAGGCGACGCCGAAGGAAATGCTCCCGGTTGTGGACAAGCCGGCCATCCAGTACGTGGTCGAGGAGGCCGTGGCGGCCGGACTCGACGATGTGCTCATGATCACTGGGCGTAACAAGCGGCCCCTGGAAGACCACTTCGACCGGAATTACGAGCTGGAGTCGGCCCTCATCGCCAAGGGCGACGACGACCGGCTGAAGAAGGTCCAGGAATCCAGCGACCTGGCCACCATGCACTACGTCCGCCAGGGCGACCCGCGGGGCCTCGGCCACGCCGTGCTGTGCGCCGAGCCGCACGTCGGCCGCGAGCCCTTCGCCGTGCTGCTCGGCGACGACCTCATCGACCCCCGCGACCCGCTGTTGCGCCAGATGACCGACATCCACGCCCGCACCGGCGGCACCGTCATCGCGCTCATGGAGGTGGACCCGGCCAGCGTCCACCTCTACGGCTGCGCCGCCGTCGAGGCCACCGGCGAGCAGGACGTGGTCCGGGTCACCGGCCTCGTCGAGAAGCCGGACGCGGCGGACGCCCCCAGCAATTACGCGGTTATTGGACGCTACGTCCTCAACCCCGCGATCTTCGACATACTGCGGGAGACCGAGCCGGGCCGCGGTGGGGAGATCCAGCTCACCGACGCCCTGCAGAAGCTGGCCGCCGACGAGACCGTCGGCGGTCCGGTGCACGGCGTGGTCTTCCGGGGTCGGCGCTACGACACCGGGGACCGCGGCGACTACCTGCGGGCCATCGTCCGCCTCGCCTGCGAGCGCGAGGACCTGGGCCCCGAGTTCCGCACCTGGCTTCGCCATTACGTCACGGAGGAGATGTAGGACCTTGACCAGTTCCGCACCGCAGGACACCGGCCACCCCCGTCTGTGGTCGGTGGACGAGCACCTCGCGGACGTCCTCGCCACCGTCCGGCCGCTGGAGCCCATCGAGCTCCAGCTGCTCGACGCCCAGGGCTGTGTCCTGGTCGAGGACGTCACCGTGCCCGTCGCCCTCCCGCCCTTCGACAACAGCTCGATGGACGGCTACGCCGTCCGCACGGCCGACGTCCAGGGCGCGAGCGAGGAGTTCCCCGCGGTGCTGACGGTCATCGGGGACGTCGCGGCGGGCAGCGGTGAGCTGCCCACCGTGGGCCCCGGCCAGGCCGCCCGCATCATGACCGGCGCCCCGCTGCCGCCCGGCGCCGAAGCCGTCGTCCCGGTCGAGTGGACCGACGGCGGTACGGGCGGCGGCGCGGCCTTTGGCATGACCCCGGCCAGCGCGGCCCCCGAGGGCGCGGCCGGCGAGGTGCGGGTGCACCGGGCCGCCGAGGCGCGGGCGCACGTCCGCGCGCGCGGCAGCGACGTACAGGCCGGCGACCTGGCCCTGGCCGCCGGTACGGTCCTGGGCCCGCCGCAGATCGCCCTGCTGGCCGCCATCGGGCGCGGCACCGTCCGGGTGCGGCCGCGGCCGCGCGTGGTCGTCCTGTCCACCGGCAGCGAGCTGGTCCAGCCCGGCGAGGCGCTGGCCGCCGGGACGATCTACGACTCCAACAGCTTCGCGCTGGCCGCGGCCGCGCGGGACGCCGGGGCCATCGCCTACCGGGTCGGCGCCGTCGCGGACGACGCCGACACCCTGCGCGCCACCATCGAGGACCAGCTGATCCGCGCCGACCTGCTGGTCACCACCGGCGGGGTCAGCGTCGGCGCGTACGACGTGGTCAAGGAGGCGCTGACGTCCGTCTCCACCGGCGACGAGGAGGTCGGGGGCGGCGGCGGGATCGACTTCCGCAAGCTCGCCATGCAGCCCGGCAAGCCCCAGGGCTTCGGCACGATCGGCCCGGACCACACCCCGCTGCTGGCCCTGCCCGGCAACCCGGTGTCCTCGTACGTCTCCTTCGAGCTGTTCGTGCGTCCCGCGATCCGCGCGCTCATGGGCCTGCCGGAGTCCGAGGTGTGCCGGCCGAGCGTCCGCGCGGTGCTGAAGGCCGACAAGGCGCTGGGCTCCCCGGCCGGCCGCCGGCAGTTCCTGCGCGGCAAGTACGACGCGGCGAGCGGCACGGTCAGCCCGGTCGGCGGATCGGGCTCGCACCTGATCGCCGCACTGGCGCACGCCGACTCGCTGATGGTCGTACCGGAGGACGTCACCTCGGTGGAACCGGGGACCGAGCTGGAAGTGGTCCTGCTCGGCTGACACCCGCCGGGTGCGGGTAGCGTGTGTCGCACCACACAGGCCCCGCGCGGGCCCAGAGCGGAGCGGCACAGCAATGAGTACCCAGAGCAGGCTGACGCACATCGACGAGGCCGGCGCGGCCCGGATGGTCGACGTCTCCGAGAAGGACGTCACCACCCGCACGGCGCGGGCCAGCGGGCGGGTCCTCGTCTCCCCCCGGGTGATCGAGCTGCTGCGCGGCGAGGGTGTCCCCAAGGGCGACGCCCTCGCCACCGCGCGGATCGCCGGGATCATGGGCGCCAAGAAGACCCCCGACCTGATCCCGCTCTGCCACCCGCTGGCCGTCTCCGGTGTGAAGGTCGACCTGTCGGTCGCCGACGACGCCGTGGAGATCCTCGCCACCGTGAAGACGACCGACCGTACGGGCGTCGAGATGGAGGCGCTGACCGCCGTCGCGGTCGCCGGGCTCACCGTGATCGACATGGTGAAGGCCGTCGACAAGGGCGCGGTCATCACGGACGTGCGGGTGGAGGAGAAGACCGGCGGCAAGTCCGGCGACTGGGCGCGCTCGTGAACGCCCCGCGCGGCGGCGAGGTCCACAGCCACAGCCACCCAGAGCCGGCGGCGCCGGCAGCCGGGGCTCCCGCGGCGCCGTCGCTGCGCGGATTGGTGGTCACCGCCTCGAACCGGGCCTCGCAGGGCGTGTACGCCGACAAGGGCGGCCCGCTGCTGGCCGAGGCCCTGGAGAAGCTCGGCTTCGCGGTGGACGGCCCGCGGGTCGTCCCGGACGGCGATCCCGTCGAGCAGGCGCTGCGCGAGGGCGTGTCCGCCGGCTACGACGTCATCCTGACCACCGGCGGCACCGGCATCTCGCCGACCGACCGGACCCCCGACGCCACCGCGAAGGTGCTGGACTACGAGATCCCGGGCATCCCGCAGGCCATCCGCGCGGAGGGCCTGGCGAAGGTGCCGACCGCGGCCCTGTCCCGGGGCCTGGCGGGCGTGGCCGGGCACACCCTGATCGTCAACCTGCCGGGCTCGACGGGCGGGGTGCGCGACGGCCTCGCCGTCCTGTCCCGCCTCCTGCTGCACGCCGTGGACCAGATCCGGGGCGGAGACCACCCCAGACCGGCGGGGGCCCCGGGGAGCGCGAGCTGAACGGCCCCACCTGGCCGGTGGTCCTGACGGACGGCGATGTCACGCTCCGGCCGATAAAACTGCGGGACCAGAAGGCCTGGCGCGAGGTCAACCGGCGCAACCGCGAATGGCTGCGGCCGTGGGAGGCGACGATTCCGCCGCCCGCGCCGTGGGGGCCGGTGGTCCGGCGGCCGACGTACCGCCAGATGGTGCGCCATCTGCGGGCGGAGGCGAACGCGGGCCGGATGCTGCCCTTCGTCATCGAGTACCAGGGCAGGCTGGTGGGCCAGCTGACGGTCGCCGGGATCACCTGGGGCTCCATGTGCGCGGGCCACGTCGGCTACTGGGTGGACCGCGACGTGGCGGGCCGCGGCGTGATGCCGACGGCGGTCGCGCTCGCGGTGGACCACTGCTTCGGCAAGGTGGGGCTGCACCGGATCGAGGTGTGCATCCGCCCGGAGAACCGGCCGAGCCGGCGGGTCGTGGAGAAGCTGGGCCTGCGCGAGGAGGGGCTGCGGCCGCGCTACCTCCACATCGACGGGGCCTGGCGCGACCACCTCGTGTACGCGGTCACGGTGGAGGAGGTGCCGGAGGGGCTGCTGCGGCGCTGGCACCGGAGGCGCCACGCGCAGGCCCCGCCGCAGTCCCCGCCACCCAAACAATAAAAGCGAATATCCGTTCGAATTAAGGCGCCCGGCAGCCGATTCGTCCATAACCTGATCCGAAGAATCACAAAAAAAGTCCGTGATATCAGCGAGATCGCGCGACACACCGGCCCAATTGGCCGATCCCGTCGCCCGCACCCCTCTACGGTGTGGGGTGTGAGCAGCAGCGGCCTCATCTACGCAGTCATTGTCGGGGCCTGGGCCGCCTACTTGGTGCCCATGTGGCTCCGGAGGCAGGACGAGCTGAACGAAGCCCGTCCGACGGAACGCTTCTCCACTGCCATTCGGCTGCTTTCCGGCCGGGCGGGAATGGAGCGCCGTTACGCCAAGGGGCTTCGTGAGCGCGGTGGTGAAGAGGCGGAGCCCCAGCCCCACGCGGACCCGGACGCCGCGACGGAAACGGTCAATTCCGTGGACGCCGACGCCCGGGCCTTTGTCGTGCCCCCGACCAGGGCGGAGCACAGAGCAGCCGCGGCCGAACGGGTCCGGCGGGAGCAGCGCCTCCAGGTGCTCGCGCGCCGCCGGCGCACCACGTTGCTCCTCTTCCTGCTCTTCACCCTGGGAGCGGTCGTCGCCGCCGTCGGCGGGCTGGGCTTCCTGTGGGCCCCCGCGGTGCCCGCCCTGCTGCTGAGCACGTACATCGTGCACCTGCGGGTCCAGGAGCGGCGCCGCTACGAGTTCACGATGGACCGGCGGCGCGCCGAGGCCGCCGCGCGGCACCTGCGGGAGAACCGCGCCCCGCGCCGCCGCGAGTCCGAGGCCGCCGCGGGCTCGGAACCGGACCCCGCGCCACCGGTCTCCCCGCAGGAGGCCGGCCGGCGCGCGCTCGTGGAGCAGACCGACCACGCCGAGTGGGTGGACCAGCAGCGCGAGCGCGACCGCGGCCCGGCCCGCGGTGACAGCTGGGAGCCGGTCCCGGTCCCGCTGCCGACGTACGTGACGGCCCCGGTCGCCCCGCGCGCCACCGGCCCGGCGACCCCGGACGCCTGGAGCGCGACCCGCTCGAGCACGGCCGAGCCGACGGAACCCCGCCTGCGCGCCCAGCCCGCACCCCCCAAGCCGGACCCGAAGACCCCGAGCACCCCGCGCCCGCGCGGCCGCGACCGCGGCCGCACCCCGCTCTTCGACCAGTACGAGAGCGACGACCGCCCGCGCGCCGCGAACGAGTGATCGGTGACCTGCGCGGACTCTCCGGGATACGCATTTTGGAGCACCCGCGCGGGGATGCTAATGTTTCACACGTCGCAAGGGCCTGTGGCGCAGTCTGGTAGCGCACCTCGTTCGCATCGAGGGGGTCTGGGGTTCAAATCCCCACAGGTCCACAAACGACAGTTCTTGAGTAGCTCTCAAGGAACGTCACGAGATCCCGTTCCGCCGAAAGGCGGGGCGGGATCTCGGCGTTTGTGGGGTGTGTTCGAGGTGATGTCCGAACGCGGGCGGGGCCGCGGGCGGTCGCCTGGCGGGGGATCGGCCTGGATTTCGGGGTGGTTCGGGTGTGTGGAGGGTGCCGGGGCTGCTGCTGGGCGTGCGTGAGCCCGGTGTGTGGTGCTGGGATGTCAGGTGCTCGTGCCGGCCGTCGCTGGCGGCCTGGGCGGGGGAAGCCCGTTCTCGGTGATGGAGGCCGGAGCGGTTCCCGCGAGCTCACTGATCGCGTCGGCAACGCCGCTGGTGCCCGTGGTGCCGATGGTCTGGGTCCAGCTGAAGATCATCTGCAGGTTGGCGCTGCAGATCATCAAGGCGAGAAGGATGGTCTGGGCGACGCGGCCGTGGGCGAGCCGCTTGCTCGGGTCAGCGATGTTGATGCCGTGGCTCTTGAGCCTCCCGTTCACCCCCTCGATGTTCGCCCGCTCGGGGCGGTAGGCGTCCTGCCAGGTGGGGTGGAGGTAGTGCCGATCCTGGCGGAACTTGTCGAGCTTGCCGAGGTCACCCGGGCGGACGGTGATCGTGGGCTTCTGGCAGATCCGCGGCAGTTCCTTCTGGGGCAGGGCCCGCAGGCGTTCCGCTTGAGGGATCGGGACGGTGAGCTTGGCCGCGGTGTGTGCGGCGGTGGCCCGCCGGTTGGTGAGGTCGACGGGCGGCCGGCCGTGGTGCGGGGATCTGATGGACCTGGTTGAAGCGGGGGCAGGCCACGGCGGGCGAGGGCCCGCTGGCAGGGCACTGGAGCCGGATCGCGCCGCGCTCGTCCGCGGACTCCTTGAGCCGGAGGAAGTAGGGCTCACGCGCGGTGATCTGCTCGCTGAGCTGGACGTTGTCGTCGATGCCGCGTACGGCATCGTCGTCGAGGCCGTTGGTGGCCTGGGCCAGGGTGGTGGGCATGGCGGGACAGGCGAGGGAGCCGTCGACGAGCAGGGCACCTTGGTGGGTGCCCTGGATGCCTCGATGCTCTTGCTTGTAGTCAAGGACGAGCTGGTAGCCCAGGCGGCGGGCGGGCTGGGCGAAGTGTTCGGAGACCTGGTCGGTGTAGGCGCGGTCGGAGGCCAGGATCCCGGCCGGGAACCCGAAAGGGACCAGCTTTGTCAGGGCGTGGATCGCGTTCGGTCCGATCCGCTTGCCGGGGGTGTCCAGGACCAGGCCGAGCACGAGCTGCGGGTGCCCGCTCACGCGTTTCCCGGCCTGGGGGTGGCCGGTTGGGTGCCGGCGGCTCGCGGCAACGAGGAGGGTGGCCGAGTGCCCGAAGATCCCTTCATCGGAGCCCCCGCAGAAGTGCCAGCCGGCCGTGATCTCGACGGAGGCGAGATTGCGTCGTCTGCTGGGCGGGCGGTGCCAGGAGGGGAACGGGGTGGTATCGACGCCGACGTCGCCCCGCCAGCCCTTGAACATGCCACGGCGGTGGGCGAGACGGACCGTGGTCAGGACCAGGCGATCGCTGATCTCCTGCAACAGGGCCCTTCGGCGCACGCGCTCGTCATCAACGCCCTCCCAAGCCGCAACAGCAAGCGCTGCCGCATCTGCGGGCAGCCGACGGCGCCGGTCACAGCGGAACGGGTCCAGGGCAGTGGTCAACCGGTCGAAGGACCGGTAGACGCGCCGGGTGAACGCGTGCCGACCGTGATCGTCAAGCGGGCCGGGATCCGGAACGCCCAGCCAGCCCCGGGCGGGGGCCCGCAATTCGTCCAGGAGAACGCGGCAGACGTCCGCGAGGCTCGCGCTGCGGTGGTAATGCAAAGACAGCAGCAGCCCCACGAGCACTGTTCGCACCGGCAGCCCGTCCGGACCGGGGCGGCCCGCCAGCTCGGTATCGATCAGCTCCAGCACCCTGGAGCCGTGCAGGAGAGCATCGAGCTGGCCGACCTTCGAGTCCGGGATCTCGAACGGCGCGTCCGTGACCGGCCGCGGCCGGCACTTCCTGATCTCCTCCGGTCTCCGCCAGGCCCGAGGCTTGCTCACCTTTCAGGTCCGCGCAGGAGCCGTGCTGCGGTCGTGACGTCGACGGGAGGGACCAGATGCTGCCAGCGGGCCAGGGACGCGGCCGAGGCGAGCCCGGCTGCCTGGGCGATCAGATGGTGATCGATGTGCGAGCGCATCAGCTCGACGATCCACGTGGCCCGCGCCCGGCCCACCGACACCACCGGCAGGCCCTGCGGCGGCCGGTGGATCAGGGACCAGGAGCCGATCAGGTTCTTGGCGTACTCGACGGTCCGCCGGGGCCGGAACAAGTACCCGCCCCCAGCCAGGTCGGCGAGCTCGCCCAGCACCGAGTCCCAGGCGGCCCGGGCCACGAGCGGGACCAGCCGGTCGACCCCTCTGTGCAGCAGGGGCCCTTCCCTGCTGGGGCGCCGCAAATCCAGTCCCCGGCTGGCCGCCACTTCCCTCGGCGTCAGCCCCAGACCGGCACCCAGACCCAGCAGCGCCAGCGCATCGGTCCTCTGCTGCCGGGGCAGATGAGCGGCCCAGTGCCGCAGCCCCGCCAACTCGGCCGCACTGTAGGGCTGGTAGGGACTTGTCTCGGCGTGCATCCGCGCCGGGGCCGCCTCACCGCGTTCGCTCCAGGCCAGCGCGTCCCGTACTCGCAGCAGCCACGTCCGGTACGTCCGCACCGACGACGCTTCGATGTCCCCGGCGCGCGAGAGAACAAACGCGTCGATCACCTCGTTGCGCAACCACGCGTCCGCAGAACGCTCGAGCCCCGCCGCCTCGGCCCACAACGCCAGCCGGCCGGTGACGTGAAGCAACCTCTCCACGTCGTAGGGAACCGCCATCACGCTCGCGGCGACCACCGACCTGACCAGCGGCGCGACCTCCTCCCAGACCGGCGGCGCGGCCCGCGGCCGATACCGGGTGATCTTCGCGGACGTGACGGGATCAAGGACCACGGTCCATGCATACCGGCTGGACAAGCAGCCATTCCACAACTGATCAACTTCAACAGACAAGGTGGTGCGCGCATGGTCGGCGGACGCGCCCGCGCACGCTCCCCCCGGCAGCTCACCCAGGATCCGAAAGCCTGGCCCGAGCAGGCCAGCGCCGACCCGGCCGCCGACGCGGTCCGCCAGATCGCCCGAAATCTCGCCCGGGCCCTCGACGGCCACGGGCTGAGTCTGCGGGCAGCCGCAGCCGGCTCCAGCGTCAACCGTCAGGCCATCGCCGACTTGCTGGCCGGACGGTCCTGGCCCGACGTGGCGACCGTCGCCCGCCTTGCTCACTTCACCGGCGACACGCTGTGGCCGGAGAGCGTCGATATCGAACGGAAGAGAACGCATTGAGCCTCGATCCGTGCCCGGAATCGCCAAACAGCGAACGGGCATGACGAACTTCGTGGCTCCGGACGACGAGCGGAGAATGCCTCTACTACGCTCGGACGTGCGGAAGCCACCCTCAGCTGGGCGGTCACGCAATCCGGCACCGCCGAGCTGAACCCTCGGCGGTGCCACCCCTGGAATGCCGCACGCTCGCGGCCGTGCTCACGCCATGGCGGCCCCGTCCTGCCCGTTCCTGGCAGGCGCCGGGGCGATCGCGAACCAGGCCGTAGGGTCCTCAGTGACCCGGCCCTCCCGGACCAACGCCTTCAACCGCGACCGGGTCGTCTCCGTCCTCCGCCCGTTCGAGGTATCCGAGACGTCCTCGCCGATCGCCGCGGCGATGTCCTGCGCCTTCATCGCCCGCCCGGCCCCCGCCAGCAGCACCAGCATCCGCTCGCGGGCCACCGCCAACGCCAGCGGCCCCGACGAGACCGGCGGGCCACCCGGATCCGCGACGTCGTCGGGCGGTGCTTCGGACGCCGACGCATCCACGGGATCCTCGCCGCCAGCTGATCCCTGCTCCTGCGGCTGAGGTTCGTCGCTGTCATCGGCAGTGTCGGCATGGCCTGTGAGGGAGCGCAGGGTTTCCCGTGTGATCGTCAGGTGGGCCAGACGTTCCTCCGCAGTCGCGATCTTCTCGCGAAGCGTGGACAACTCCCCACGCACAATGGCTTCTTCCGTGTCAAGACGCTCGAAGAGCGACGTATCGCGGCCCTGCCTTCACCCAGCCGGCATCGGGGCCTCGCGGCACTGGAAGCCCCAGCCAAACGTAGGGCGAGCCACAACAAGATCGCAGAGGGTGACCGCAGATGCTCCCAAACGACCATGCTCGCCCGCCTTGCGTACGTACTCCTCCTCTGAAAGACCACTCCTGCCCGCCCCGTAGGCTCACCCCATGCCGACCGAGGACAGCCCGCAGAACACCGTCAAACACTGGCAGGACTGCACGGACGTGTACGACTTCCTGGACCAGATCCGGCTGAGGCCCGACATGTGGCTGCCGGGTGGCTCACTCCGCCATCTGGAGGCAGTCCTCACCGGCTACCGCGTCGCGCTCGGCGTGCACGCGATCGACGAACCCTTCGACTTCTGGCCCGAAGAGCGATTCACGCAATGGCTTCACGAGCGTCGCGGGACGCCCAGCTCCCTCGGCTGGGCCGCCGAGATCGAACGCAGTACGCCCCCGGACTCCACCCCGGTCGCCGAGTTCTTCCAGCTGCTGGACGCCTTCCGGCGCGAAGCCGCCACGCAATCGGCACCGGATGGCCGAACAACCAGGCTTCCCGGCATCGAATTCATGGCGAACACCTTCGTCACCCTCTTCTGGCGCCGGAGACTCCTCTCGGAAGCCGTCCTGCGACTCGAAGACCGCGGCTTCCGCGTCATTCGCCTCGCCGCGGGCAAGTGGGCCGCCGAGCAGGACCTGCACAAGGATGTCGCCGCCGCGCTGCAGTTCCCCGACTACTACGGTCACAACCTCGACGCGCTCAACGACTGCCTCGGCGACGTGGCCTGCTACGGCCCGTACGACGACTCACCAGAAGGCACCGGGCTCGTCCTGTCCATCACCGACTACGACCGCTTCGCCACCGCCTGCCCGCGAGCGGCCCAGGTCGTTCTGGACATCGTTGCCGACCAGGCCCGCCGTACGGCCGTGCTTCAGCGCCGCTTCTTCTGCCTGATCCACAGCAGCGACCCCGACATCCGGTTCGAACCAGTCGGGGCCATGCCCGTCATGTGGAACAGCGACGAATGGCTCGACGCCAAACGCCGGTGAGAACGTGACACCACCTCAGGGGCACGCTGAGGGACCTTCAATCCGAGGCGGCGGACTTCCAGGCGGCAGTGACACACCCCTCCTCCCAGTGCCACCATCCCTTGGCGTCACCGTGTTCCAAGAGCCTGCGGATCTTCGGCAAGTCCGCCGCCGGCGGGACTTCCAGAGCCACCATCCGGTACTGCTCGATTCCCTCACCGGTCGTACCGAGGCTGTGGAAGATCTCCAGAACACTCTGCCGGGCAGCGGCTGAGCCACCGTCCTTCAGCACGATCAGCCGGATCGTGCAGTTCTCCGAAGCTCGGACTGTCTCTCCGGCCCAACGGAGGCCGTCGCCGTCGAGCTCCACCTTGATGATGTCCCCGCTGGCGACTCCGCGGACGAACCAGGGCGTATTGTCCAGTCGCACCGTGCCGTCGCCGAGGTCCACCGCCCACAGGCTCTCGACGCTCGCCGGCGGCCAACCGTCCTCGTCTATGTCCATCCGGAAGTGGACCTTCACGTGGTCACTACTGATGTTCGTCACCGCGACATCATCCACGTCGCATCCACGAGCCCAGAGGTGGGAGTGCGGACGGAGGATGTCACTGAATCTGGATGGTGGCGCAGGTGAACGTCGTGTCCTGGAGTAGCGCTGGAGTGATGGCGATGCCGGTCAGGTGCTCGGCCAGAGGGAAGGCTGCTGGTGAGGACAGGTCAGTTTCAGGGTTCTCCTCCTCGAGATGGAAGCCAATCCGCTGCATGACGTCGAGAAGTTCGTCAGGAGCAGTGCCCCACCTGTCCTCCGCGAACATCGGGTCGAAGCACAGCCGCAGGACCTGGTCCTCCGCCCAGAGGAACGTGCCGACGGCGTTGACGTTGACGAAGTGCGAAACCCAGCTCGCCCCGGCGGAGACTGGCAGGACTCGATCTTCCGTGACCCCGAGATAGCCGTTGGGCTCGATCAGGAGCGTCCAGGCGCCGACGGTCGTCATGGCGACCAACTGGCGGGCGCCATCCTCCAGGTCGTACTGGTCGAAGGCGGCGTTGGTGACCGCCGCTATGCCCTGCAAGGGCGCCTCCAGTCGGCCTCCGATCCGGGACATCAGCTCAGCAGGTGACAGGCCCCGTACCAGGATGAAGCAGTACGCCTCGGCGATGTCTGGAAAGTCGTTTTCGAACCACGCGTAGTCCGCTCCGGTCTTCGTCATGCCGCTCATCCTTGCCCCTGGGTCTGACAGCGAAGAAGGCCGGCCGTCAACGGGTGGGAAACGATCTTCGTAAGCCTCAGGAGAGCCTGGTCAGCGGTACTCGTGAACACCCCACAAACAGGCCGTTCACGACTTAGGTCGTGAACGAGTCACGAGATCCCGCCCAGTTCATCGAACTGGGCGGGATTTCTCGTATCTGAGGCTTGGCACGGCAGGGATGCCGCTCCGGGAGGCCGGTGGCGGGTCCGTGGGCAGGGCGAGCGGAGCGTGCGATGGGTTCGCGGGCATGCCGAAGCGGCCGCGGGGCCGGGGTGGCCTTGCGGCGCGCTGTGGCGTCGGTTGTCGATCCTGTTGCTTGTGCGGAGTGCCTAGGGTTCCGGGGGCGCCGGGTTGGTGATCGTCCGGGGCTGACCCTCAGCCGGAACTTCGGCCTCGTAGGGGTCGGGTGTGGTGGGGATGTGGCCGAGGGTGTAATGCTCTTCGCACCACTGGCGCCGGTCGCGCAGGTAGCCCTCGATGCTCCTGAGGTTTTCCACCAAGAGCTGCACGGCGCTCAGGAGGGTCTGGGCGACGCGGCCGCGGCTTTGGCGCCTCTCGCGGGAGTGCAGGAACGTGTCGACGTTCTTGGCGCGGCCGTTGAGGCCCTCGATGTGGCTGCGGAGGCTGCGGTAGGCGCGTTGCCAGGCGGCGCGGCCCCAGGGGAGCTCTTGCCGGAGTTTGGGCATGAGGTCGGCAGGCACGGTGATGGTGGACTGCTGGCAAATCGCGGGCCGGCGGTGGCTGGGGCGGTCGGGCGGGCGCACTTGGGGGCGAGCTCCGGGGTCGGCCTTGCGGGCTCGGGGGTTGTCGAGATCGACGATGTGGGGCGTTCTGACAGGGCGCGGTGGCGCGGTGCGGTTGCGTGCTCGGACCGAGGCGGAGTCGCGTTCCTGGGCCCAGGGGCAGGTGACGCGGGGGCTGGTGCCCGCGGCCGGGCACTGCCGGCGTTCCAGGCCGCGATGGTCCGCGGACTGCTTGAGCGGGAGCAGGTAGGGGTCTGCCCGGGTCAGGCGGGGGAGCAGGGCTTCGCGTTCCGCGCTGCCCTTGGCCCCCGCCATCTGGTGGTAGCCGTCGATGACACGCTGGGGCGTGTGGGGACAGAGCAGCTCGCCAGCGATGGCGATGACCCCTTCCACGGCGTCCTTGTCCTTCTTGACCATGGTGGTCTTGTAGTCGAGGACGAGCTTGTAGCCGAGGGCGCGCACGGGCGCGCGGAAGTTCTCGACCCTGGCGTCGGAGTAGGCGAGGTCGCCGGCCAGGTATCCGGTCTGGTTCCACAAACGCTTGACAATGCCGAGCAGGCGGACCACCTGGGGTCCGGTCTCCTTGCTGGGGCTGTGCACAGACATGCCCATGCACAGCTGGGGGTAGCGGCCCGCGAGATTCGGATCTGCATGCCCGGCGACGAGGAGAGTGGCGCTGTAGCCAAATGTCTTCTCGCCACCGCCCGAGACGTGCCAGCCGGCGCTGACCTCCAGGGACGCGTGGTGTCTAGTTTTGGGCCGGGCCCAGGAGGCGATGGCGGTGGTGTCCACCGACAGGTCCCCGCCCCAGTCGTCCATCAGGCCACGTGCGATGGCGATCCGTACGGGCGTGAGAACGAGCTTGTTGGCGATGCGCGAGAGCTCGGGTGTGGCGTCCTGCCCGCAGCGGTGCTGCCAGGCACGGCGGTAGGGCGCGGTTTCGTGCCGGGCCATTCGGGTGCGCCGGTCATGGCGGGCCGGATCAAGCATGCTGGTCATCCGAGACCAGGCGTCGTAGAAGCGCTTGGCGGACGCGCGCGTCGCGTCCACATCGGTCGCGTCCACCTGCCTGAGGCGGAAGTACTTCAGCCAGGGCTTGCGCAGCTTGAACTGCATGCATTCCCAGGCGTCGTTGACGTTGGTCGTACGCGCCTCGCGTGCCGCGAGCACCATGCCCACGAGAACGGTCTCGGCAGGCAGGCCGCGGGGCCCGGGCCGGGAGGCCTCCAGCCGGGCGAACTCCTCCAGTACGCCGCTGGCGCGGATCAGAGCGATGATCTGCCGCACATGGCGGTCGTTGAGCCTGGACGGGTGCGGTGAGGGGGCGGGCCGTCGCCGCTTGCGGTGCGGGTTCATGCCCACCCCCGCAGGAACCTGATGGCGGCGTCCTCGGACAGCTCCGGTACCCACCGCATGTACGCGGCCAGCGACGCGGCGGAGGCCAGACCGGCGGCCCTGGCGATGAGATCTGCTGGCACCCGGTCGCGCAGGAGCGAAACGATCCAGGTTGCCCGCAGGCGCCGCATGTCCGGCACCGGGATCTTCGGATCACCAGGACGGTGGCGGGCGACCCAATTGCTGATCGCGTTCTTGGGACGCTCGACCTGCCGGTCAGGCGCGTACAGGTAGCGCGGTCCGGCCGTCCGGGCCAGCTCTGCGAGAGATTCCTCCCACAAGGACCGGCACACCACCAGCCGGTCCGTCCCCGGAACCCGGACCGCTACGGCATCGCTGCGCACGTCGGTACCGCGAACCGAGAGCAACTCGAACGGCAGCAGCCCGCAGCCGGCACCCAGGGTCAGCAGCGCGAGTGCGTTGCCGCGCCCTGTCGGGGCGGGCGGCAGGTTGCAGGCCCAGGCGTCCAGCCGGGTGAGGTCGCTGGTGCTGTAGGGCTCGGCCCTGGAGCGGTCGGTGTGCAGACGCGGCCGGGCCGGCTCGCCGCGCTCGACCCAGACGAGGGTCTCGTGTACCCGGGCCAGGACGGACGCGTACGTCTGGGTCGATTTGGGCTTGAGCCGCTCGTTCTCCAGCAGGCAGCGCGTGATGGTGCTCTGCTCCAGCCAGACCGCCGGGTCGCGGGGCAGGCCGGCGCGCTCGGCACTGACCGCGAGCGTGGCCACCACCCCGAGCAGTGTCGTGAGCCTGTAGGGGACGTGGTCGGCGACGGTGGCGACGATCATCCGTACTCCGTCGGCCACCGCTTCCCATTCGGGCGGTGCCTGCTTCGGCCGGTACCGCAGGATCGCGTGACTCATCTCGGTCTCCAACACGACATGCCACGAATAGCGGCTAATCAAATAGCCGCATTTCTCGTCATAGTGCACATCGACCTGAAAGGAGCGCATCTCGATGCCCGGTGGTACCCAGCGCAGTACGACGCCGAGGGACCTGGCCGCGGATCCGCAGTCGTGGCCCCACGCGGGCCTGGCAGACCACCCACAGGCCCGGGTCGTCCAGGCTCTTGCCCGGACGCTGATGGAGCAAATGGCCGAACAGGGGCTCAGCCTGCGGCAGGTCGCCGCCGTCAGCGGCGTCAACCGGCAGGCGATCACCAACCTGCTCCAGGGATCCAGCTGGCCCGATGTCTTCACTGTGAGTCGCCTGGAGGACGGACTCGGGGCAGCGCTGTGGCCGGGCGCTTCGGGCCCGGCCTCGGCCGTGCGGTGACGAACGAAGTGACATGAATAGGCTTCTTTCCGCTCATTCCTCGCTGGAACGGCATGCAGAAATAGGCCACGCACGCCCGGCGGCCGGTGATCTCCACTAGGCTCGGACGCACGTGAACCGTTGATCAGAGGCACGTACGGTGCCGCCGGGTTGCTCCCCGGCGGCACCATCCCCATCAACAAAGTGATCAGGGGCAGACGTCTTCGCTAGGCGCCCTCCGAGCTCTCAGGCGCGCGAGTCACCGTGTACAAGGCCGGGCCAACCTTCGACGCGCGACCCTTCTTGACGAGCCGGCTCAGAGCCGTGCGTACGTCCTCGGTCGGGCGCTTCGAATTCCCGAGTTTGTCCGTCCGGCCCTGCTCCCGCAGGTGGAGGATCGTCTCCCGGACATGGTCGACGTGCATCGGCCGGTCCGAGGTCGCGAGGATGACCAGGATGAAATCCTGCAGTGTGTTCGACTCATCGGACAGGTCGCCCAGTTCCGAGGGCGCTTCCGCGTGAGCCTCATCGGCTTGTGCGGCGCCTGCAGCTGCCCAAGCCGGACTGGTGACGCCCAGATCGGGCAGCGACTCGGTCAGGGACCCGTGCAACCCTTCGAGACGGGAAAGTCGTTCCTGGGCGGCCGCGAGCTGGGCGGCCAAGGCTTCGCAGACACCGGCCTGCGCGTCGAGTTCTTCCCGCACCAACGCAAGCGTGCCGAACAGCACTGAGTGCCGGTCCGCTCCCGCGGTCATGGGCCCCTCCCACAGCTCACCGCAACATCAACTCGCGCACACCTTACGAGGGCTACAGGCCGTCGGGGGAGGGATCGGCAAAAGCTGTAGGGGGGAATGGCTCGGGCGTTGCGCCTCTGCTGTAGGGCTTGCCCACCCCACTACTACGCAAAGGGCGGACTCGGACAGCGGCGGGCCCGTCCCCTCCGGGGATTCGGAGGAGACGGGCCCATAGGGGGTGAGGTCAGCCAGTGGTGCCCAGCGGCGAGGCAAGCCCTGAGGCGAGCCAGCGCTGCGCGTTGGACTGGTTGCAGTCTTGGAGCTCGAGCCGTGTGCCGTTGTCGAGGCGCGCGTTCGGAAGATCGATGCAGCGCCCGGACTGCGGGTTGTAGAAGCCGCTGGCAGCGGTGGGGAGCCATTGCTGGGCTCCGGTGCCGTTGCAGGTCGAGATCTGGAGCAGCGTGCGGTTCTGCGTACCGCCACCGGTGCTCACGCACTTCCCGGCCGCCCGCAGCTCCCCGTTCTCACCGATCTCGAAACGCTGGGTGGTGCCGTTGACGTCGCAGTCCCAGATCTGGATGAGCTTTCCCTCCTCGTTGCTCGCAGGGTAGTCGTCGACGCATTTGTTGCTGCTGACGGCCGACACCAGGGTGGTGCGGGTCGCGGAGGGGACGGTGGAGTGGTTGTAGACGGCCGGGTTGCTGATGGATCCCTTGAGGTAGGAGGCCGGGTCCGGCTTGCTCTGGTTCTTGTAGCGGCCCAGGACGAGGGGGCCGGTGGCGTTCCAGGCGTTGGCCTTGGCGTGGTGCCCGGTTCCGGCGAGGGTGCCGTTGACGTAGAGGGCGATCATGCCGGTCTTGTCGTCGTAGGTGGCGGTGAGCTGGGTCCACACGCTGATGCGGGCCTTGGCTGCGTCGTTCATGACGATGGTCTGGTCGTAGTCCCAGTTGTCGTCGTCCTTCTTGGACATTCCGAACCGCCAGGTGCCGTCCTGGTCGTGCCAGAGGATGAATCCGCTGGCGTGCTGTCCGTCCTGGCTGAGGACGATGCTGGACGGCTTGTCGGACTTGGCCCAGGTGGAGACGGTGAAGCTGCGGCTGGTGTCGACGCCGGGGCCGGCGGCGGTGACGGTGCCGGTCGTGCCGTCGAGGGAGACGACCCTGGTCGCCGTGCCGGCGACGGTTGCGTCGCTCCAGATGGCGCCGGTGGCGCTGAGCGTGGCGTTGCTACGGCCGCGCAGGTCGGCGGCGGTGGTGCCGGTGCCTTCGTTCAGCTTCCACTGTGAGGTGGAGATACGTGCGTCGCCCATGGTGTGAGCCGCCTGGAAGCCGGTGACCTTTCCGGCGGTGGCGACGCCGTCCCAGGTACGGAGCCGGTGGAGGCTGTCCAGGGCCCACAGGTCGGGGAGGCCGTCGGCGTTGGTGTCGCCGGAGGAGCCGACGACGGGATGGGTGGCCGCTTGGAGTCCGGAGCCGATCTTGGTGCGCTTGGTGTGGTCTCCGAGGGCCGCGGGGTTTCCGGCGACGTTGGCGTACTGGTAGAGGTCGCCAGTGGTTTTGTCGCGGGCCCAGAGGTCGGGGAGGCCGTCGCCGGTGGCGTCGCCGGGGGCGATGAGGGTGAGGTTGTCCCAGCCGGAGCGGCTGAGGACGAGCACGACCGGGTCGCGCAGTTCACCGGTGGTGCCGGTGCCCTGCAACAGGACCAGTGAGCTGTTCGTGCCGTCGTTTTCCACGGTGAGGAGGTCATTGCGAGGGGTGACGCCTGTTTCCGGCAGTGCGTCGCCGACGGCGAGCATCTGCTTGACCCGGGTCCAGTCCTCGGCGTACTCGGTGCCGCATGGCTGGCCGGTGGCGGCCACCTTGCAGTCTTCTGCGTAAGGCCGCTGGACGGCCACGGCCTTGCCTGCGTTGTAGTACAGCCCGCCGTTGGCCGCGAGTCCCCCCTGGGTGAGGGAGTTGCGGTAGAGCTTGAGCTGTCCGTCCCGGTGGACCCAGAGGTCGTCGATGCGGATGCCGTTGCCGCCGCGGTGGGTGGTCAGGGTGCCTGCGCCCCAGCCTTTGCCGCCGGGGCTGTTGGCCACGTTGGAGGCGATGACGCCGCCGGCGGCGGGGTCGACTGCGGTCGGGTAGACGACGAGGTCTCCGTTGTCCGCGGGTGCGATGAAGTCGACGCGTTCGTCGCCGGTGATGTCTCCCAGCGTGGTCTTCGCGTTCGGGTTGTCGGGGACGTAGAAGGCGTAAGTCTGCTGCTGCGAGCGGTTGCCGGCTCGGTCCACGGCCTGGACGCGCAGGATGTTCGTGCCCCAGGTCGTCGGAGTCAGCGGGATGGCCGCGCTGCCGTCGGCGGTGGGGTCGACGCGGTTGGCGCCGCCCACCGGGATGGTCGAGTTGAAGGCCCATTCGTAGTGCAGGACGCCGCTGAGGGGGTCGGCGGCCTTCACGGTGAAGGTTCCGGGCTGGCCGATGTACTTGGTGGAGCCGGGCAGGGTGCCGGACGGCGGGTACTCGGCAGAGGTGACGACCGGGACGGACGGCGGCTGCGTGTCCATCGTGAAGGTGCAGCCGGTGCTGGAATTGACCGACATCATGTCGCCGTCACCGCCACGCACGCGCCAGAGGTAGGCGTGGCCGTCCGTGAGGTTGGTGGGGTGTGCGGACACCCAGTGAGTTCCGCTTGCGGCCCCTATCCAGCCGCTGCTGTACGCCACGGCGCCACTGGCGGTGTCGACGACGTCGAAGATGGCGTCGTTGGGCTGCCCGTCCGGGTCGCCGATCCAGGCTCCGATGCTGAGGCCGGCGTAGTTGGTGGCACCCACCCAGCCGCAGCCGTTGCCGTTCGGGTTCTGCGGCACGGGGAACGTACCGAGCTCCCATGGGTCGTACGGCGCCCGGTTGTACTCGATGTAGAGGAACGGCAGGTTGTTCTTGTCGCGGGTGAACCGCTTGAAGGAAGTGTTGCTGCTGCTCTTGGACTCGTTGGAGGCGAAGAGGGCATAGGTGATGCTGCCGCGCCATTCGTTGGCGGCGAGGTGGTCGCGCACGTCCCATTCGCCGCGTGTGGTGGAGCCGGGGCAGCCGGGGCCGCCCGCGCTGTTGAGGGAGGTCGTACGCAGGACCTCCCAGTCGCGGGGCTGGGTGTTCCAGGTGATGTCCGAGAGCAGCGGTTCGGTGGAGTGCAGGTCCACGTTGTAGGTGTTGCCGCAGCCGGCGTCGGCGGCGTATGACTGGGTGGCGAAGAACGAGGCCTTCTTGATGGCCTTGTCGCGCAGGTCGCTGGTGTCGAGCTGGACGTAGTAGCGCTCCAGGCCCGTCCTGGTGCGCCAGCGCTGGTAGCCGACGCCCGGGTCGTAGGTGTCGCCGTAGTCGTCGTAGCTGACGGTGGTCGGGTACGCCTCCTGCACCCAGGCCCAGTGCTGGGTACCGCGGTTGGTGGGCTGCCAGGCAGGGTCGATGAAGACCGGGTAGGCCGTGGCGGGATCGGTCAGGAAGGCCTTGTCCGGGGTCAGGGCGAGGGAGTCCTTGCCGAGGTCGGCCTGGAGCCGGGTGACCTTCGCGGAATCTGCCGGGCCGGTGCTGTCCGAGGCGGACCTGGCCGCCTCGCCGTCCGTGCCGGATTGGGTGAGCGCAGTCTTCGAGAAGGAAGTGCCGGAGGACTTGGCCAGTGGAGCCTGGACCGGAGCAGTGGAGTCCCACATGGTCGGCGTCGGCGCCTGGAATACGGTACGGCCCGATCCGTCGGCTGCCTTCAGGTTGCCATTACCGTCGGCGGAGACGCTCACGCCCTCGCCCTTGAGCCCCATGGTCAGTTTGGTGAGCTTCGGGTGCTTGGCGGCCTCGGCGGACTTGACGACGAGGATCTGGGAGATGCCACCGCTCACATCGGCCGTCACCTTGAGATCGATGCCCGGGATCACCTCGCGGTAGAGGGCGCTGTCACCCTCCAGCACGGGTAAGGGAAGAGGCTCCGGCCAGGTCAGCACGAGCTGCTTGCCGTCCTGGTCCAGGGTGGCCAGCGGCGCGGTGCCGCCCCCGGACAGGGTCAGGCCGCTCACCGTCGCCTTCGGGCGGAGCGCGCCGTCGGCCGCCTTGACCAGGGTGGCGTCCAAATCGACCCAGTTGCCATCGGGCTTGGTCCGCAGGGGCGCGACGCTGCGAGTCAACCCCAACGTGCCGTCCGGGTTGGCCACCACGGTGTCGGTCTCCGTCGTCGCCACCTGCACCGGCACCGACTTCCCCGTGCGCTTCGCCTCGGCCAGCGCGGCGTCTTCTGCCCGCTCCCGCTCGGTCGTCGGCCTCTCCGGCGGAGTCTGAGCGGTCGGTGCGGATGGTTTGTCCACTGCGGTGGCGCTCGGCGCCACGCCGACGGACGTGATGGACAGGGCCAGTGCGACCAGCCCTGCCGCGGCGACCGGCCGACTGGCTGGTCGCATTCTTCGCGATATGCCCCCCACGGCAAACTCCCCAGTGTGATCGTTTCCGACAACTGGGCGTGAACGCTAACAGCTCCTTCGCTTGCGTTGCGCAGGATAACGAATTCGGAACCGAGTATTCCCTGGAACTATTTCGCAGGATCGTGATAAATCGATCGCCGGAATCAAGCCATCACTCAAGTGGACGGTCGAGTTTCAGGCGATCTTTCTAATCTCACAGGTCGGACGGAGGTGTCTTGTCCGGGTTGGTTCGCGTTTGGCGAACCGACAACAGGCTAGGCTCTCAGGCCAATTGATCCACTCGGCGACCGTGGGGGGCATGCCGTGCCGTTACCAAGAGCTGGACTTCGCGCGATGAGAAGTAACTCGAAGATCAAACAGCGCATCGCAATTCCAGTGTTAGTGGCACTCTCGCTGGTCGTCGGCACGGGCACCGCCCAAGCCGCGCAGTGGCAGTCCAAAGATCAACGCCGCTGGTCGCCGGGCGTACTAAAGAAAACCGAGTCGGTCTCTGGGAAGAACGCTCCAAAGGTCGATCCGAAGGCGCCTAAGGGTGCCGGTGCCACAGCCTGGCGCCCGAAAGATGTGTACTGGCCGCCTGCCTCTCTTGCCGAGGTGGATCTCGGCGCTGTGGCACCCGCTGCTCCGCCCGGTTCCCTCTTCACCACGCCCGCACCCTCCGGTGCCCCGGCGGCCCCTGCCGCCGACCCGAGCCGCGTAGGCGCCGCTCCCGTCTGGGTGAGCCCCGCGTCAGCCAAGGACGCTCCACGCACGGGCAAAGCCGCTGTGCAGCTCACGGACAGGGCCACAGCAGAGAAAGCCGGCATCAAGGGCCTGCTGCTCGCGATCCGTCCGTCCGGGGAAGCGCTGAAGGCCGGTCCGGTCAAGGTCTCGGTGGACGTCTCGCACATCGCGGGTGCTTTCGCAGGTGACTGGCTGTACCGGAGCCGCCTGGTCACGCTTCCCGAATGCGCACTGACCACCCCCGAGCGTACGGAATGCCGTACGCAGACACCCGTCACCACCGTCAGGGACGGCGACAGGGCGGGGCTGCTCAGCGCGGAAGTTCCCCTCAAGGGTGACTCGGCAGCCGAGAGTGCACGCAATAGCGTTGCTACTGCTGCCTCGGGCGGGGCTACGGTGTTCGGCGTGACAGCCGCACCGGGCGGCCCCGCGGGCACCTACACCGCGACCAGCCTGGCACCGTCGGGCAAGTGGAGCCGCAGCGGGAACGCCGGCGGGTTCTCCTGGTCGTACCCGATCAACGTTCCGGACGGGCTGGGCGGCTCCAAGCCCACCATCTCCCTCGACTACAGCTCTCAGTCCGTGGACGGCCGCACCGCTGCCACGAACAACCAGGCCTCATGGATCGGAGAGGGCTGGGACTACTCGCCCGGCTTCGTCGAGCGCAGCTTCAAGCCCTGTTCGAAGGACGGCCAAGCCGACTCCAGCGAGCAGTGCCTGGCCGGTCACAACGCGACCGTCTCCCTGAACGGCAAGTCCTCGACCCTTGTACGTGACGACTCGTCCGGCACTTGGCGGCTTGAGAACGACGACGCTTCGAAAGTCGAGAAGCTGACCGGCGCGGCCAACGGCGACAACAACGGCGAGTACTGGAAGATCACCACGCCCGACGGCACTCAGTACTACTTCGGTGTCGGCCGTAAGCCCGGCAGCTCCACCGCGCCGGCCACCAACTCTGCCTGGAACACCCCTGTCTACGGGAACAATGCGGGCGAGGAGTGCAACAAGTCCACCTTCGCCACCTCCTGGTGCCAGCAGGCCTGGCGCTGGAACCTCGACTTCGTCGTCGACCCGCGCGGCGGTGTGATCACCCACTGGTACAACACGGAGACCAACTACTACAAACGTGGAGTATCCGAGGCGACGCCCAACGGCACGCTTACCTCCTACATCCGCGGCGGCAACCTCGCCAAGATCACCTACGGTTCGAAGCTGGCCGACGCGGACACCGTCAAGCCGACTGCCCAGGTCCTCTTCACCACCTCCGAGCGCTGTCTACCGGAGAAGGACTTCGACTGCGCCCCGGCGAAGCTGACCACAGCCAACGCCACCAAGTGGAAAGACGTTCCCTTCGACCAGAACTGCGCGGCCACGGGCACCTGCGAGAACTACGCCGCCACGTTCTGGACCACCAAGCGCCTCACGAACATCACCACCCAGGTCCTGAACGGCACGGGCGGCTACGACAACGTCGACTCCTACGAACTGGCACACGAGTTCCCTGACCCGGCGGACAAAACCGCCCCCGCCCTGTGGCTGGCGTCCCTGCTGCACACCGGCCATGACGGAACGACCACCCTCCCCACCAAGCCCGTCACCTTCACCGGCCAGTTCCGGAACAACCGTGTCGATTCCAGTGTCGACAACAGGCCCGCGATGAACCGCCGCCGGCTTGTCGCCATCACCTCCGAGACCGGTCAGGTCACGGATGTCGGATACGCGGACCCGGACTGCTCACCGGGCGCCGGACTGCCGGCATCGAAGGACCTGAACACCACACGCTGCTTCCCCGTCTACTGGAACCCGGACGAGAAAAGCCCGCTCGACCCCACCCTGGACTGGTTCCACAAGTACGTCGTCACGCGGGTCACCGAACTCGACCCCTTCGGTGGCTCTCGCCCTCAGGAGACACGTTACGAATACGTCGGCGGCGCCGCCTGGCACCGCGACGACGAGGAGCTGACCGAGGACAAGCGCCGCACCTGGAACCAGTTCCGCGGCTATGAACAGGTCATCACCCGCTCCGGCACCGCCCCCGACGCTGTCGCCAAGTCCGCCACCTTCTACTTGCGCGGCATGGACGGCGACGTCAAGGCTGACGGAACCAAGCGCACCGCCACCTTCACCGGCCTCACGGGGAACACGGTCAAGGACAGCAACCCGCTCGCCGGCACAGTCCGAGAGACTCAGACCTTCGCTTCCGACGGCGGCGAACTCGTCGCTGTCTCCCAGAACGAGCCCTGGCTCTCCAAGGAAACCGCGAACCGCAGCCGCGGCACCAAGCTCCCCGCACTCACAGCTCAAATGCAGCGCGACGGATCCTCCCGTGAGAAGAAGCTACGCGCCGACAAGACCTGGCAGACCACCTCGGAGACCGTCAAGTACGACGACACTTACGGCATGGAGGAATGGACCCGGGACCAGGCGGACGGCCTCCCGGACACCTGCACCATCACCAAGTACGCCCGCAACACCGCCGCCTGGATGATCGACCGGGTTTCCGAGACCACCCAGATCCAGAGCGGCGACTGCACCACCGCCGCGACCGAGGCGAACATCCTTAGCCAGGACCGCACATTCTACGACGACCAGCCCCACGGAACCCTCACCGGACCCGGCCATGTCACCCGGACGGAGGACCTGGACCGCTTCGAGGGAGGCCAGCCGAAGTACGGCCTGAAGGGCACGACCACCTACGACGCCTACGGCCGCGTTACCAGCGCCACTGACGCCACGGGCGAGAAAACCACGACGGCGTACGAGCCGGCCGCACCGGCGCCCGCCACCACGGTCAAGGTCACCAACGCCAAGGACTGGACGACCACGACCACCCTGCACCCGCTGCGCGGCGTACCGGTCAAGACCGTGGACCAGAACAACCGGGTCACCGAGGTGTCCTACGACGCGCTGGGCCGCACCACCGCCGTCTGGCTGCCCGGCCGTGCCCGCAGCGAGACCGCGAGCAAGGTGTTCACCTACGACCTCACCAGCACCGGCACCAGCTCGGTCACCACGCAAACGCTCCGGTCGGACCAGTCCTACGGGACCTCTATCGCCATCCTCGACGCCCTTGGACAGAAGATCCAGGTCCAGTCGACCCCGCTGAACGGAGCAGCGACCAGCCGCCTCATCGCCGACACCTACTACGACAGCCTCGGCCGCGCCTTCAAGACCAACGAGTCCTACTTCAACAACACCTCCGATCCCGCGAAGACCCGCTTCATCGCCAACGAGAACATGATTCCCGCCCAGAACGGCACCCTGTACGACGGTCTCGGCCGTCCAGTCGCCAAGACCTTCTCCTCGAAGGCGATCGAGCAGTGGCGCACCACCACCGCCTACCCCGGCGCCGACCGCACCGACACCACTCCGCCGCGGGGTGAGATGGCCAGCAGCGTCATCACCGACGCCCGTGGCCGCACGGTAGAGCGCCGCAAGTACAAGGGCATCAAGCCCGAGGGTGACTACGACACCACCCGCTACGCCTACAACACCGACGGCAAACTGACCCAGATCACCGACCCGGCCGGCAACGCCTGGACCTACGACTACGATCTCCGCGGCCGCCAGATCCGCTCGGTCGACCCCGACAAGGGCACCTCGACCGTCACGTACGACAACGCCGACCATCCCGTCTCCACCGTGGATGCCCGCGGTACCACGGTCTTTACCAGCTACGACATCCTGGGCCGTCCCGTCTCCCGCAATCTGAACGCCGTCGACGGAACCAAACTGGCCACCTACGAATACGACACTCTGCTGCCCGGCCAGCTCACGGCCTCCACCAGCTGGGTGGACGGCAAGCCCTGGCGGCAGGAGACCACCGGGTACGACACCGGTTACCGGCCCACTGGCACCAAGCTGACCGTCCCCGCCGGAGAAGGCGCCCTCACCGGCACGTACACCGCCGCCACCACTTACGACCCCATCACCGGATTGGAGCGCCGCACCACACTGCCCGCCATGGGCGGCCTGCCCCAGGAACGCCTCTACACCGGCCGCAACATCAATGGCCTCCCCGTCTCCTACGGCTCCGACAACGTCGGCTACGTCAACTTCACCGACTACGACGAGTTCGGCGCAGTACAGCGCACGACCTTCGGTGACGATCCCCGGCAGGTGAGCCTCACCAAGATGCACGACCCGGCCACAGGCCGCCTCCTGACCACGCAGCTCAAGAAGCAGGACGCAGCCACCCCGGTCGACATCACCGACTACACCTACACCCCGGCCGGCGACGTTACCTCGGTCACCAGCACCCAGGGCACCACGCGCGACACCCAGTGCTTCACCTACGACTACCTGCGCCGCCTGACCCAGGCCTGGACCGACACGGGCACCACGACGACCCAGCCCGGCCCCTCCGTACCCGGCGTCGGAGGCTGTACCAACACCACCCCGCAGCCGGGCAAGATCGGCGGCCCGGCTCCCTACCGCCAGTCCTTCGCCTACGACGTGACCGGCAACCGCACCTCCTCCACCGACCACGACCCCGCAGGCGACGCGGCAAAGACGGTCACCACCACCCACACCTACCCGGCGCCGGGCTCTCCACGCCCGCACGCCCCGACGTCCAGCGCCAAGAAGACCGGTACCGGCCCGGCCATCTCCGTGGATCTCACTTACGACAACACTGGGAATACCCTGACTCGCCCCGGCGCCGCCGGGGCCAACCAGACGCTGGCCTGGACCCCCGAAGGCAAGCTGGCTTCGGCCATCACTAGCGTGGGTACGTCCACCTACATCTACGATGCGGCGGGTAACAGGCTGGCTCGTAGGGATCCGGGCAAAACAACCCTGTATTTCGGCTCGGATGAGTTCACCCGCGACACCACCACTGACAAGGTCACCAGCACCCGCTACTACGCGGCTCCGGGTGACACCACCATCGTCCGCACATCTGAGGGCAAAGTCGCATACGTCGCCGCAGACCACCACAACACCGGCACCACCGCTATTGATGCCGCCACCCTCCAGGTCCAGCGCCGAGGGGCCAAGCCGTTCGGCGAGGAGCGTGGCATCAAGCCGGCCGCCTGGCCCGGCGAACGCGGCTTCGTTGGCGGTACCCAGGACAAGACCACCGGACTTACTCACCTTGGAGCCCGCGAATACGACCCGAGCCTGGGACGCTTCCTTTCCGTCGACCCAGTCTTGGTACCTGAGGCCACGCAGGCCTTGAACGCCTACAGTTACGCCAACAACAGCCCTCTCACCGACTCTGACCCAAGCGGGATGTGTGCCGAGGTCGACTGCCCCACCCGCCCTACACCCGACCATGAGAACACCACACCAGGGCATGAGCCGGGACCGCCCAAGCACACGCAGAGCTCCAGCAGCAAACAACCCCGGCACTACTGCGATGGCTGCACCACGATGCCACCCAGGACGCCGAAGGGGTTGGTCGCGCCGTCCGGCGGCCCGGACGTCATGTGGTCGCAGACCTTTTGGGTGCGAAACGCGTACTACACCGACTACACCACGGCGGGAATGCTGGACGTAGCGCCGGGCGATGTGGAAGTTACCTTCTCGTATAGCGAGCAGGCGATGTACGCGGCGGCGGAGCAGTTCGCAGACAAGATCGGCTGGTCTGCCGGGGTATCGGCGAAGGTTGAGCCTCGATCCACCGG
>NZ_JAGGOZ010000003.1 GCF_018614075.1 Streptomyces sp. ISL-94 | reverse complement strand
CTCGCTAACTCACCGGCATTGAGCCTTGTCGGCCGACAGTCCGGTGGGTGCTCCGCCGGGCAGCAGGTCACGCAGGACGGCGTGGAGTCGGTTGAGGACGCGGGTGCGCTCGTGGACCAGGTCGTCTCGCCGCTCGGTCAGCAGTCGCAGGATCGTGGTCTGGTCTTCCTGGACGACGGGCCGCAGGTCATGGCGGAAGAGGGCGACTTGGGCGATGTGGAGGGCGTCCTTGGCGTCGGTCTTGCGGTCTCCGCCGGTGGCCAGCAGCCGGGCCCGGGCCGACAGAGTGGAGGGCACGTCGACCACGTTCTCACCCGCGGCGGCCAGCTGCTGGGCGAGCGAACGGCCCAAACCGCCGGCGCCTTCGACGGCGAAGCGGCGTTCGGGCCACTGCTCGCACCAGCGCATGAGCTGGCGGAACGTACCCGCGTTCACGACGAACCGGCGCTGGGCCACCTGATGACCGGCAGAGTCAACGGCGACGGCGGTGTGGGACGACTTGTGGGGATCGACACCGATCAGGATCACAGGCTGGCCTCGCACTCGATGAGACAGGGACGGGAGTGCGGTGGGCACCCTGACTTGAAGTCGCGTCACCTTCATGCCTCTGTCGAGCCACACCGCGCGGGTGTCGGCCGGCGGCGGCACGCTATCAGCGAGCCAGCCCGAAGGCGGCAAGGAGCACTGCGGGCCCGTGCCGGCCGACACCCTGGACGCTACGGCTGCAGACCGTGCATCTGGGCTCAATTGAACAAGTCAGGAGCTTGGTCAAGAAGCCCCGTCACTGTCTTGTCCACCCGCCCGACCGGCGCGTGCCGCCCTCGGCTCGGACAAGCGGCAAGGACGGACATGACCAGCATGACGCACGACGGCCCGGAGATCACCGGCGGAGTCGACACCCACGGCCTGACCCATCACGCGGCCGTGATCGACTCCATCGGCCGGCACCTGGCCGACCAGGAGTTCCCCGCGACCATCCGCGGCTACCGGGACCTGCTGGACTGGATGCGCTCCCACGGCACACTCGTCGCGGCCGGGGTCACGGTCATCGACGTCGACCGCCCGGACCGCAAGACACGCCGGATGAAGGGCAAGTCCGACCCGATCGACGCCTACGCCGCCGCGACCGCCGTGGCTTCCGGGCGGGCCACCGGCGTCCCCAAGAGCCGGGACGGCGTGGTCGAGGCCGTGCGGGTGCTGCGGGTCACCCGCCGCAGCGCCATCAAGGCCCGCACCCAGGCGATGAACCAGATCCGCAACCTGCTCGTCTCGGCGCCCGCGATGCTGCGCGAACAGGTCGCGGGCCTGGACCGGGCCCCGCTGATACGCACCCTCGCCCGGCTGCGGCCCGGCGACGATCTCTCCCGCCCGCTGGCAGCGACCCGCGCGTCACTGCGACGTCTGGCCCGCCGCCACCAGGCCATGGATACCGAGATCGCCGAACTCGACGCCGAAATCGGACCCCTGGTCAAGCAGGCCGCCCCGCAGCTGCTGGACCTGTTCGGCGTCGGACCGGAAACCGCGGGCCAGCTGCCGGCCTCGGCCGGTGACAACCCCGAGCGCATGCGCTCGGAAGGCGCGTTCGCGCACCTGGCCGGCGTCGCGCCGATCCCGGCGTCCTCCGGCCGCACCCACCGCCACCGCCTCAACCGGGGCAGCGACCGCGCCGCGAACAACGCCCTCCACACCATCGTGCTGGTCCGCATGCGCTACGACGAACGCACCCGCGCCTACGTCGAAGCCGCACCAAGGAAGGGCTCTCGAAGAAGGACATCATCCGCTGCCTCAAGCGATTCGTCGCCCGCGAGATCTACCGCGCCCTGACCAGCACACCAACACCGCAAATCACTCAAACCGATCTTGCTCCTGCGGCTTGACGCCCATAGGAGCATCCGCGGTCCAGGTCAGCAGCTTGCCCACCAGCGCGCCGCCGATGGCGCTGCAGACACCTACGGCCATCGCTTCGGCCCAGACCTCGCCGTCGTTCAGTGACCTGTTGGGCCCGGGCCCTGAGGTATACGCCCAGCGACTGCCCTTCGTCCTGGGCGCGTTGGATGTCGTCGTACAGGTGGCTCGCGTAGTCTTCGTCGGTCTTGCCGTGCCCGTGGCTAGCCGTGGTATTCCACGGCGACGCAGGCGTGCGGTCAGCCGGGTGCCCGGCCGACCGCACGTCGGGGCTCCGCAGCCGTCAGGATGCGGGTGATGGTCGGCGACGGGTCACGCCGGTACCAGCTGCCATTGCTGGTTGGCGCCGCCGCCGGATGTGTACTGCACGACCTTGGCGCCGTCGCTGGTGTCCCAGCCGTACACGTCCGCCGCCAGCCCGCTGTCGTGGCTGATGAGGGTGAAGTACCCGTCGCCGGTGGGCCGCAGGTACCACTGCTGGTTGGTGCGCCGCTGGATGTCCACTGCTGAAGCTGGAGCCCGACGGTCGAGGAGTAGCCGTCGACGTCGAGCGCCTTGCCGCTGCTGACGTAGCTCAGCCTGTACGCGCCCCCGGGGGCGGCGTCGATGGTCCAGGCACCGCCATCCGCCTTCTGGACGATCAACCCGCCGTTCGCGGTCGACCCGCCGGCCACGGCGAGCGGCTTGCCGCTGTTGCGGTTGACGATGCGGTAGTTCGTGCCCGTCGTGGGCTCGTTGGCGACCTCAAAGCGGTCGATGACGCCCCAGTCGTGCGTCGCAGCGGCCCGCGGGGTGCCGGTGACGCGCACGCGGATCGTGTGCGTGACGGAGGCGAGCCGGGGGCTGGTCCACACCGAGACGTCGCCGGTGCGCACCGCCGAGTACTCGTCGACCAGCACCTCGGCCCCGCCGTCGATGGAGACGCCCAGGATGCCATGGCTCGGCGCGGTGACCCCGTGCAGCGTGACGCCGGTACCGACGAAGCTCAGCGTCGACGTGTCACCGGTGACGTCACTGTAGGAGTTGGTGCCGGCGTACGGGCCGGTCTCGCCGCAAGTTCATCGCCGCGACCATGAGGTCGTCGGACGGGCCGTACAGGCAGGAGCCGTTGCCGTCACCCGCCGCGTAGGCCGTCGCGACGCCGTGGTAACTGACTCCGGGCCTGATCCGGCCGGCCGAAGCAGCCACCGCGGACTCCGGGCGCGTGGCACTGGTCACCGAGGGCGTCGCACTGGCCGGTACCGAGGGTGACGGCGCGGCCGAGCTGGGCGGCTGCGCGGAGGTCGGCGCCGTCGGCTGCCCCGCCGCACCCGTACCCTCGGCGACACCGGACCCGGCCGGCGGCCGTAGGCTCGCCGCAGTGGCCCCGGTGGACGCGTCGACGACCCGCCCGGCCTCGGCCCTGCCCCCGGTGGGAGAGGTCAGGACCAGGCACACCAGCCCCCCGACGGCCGACAGCGCCAAGGCAATGCCTGCGATCAGCCCGCGCCTGCGCCACGGTTGCGGAGCGGCGTGCTTCGTTGCCTTCATGCCCATCCATTCGGTCGTTCGAGCCGGCAGTTCGCTCCCCAGTTGCCACCGCCCCGGGAAAGGTTGCCGCTCGCGAGGCCCTCGTCACCTCCATGGGTGTGGATGCCGTGCGCAACCTCGGCCGGCCCCCTCGCCACGTTCGCTGGTGTGCCCTACTGCGGCCCCACTCAAGGAACCCCAGCCGACGCACCGCTGGGGCACCCTGAGGCGGTGAGTATCGGTCAGCAGGTGGAATGGCCCACGCCGTAAACCGCTCGTCTACGCGTCGGCGGGCCGCACCCACTCGCGATCATCATGGATCAGGCAGATCAGCGCTGCAGGGTGAGGACACCCGGCCGCCACGGCAGTTGGTCGTAGGGGCCGCTCGCCGTGGAGGACTTGCCCTGGTAAAGGAACTGCAGATGGCAGGGGTCGATGGTCATGGACTGGTCGGGGTTGTTGCGGACCAGGTCACCGTGGCTGATGTCGTTGGTCCAGGTGGCACCGCTGTTGGCCTTGCCCGCGAAGGGGTTGCTTTCGCTGCCCGCCTGCGGGGTCCACGAACCGCTCAGGCTGGAGGCCGTGAACGAGCGGAAGTAGCGCCCCTTCGCCCCCTTCGCCTCAACGATCATGAGGATTCCGCAAGCCTGGTCCGCCTCGCTGCTGGGCAGCCCCTACATCCGCACGGTGGGCGCGACGTACGACGTCGAGACCATCAACGCCATCGGCTTCCTCCTCGACCAGAAGCGGATCGCCTCGGGCGACAAGGTCGGTCACGTGTACTTCGAGGGCGACTACGGCGAGAACGCGCTCGCCGGGGCCAAGGCCGCGGCTGCGGAGGCCGGGCTGACGGTCGTCGAACAGAAGATCAAGCCGACCGACAACGACATGACGGCCCAGGTCGCCGCGCTCAAGCAGGCCGGGGTCAGGGCCGTGGTGGTCAGCGCCGGCCCCCGTCAGGCCGCCTCACTCGTCGGGGTCGCCGCGGCAGGCGGCTGGAACGTGCCGATCGTCGGCAACAACTCGGCCTTCTCCCCTCAGCTCCTGGCCACCCCGGCGGGCGCGTCACTGCAGAAGGACTACTACGTCGCCTCCTCCGCCCTGCCGATCGGCTCCGCGGAGGCGGGCCCGGCCGCCCTGGCCGCCGCGTACAAGGCGGAGTACCCGGACTCCGGACTCGACAACGGCGTGGTGGCCGGCTTCACCGCCGGCGCCCTGTTCGGGGAGGTACTCAAGAAGGCCTGCGCCGACAAGGACCTGACCCGCGAGGGCATCCGGGCATCGCTCCTGAGCCTGAAGTCCTACGACAACGGCTTCGGGATCACCCACGACTTCTCGGACCCGAAGGCCCCATCCACCCGGCAGAGCGTGATCATGAAGCCGGACGCAGCGGTCCCGGGTGGCATGAGGGTGGTGAAGGAGGCCGCGGCGGCGCCCGCCGCGACGAAGTTCACGCCCGCTCCCTGAGCAGCCCGACGCCGGCGGTCCCCTGCGCGGAGGAGCCTCCGGACGCCCGTGGCCTCCGGACGCCCGTGGCGTCCGGAGGCCCCTTCCGGCGGCGATCTTGTCCCCCCACGGGGTGTCCGGGGCCGGCGACGGCCAAGTGCTCCGCGGACCGACCCCGCACCGGGCATCCGCGGTCAGACACCCGCCGGCCGCGTCGCCCACCTGTCCGGACAACACACGTGGGGGCAGGGGCGGGTCAGGAGGCGGCGGCCCCGTAGTGGTCGGCGTACGCCTGGAGACGGGGAGGAAACGGGCCGTCGGAGCCGGTGGAGTTCAGCTGCATCCACAGCTCGTTCTCCACGACGAAGCGATAGGTGAACTCCTCGAAGGTGTCGGCGCACCGCATGAGGGAGGAGGCCACCGCAACCCGGACCTCTTCCGTCGGCTCCCCGTCCGACCACCACCCGGCGGACTCCAGTTCCACGTGCGAGAAGACCACGAAGGCCTCGCCGGAGGGTCGCAGGTACAAATACCAGATGACGCAGTCCTGCTGGTCCCGCAAGAACCGTACGAGACGGGCACCCTCCTCCCCCGGGCTGCGCAGCGGACCGGAAAGGTGGCTCCAGCATGCCGTCACGGAGACCTCGTCGAAAGCGCGGCTGAGCATCTCACTGCCGTAGAAGGCGGCAAAGTCTCCGGGGAGTGCCAGCCCGGCCTCCGCCAGTTCCCGTTCCACGGCTGCGAGATGCTCACCATGCTTCGAGCGCGGCCCCTCCACCCCGCCCAGCCAGCCGAAGCCGCCGTCGAGTTGCGCAGCGTCCAATGGCGGCAGGCTGTCCAAGGGGTACACCTCGTAGGTGTACCCACACGGCCGGAAGCGCCCCAGGTCCGTGGCGCACCAGCCGGTGGTGAACCGGACGGACGCTACGCCGGCGGGCCCGGTAACGGATATGGGCATGGAAGTCCCCTCGAAATGCGGCTGGTTCAGCGGTAGGTCTCCATCCTCACGCCCACCACTGACAACAGCCTTCGTCGTCACCCCAGGTACGTCTGCGACGTAGCCGACCTCGTGCAGGTCCGGCCCGGGACCGGATGCCACGCACGGCCCTCCGCATCCGGCTCGGCCCGCCTCGTACGTGCCGGCACACCCCGACGCGGTTGCCAGCGCCGTTCCGCCCATCGCACGGGACGGGCCCCGGGTCAGACAGCGGACGTGGTCCCGTTCTGCAGGAGCAGAGTGGGCATCCCGTCCACCAGCACCACGACGCCGACCACCTCGCCGACCGCGCAACGGCCCACCCAAAGCCGGGTCGCCGAGCCACGGCGGCAGGTCCCCGTCGGTAGCGAGCTGCTCCTGCGTCCTCGGCTCTCCGCCCGGCCGCCATGTCCGGAAGTCCTGGACCAGGGTGACGGCGCAGGTGTCGCCGCGCCCTCCGGCCGTCCAGACCTGGCAGACGTCCAGTCCGTAGCGGACGAGGGCCTCCTCGTAGCCCGTCCACATCCGTACGGCCGGGTGCCTGCGCCAGCCGTAGCCCGGGACGGTGAGCCCGCGCAGCACCTGCACCGCCTCGACCCGTTGCTTTCCGAGCCGCCGTCCGTCGAGCACGGCTGCCGAGGCCTGGAACGACGCGAACGGTAGGAACGTCTGCACGGGGTCTCCTCGTCCTGGAACTGCTCCTGGTGGCGCGCAGTGCGAGGACATCGCGGCAGTAGTCACGCAGTGCCTTGTCGTACTGGGCCTCGGGCAGCACACGGGGTGAGAACCGCGTGTACTCCACCAGGGCTTCGGTCGGGCTGAACGGCACCACGTATCCGAAGGAGAGGCCCAGCGGTGGCTGCGGCGTGCGGGAGTCCACCAGGTGGGCGAAGGACGGATCGAACGCCGGAGACCGGGTCCGCACGAACCACCCCTTGAAGTGCTGGAGCAGCATGGTGCGGGACGGGGGCAGAGGCCGCGGAGGGCGCGAGTCGAACACCCGTCGTGCGCGGAAGGTCCGCGGACGCCCCTCCGGGTCGCGCCCCCGGACCTCCGCCCCGCCCGGGAAGTCACGCACCGACTCGACGTCCACGTGCCGCCGACGCAGCCCCGGGCCGCCGGCGTCCGGCCCGAAGCGGCCTCGAAGCGGCCTCGAAGCGCAGCATCTTGTACCGCCACGGACCGAGCGGCGTATCGGCGGGGCGGCCGTCGCCGCCGGTCACCCTCAGCCTCTCCCAGTGGCCGATCAGCAGGGGGTCGTGTTCACCCGGTCCCTGCTCCCAGAAGCACCACGTCGGTCCGGCACGCGCAACGGACCGTCGCAGGCCTCCAGGACCATCACCGAGGGAGGGCGCGTGGCCCGCGGTCCGGGGGCGCTCAGGCGCACCGCGAGGCTCAGCCCGGCCGCCCCCGCTCCGACGATCAGCACGTCCGTGTCCCTGTCCAAGCGCCCCGCCCCTCTCGCTCCGCTCCGACCGCTGTCCCCCCGCACGGCTGCTCCGGATGCACCGACTCGCCCATCTGGCCGCAAACCCGGTGCACAGCCCGGCCGGTGTCACGCCACCCGCGGGGGCTGCAGGGCCCGCAGGCGGCGGAGGCGACCGGGGCCGCGGCGCCCGGCCTGCTGCATGCGGGCAGGGGCGCTGCGCGCGCCGTCGCCCGACTTGCACCGTGACCCGGTGTATCACCGTGGACCGTGGGCACGGGCCGGTGCACTGCGGACGTAACGCGGGAGGCAGTCGATGGAAGTGGACAGGCATCCGGGACTCGAAGCGGCGAAGGCGGCGATCGCCGCGCTGCCCCCGAAGTGGACGGCGGCGGCGGAGCGGGCGGCGGGAGGACTGTGGCGGCTGCCGAGGGCGGCCGATGCCGTGGAGTACACGCTCGGCGAGGACGAGGAGGGGCTGCGGGAGCGTGGCTGGGTGATGGTGCGCGCCCGGGTGGCGGAGGAGATCGGCTCGGGGCGGGACTGGACGCGGGAGGCCGCGGTGTGGCTCGCGCGGGGAGGGGCAACCTGGCGCGAGTCAGCCCGTGTGACGGGTGACCTCGCCTGGCGGGCGCGTGCCGAAGGAGTCAGCGCCCTGCTGTTCCTGGACCAGGCGTACGTGGCCTCGCTGGACCCGGGCACCGCGTTCGGGCGGGCCCTGTGGCACTGCTTTCTGACCACGCTGCGGTACGACTTCCGCTGCGTGGCCGTCGAGGCGTTCTTCGACGGCCTGCCGGCCGTCCGCGACTGCGTGGACCCGTACACCGACGCCCTGCGCGCGTTCGCCCTGCTCGGGCGGTCCCGGGCCGCGGGGCTGGAGCTCATGGAAGCGGTCATGGCCCGGGCGGGTGACGAGGACAAGGTGGTACACGCGTTGCTGCACGGGCTGTGGCTCGGGGACAACCTCCCGCGGCAGGCGTCGCTGATGCTGGACCTGCTGGACGCCTCCGCCTTCGCGGACGGGGCCATGGGGCCGGAGGCACTGTTCCGCAAGGCCGGGGCGCTGCGCAGGCTGAAGCAGTACGAGCCGGCGCTGGCGGCCGTGCACAGCGCGATCGACCGCCTCGACCCGGGCGAGGTGGTCGTGCACGCCGATTGCGTCCGCGAGCGGTCCCTGATCCTGGCGGAACGCAGCCTGCACGCGGTCGCAGGCGGCCTTGCCGAGCGGGGTGCCGCTGTCGGAGAGGGAGGGTAGGAGGAAGCCCTGTCCGAGTCACCGCCAGTGTCCGCCCCCGCGCGCGGCACCACGCGAACTGAGCCGGCCAGGAACACCCAGCTGTGGCTGTTGCCGGGGCGCCGGGGCGGGCCCCTCACCCTCCGCTTGGGCGGCCCCGGAACCGCTCCCGCCGAGCAACCCGCCGCCGCAGTGCGCGGACCCGCCGTCGAAAGCGGGCAGCAGCCGCAGATCCTGGTTCCGGCCGACGTCCGACAGAGTGCGACTTGTAACACCAGTACCAGGTATAACGGGCGACCGTATCGATCATCCGGATGTTCACGCCGCCGTTCGTCCCCCTCTTTGAGAATGACGCGGCGGATGGTGTCCTGGCCGACAACGGCGATATCGCGGCCCTGCCTTCGGCGCACCTCCGCCGCGACGGTGGACTTGCCGAGCCGGAGTTGCCGCGCAAGACGATCAGCAGGGGGCGCCGCCACTGCGGCCTTCCCCTACAGCCGGGGACGGCTCCGACACCAGACTTCCAGCACTAACCACTGCACCTCCGAAGGATCCCCTCGCCCCGCACCGAGATCATCTCGATGCCGAGCCGACTCCCACCCCACGGCCTACGCCTCGTCCGCCCAGATCACCTTTCGGCCGTCGCTCTGAACGTGAGCGCTGATCGACATCTCGCGGTATCCCCAGGACTCCTCGTCACGGGCACTCACCCATGCCTTCGCCTGGAACACGGTGGCCGCCAACTAGGCCGCAGTGCACTCCTTCGCTGAGCTCACCACTGATTCGCCTGGTCCGATGGTGACCTCCAGCCCGGTTCCCCACGGCCCGGGGCAGTCATGGGACACGGCGGTCTGGACGTAGGCGAGTTTCGCCCTGACGGTGATCGGCTGCGGGCCGGTGTTGGTCAACCGCAAGACGAACGCCGGCGTGTCGCCGTCCGCCCGGGTGCAGGGTGTCCACGCCAGGCCGTTGAGGTACCGGATGCGCCCGCACTTGTGGTTTCCGCCCAGCTCGGTCGCGGAGCCCACAGCACCAGAGGCCAGCGGGCCGGCCAGACTCGGCGTCTGCCCTGTCGGCTTCCCGGCTGCGACGTCGCGGGGGGACTCGGGGCCGGCCGTCGTCTTCCCTGACTCGGGCAGGTAGCGTCCGACGAGCACGGACACACAGATGATCGCCAGCACCCCGACGATGGCGAACGCCTGCTTCCCCGACCGGCCCGCCGACCACTGCAGGACGGGGCGGGGCGGCGGAGGGCTCGCAGCGCCGTTGCCATCGTCATGCCGCGCAGGGGGGTCTACCGCTGCCCCCTTCGCCGCCCTGGTGTCGGCTTCGAGCCGCTCCAACCCGGACCATGCCTTCTCCCAGGCGGCAAGCAGCCGCTCCCGGCAAGGCTCGTCGAACTTCTGGTGGCTGACGAGTTGGCCGAAGACCTCCCCTGACGGCAGGTACTCGCCGGCGAGGATCCGTTGCCAGGTGCTCTTCGCGACGCCGGCCTTGCCGTACCGGATCCTCAGAGCCGGCTCCAGCGTCCTGGCCTGGAGCTGCAGTTCGTCTCGGGCCTCTCCGAGCAAGTGAAGCCAGTCCAAGGCCTCGGGCGGAGGCGGTACCGGGATGGACTGGTTCCTCGCGCGCCTGCTGCCGATCATCGGCCTCCTCTCAGCCCGTCGTCCCACCTGTCCCAGTACCGGCCGTATGACTGCTGGTCAGACGCCTTGTGGGACAGGGGCCGACGCGGTGGGACATGTGCCGACGCGGTGGGACATGTGGGACGCCGTCAGCCTATCGGCCCCTGCACCGGCAGTGACATCGTTTGATCCGTCGGCGGTCGCCGGCACACCCCACCCCCCTTGCCCGGGCTGCTTCGCCATGCCTGGGCACGGCCTTGCCCTTAAGGAATCGACATCCCATGAAGCAGAACAAGCGCACGCGCCGAGTGGTCCTGTCCGTGGCCCTCGCCGGCGTGATCGGACTGTCCGTCGCCGGCACCACGAGCGCAAGCGCGGAGGACACGGCCAAGTCCGCGGACCATCTCACCAAGGCGGCCGCCAAGCCGCTTGCGCCCGTGACCCTGCGCCAGGGCTCGCGCGGTGAGATCGTCAAGACTCTGCAGGGTCAGCTCACCCAGCACGGTCACCGGGTCGCCGTCGACGGCACCTTCGGTCCCGCCACGACCGCCGCGGTCAAGGACTTCCAGAGCGAGCACAACCTGACGGTCGACGGCGCAGTCGGCCAGAAGACCTGGCAGGCGCTGAACGCTGCCCCCTCGGCGCGCCCCAGCAGCTCCCCCAGCCGCGAACTCACCCACTCCCAGGCCGTCGCCAGGCTGAAGGCAGCCGACATCCCGTTCAGCTCGTCCGGGCGCTGTACCGAGAAGTACAAGCGAGGGTGCACGAGCTTCCAGGGAGTCCGCGAAGGGACGCTCAACCTCGTCCTCGACCTCAAGCAGCGCAGCACGTGCGACTTCGTCATCACCGGCGCCGCGGAGAAGTACCCGCACAGTACCTCTGGCCTGCGCACCCACGAGCACGGATACAAGATCGACATCCGGCCGAACGCGTGCCTCAACACGTTCATCCGGGACCACATGGCCCCTGGCAAGCCCCGGGGCAAGAACAACGATCCGCGGTGGACCGGCCGCAACGCCGAGTACGTCCTGGAGCTTCACGGCCGGCGCGGTGAGCACTGGGACATCACCTACCTCGGCTGATCGTCCCTCTGCGGTGCGGGGTGCGCCTCCCCCGGAGGACGCGTCCCGCACCGGTGAGGAAGACACCCCTGCCAAAGGAGGCGGACATGACGAAGATCGGTACGAAATGGGCTCGGGCAGCAGCGGCGACCGCCGCGGTGGCCGCGATCCTCTGCGGCGCCGCAGTAGCCACCCCGACGCAGGCCCAGGCAGCCCCACTCAGCGGCCGGGTGTGCATGTTCAACGCCCCGAACGCGGTGGACATCCCCTACGACGGGCTCGGCCCCTACGGCCACGTCGGCTGGGCGTTCCACGACGGCCGGCACGGCAAGTGGACCTACGGCGCGACCGAGAACCCCGGCGGGAAATTGAACGTGCCCGCCGGCGGCGACAACGGCACCTGGATCAAGACCGGCGCCTGGCAGTCGATGCTCAACGACTTCAAGACACGCCACACCGGCGCCTTCCGGTACGTCAGGTACCGCTGCCAGAACACTCCCGCAGGTGATGCGGCCACTGCTGCCCGGGCGGCGAGGACCAGCCGTGGCAACGGCTACAACCTGTTCCGCAACAACTGCCTGACCAAGAGCATCGACATCTTCCACGCGTACACGCCGTGGCTCGGCGATACCCGTCACCTGCCCTCCCCCTACTACCGCGACAAGTCCCTCCCGCCGAACCTGTACTTCCTCGGCTCCCTCAACAGCGTGCGCTGGAACGACTACCGCAACCTGTAGCGCCCGGGCACGCCCAGAGCCCCTGGCGCTCTGCGCCAGGGGCTGCTTCGTACCCACGGGGGCTTACTGCCCGCGGCGGCTCAGTCGAGCCGTGAACCGCGCCCGGTACACCTGAGCGGTGATGCGTACCCACAGGCGGACGGCTTCGCTGCGAGATCGCACGGCAGATGGAGCGGGACCGGCGGGCCGGGGTGAGTAGGGCGCCCGACCGGTACACGACCTTCCACTGGCAGACGTTCCGGCAGCTGCGGGCCGACATCGTGCTGCGTCGGCCCATCACGGAGGGCCGCCAGCAGGTCGTGGAGGCGCTGGCGCGCCTCGGTGAGCCGGACCACGTGCTGCCACCCGGTCTCCGCCGCGGCCTGGAGAAGGCCGCGAGGCAGCTGTGGCTGCTCGGCGCCCGGCGAGCCGGCGACGGCGGCAGCGGGCACGGGAAGCTGGTCGACGAGATCAGTGAACGGGCCCGTCAGGACATGCTGCTCCTGGACCACGGCTCCGCCGATTGCCCCGCCGGTGTCGTTGCGGGACGTGTACGTGCGGCGCGGCACCGAGGAGCGCCTGGCGCGCGTCCTGCAGCAGCAGGCCCTGGCCGGCAGCCCCGGCCAGCCGGTCCAGGTGGTCTTGGGCGAAGCGGGCACCGGCAAGTCGAGCCTGCTGTGGTATGTGGCGGAATTGCTCGAGGGCCGCCGGGCGGCCCTCCTCCAGGACATGCGTACCGAGGCTCCGTCGAATGAGATCCGCGCGGGTGCGGCGCTCCGGCCGGTCCTGCTGCGGGCCGAGCAGGTGCTCACCCCCGATGAGGGCGAGCAACTGCTGGAGTCCTTCGAACTGAGCCTGAAGCCCGGCCGGGTCGCGTTGCTCGACACAGCGGACCTGCTTCTGCACGCCAAGGACGGCCGCGGCATGCTGCGCCGGGCGGTCGACGTCTGCCAGGAGCGGGGCGTGCCCCTCGTATTGACCTGCCGCACCCGCGACAGCGCCGCCCTCCACGATCTCCTGGACCGGACACCGTCCGACGTCATCTTCCACATCGGCGACTTCCAGGGCGGTGAGGAACTGGAACGCGCCCTGTCCACGTACTGCCTGCACTACCTGGGGCGGCCCGATAGCCAGCCAGGTCCGGGGTGGGACGAGTGGTCCAGGGTGGGCGAAGCTCAGATCAACCCGGCTCGACCAGGCCTCCGGGGGCGGTCGACTCACGGGCGTCGGCGGGACGATGACGAGCGCGGCGCCGATCACGACTCCTGGACCGGCTCGGGAACCGTTCCCCAGGATCCTGCGTGACCTCTTGATGTGTAGTCGGCTGGTGGAGAGGACCGGATGAGAACGCGGACGATGGTGAGCGTGGCGGTATCGGCCTGCGTGGCGCTGATGGCGTGCGCGTGCGGTCCGGAGAAATCGCAGGAGGACGCGGAGGCGAAGCCTTCGCAGCCGTCGGCGTCCACGCGGGCAACAGAGCCGTTGGCCACGCCGTCCGCGTCACCGACCGGTAACCAGCCTGCGCCGAGGACGAAGGAGCGCGCGATCCAGCGGTACGAGCAGTACCTCCACGCCTTGGGCCGTGAGGACATCGACACGGTCTGCGAAGTGGCCGGGCCCGGCGCGAAGAAGGCACAGGACATGGGATTCGGTCCGTGCACGTCAACGTACGTCGCTGTGTTCCAGATGATCTCACCCGCGCAGAAGAAGGCCCTGCAAACCGCGACGGTCGATCCGCAGCGCATCGCCGTTCGCACCCCCGACAAGATCGAGATGCCGCTCGAAGCGGTCAGGGCCTCCGCCACCTTCTCCGAGAGCGACCTCGGCAGCTACACCCTGGAGTACCTCGAAAACGATTACTACGTCACCGACGGAACGTGACGCGTCGTACGCGGAGCCGCCTGGCGGCAGGAGCAGACTCATTCCCACGGCCTTCATGCTGATCAGATCCCTGAGGGCAGACGATCCCGGGGCAGGCGTCCTGGACCACTCGGAACAGCCCGCACACTCCGGGAGCGGGTGGGGAACGCGAGCGCCCCTGGGGAAAATCGCGGGTGTGACCGCGCTTCCGTGATGCCTACGGCTGGGTGAGGAACGCGCCCTTGGAGCCGTCCGAACTCCTCACGCCCTCGCCGGCGGTCCTCACCGACATCTGGATCGGCTACGCGCGGGTGTCGACCGGCGGGCAGAAGCTCGACCGCCAGATAGACGCGCTCAACGCGGCGGGGTGCCGCCGGATCTTCGCCGACATGAAGTCGGGCAAGAACGACCTGCGCCCCGAGCTCAAGGCGTGCCACGCCTTCCTCACTCCGGGTGACACGCTCGTCGTCCCCTCGCTCGACCGCTACGGCCGCTCGCTCCAGGACCTGGTGAACATGGCCGCCCAGCTCCGCGAGCGCGGCATCGGCTTCCAGTCCCTGCACGATCCCCGAGCTCAAGCAGCTCCGCCAGAGCCGTCTTCCGCGTCAGCTCCAAGAGGTCGTTTTCATCGGTGAAGTCTGTTTGATTCCAACTCGCCCCAGCGCCGAGGTGCGACTTCCGAGGCGTCGGTGGACCACCGTGACCAGTGCGAGCCGATAGGAGTCTGCGTTGCCAGCCTCATCCCAAGAAGTCTGTCTCACTCCAAGAGCAACCTATATCGGCGACTATTCCCACTGCATTGCAGGCGACCGCGATACCTGTGAGGCGCGAGTACATCACCGAGGCGCAGGGTGGCCCCGTGAAGCGGCGCAAACGGGAGGAAAACGACCTCTGAGAAGCCATCGGGGGTCGGCCAGGGTTCGGCGGCCGGTTGTTGATCTTGCTCGGGCAAAGGACCGTTTGTGAGAACGCGGGGTGAGGCGGTCACGGCTGTCTGTGCGGTGCGCGGAGTTCGCTTCGGTCGGCTTCTGGCAGCCACCAAGGTTCGTCTGGTAGGTGGTGCCAGTGGTGGCCTTGGGAGTAGGTGCGGATGAGTCCGAGGGTGCGGTGGAGGGCGGGTGTGGCGGTGGTGGTGTTCCACACGGCGTGCCAGGGGTAGAGCGGGACGGGGTCGGTCAGGGGGCGGGCGGTGAGGCCGTCGGGAAGGTGTCCGGTGGTGAGGCCGAAGGCGGGGTGACCGCGGGCCTGGACGGTGGCGTGGATGGCGGCGCGGCCGTGCCCGCGTACGCGCAGTGCGACCTGGAGGCCGAAGGTGGTGATGGCCTCGTCGATCCAGTCGCGCCATTCGGCGGCTTCGTCGGCGGTGTGGACCAGGAGCGGGTGGTCGGCGAGGGAGTGGAGGGGAACTTCGTCGTGGGCGGCCAGCGGGTGGTCGGCGGGGAGGATGACGCCGATGGGTTCCAGCCGCACGGGCATGGTGGCAAGTGTGGCGGGGAGGTCCTGGCCGAGGCCGTGGGCGCGGCCGAAGGTGAGGTCGAGGTCGCCGGCGAGCAGGCGGGGCAGGGCGGCGGCCAGACCCTGGCTCTGGAGGACCTCGAAGGCCAGGCACGGAGTCTGGGCGCGCAGGTGCTGGGTGAGGAGTGAGGGGGTGAGTCCTTCGGTGAGGACGTCGATGCGCAGAGGTGTGCTGGTGCGGGTGACCTCATCGATCAGGCGCTGGGCGTCGGCGAGCAGGCGGCGGCCCTGCTGGGTGAATGTCTCTCCCGCCGGGGTGAGGGCGACGTGGCGGCGGTCGCGGGTGAACAGGGTGACGCCAAGGCGTTTCTCCAACGTGGTGATCTGGGCGGAGAGGGTCTGCTGGGCGATGGTGAGCCTGGCCGCCGCCCGGCCGAAGTTCAGTTCCTCGGCGAGGGTGACGGCGTAGCGCACCTGGCGCAGGTCGAGGTCCACGCTCTCCAACGTAACAGCCGCAGGCTGTCACCTGCCCGGTGAAGAGTGTTGGACCGGGCGTACCTCGGGGCCGTTGACTGGATGACGTAAGGCGCCGGAAGCGACATGAATCAGAGGATCGATCCGGCGGTGATTGTGCTTTTCGAAGGTTAGGCGGCAAGTGTGATGCAGGCAGTGGTGATGGATTCCTACGGCACCCCCGAGGTGCTGCGGGTGGCCGAGCTCCCGGAGCTGGAGGCCGGAGCGGGCCAGGTGCGGGTGCGGGTCAGGGCGGCGGGGCTGAACCCGATCGACGCCAAGATCCGCCGCGGTGAGTTCGACGCGGTCTTCGACATCTCCTTCCCCCAGCAGCTGGGCAACGAGTTCTCGGGCGTGGTGGACCAGGTCGGTGAGGGTGTCGACGACTTTGCGGTGGGCGATGAGGTGATCGGTTTCGTGGACATGGCGGCCTACGCCGAGTACGTCGTCGTCCCGGCCGAAAACCTGACCGCGAAGCCGGAGGAACTGGCGTGGGAGACGGCCGCGGTGATCGGCGCGGTCGGCCAGGCCGCGTACAACGCGCTGCGCAAGCTGGGTGTGACGGCCGGGGAGACGCTGCTCGTCCATGGTGCGGCCGGCGGTGTGGGCAGCGTGGCGGTGCAGTTCGCCCGTGCCTGGGGCGTCACGGTGATCGGCACCGCCGGCGAGGACAACCACGACTACATCCGCTCCCTGGGCGGCACCCCCGTGATGTACGGGGAGGGACTGGAGCAGCGGGTGCGCCAGCTGGCTCCGCAGGGCGTGGACGCCTCGCTGGACCTGACCGGTTCAGAGGAAGCGATCAGCGTCTCGGTCGCCGTCACGGGCGACAAGGGGCGGATCGTGACGCTGGTCAGCCCGCCGCTGGCCCAGCAGTACGGCATCACCATGATGTTCGGCACCCGCTCCGCCGAGAGCGTCGCCCAGGTCGCCGACCTGGCCGCCCGCGGCGACCTGCGGCTGCCCGTCGCCCGCCACTTCACCCTGTCGGAGCTGGCCCAGGCGCACTGGCTGATGGAATCCGGCGGCCAGCGCGGCAAGCTCGCCCTCATCCTCGGCTGACCCCATGCGGCGGCCCTCGTGCCGCGCCCCACGTACCGGTGCGGCGGGACGGCCGCCTGCCCCGCCGCACCCCTGCACCCCACTCGCCCGTTGCACCGCGCGGCCGCCCGCGCCCTCGGGGAGGAGTTTCGCATGTTCGCCAAGCACGTCCAGGGCCGGATATCCCGACAGGCCCGCACGGCGGTGCCGGAGGGAACCTTCGAGGAGCACCACGCCCGAGGAGGTTTCGAGGGGGAGGTCTCCCAGCTCTACCACTCCCACCCCACCACCGACTGGCTGCGGGTGGAGGGCCCGATCCGGGCGCGCGGCATCCAGCTCACCACTGTTCCCGCCGCCGACGAACAGGACGTCCGGGCACTGCCGACACCGCTGATGTTCAACGCCGACCTCACCCTTGCGGTGTCCAGGCGGACGGCGCCGATGCCGTACTACTTCCGCAACGCGGACGGCGACACCCTGCTGCTTAGGCCGGCCACGGCACCCTCGTCACCGACTACGGCACCCTGTCCTACGGGCCGCTGGAATAGCTGGTCATCCCCAAGGGCGCCAACTACCGCATCATCCCCGGCCAGGGCGGCCGGCACGTGACCTACGTTGTCGAGCCCCGCGATCCGATCACACTGCCCGACCGCGGACCACTGGGGCACTTCCTGCCCTTCGACCGCGGCGTCCTCGACGTCCCCCGCCTCGGCGCCCCGACCGCCGCCCCCTCCGCGCAGAACGCGGACGGCGAGTGGGAGGTACTGGTCAAACGCGGCGGCGAGCTGTCGTCGATCTACTACGCCTTCGACCCCGCCGACGTCCGACGTCCGACGTCCGACGTCCGACGTCCGACGTCCAAGGCTGGACCGGCAGCCTCGCGCCGTACCGGCTGCGCCTGGCGGACATCCGCCCGGTCACCGCCGAGCGGCTCGATGTACCGCCGATGACGCACGCGACGTTCCAGGCCGGGCAGAACTGGATCGTCACCATGGCCCCGCGCCCCACCCAGACCGCCGACGACGCCGAGCGAGCCCAGCCCTTCCACCGCAACGTCGACTACGACGAGGTCATCGTCCCCCTCGGCACACCCGACGGCCGCCACACCGGACCCACCCCGGGACTGGCGAGCATCACCCCGGGCGGGATGAACCACGGCCCCAACAAGGCCCGCCTCACCGCCGACCGGGACCGACTGCCGATCTACGTGTGGAACATCGACACCATCCGCCCCCTGCACTACACCGACGCCTTCGAAGCGAGCGAGATCCCCGACTTCACCCGCCACGAAAGCTACCGCGGCTGACAGCAACACCCCCGCCGCCACCCAACCCGCCTCGCACCCCCTGGCCGGGCGGGGCCCGCCCGCCGCCCTCCACCTCCCCGGCGGCGCCCCCTTGATCTTGGAGAACTACCCGTCATGAGCCGTGTCCTGGCCCTCTCCGGCTCCCTGCGAGCCGCCTCCTTCAACACGCAGATCCTCCACACCCTCCCCGCCCTGGCACCCGAAGGCATGCACATCGAGCTCTTCGAGCACCTGGGAGATCTACCGCACTTCAGCGAGGACCTGGAGACGGACCCGCCCGCCGCCGTGCGCCGGCTGTGGCGGGCCATCGCGGACGCCGACGGCCTCATCGTCGCCACCCCCGAGTACAACGGCGCCCTCCCCGGCGTCCTGAAGAACGCCCTGGACTGGGCCTCCCGCCCCTACGGGGCCGGCGTCCTGCCCGGCCACGCCGCCATGGTCCTGTCCGCCTCACCCGGCATCTTCGGCGGCATCCGCGCCCAGATGCAGCTGCGCGAGCTGTTCGCCCAGCTCAACGTCTACGTCGTCGGCGGCCCCCAAGTCGCCATCCCCGAGGTCCACACCCGCCTCGACCTCAGCGCCGAACCGGCCGAGCGCCTGACCGACCCCACCGCGACTGCGGCATGCCGCTGACCGAGGCCGAAGAGCTCCTGGGTCTAGGACGCCCACACCCCGCCATCCGGATGAGACCGGACATTGACGGCTACCCCTACGCCTGGAACGACCTGGAGCTGTCCGTCACCCAACGCGCCGTGAGCGAGATCTGCATCAGACTCCGGCCGGGCTCGACGACCACGCTGCCGCCCCTGGTCTTGCCGGACTCGGAGTCCTACCCGTCCACGGTGCTCCGAGAAGACCTGATCGCCGGCCTTGATGCAGCCGATTGCCGCCACGACGTCAATGACCGCCTCACGTTCGGAAAGCAATCCAGCATTCTTACCTACCCGGCGAACGTCTGTGCGGTGTTCTTCACGCCTGGCCGTGACGAGCACGTGCCCCATCCTGAACGCCTGTACCTCGGCGCGATCTATACGCACACCCGCTTGGCACCTTTGATTCCATAGAACGCCCTGGCGAACGGTCATGGCCCGCTGGAGCGCTGCCGGGAAATCGTCGGGAAGATCCGCGACCACCTGCGCGAACATATCCCCCGCGACGTGGGCCGTCACGCTGAGGACGGCGGGCGTGATCGACCGCTGGCCAGGGGTAAGGCAGCCGCGGTCCGAGCGAGCCCGGCCGACAGTGCGTGCGGGGAGCAGACCTCCTACGGCTTCCTCTCTGGGTCCTGTACGGAGGTTCATCCCCGCGTGCGCGGGGAGCGAGTGGGCTGGGCGCGGCCGTCGTGGCCGGAGTGGGGTTCATCCCCGCGCGTGCGGGGAGCCGGACTCGGTGGCCGTCGGGGAGGCGCTGGCCGCGGGTTCATCTCCGCGTGTGCGGGGAGCAGGCTCCGTGACCTGGGACTCTAAGTGGTCTGCGCCCGAAGTCCTTCGGGGGTTGATCACGCTGCCAGCGCGACGGAGGATTCTTCCTGTCGGTCGAGTGTGTATCGGTCGAGCCGGGCCAGCAGTTCGTCCAGGTCGCAGGTGGTGAACCTCCACTGGAACGGCTGTGCCGTGGCGTTATAGCGGTCTTCGAAGGCTTGGAGCCGGTCTCGGATCTGGTCGAGGTTCGTGAAGTCGTTGGGTGCCACGACTTTGCGTTGGACGACGGAAAAGAAGATCTCCACCTGATTTACCCAGGAGGCGTGGACCGGGGTGTGGACCATGACGGCGTTGGGAAATGCCCTGGTCAGACGGTCGACGGCGCTCTGCCCGCGGTGGGAGGAGCCGTTGTCGACGATCCAGAAGACGCGTTTCGCGCTGGCGTAGGGCTCGCTGGTCATGACCTGGGTGACCAGGTTCATGAAGGGCACGATGCCGGTGGTGGGTTCGCAGCGCCCGATCGCGTGGGCGCGGTGGACGTCGTAGGCGGCCAGGTAGGCCAGGGCGCCGCCGCGCCGGTACTCGTGGTTGACGCGCATGGCCCGGGCCTGGCCGGGGGCGAGCGTGGGGTGGCAGCGGCAGCGGGCCTGGATCGAGGTCTTCTCGTCGCTGGAGATCACGTACTCGTCCGCGCCCAGCGGGACGCCGTCGAAGGTGCGGGCGTACAGGTCCATGATGCGGGCGGCCTTGGGCCGGAAAGCCGGGTCGCGGATGAAGATCCAGGACCGGTGCTGCCAGGGCTTGAGCGCGTCGCCCGCCAGCCAGCGGCGCACGGTCGAGGCGGAGATCGAGCCGGCGATGCGGCGGGCGACGACCTCGCGCGCCAGCTCCGGGCACGACCAGCGCGACAGCGGGGTCCCGGTCTCGGCGGGCAGTTGGCAGGCCAGGGCCTTGACCTCGGCGACCTGCACCGGGGGGAAGCGCCGCGGACGACCTGAACGCCTGCGGTCCGCCAGGGCAGGCAGGCCGCCGTCGGCGAAGCGGACTCGCCAGGTGCGCACGGTATCCAGGTGCACTCCCGTCTCGCGGGCGATCGCCGCGTTGCCCCGCCCCCGGGCGGCATGCAGCACGATCTGCGCCCGTATCCGTTCCTGGTGCGCAGTCTTGTGACCGTAGGCCGCCTTCTTCAGCCGGTGCCGTTCGGCGGCGGTCAAGACGATCGAGCGGGCAGCGGCAACGGGCATGGCAGGCAGGCCGATCAGCAGAAATGGATCACGACCGGCAGCAGCCTGCCGCATCCGCTCCCACGCCGGTCGGGCAGGATGGCCACCGTGCCCAGCACACCGCCGCAGTCCACCAGGGACTTGCTCGCCCAGCACCTGGCCGGTCCTGCCTGCGTGGCCTGGCCGCAGCTGACGGACCTGCAGATCCGCCGCCGCGATGCCTCCTGACAGCGGGCGTCCCTCTGCATCAGCTGCGGAGGAGGGCGAGCTCGTTATCGCTACGCGCGGGCTCTGCGGCGGCGGGGACAGAGAGGCCGGTGCGCTTGAAGCCGACCTTGCCGTACATCGCTTCCGCTCGGGCATTGTCCTCGTGCACAAAGAGCCGGACGCGTTCGACCGGCGGCTCGGTCAGTGACCAAGACCACCCCAGGGCGGCTTGGAAGAGTTCCTCCGCGAGCCCAGTGCCGCGCGCCTCGGGCCGGACGAAGACGCCCACGATGTGCGTCTGCGGCACCTCGGGGACGTCCTTGAAGAAGCTCTCGACCCCGGGCCGCTCGACGAGCACGGAGACCGTGCCGAGCCAGCGCCCGTCCGCGGCCTCCGCGACGAACTGTCGGGCTGTCCTGCCCTCGGCGGCTCCGGCCGCACGGTCCTGCCAGAAACTGTCGGGCTCGGCGCCAGCCTGTTCGTGGGTCTGGTGAAAAGCGAGACGCGCGACCGGATCCCGCAGCGCGTCCAGCCGCAGTGCCTTGATCTTGGTCCAGTCTTCGTGTCGTACGGCCCTGATGGTGTGCTTCATCTGCAGATCCTCGCATCTGCCCCGGTGCTAATCGCAACAGGATTCCCCTGGTCCCCCGGGTTCCGCCGTCAACCCCCGACGGACTTCGGGCGCAGACCACTAAGCGGCCCAAGAGCCGTTCGCGAGCACTTTCCCCGAACCCGAAAATCCCCCCATACTCCCCGGTCGCAATGCAACGCCCAGCCATCCCATCCCAGTCGCCGAACCGTCACTGCGCGCGCCCCGTCAAGCGGCATGCGGTAGCCGTCCTCCGGCTGCCGTACATCGCAACGGCCTGACCCGCCCCCTCGGGCCGCCATATCCCCCTGGAGCCCGGGTACGGCTGGCAGCACGCCGTCTACGGCGGGACGTACGCCCTCAGTGCCGTACGCGACACCCTCCTCCACGTCTTCGGGGAGAGCGAAGAGGACCACGACGGCCGGATGGACGGCGAGACCGCGCTGTTCGCCCTCACCGTCACTGGCTTTGTTCACGAGAACCGGGTTCTGGCACACATTCCGTGAATGATCTTGTGAGAGCGCTCTCGCAGCGCCAACTCTGCGGTGTTGATGCTGCTCAGACGTGCGAGCCCGCTGCCTGACGGGATGACTTCAAGATCATTCAAGGAATGTGTGCCAGACCCCACAACCCGTGAATAAGGCCAGACGGGCGCAGGTCGCCGGCCGTGGGAGAGCTGTCGACGACGGTGACATTGCCGTCGTCGCCAATCAGCATCAGATCGGGGATGTAGCCGACTGTCCCACTAAACAGGTCCGACAGGCGTCCGTCAAGTCCCGACTCAAAGTGGCATGACGTGCCCAGGTTGGACAGGGCTTACTGGACTCACAAGGCCACAGACCTCCCGGCGGCGCGGCCCGCCGACCATGTGTCCCAGTGGTGGAACACCGCCATACGGGCTGGGCCGGTCGAGTCTGCCCCTCACCATTCCCTCGAAGGAGAACTTCTTCCATGTCTTGTATTATCCGGCCCCTCCGTCCTCAGCGTCTCGCGTTGCTCGCCGCCACGATCGGCCTGGGAGCAGCAAGCGTGCTGCTGCCCACCAGCGCCTTCGCCGCTCCTGCCACGGGGCGCACCGCAGAGCATCTGACTATGCCTGCCGCCAAGCCTCTCTCGGCGAAGAGCCTCGTGACGACACCCGCGGATACCCCTCCACAGTCGTATTGCCTCTACCAACTGGAGCTCAACCAGCCCTGGACACTGGGTCACTGCAGGGGCTATGAAGCGGGAGAAGCGGCTGGCAAGAAGGCCGGTGGGCTTTGTTGGCCGGTATCGCGGCCGAAATTTCCACCATATGGCGAGGGAGTATACGGAGAAGGCTTCAAGGTCGGCTACAGACTCGCCTACAGGTACTACTACAACGAGGCTTGGACGCAAGCCGGTTGCCAGCGCTCCGTTTTCAAGCCGTTCAAGGATGTGAAACTGCGGTAGATCAGCAATCTGGCTCTGTTCACGAGAACGGGTTCTGGCACACATTCCGTGAACGATCTTGAAGCCATCCCGACAGGCAGCGGGCCTGCGCGTCTGAGCAGCATCAATACCGCAGAATTGGCGCTGCGAGAGCGCTCTCACAAGATAATTACCGGGGGTTCCCTTCGTCGTCCCACTGCAGCAGGAACAGCAGCGGAATGGTGACCTGCCGGGCCTCCTCGCGCTGGGCGCGGGGCACGTAACCCCCGGCGAAGAAACCGGCGGCCCCGATACGCGGCTCGACCACCGCCAGCCGAATGCCGACGGCGGTCCACCCCGAGTACCCGACCGGGCCCCCGATCTCGGGCAGCGAAAGGAGGGCGTCCAGGGTAGTCCGCCATTCCGGGACCGCCTTTTCGACCAGCGGGGCGATGAAGGACTCGAAGATCTCGTCGACCAGCTCGCCGGCCTGCATCGCCCGGCGGAGGTCGGCGCGGGCCTGCTCGTCGGCGGCGGAACGGGGCCGGTCACCGCACCCGGGGGCGTCGATGGCGGCCACCGCGTAGCCGTGGGCCGCAGAGTGCCGGGCCCGGGCCACCAGCCGGGATTCCCCCTTGGGCAGGCCGTTGTTGTGGGCCATCAGGATCAGCGGAGCCGGTGCGGATTCAGGCGTCCACAGGGTGCCGGGGATCTCGCCGAGGGTGAACTCGCGCTCGAGGACGCCGTCGTCGAGGCGCTGTTCAGAAGTGAATTGCATGGTCGTGCCTTTCGGGAGTGCTCTTGAACGGCGCTCCCGGACGACCTATCGCCCGACCGTGACCCCGGAGGGGAGCACCCATGTCAATACGTTCACGGGTACCACCTCCTCGTTCTCTCGCACGGCCTCCGGAAACGTAGCAGTGGTCGCGGTGGTCCGCCAAGCGGGTTCTTGCGCGGGCTCCGTAGCCGGATGCCACGAAGTCGGAACACTACGCAGAGCTACTCGGGGCCTCATCGCGGCTTCCGAGATGAGGCCCTGCGACGGCGGGGCGCGCTGGGGGCGCTGTCGTTTCTCATGAACATCGAACACGACGCGCCGCCGACGCCTCCCAATCTCGTGTTCAGGTGCTGTCGGTTCTCGGTTCTCGTGAACAAAGCCCCCGTCACGGACGAAGGGCGTGTGCTGCTCGACTCGCCCGTCTTCTCCTCCTGCGCCTGGGCCACCGGCCGTGCCGTGTCCCCCGGCCCCGGCAGCCGCGGCTGGCTCGACGGGTTCGAGGAGGAGGCCGAGGCCTGGGGCGTACAGGCCGGTGCGCTCGGTGAACTCGCAGACCCCGGCGAGGAGATCTTGCCGAGCGGCGACGGCACCGATGGCGGAGAGGACGACGACTCCCCCGCCGGGACCGGCGTGGTCAGCGCCGAGCACTTGCTGGAGTTCACCGGCGATCTCGCCCGCGCCTGGGGCGTCTGCGTCGCGCTGAACCCGGCCGGCGTGCGTGTGCGCAGCATCGCCGTGCGGCCGGACCACTCCGGCGACGCCGACCAGCAGGACTTCCTCAACAGCTTCATCGTCGCCGACCTCGACCGGGTGGCCCACGCGCTCGGCCGGCAGGATCCCGGCGCGTCGCTCGCCGCCTACCTCACCCCCGACGCCGCCTTCGACACGGCCCGCCGGATCGATGTGCGCGCGCACCCCGCCGTCGCGCTCGCCGGAGTCGCACCCGCCCGTACCCCGCTGGGCCGATGGCCGGCCGACGCCGGGCACCCGCTGGCCCTGAGCCAGCAGTTCGCCGTCAACGCCGTCCACACCGAGCTCGCCCCCGCCGCCGGGATCTTCGCTGTCAACGGGCCGCCCGGCACCGGCAAGACGACCATGCTGCGCGACTGCTTCGCCGCGGCCGTCGTCGAGCGGGCCCGCCGCCTCGCCGCGCTGCGCCTGCCGTCCCAGGCCTTCGCCGAGCAGGCCCCGTACGTCTGGAAGAGCGGCGACTACACCCGTACGGTCACCCCGCTGCGCCCGGAGTTCACGGGCTTCGAGATGGTGGTCGCCTCCGCCAACAACGGCGCGGTGGAGAACATCTCCACCGAGATCCCCGCCCGCGCCGCGCTCGGCGAGCAGTGGCGCAAGGACGCCGACTACTTCGCCGAGCAGGCCACCCGGCTCCTCAAGGGCGAGGCCGCATGGGGCGCGGTCGCCGCTCGCCTGGGCAGCAAGAAGAACCGCCTGGAGGTCGACCGAGCGGGTGCACGCGAAGGGCGCCGGCAAACACGTCCGTTCACGGCGCATGCCGACGGCGGGCTCCCCGCGGAACGGCTGTGGTTGCCGTGGCGCCAAGCCGTACGAGAGGTGGCCCACCTCGGCATCCCGGAACTCGACTCGGAGGCTGGATCCCGGGCGGCGGGATCACGCTCACCCCGGATCCGCCGCCCTGATCTGCGGGTACCGCACTGCGGTGAGGGCCGCAGCAATGAGAGAGACACCTGCGAGGGCTGCGAAGAGGTGGGCGTGGCCGCCGAGTGGGCCTGCCAGTGCGGCTCCGGCCCAAGGGGCGAGGGCTGCTGCGATGCGTGCGGGGGCGCCGAGCAGGGCGGAGAGTCTGCCGTAGTCGGCGGTGCCCCAGCGATCGGCGACGGCGGTTGCCTGGAGGAGGGTGAGGTTGCCCCGGACGACACCCGCGAGGACCGCCAGGACGATCAGCAGCGTCATGGGTCCCGGGATGAGGGCGAGGGCCGCCGTCGTCGCGGCCCCGAGAGAGATGAGGGTGACGGTGCGGGTCGTGACGGACGTACGAGCGGACAGGCTCGCGTACAGGGTGCGTCCGAAGGTCTGGCCCGCGCCGCCGAGTCCCAGGGCCCAGGCCGCCGTTGACGCACTGGCGCCGCGTTCGGTGAAGAGCGGGATCAACCCCATGACGACGGCGTACATGGCGAAGCTGGAGAGGGTGAAGGCCGCGGCCAGGAAGAGGAAGGGGCGGCTGCGGGTGACCGGGGTGCGGTCCTTTTCAGGCTGTGCCGGCGGTGGTGCGGCCGGCCACGGCGCGCGCAGTGCCAGGGCGTGCGCGGGAATGGTGACGACGGCGAGGACCGCCGCGAGGACCGCGTACGTGGCCCGCCAGCTCAGGTGCTCGGCGAGGGTCGCGATCAGAGGTGCGAAGACGGTGGAGGCGAGTCCGCCGGCGAGGGTGACGACGGTCAGGGCGCGGACGCGGTCGGGGCCCCACCAGCGGGTGAGGGCGGCGAAGGCCGGAGGGTAGAACGTCGCCGCCATCGCCACACCTGCGAGCAGCCAGCCCGCGGTGAAGACAGCGAGGTTGGGTGCGGCGGCGATGACCAGGAGGGCGAGCGTGCCGAGCACGGACCCGGCGGTCATCACGGCCCGCGGCCCGCGGCGGTCCAGAATCCGCCCGATGGGGATGCCCGCCACGGCGGAGACGAGCAGCGCGAGGGAGAAGGCAGCGGTCGCGGCGCCGGTGGACCATCCGGTGGCGCCCGTCAGCCGCGGCAGCAGGACGGGGAACGCGTAGTAGACGATGCCCCAGCTGGTGATCTGCGTGGCACACAGGGCGGGCAGGGCGGCGCGCGGCCGGGACCGGAGCTCCGTTCCGGTCGCGGCCGCGCCGGCCTTGGTGTTGGTCACGGCGGTCAGCAGCCGCCGGAAGGAGCCGGGGCGCCGATGCCGATGGTGAGGGTGGTCGGGGCAGGCGCGGCGCAGCAGCCGCCTCCGGACTCCTCGGCTGCGGCGGGCTGGTCGAAGAGGCCCGCTCCGCCGCAGACGCCGGTTTCGGGGAGGGTGAGTTCGACGCGCTCGGCGGCTTCGTGGTCGCCCGCCAGGTGGGCGGCGATGGAGCGGACCTGTTCGTAGCCCGTCATGGCGAGGAAGGTCGGGGCGCGGCCGTAGGACTTCATGCCGGCGAGGTACACGTCCTGCTCCGGGTGGGAGAGCTCCTTCGCTCCGTGGGGGTAGACGGTGCCGCAGGAGTGCTGGTTGGGGTCGATCAGCGGGGCCAGGGCGACCGGCGCCTGGAGGCGGTCGTCGAGTCCGAGGCGGAGCTCGTCGAGGAAGGACAGGTCAGGGCGGAAGCCCGTCAGGACGATGACCTCGTCGACCGGGTCCAGGCGGCGGCCGTCCTCGGCCACCAGGACGAGCCGGTCGCCGTCCCGCTCGACGGCCGTGGTGCGGAAGCCGGTGACCGCGTCCGCGTGGCCTTCGTCGACGGCGGCCTTCGCTGCGAGGCCGAGGGCTCCGCGCGCGGGGAGCTGGTCCGAGGCCCCGCCGCCGAAGGTGGAGCCGCTGATGCCACGGCGCAGGATCCACACCGCGTGCGTGCCCTCCTCGGCCTTCGCGAGTTCGGCCAGGTAGGCGAGGGCCGTGAACGCGGAGGCGCCCGTACCGACCACGGCGGTGCGCTTGCCCGCGTAACGGGCCCGGACGGCCGGGTCCTTCAGGTCCGGGACCCGGTACGAGATCTGCGCGGCGGCGGCGCCTTCGCCGAGCGCCGGGAGCCCGTCAGCCCCCATCGGGCTCGGCGTCGACCACGTACCGGAGGCGTCGATCACCGCGGCGGCCGGGATCCGCTCCTCGCCGCCGTCGGCTCGCTGGATGTAGACGGAGTACGGCTGCTCCGCGCGCCCCGAGTCCACGATCCGGTCCCGGCCCGCGCGGGCCACACCGGTCACCCTGGCGCCGAAGCGCACGCGCCCGCCCAGGGCTTCGGCGAGCGGCCGCAGGTACTGCTCGGCCCAGTCACCGCCTGTCGGGTACGTGGCGCCGTCGGGCTTGACCCACCCGGTCGGGGCGAGGAGCTTCTCGGCGGCCGGGTCGGTGACTTCGGACCAGGTGGAGAAGAGCCGTACGTGCGCCCAGTCGCGGGTCGCGGTGCCGGCGCCGGGACCGGCTTCGAGCACCAGCGGCTCCAGGTTGCGTGCGACAAGGTGCGCGGCGGCGGCCAGGCCGACGGGGCCGGCACCGATCACGACGACGGGCAGCGCGTTCCCGTTCGGGTCCTGCACAGTCATGGCGTACTCCGAGGTTCTCTGGGGCGGGCGGCGGGGTTACGGGGTGTCGGCAGGGAGGCCGAGATCAGCAGCAGGAGCTGCCGGCCGTCACGGCCTCGGCCTTCGCGGCGGGTGCGCAGCAGGAGCCCGCTTCCTCGGCGGCGGCGCTCGTGCCGCAACACGGCTGGGCGGCGGAGTCCTGCGGCGCGCTGGTGGCGCAGCAGCCCGTGGCGCGGGGCGCGGACGGCTGGGTGGGGTCGGCGTTCGGGGATGCGTTCATGGGACTGCCCTCCGGTGGTTCTTCTGCTTCGACGTCTGTCGATATAGAAACCTTGCCTCTCGGGTTGACAGATGTCAATATAGACGCATGTCGAATCTTTCCTCTGTCGGGCTGCCGGTGATCCAGCCGGACGCCGTGCCGTGCTGCCCACCCATCACCTCGGCCGAGCTGCCCGAAGAGAGTGCGGTGCGGATGGCCGACATGTTCAAGGCGCTCTCCGACCCGGTGCGCCTGCGGCTGTTCTCGCGCGTCGCCTCGCACCCGGCGGGCGAGGCCTGCGTCTGCGACATCCAAGACGTGGGCGTCTCCCAGCCCACGGTGAGCCACCACCTCAAGAAGCTCCGCGAGGCAGGACTCCTGACCTCCGAGCGGCGCGGCACCTGGGTCTACTACCGCGTCGCACCCGAGGTGCTCGCCGGGATGGCGAGCCTGCTCACCGTCGCCCGCTGAAGCAGGGAGCGGATGGAGGCATTGCCCGTCCGCGCTTAATCGAATATCGTCGATGATCGATGAATGAAACCCGATCAGTCAGTGACGAGAACGCCCGCGTCTACGCGGGGTGGTTCAAGGCGCTCGCGGACCCCACCCGGATCCACCTCCTGCACCTCCTCGCGACGGAGCGGCGCCCGATGAGCGTCGGCGAGATCGTCGAGCGCGCCTCCGTCGGGCAGTCGACCGTCTCCCACCACTTGAAGATCTTGGCCGAGGTCCGCTTCGTCCTCCCGGAGCGACAGGGCACCTCGACCCGCTACGCCGTGAACCGCACGTGCCTCACCGTCTTCCCCGAGGCCGTCAGGGCGATCCTCGGCGAGAGCGAAGGAGGGGCCGATGCCTGCCGCTGACCTCGCAGTTTTCCTCATGAGCGCGGAACATACGGAGCAGGTGCTGGCCATCTACCAAGCCGGCATCGACGAAGGCAACGCCACCTTCGAGACCACCGCACCGACCTGGGCCGCCTTCGACGCGGCCAAGCTTTCCGCCCACCGCTTCGTAGCCCTCGACGAGCACGGCAAGGTGCTGGGCTGGGTGGCCGCCGTCGCGGTCTCCGACCGCTGCGCGTACGCGGGCGTCGTGGAGCACTCCGTCTACGTCCACGCGGCTGCCCGGGGCCGGGGCGTGGCCGGCGCCCTCCTGAGCGCGCTGATCGCCTCCACCGAAGCGGCGGGCGTCTGGACGATCCAGTCCGGCGTCTTCCCCGAGAACACCGCCAGCCTCGCCCTCCACGAGCGCGCCGGCTTCCGCGTCATCGGCACCCGCGAACGCATCGGCCGCCATCACGGCCAGTGGCGAGATGTCGTACTCCTCGAACGCCGCAGCCCAGCCATCACCTGACGGTCGAGTGGTCAGTCCCGCCTGCCGAGTGTGAGCTGCTGCCGGTGAAAGTCGAAGTGCTGGGTCGGGTACCGGTGGATGTCCGCGAGTGTCATGAAGTCCTTGAAGAAGGGATCCCAGCGGACGGGATAGTGCATGCCCCGCGCGAGGTCGGCTTCGGACTCGGCATCCAGGCGCCGGTGCAGGCTCGCGATGGGACGCGGTCGAACTTCGCGCCCATCCGCCGGGGGCCGTACACAGTGACCGCGCCCAGCGGTCCCACGTAGTTGACGGCGTCGAACGGCCTGATCGCCGCGTTGAGCAGTCCGGCGAAGGTCCGGCTGACCCCCGAGGCAGCCGCCCGAAGAGGCGCACGAGAACCAGCAAGGGCAAGAGGATCATGTAGCCGAAGAGCATGTGGAACAGCAGCTGCTCGTTGTTCCAGCGAGTTCCCCGCGTAGGCATTCGAAGGTCGGCAGCACTGGCCTCGTCGAGAAGGGCGTGGAACTCCCGCCGGGCCCGCTCCAGCTCGTCATGGACGGCCCGTCGGTCCAACAGCTCGTCCGCCATCGATCCACCAGCTCTCTCTCGGCTCTCGCCTCGCGGGCAGCTGTCCCGGAACTCATGCCGAGGCATGGCGCGAGGCCACCATTACAGCAGCCGCAGGCTGGTCGACGGCATCGCCGTGTGGGGTCCGTTCAAGGACCAGGTCGGCCGGCCCCGTCTCCCGCCGATCTGGCTGACCTGCGCGCCCTACGCTTGCCGCCAACCGGGAGGACCGACGACGAACGGAAGAGGCGTGAGATGACGAACGACAATGGTGAGCTGGCCGACGATCAGCGGCGGCACTGGCAGGACACCTACAGCGCTCACCCGGGCATGTACGGCGAAGAGCCCTCTGCCCCTGCCGCGCACGCCGCACAGGTATTCCGGGCAGCCGGCGCGCAGGACGTGCTGGAGCTTGGCGCAGGGCACGGACGCGACGCTCTGTTCCTCGCCCGGGAAGGATTCACCGTGCGCGCCACGGACTTCAGCGCGACCGGCCTGGAGCAGCTGAACGACGCTGCCCACGCCCAGGGTGTCGATCAGCGCATCACGAGCGTCGTGCACGATGTCCGCGATCCGCTGCCGATGCCGGATGCCTCGGTGGACGCCGTCTTCGCGCACATGCTGCTGTGCATGGCCCTGTCGACCAAGGAGATCCACGCTCTGGTCGGCGAGGTCCGCCGCGTGCTTCGGCCGGGTGGTGTCTTCGTCTACACCGTCCGGCACACCGCTGACGAGCACTACGCGGCAGGCACCGCACACGGCGACGGCATCTTCGAGCACGGAGGCTTCGCCGTGCACTTCTTCTCCCGCGACTTGGTGGACGCGCTTGCCGAGGGCTGGTCGCTGGACGAGGTTCACGCCTTCGAGGAGGGCGAGCTGCCCCGCCGCTTGTGGCGCGTGACGCAGTCCCTGCCCCACTGAGCAACGGGCAGCGTGTCTCAGACCCGGCCGATGTGAACGGTGGTGGACTTCACGCGGGCAGTGGCCTGCGCTCCGACCACCAGCCCGCCGCCCTCGTGCCGAACGGCGCCCGGTCCGCAAGGCGCCGGACGGGCTGCCGTAGCATCGCGGCCATGCAGTCCGCCCCTGTCCATCACCGCGCCTCGGCCTTCGCCGCCGGTGTGGTGGCGGCTGTACTGCTGGTCTGCGGGACGCTCTTCATGCATCCCGTGCCGGACGGCATGGCGGCCATGAGCACGGGCATGCCCTCGGCCGGCGTCCATGCCGCAGGCGCCCACGCGAGCCAGGGCATGGAGGGCGGCTGCGCACCCTCCGGCCAAGACTGTCCGCTGGCGTCGGCGCACACTCCGACGACCTCGACCGGGCCGGCAGCGGACCTCACTCCGACCGAGGCATGGGACCAACGGGCCGATTTCCCTGGCTACACAGGGCCGATACCGCACTTGGTGTGCTCGCAGCCTCGGGCGCCTGATCTCGATGCTCTCTGCGTCAGCCGGACCTGACCGGTCCCACCCCGAACCCGCTGAGCGGGTCGACGGGGTGCTCCGCCGTGTCCTGATCCGCGTAGAGCACAGAGAGAACTGTCCATCCATGGCTTCATCCACCGCGTTGTTCGTCACCGGTCTCACCACCGGTCTGTTCGCCGGCGGCGCCTCATGTGCCGCCGTCCAAGGCGGTCTGCTCGCCGGGGCCGTCGGCCGCCGCTCCACCGAGTGGTCCAAGCAGAGGTGGGAGCGCAGCGGCCTGTTCGCTCCCGTGGGCGCCTTCCTCGGCGCCAAGCTCGTCTCGCACACCCTGCTCGGCGCCGCCCTCGGCCTGATCGGCGCCGCAATCCAGCCCGGCCCGCGCACCCAGGCCGTCCTCACGGTGGCGGCCGGGGTCTTGATGGTCTTCTTCGCCCTCGACATGTTCGGTGTACAGGCCGTACGACGCTTCGTGCCGCGTACGCCCGCCTCCTGGGGACGCCGCGTGCGGCGCTCTGCGAAGTCGACGGCCGTCACCACACCGGCCGTCCTCGGCTTCTTGACGGTGCTGATCCCCTGCGGGGTGACGCTCAGCGTGGAGCTGATCGCCGTCACCTCCGGCACCCCGGTGACCGGAGCTGGGGTCATGGCCGGCTTCGTGCTGGGCACCGGTCCGCTGTTCGCCGTGCTCGGCTTCTTCCTGCGCTCCGCCGCCCGCCTGTGGCAAGGACGCCTCACCCTGGTGACGGCGGCCGTAGTGCTACTCGTTGCCGTCTGGACCCTGGGCTCCGGACTCCGTCTGAGCGGCTGGTGGCCCACCGCCGCCCCGGCTGCGGTCGCCGCGGAGGCCCCGGCCGAGACGGTCGTCCTCAAACCGGACGGCACCCAGACCGTGACCGTCCAAGCCCGCACCACTTCCTACACCCCAGGTGCCGTCACCGCGAAAGCCGGCGTGCCCACCACGCTCGTCGTCACGACCATGAACACCGGCGGATGCATCCGCGCCTTCGTCGTCCCCGACCTGGGCATCCAGAAGATCCTCCCCACCACCGGGAAGACCACCATCGAACTCGGCACCCGCACGCCGGGCACCCTGTCGTTCACCTGCGGCATGGGCATGTACGGCGGCCAGATCACCTTCGAGAACCCGGAAGGCAGCACCGCATGACCACTCGGATGGAATTCGCCGTCACCGGCATGCACTGCAACAGCTGCGGCCTCCTGATCGATGACGAGGTCGAGGAACTGGCGGGTGTGCGGGCCAGTACGACCAGCATCCGCACCGGCAGGACGGTCGTCGAACTCGACGGTCCCGTCGACCCTGCTGATGTCATCGCCGCGATCACCGAAGCCGGATACGCGGCAGAGCACGCGGGGTAGACCGCTGGCCCCCGGCCCGCATCAGCGGGCCGGGGACTACTGCGGCGAGGCAGCCAGCAGCGAGCCGAAGATCGTCGCGGCGATGCGCTCCGCTTCGGCCTGCCCCACGATCGCGCCGCGGAGCCCGGCCTGCTGCCCGGCCCATTGCTCAGCGTTGTGGCGGTCGGTGAAGAAGCGCAGGTAGTCACAGCACACGGCCGCCGCCGGGCCGTGCTGGTCACGGGCGCCGTAGTAGACCACCGCGGTGCTCGGCTTCCAGGCCGCCGCACCGCCGGAGAACTCGACCCGAACGGTGGCACCGTTGACCGGGTCGCTCGAGGTGACGACCGCGTCGGCGCCGAGCATGGGCGGGATGCCCAGCGCATCGATCGCGCACATCGAGAACACCATGGGGCCGCCCGCAATCTGCACGACGTGCTCGGTAGCGACTGCGGAGAACGGATACGCGCCCAGGATCACCCCGGAGTCATCCAGGACCAGGAAGTCCTCGGCGGCCAGTTCCGCCAGCACCTGAGCGGCCGGGAGCCCGAAGGGCCCTGCGGCTTCATCCAGTGCAGCGGTCGTCGGCGCGCTGCCGGTGGCCGCGAAGGACCTCAGGACCGCCTGCTGTACGGCCCGCAGGCCACCTTCGGCCGGGGCGAGGCGGCCACGGCCCGCGCGTCCGGCCGGCTGGGTGAGGGAAACAAGATCCGCACCGTTCAGGACCCGCCGCAGATCCTCCACGGACGGAGCTCCGCCGATCGTCCCGTCATGGTCGCGGTAGAGGCGGCAGGCGAAACTCGTCGGCGTGCCGGGGGCCGCGAACGGATCGCTTCCGTCGATCAGCAGGGTCGGCGAGCCGTGCATGCCCCGCCGGGCGGCATCGGCCTCGTCCCCGACCACATGCCGCTCCACCTGGCAGTCCGGCCGTCCGTCCAGTGCCTGGGCCAGCCGGTCCTCCAGCAGCGGCCCGTTGGGACAGTCCGCGACGGCGAGCACTTCTACCCGCATGGGCAGTACCTCCTTCTCGGCTCGCTTCGGACGCTAGACCTTCCAGTGCGCTGGAAGGTCAAGCGGTACCGTGGATGTATGCGCATCGGCGACCTCGCCGCAACCACCGGCACAAGCACCAAGACCCTCCGCTTCTACGAGCAGGCGGGGCTGCTGGACGCGCCACCGCGTACCCCTGGCGGCTACCGCGACTACCCGCCCGAGGCCGCCACCCGCATCGGCTTCGTCCGCACCGCGCAGGCCGCCGGCCTCAGCCTCGCCGAGATCCGCTCCGTCCTCCGCATCCGGGACGGCGGACAGGCTCCGTGCGCGCACGTCAGTGCCCTGCTCGACCAGCACCTCGCGGACGTGGAACGCCGACTGGCCGAACTCCGCGCGACCCGCGCCGCACTGCGGGAACTGGCTCGCACGGCCTCGGTCACTGATCCCGACACCTGCGCGGAGGGTGACATCTGCAGCATCCTGACCGCCCGGTGAACACCGCCCTCAGTTACGCCGATGCGTCCTTGAGAAAAGCCGCGATCTCGCGGGCGGCTTCGCGGGCCGGGCGGCCGGCGCCGATGAGGGTGGCGGAGGCGGGGCCGGTCCAGTCGCCGTAGCCGAGGAGGTGCAGGCGGGGCTCGTCCACCGCGCGGGTGCCTTCCGTCGGGATGTGGCCGCGCACGCCTCTCAGGCCGAGGGGTGCGAGGTGGGAGAGGGCGGGGCGGAAGCCGGTGCACCAGATGATCGCGTCGGCTTCGGCGCGGGTGCCGTCGGTCCACTCGACGCCGCCCGGGGTGAGGCGGTCGAACATCGGCTCGGCCTTGAGGAGTCCGGCGTCGCGGGCTTCGCGTACGGGCGGGACCGCGACGATGTCGCCCAGCGAGGCGACACCGTCGGTGTCGGTGCGGCCCTCGTCCAGGGCGCGGCGGCGGGCGGTGGCGTGGTCGAAGAGGGCGCGGCCGTCGATGTCGTCGGGAAGGAAGCGTGCCTCGCGCTGGGTGACCCAGGTGAGGTCGGCCGTGTGGGCGAGGTCGGCGGCGATCTGGGCGCCGGAGTTGCCGCCGCCCACGACGATGACGCGTCGCCCGGTGAACGCGCGGGGGCTGCGGTAGTTCGCGGTGTGCAGCTGGATGCCGGTGAAGTCGGCCCGGCCGGGAATCGCGGGAATGAAGGGGCGCCACCAGGTCCCGGTCGCGCTGATGACCGCGCGAGCCCGCCACGTTCCGTCGTCGGTCGCCACGCGCAGGAACTCGCCGTCGCGGTGGACGCCTTCGGCCCGGACACCCCGATGGACCGGGAGCTCGTACCGCTTCTCGTAGTCGGCGAGGTACGAGACGACGTGCCCGGCGTCGGGGTACACCTCGCCTTCCTGCACGGGCATGAGGCGGCCGGGCAGGGAGGAGTAGGCGGCCGGTGAGAACAGGTGCAAGGAGTCCCACGCGTGCTGCCAGGCGCCGCCGGGCTCGGTCTGGGCGTCGAGGATGACGTAGCCCAGGCCGAGTCGGCGCAGGTGGTAGCCGGCGGCGAGCCCGGACTGGCCGCCGCCGATCACCACGACATCGGTGCGCTGCGTCATACCGCGGGGGCTCCGTAGGCCTTGCCGCGCATGAAGATGACCGCCACCAGGGCCAGGCCGACGACCGCGCCCAGCAGCTGCACCCCGACGAACGCCGGGACCGAGGCCGGGGCGATGCCTGCGAAGGTGTCCGTAAAGGCGCGCCCGATGGTCACGGCCGGGTTGGCGAAGGAGGTGGACGAGGTGAACCAGTACGCCGCGCCGATGTACGAGGCCACCGCGACGGGGGCGAACCGGAGCCGGTCCGTGCGGGCCAGGCCGAAGATCAGCAGGATCAGCCCGGCAGTCGCGACGACCTCACCGAGGAGCAGGTTTCCGGCCGAGCGGTCGTGCGTCGACCACTTCACCAGCGGCTCGCCGAACATCGCGTCGGCCAGGACGGCGCCCGCGATGGCGCCGACGATCTGCGAAGGGACGTAGACGGCCAGCTCGCGGGCGGTGACCCCGGCGCCGCCGCGTCGCGCTGTCCACCACTCCGCCAGGGTGACCGCCGGGTTGAAGTGCGCGCCGGAGACCGGGCCGAGGAGGGCGATCAGGACGCCAAGGCCGAAGACCGTGGCGGTGGAGTTGGCCAGGAGCTGGAGGGCCACGTCGTCGGTCAGCTCGGTGGCCTGGATGCCGGACCCGACCACGATCGCTACCAGGGCCGCGGTGCCGACCAGCTCGGCTGCGGCCCGGGCGATCAGCGGGGTGCGCGGCGGGGGCGCCCCGGGGGCGGGCTGGGGAACGTCTGCGGTGGTTATGGCGGTCTCCGCAGCGGGGGCGGCGCCGACGGGCTCGGTGGCGGTCAAGAAATGCTCCTCGTGCAAGGTGAGGCAGGTCGTGGGGGCTACGGACAGGACCGCTTGACGTTCGCTTCGGCGGTGGTGCGCGCGGTTCGGGCAAGGTCGGCGAACTGGCCGGCGAGCGCTTCGATGACCTCCGGGCGCAGGCGGTAGTACGTGAACCTCCCGCATGGCTCGGTCTCCACGACCCCCGCCTCGCGCAGCACCTTCAGGTGGTTGGAGAGGTTGGTCTGCTTCGCGCCGGTCTCCTCGACCAAGTGCGTGGTGCAGAGAGTCTCCTTGGCGAGGAGGCTCACGATCTGGAGCCTGAGCGGGTCGGCCAGAACCCGGATCAGATCAGTGTCGACTGACGTCATCATGTGCTGATACTCTCACATCATCCGGGACTGATACCAGCCCCCGACTGAGTCGTCCGCTGCCTCTGGGCGAGAACGGCGACCCCCTGCCACAAAGGAAGAGCCGATGTCCGCCACCCCGCTCGCGTCCGTGCTGTTCGTCTGTATCCACAACGCAGGCCGCTCGCAGATGGCCGCAGGCTTCCTGCGCCACCTCGCGGGGGACCGTGTCGAGGTCCGCTCCGCCGGATCCGTGCCCGGGGACCAGATCAACCCCTCCGCCGTTGCAGCGATGGCCGAGCTGGGAATCGACATCTCCGACCAGAAGCCCAAGGTGCTGACGACGGAGGCCGCCCAGGCGTCCGACTACATCATCACCATGGGCTGCGGCGACGCCTGCCCGTACTTCCCGGGCAAGACGTACCTGGACTGGCAGTTGGAGGACCCGGCAGGCCAGGGCGTAGAGGCCGTGCGCCCCATCCGGGACGAGATCAAGGGCCTGATCGAGGGCCTCATCGCCGAGATCGACGCGAAGAAGCAGGAGAGCTGACCGCATCATGACGACGAACCCGAACAGCGCCGAGGACGTGCGCGAGGTCATCATCATCGGCTCCGGCCCCGCCGGCTACACCGTCGCCCTCTACACGGCCCGCGCCCAGCTGAAGCCGTTGCTGTTCGGCAGCTCCATATTCGTCGGCGGTTCGCTCACCACGACCACCGAGGTCGAAAACTTCCCGGGCTTCCCGACCGGCATCGACGGCCCGGACCTCATGGACAACATGCGGGCGCAGGCGGAGAAGTTCGGCGCCGAGATGATCGACGACGACATCGTCGAGGTCGACCTGACGGGCGACATCAAGCTGCTGACAGACTCCGAGGGCACGGTCCACCGCGCCAAGGCGGTCATCGTCGCCACCGGCTCCGGCTACCGCAAGCTCGACCTGCCTGGCGAGGCCGAACTGTCCGGCCGGGGCGTGTCCTGGTGCGCCACCTGCGACGGGTTCTTCTTCCGCGACAAGGACATCATCGTCGTCGGCGGTGGCGACACCGCGCTCGAAGAGGCCACCTTCCTGACGCGCTTCGCCGCCTCTGTGACGATCGTCCATCGACGGGACTCCCTGCGCGCTTCCAGGGCGATGCAGAATCGCGCCTTCGCCGACCCGAAGATCTCCTTCGCGTGGAACAGCGAGGTCGCCGCGATCCACGGGGACAACCTGCTCTCGGGGGTCACCCTGCGCGACACGGTGACCGGCGAGGAGCGTGAACTGGCGACCGAGGGCCTGTTCATCGCCATCGGCCACGACCCGCGTACGGAGCTCTTCACCGGCCAGCTCGACCTGGACGACGAGGGCTACCTCAAGGTCCAGGCACCCAGCACCAACATCCCCGGCGTCTTCGGCGCCGGCGACGTGGTCGACCACCTCTACCGGCAGGCCATCACCGCGGCCGGCTCCGGCTGCTCGGCCGCCCTGGACGCCGAGCGGTACCTGGCCGCGCTGGCCGACGTACGAACGGAAGCCCTCGCGCCGGCTGTGTGACGGTTCGCACCGGAAACAGACGCCGGGCCCGGTCCATCGTGATTGCGACACGACGGACCGGGCCCGGTCTCGATACCTGGTCCAGGCCCCTTCCCCCGACAGTTGCGTGGACCCGCTGACGCCCGTCCCGCTGCGCCCCACGTCGCCCCTCTACCAGCAGCCCCCGCTGCTCGGCCCCCAGCAACCCCCGCTGTTCGGCAGAGATGGTCCCCGCCCTTCGCGCCTGCACCCGGCGGCCCGCCCCAGGACCGGCTCCAGATCGAGCGTTTTCCCAAGAATGTCAGAGGGAGTGGATGGCCGTCCCCGAGTTCCTCCAGCAGACCCAGAGCCATCTCCCACTCGTCGTGGACGAGGTAGTCCCAGATGTCTCGCACCGTGATGTCGTTCTCGGTGGCGGTCTCCTCCGGGACCAGCAGGAAAGCCGATTCGAGCAGCTCAGGGACATCCATGCGCTCATTGTCGACCACGTCGATATCAGGCTGTGCTGTCCCGGTACTGCTCGATGGCAACGAGCCGGTTCTTGAGCCTGTAGCTGGGGCCGTTGAATACGAGAGCCCACCAGTAGGCCGTGGGCGTCAGGTACGCCGCCGGGGCATCCGCCACACCACCCCGGAGTAGTGCCTTGACAGGCCAAGTGATTAGCCGCCATATTATTTGTATGACGAGGGACGGCATCGATGGCGAGGCGCCCACGCTGGACCAGGCCAGGCGGCAGGTCGAGCACTACGGCTTGGAGGTCGATCCGCAGGCGGTGCTGGTCGCGGTGCGGCTGATCTCGGCGGGCGCGAGGGTCGGCCGGGCGGCCGAGGCGCACTTTGCCAGGTTCGGCCTGTCGACGGGGCGCTACCGCCTGCTCGCCGACCTCGAAGACCACGGCGGGGAGAAATCCCCCTCGCGCCTTGCGGTCGACCTCGATGTCTCCAGGGCCACGATCACCGGCCTGCTGGACGGCCTTGAGCGCGAGGGCCTGATCGCCCGCCGCCCGTCCACGGAGGACGGCCGGGGCACGGTGGCCGTCCTGACCGAGCGCGGGGCGCAGCGCCTGCGCGACATGGCGTCCGAGCATTTCGGGCGGCTTGAGGCGATGGTGGGCGGGCTTTCCGTCGAGGAGCGTGCGGTGTTCCTGGATCTGCTCGCCCGCGTCGTGCGCGGCAGTGCGGCCCTGGCCGCTGACTGACCCGACCCTCAGCCGGTTTGGCCCCGCCCTCCGGGTAGGGCCTCTTTTGCGAAGCAATAGTTAGCCACCTAATCATATTGGCGGAGTAGGCCTGCCACCCCCCGCCGCAACCCTTCGCTTCCCTCACACGAACGAGAAAGAGGCCAGCATGCCCACAACGAAGGACAGAACCAGCCGAAACCGGGCAGCCTCCCGGCCATCCCGGCCGTTCACCCTGTGGCGCGAGGTGCTGACCGCCTACGCCGCCCCCGCGCTGATGGCCGGTACCGCCGGAGTCGTCACCGGGCAGCAGGACTTGGCCGTGGCCGCCTGCACCTCCATCGCCGGCACCTCCGCCGTGGTGGCGTTCCTGGTCGGCACCTGGCTGCGGCACGGCGGGCAGCCCCGACGGTGGACCACCACCACGCCGCGCGTCGCCCTGACCGCCGCACTCGTCATCACCGCCGCCGGCGCGGCGGCCCTGCTGGGATGGCTCACCGCCCAATGGCTACCCGCCCACACCCCGATCCCCGCCACCCCGTGGCTGGAGCGCCTGCCCATCGACCTGCCCGTCTCCGCAGCCCTCGCCACCACCATCGTCACCCTGCGCTGGCGCAGCACCACCACAGCATCCCCGACATAGCCCACCCCGGCACCGGGCCCACCCGCCCCACGAGCCCAAGACCGACCGAGCCCACCCCGGCAGCACCCGCCGCCGGGAAGTCACCAAGGAATGACACACGATGATCGTTGTCATGGGAGCGACCGGAGCAACCGGCAACGCCCTGCTCCACAGCCTCCTCACACTCGGCGCCCCCGTCCTCGCACTGACCCGCACCCCGCACAGGCCGATCCCCGGCATAACCGGCGCACACCAACCGCCCGTCGAGGTTCAGTACGCCGACGCCACCGACCCCCATTCCCTGCGCACCGCCTTCAAGGGCGCCAGCCAGCTCTTCCTCGCCATGGCCAACAGCCCCGCACAGGTCGAACTCGAAACCCGCGTCATCGACATCGCCGCCCACACCGGCATCGGACACATCGTCAAGATCTCCGCACCCGCCGCCGAACCCGACTCCCCGGTCGCCATCTCCCGCGGACACCACGCCATCGAGGAACACCTGCGCGCCAGCGGCCTCACCCACACCATCCTGCGCCCCTACGCGTTCACGCAGAACCTCCTGCGCCTGGCCCCCACCGTCGCCCGGGGCATCATCCTCGGCACGACGGGCGACGCGCCCTGCAACTACATCGACTGCCGCGACATCGGCGACGTCGCCGCCGCCGCCCTCACCAGGCCCGACATCGCCGGCGGCACCTACACCCTGACCGGACCCGAAGCCGTCTCCTACCCCACTCTCGCCTCACGACTGACCACCCTGACCGGCAATCAGATCCGCTACGTCAACCTCACCCCGGACGAACTGCGCGACAACCTCATCCACAACGCCCACATGCCCACCTGGCTCGCCGACCACGTGACGGAGATCCAACAACTCGCCATTGCCCGACCCGAAACCCCCACCACTACCGTCATCGACATCCTCGGCCGCCCGCCCCGCACCCTCGACGCCTTCCTGCACGAACACCAGGCCCACTTCCGCCGATAAGCCGCCGCCTCAAGCCTGGTCACGAAACTGCGAACCGTCCCGCCGCACAAGGCAGATGATCAGTCATCGGCTCGGCGGTGGGCGAAGCGGGTGAATCTCCGCCCGGCCGGGCCCACGTGGAGCCGATAAGCCGCTGGAGATCACACACGGTCACCGGCCCGTTGGGTTCCGGGGGGAACTGGTGACAGTTGAATACGAGAGCCCACCAGTACCGAGGCCGGTCATGGCCAGAGCGCGGGTCCGGCCAGGGCCGGTCAGCCAGCGGTCTGGTAGGCCACCAGCTCGTCGCCTGACGCGGCGATGGCGACGCCGGTGTAGCCTGGCGCGCACCTTCAACCATCGTCGCGACCGTCGGAGGAGCCTTGCCCGGCACGGGGCACTGTGCCGCTCCCGACGTCCGCACCTCAGCCGGGTTGCTTGGCCATGATGACTACACCCGGCCCGCTTTGCTCATCCGCAGGGAGCCGAAGTTCGGCGACCGGGCGCAGTCCAGCCTGCTCAATCAGGTCCAGGAGTTGTTCCGGCCGCCATTTGTGTGTCGTCCAACGAACGGGTACGCCGCCGTAGGCCTCGGTGCGCACCGCGTCCTCGTCGCCGACGTGTGTCGCGGTGATGAAGTGTCCGCCTGGCTTCAGGGCGCGCGCGAACAGGCCGAGGACCTGAGGAAGGACGTCGCGGGGGAGGTTGAACAGGGACCACCACCCGAGTACGCCGCCCAGGGACGCTTCTCCGAGGTCGAGGTCGGTGGCAGAGGCGACGCTGAAGCGGCATTGCGGATGAAGACGGCGCGCGTTCTCGATCATGCGGGGTGAGAGATCGACTCCGGACACGTCGAGTCCACGTTCGGCGAGGTAGGCGGTCACCGTTCCCGGTCCGCAGCCGACGTCGAGGACAGGCCCAAGCTCGCTCACGGTGTCAGCGAAGGCATTGATTGATGCCTTGAGCCAGGGATGGCTACGGATGTCGCCGACTCCCGTCGTCACCACCATGTGGGCGTAGTTGTCAGCCGCCCGGTCATAGGACTCACGGACCACGTCGAGATCGGCTGGGCGGTCAATATGGTGTGCGCGCATCAGCCAATAATAGGATCGTGCGACGGCCTACTGGGGGCCTAGGTCCTGTTTGAAG
>NZ_JAGGOZ010000038.1 GCF_018614075.1 Streptomyces sp. ISL-94 | reverse complement strand
AGCGCCGTGTGGTGAGCCGCAGGGTCATCCCCAGCCCGTCCGGCGTTTGAGGACCGGGTCCGGGCGGAGCCCGGGCGGGAGTCCCGGACGGAGAGTCTGGGGGAGGTGGAAGGGCGGGCGGGGAAGGGCCCCGCGCAGCGGAACGGGGGTTACCCGCCCAGCAGCTCCGCAAGCACGGCGGCATGGCTGGAAGCCGGATCCTTGACCGCGGTCAGCAGCGTCACCGGCCCCGCCGCAACCAGCTCCCGCAAGCGCCCCAGCTCCGCCTCCGCCCCCGGCCCCGCCAGCTCCGCGAGGTACCGCTCCCGGAACTCCCCGGCGGAGCCGCCCCCGTGGAACCACTTCCGCAGCTCCGCCGACGGCGTGACCGCCCGAGGCCATTCGTCCACCGCCGCCGCCTCCTTCGACAGCCCCCGCGGCCACAGCCGGTCCACCAGCACCCTCACGCCGTCCGCCTCGGGCTCAGGCGCGTCGTAGACCCTCCGCATCCGGATCACCGTCTTCTGCACCCGCCGCCTCCCAGGCCCTTGACCTCGTCCCACACTGTCGGATCCAGTACGCCCATCCGCTTGCGGAACTCCCACAGCGACACCTCCACCGGCCGGTCCGCCTCCACGAATGCCGCCCGGCCCTGCGCCCCCACCGTCCCCGGGGGCAGCGGGACCACCCCGGCCCGCCGGTCGTCGTACTTGCCGCTGATCCACGCGACCCGCGCCCGGTGGCCCCGTACCGGCCCCAACACCAGGACCAGGCACATCCGCCCGTCCGCCAGACACCACAGTTCACCCGCCCGGGGCCGCGGCGGCGGCCCGGTCCCGTGCCCGGGCGGCGGCGCGGCCCCGGGCGGGGCCCGGCGCGGGAGCCCCAGCCGACCCCCGGCGACCAGCACCACCAGCGCCACGGCCACGACCGCGGCCACCGCGGGCCACCAGGACGTGTCCATGCTTCGACCGTAGCCGCGCGGGAACGGCCCGGCACGGCAACGTGGGGCGACGTCCGTGCCCACTGTCGCTCCCCCGGGTGACAGCACAGGTGATTCCCCCCACAACGGCCCGCCGCGGAGGAGCGACCGGCCGTTTCGCGCCTTACGCTCGACGCACGCACGGCCCGCATTCCGTCCACGGACCGTCCACGGAGGTTCACGCTCCATGAAGCTCACCGTCGTCGGCTGTTCGGGGTCGTTCCCGTCCGCGGAATCGGCCTGTTCGAGCTACCTCGTCGAGGCCGACGGCTTCCGGCTGCTCCTCGACATGGGCAACGGCGCCCTCGGCGAGCTGCAGCGCCACATCGGGCTCTACGACCTCGATGCGATCTTCCTGAGCCATCTGCACGCCGATCACTGCATCGACATGTGCGCCTACTTCGTCGCCCGCTTCTACCGGCACGAGGGCGGCCGCTGCGGCACCATCCCCGTCTACGGCCCCGAGGGCACCGAGAAGCGCCTGTCCGCCGCCTACGACGACGTCCCCGACGAGCGCTCGATGAGCGAGGTCTTCGACTTCCGCACGCTCAAGCCGGGCAGCTTCGAGATCGGTCCCTTCCAGATCCGCACCGAGCGGGTCAGCCACCCGGTCGAGGCGTACGGCATCCGCATCGAGCACGGCGGCCGCTCGCTCACGTACTCCGGGGACACCGGGGCCTGCCGCGAGCTGGGCCTGCTCGCCCAGGACACCGACCTCTTCCTCTGCGAGGCCTCCTTCACGCACGGCAAGGAGGAGATCCCCGACCTCCACCTCAACGGCCGCGAGGCGGGGGAGTACGCGCGCGGCGGCCGGGTCGGCCGGCTCGTCCTCACCCACATCCCGCCGTGGACGGACGCCGAGCAGAACCTCGCCGACGCCCGCGCGGTCTACGACGGCCGCGTCGACCTGGCGTACTCGGGCGCCGTCTACCAGGTCTGAGCCCCCCCGGCACACGACCAGGCACGACGAAGCCCCCGCCCTTCCTTCCGGAAGAGCGGGGGCTTTCGGCTGTGGGCCTTCGGGCCGGTCGGCCTTACTTGGCCTCGGCCTTCGCCAGCTCGGCGAGCTCCTCGTCGGACTCGCGGCCAGGCGTGGGGAGGTTGAACTTCGTGATCGCGAAGCGGAAGACGAAGTAGTAGACCACCGCGAAGCAGAGGCCGATGCCGGCCAGGCCCCACGGGTTGTTGGCGATGCCCAGATTCAGGCCGAAGTCGACCAGACCGGCCGAGAAGCCGAAGCCGTCGCGCATGCCCAGGGCCCAGGTCAGCGCCAGGGAGACACCGGTGAGGACCGCGTGGATCGCGTAGAGCACCGGGGCGATGAACATGAAGGTGAACTCGATCGGCTCGGTCACACCGGTGACGAAGGACGTGAGCGCGAGGGAGAACATCATGCCGCCGACGACCTTGCGGCGCTCGGGGCGGGCGCAGTGGACGATCGCGAGGCAGGCCGCCGGCAGGGCGAACATCATGATCGGGAAGAAGCCGGTCATGAACTGTCCGGCGGTCGGGTCGCCGGCGAGGAAGCGGGCGATGTCACCGTGGACGGCGCCGTTGGCGCCCTCGAACGAACCGGCCTGGAACCACGGGAAGGAGTTCAGCAGGTGGTGCATGCCGATCGGGATCAGCGCACGGTTGGCGACACCGAAGAGGCCCGCACCGACGGCGCCGGAATCGGTCAGCCACTCACCGAAGTTGTGCAGGCCCGTACCGAGGACCGGCCAGATGAGACCGAAGACGATACCGGTGACCAGACCCGCGATGGCGGAGAGGATCGGGACCAGGCGGCGGCCGCCGAAGAAGCCCGCCCAGTCCGGCAGCTTGGTCCGGTAGAACTTCTGGTACAGCAGGGCTGTGATGATGCCCATCACCACACCACCGAGGACACCGGCGTTGACCGCGGCTTCCACGTGGATGATCTTGTCGCCGTCGACCTTGGCGACCTTCGGCAGGTTGCTGTCCGTAAAGGTGGCGAGCACCTTCTGGAAGACCAGGTATCCGGTGACGGCGGCGAGAGCGGTGGAACCGTCCGACTTCTTGGCGAAGCCGATCGCGATGCCGACGGCGAACAGCAGCGCCATGTTGTCGAGGATCGCGCCACCACCGGCGGCCATGTAGCCGGCGATCTTGAGGACGAACGTCGGGAAGACGTCCTTGTCGCCCAACATGTCGGTCGCGCCCAGGCGGAGCAGGAGCGCACCGGCAGGCAGCACCGCAACGGGGAGCATGAGGCTCCGGCCTATGCGCTGCATGACGGCCATCACGCCAGCGCCCTTCTTCTTTTCCGCCGCGGGGGCGGTAGCCGTGGTCACAACTTCCTCCAGTGGGCAAGGCGCCGCCAGGGGACATGAAGAGGGGGGACGGCGACGTCTCAGAAAGGGAGACCACGGCTGCTCCGCATGCGCATGGTCTACACCATTCGGTGGTGTAGACCAGTTGTAGCACGGTGAGGGTTAGATAAGGAACCTTCGATTTCCTGTGGTCTAAACCACATGACGAAGGGCCCTCGGATCGAAGGATCCGACGGCCCTTGAGGCGGGGGGCACAAGGCCCGCGCGCACCTACGCCTTCACGTTCTCCGCCTGCATCGCCGCGATCTCCTCGTCCGACTCCCGCCCCGGCGTCGGGATGTTGAACTTGGTGATCGCGAACCGGAAGATCACGTAGTAGACGACCGCGAAGCACAGCCCGATCGGGATGATCAGCCACGGCTTGGTCGCCAGCTTCCAGTTGATCACGTAGTCGATCAGACCCGCCGAGAAGCTGAAACCGTCGTGCACGCCCAGCGCCCACGTCACCGCCATCGACACACCCGTCAGCACCGCGTGGGCCACGTACAGCAGCGGCGCCACGAAGAGGAACGAATACTCCAGCGGCTCGGTGATGCCGGTGACGAAGGACGTCAGGCCGACCGACAGCATCAGGCCCCCCACCTCCTTGCGCCGCTGCGGCTTCGCGCAGTGCGCGATGGCCAGCGCCGCCGCCGGAAGCGCGAACATCATGATCGGGAAGAAGCCGGACAGGAACTGCCCCGCCTCCGGGTCGCCGTTCAGGAACATCGAGATGTCACCGTGCACGACCTTCCCGTCCGGCGTGGTGAAGGTGCCGAACTGGAACCAGATCGGCACGTTCAGGAACTGGTGCAGGCCGATCACCAGCAGCGCCCGGTTCGCGACACCGAAGATGCCCGCACCCCACGACCCCAGCCCCACCAGCCAGTCGGAGAAGCTCTCCAGCGCGTCACCGACCGGCGGCCAGATCCACAGGCAGAGCGCGGCGAAGGCGATCGCGACGAAGGACATGATGATCGGCACCAGCCGCCGGCCGTTGAAGAAGCCGAGCCAGTCGACCAGCTTCACCCGGTGGTAGCGCTGCCAGAACCAGGCCGTGAGCAGCCCCATGATGATGCCGCCGAAGACCCCCGGATTCTGGTACGTGAACCCGGCGAAGGCGTCGCCCTGCCCCAGGCAGCCGCCCGACAGGGTCCGCGTCCCCGCCGGGCAGTCCTTCGGGAACGCGTGCAGCACCCCCCGGTAGACCAGGAATCCCGCCCCCGCCGCCAGGGCGGTCGAACCGTCCGCCTTCTTGGCCATCCCGATCGCGACACCGATGCAGAAGAGGAGCGGCAGGCCGAGGTCGGCGTCCAGCAGCGCCCCGCCCGCACCCGCCATGACCTTGGCGACGTCCGTCCAGTTCAGGCCGTCCTTGCCGAAGACGTCGTCCTGGCCCAGCCGGTTGAGGATCCCCGCCGCGGGCAGGACGGCGATCGGCAGCTGAAGGCTCCGCCCCATCTTCTGCAGCCCCTGGAACAAACCGTTCCACCACGTGTGCCGTGGCTCTGCTGCGGCGCTGCTCGCGCTCATCGGCGTCCTCCCTGACCGGCCCGTTTTTGGCAGCCGCAGCACGTGCGGCACACTGGTGTAGACCAGTTGCGGGCAGGCTGCTGCTGATCGTCATCATTCGGCAGATACCGGTCATGTGCCTGCCTGGGTGGGCCAACCGTGCGTTAACGTGACGAAGCGGACCACACAGGTGGGAACCATGTACCTGGCCGCCGAGACTCGTTCTTCGTAAAACTCAGGGAGAAACACATGGCCACCAAGGCTGAGAAGATCGTCGCCGGGCTCGGCGGCATCGAGAACATCGAAGAGGTCGAGGGCTGCATCACCCGCCTGCGCACCGAGGTCATCGACCCGAGCAAGGTCGACGAGGCCGCACTGAAGGCCGCCGGCGCCCACGGCGTCGTCAAGATGGGCACCGCGATCCAGGTCGTCATCGGCACCGACGCCGACCCGATCGCCGCCGACATCGAAGACATGATGTGAGCTGAGCCCCACCGGCTCCCCTCCACCACCCGAAGACCCCGTACCGGACCCACCCGGACGGGGTCTTCGCGTTCCACCACAGGGACTAGGCTCGGAGCATGTCTCGCATCGACGGCCGTACGCCCGAACAGCTCCGCCCGGTCACCATCGAACGCGGATGGAGCAAGCACGCCGAGGGCTCCGTCCTCGTCTCCTTCGGAGACACCAAGGTCTTCTGCACCGCCTCCTTCACCGAAGGCGTCCCGCGCTGGCGCAAGGGCAGCGGCGAAGGCTGGGTCACCTCCGAATACTCGATGCTGCCCCGCTCCACCAACACCCGCGGAGACCGCGAATCCGTCCGCGGCAAGATCGGCGGCCGCACCCACGAGATCTCCCGCCTCATCGGACGCTCGCTGCGCGCCGTCATCGACTACAAGGCCCTCGGCGAGAACACCATCGTCCTGGACTGCGACGTCCTCCAGGCCGACGGCGGCACCCGCACCGCCGCCATCACCGGCGCCTACGTCGCCCTCGCCGACGCCGTCGCCTGGGGCCAGAAGAAGAAGCTCATCAAGGCCGGCCGCAAGCCGCTCACCGGCACCGTCGCCGCCGTCAGCGTCGGCATCGTCGACGGCGTCCCGCTCCTCGACCTCTGCTACGAGGAGGACGTGCGCGCCGAGACCGACATGAACGTGGTCTGCACCGGCGACGGCCGCTTCGTCGAGGTCCAGGGCACCGCGGAGGGCGAGCCCTTCGACCGCAAGGAACTGAACGCCCTCCTGGACCTCGCGGCCGGCGGCTGCGCGGACCTCGAAGCCCTCCAGCTGAGCGCGCTGGAACTGGAGCTGTAGGCCCGACGTCTACGAAGACACGGGCGCACGGTGTCACCACCGCGCGCCCGTCCACGTAGGCGTACCCGAGTACCCGAGTACCCGATGATCCGAGCATCCGATGCCCTTGGGGGGACCCTGATGAAGCCGAAGTACCGCATCGCCGCCATAGCCGCGGCCGCCGCGCTGACCCTCCCGGCCCTGACGTCCTGTGACGCGATCTCCACGGCGATGGACTGCGCCAACACGGCGGTGGCCATCACCGACGGCGCGAACGACCTCCAGCAGGCCGTCTCCCAGGCCGGCAACAGCCCGCAGGACGCCCAGAACGCGCTCAACCAGATCGAGACGAACCTCAAGAAGATCGGCGACCAGACCGACAACGCCGACCTGGGCAAGGCCATCGACTCGATGAACACCGCGGTGCAGAACGTCCGCACCTCCCTCCAGAACGGCAACTCCGCCCCGGACATCAAGCCGGTCGCGGACGCCGCGAGCGAGATCTCCAAGGTCTGCACCCCGGGATAATGGGGTCCATGACCTCGACGCCCTCGAAGCTGCCCAACCGCCTGATCCTGGCCACCCGCAACGCGGGCAAGGTCTCCGAACTCCGCGCCATCCTGTCCGACGCCGGCCTGCCGCACGAGCTGGTCGGCGCGGACGCGTACCCGGAAATCCCGGACGTCAAGGAAACCGGCATTACCTTCGCCGAGAACGCCCTCCTCAAGGCCCACGCCCTCGCCCAGGCCACCGGCCTCCCGGCGGTGGCCGACGACTCGGGCCTCTGCGTCGACGTCCTGAACGGCGCCCCCGGCATCTTCTCCGCCCGCTGGGCCGGCCGCCACGGCGACGACAAGGCGAACCTGGACCTGCTCCTGGCGCAGCTGTCGGACATCGCCGACGAACACCGCGGAGCCCACTTCGCGTGCGCGGCGGCCCTGGCCCTCCCGGACGGCACCGAACGCGTCGTCGAGGGCCGCCTCCTGGGCACCCTCCGCCACACCCCTTCCGGCGCGGGCGGCTTCGGCTACGACCCGATCCTCCAGCCCCTGAACGACACCCGCACCTGCGCGGAACTCACCCCGGCGGAGAAGAACGCCATCTCCCACCGCGGCCAGGCCTTCCGCGCCCTGGTCCCCTTCGTCCGCGCCCTCCTGGGCTGACGGCCAAGAGAAAACGGCCCGCCCCTTCGAATCGAAGGTCGCGGGCCGTTCTTGTTGGTGCGCCCGGTCGGATTTGAACCGACAACACCAGGCTTCTAAGGCCTGTCTCTCTTGCCAATTGGAGTACGGGCGCTAGGCGTGCCCAACTCTACCGGCTGGCGGTGTGACGGTTGGCCTGCCCTCGTTGCGTTACGCCTGCGCCCACCACGACACCATGTGCTGGTGATCGCGTGGCAGTTGGGGCACAGCAGTCGGAGGTTCTCGCGGCGGTCGTCGCTCCAGTCGCCGTTGATGTGGTCCACCTCCAGCGTCATGGGCTGCCCCTGCCATTGGGGCGGGGCCCCGCACCGGTGGCAGCGCTCTGGCACGCCGATCTCGCGCAGCGCCCGGCGCAGCGTCTTGGTGCCGGTTCTGCGCTGCCTGTCATTCCGGACGAGCACCTCATCAGGCGCCTTGGCGGTGGGCGACGGCTTGCCGCGCTGGTGGGCCTGGCCCAGGAAGTGAGCGGTGCTGATGCCCTCGTCCGCGATCCATTTCCGCAGGCATGCGCGTTGATGGTGGTTGTTCGGCCGGCCGAGGTGCCGAAGAGTCTCCGAGAGGGAGTACGAAGCGTCCACCGCGTGCTGGAGTTCCGCCGCCGACGGCCGGGGCAACCGCCCAACTGCGGGGAAGTGGGACACATCGATCCCGTGGTCGGCGAACCGCTTCAGAAGATAGGACCCCAGCCGCGGGTACGGTCGTGTGCCCAGGTGGGCGATAACCTCCTCGATGTTTGAGCAGAGTCGGGCGGCCTCGGTCAGAACTTCCCTCGTGTAGTGGTTGGCACGGGTCACTGGCGCACCTTGCCCCGGCCCCGGTATGTGTTCGTCGTGGAGTGGCAGTTGGGGCAGAGGAACCGCAGGTTCTCGCGCCGATTGTTCCGCCAATCGCCGTCGATGTGGTCGACCTCCAAGGGGAGCGGCTCCCCCAGCCAGACCGCCTCGATGCCGCACAAGGCGCAGCACTCATCGATCCCGACCTCGAGGAGGGCGCGCCGCAGCCGAGAGTTGGGCGTTCTTGTGGCCTGCGGCGAATGGTCCTCGTGCAGGATCTCCTCGGCTGTACGGCGGCGCCCGTTGTCCCGCATCCGCTCCGTCCACGTCGGGCCGGTGAAGTGCGCGGTATCGATCCCGAATGCCTTCACCTTGCGGCTGATGTGGGCGTGGTGTCCGCCAACGGCCTCCAGGCCGAGTCGGTGGAGCACCTCGTACATGTTGCTGGAGGCGGCTACAGCCGCCTCCAGGACCTCCTTCGTCCACTTCACCCCCTCCCGCTCGAAGTGGGAGACGTCCACGCCCAGCTTTCGCATGAGGTCGTGAACGTAGCGCCGCGAGCCCCCTTTCGGGGCCACTCCTAGCTTCTCCAAAGCCTCTGTCAGCGTGCGCGACGTGCTCGCCGCCTCCGCGAGGCGTTCCTTCGTGTACCGGCTGATCGGCATCCGGTCCCCTCCGTTCCCGGCCGCGCGTGCGGCCCTCGTACGGAGTAACGGACCGATAGTCGGACAGTTACGGGCTGTTTTGCCCGATAAACGGAACGGCCCGCACCGGTTTGGTGCGGGCCGTTCCGACAGGAAGGGGTGGGTCAGATGCCCAGGTCCTTGATGATCTTGGCTACGTGGCCCGTGGCCTTCACGTTGTAGAAGGCGTGCGCGACCTTGCCGTCCTCGTCCACGACCAGCGTGGAGCGGATGACCCCGGTCACCGTCTTGCCGTACAGCTTCTTCGCGCCGTACGCGCCGTACGCCGTCAGCGTCTCCTTCTCCGGGTCGCTGACCAGGGTGACCCTCAGGTCCTCCTTCTCGCGGAACTTCGCGAGCTTCTCCGGCTTGTCCGGGGAGACGCCGATCACGTCGTAGCCGGCCGTGGCCAGCAGGTCCAGGTTGTCCGTGAAGTCGCAGGCCTGCTTCGTGCAGCCCGGGGTCAGCGCGGTCGGGTAGAAGTAGACGATGACCTTGCGGCCCTTGTGGTCGGCGAGGGAGACCTCGTTGCCGTCCGCGTCCGGCAGGGTGAAGGCGGGGGCGGTGTCGCCCGGCTGAAGTCGCTCGCTCATGTCAACAGTCTCCTCGGGAGGGCATCGGTATGTCACGAGACTAAGCTGACAGCCTGTTCATGGGGGATCACGCCCCACACGACCATGACGACGGAGGCAGCGCGGTGCCGGAAGCCAGGACCCCCGCACAGATCGAGGCGGACATCGTCCGCCGCCGCGAGCAGCTCGCCGAGACGCTCGACGAGATCGGCGTGCGCATGCACCCGAAGACGATCATCGGGGACGCGAAGGCACGGGTCGCCTCGACGGTCGACCACACCGCCGGGCGTGCCTTCGTCGCGGTGAACCGTCTCGTGACGGACGTGGCCGACGGGCTGCGCTACGAGGACGGGGCTCCGCGCGTCGAGCGGATCGTGCCGGTCGTGCTGCTGGCCGCCGGTGTGGTCGGGCTGGTCGTGCTGTCGGTGCGGCGCAGGCGCGGATGACGTCCTCAGGTAGGTTCAAGGGGTGAGCGAGAACACCACCCACGACAAGCTGCCCATCCGCATGCTGCACGACCGCGTGCTCGTGAAGTCCGACCTGCCGGAGGGGGAGCGCCGCTCCGGCGGCGGCATCCTCATTCCGGCGACGGCCGCGGTGGGCAAGCGGCTGGCCTGGGCCGAGGTGGTCGCGGTCGGGCAGAACGTCCGGGCCGTCGAGCCCGGTGACCGGGTGCTGTACGACCCGGAGGACCGGGCCGAGGTCGAGGTGCGGGGGTCGACGTACGTGCTGATGCGCGAGCGGGACCTGCACGCCGTGGCCGCGGAGCGGCTGGAGGGGTCGAAGGACTCCACCGGGCTGTACCTCTGAGTCGACAGGCGAGCACAAAAGGGCCGGTGGCGGATGTCACCGGCCCCTTTGCGTGCCCTTTGCTACGGTGGTCGGGAACCCCGACGAGACGCGCCGTACCGGGTACGACAAGACGACGCACCCCGTATCGCTCGATGTCTCGGAGGTGCCGTCATGGCATGGGTTCTTCTTCTCGTCGCCGGTCTGCTCGAGGTCGGCTGGTCGATCGGCATGAAGTTCACCGCGGGCTTCACCCGGCTGTGGCCCAGTGTGTTCACGGGCGCCGGGATCGTCGCCAGCATGGTGCTGCTCTCGTACGCCGCCAAGTCGCTGCCCATCGGTACGGCGTACGGGGTGTGGGTGGGCATCGGTGCCGCCGGTGCGGCCGTGCTCGGTATGGCGGTGCTGGGTGAGCCCGTCACCGCCGCCCGGATCTTCTTCATCTGTCTGCTGCTGGTCGCCGTGGTGGGGCTGAAGGCGACCTCCGGTCACTGACCTCATTCGAGGAAGGCGGACGGGGGCACCGGGCGCGGGCCCTGTGTGGCGCCGCCGGCGGCCGTGCCGGCCGTGCCGGCCGTTCCGGCGGTGGCGGCGCCTTCCGTGCCCGTGGTGGTGCCGCCCTGGTTGCCCTCGGTGGCGCCGCCCTGGGTCTGGCCGCCTTGGGTCTGCCCGCCGTTGTCCTGCCCGCCGTTGTTCTGGCCGCCTTGCTGCTGGCCCTGGTTCTGGCCGCCGTTGTCCTGGCCGCCGTTCGGGGGCGTCGGGCGTCCCGGCCGGTTCGGCCGGTTCGGCCGCTCCGGGCGCGTCGGGGTGGCTTCGTCCGGCGTCGCCTCCTCCGTCGGCTGGTCGGACGGGGTCGACGGGGTGGTGGGGAGCAGCGCTGCGCCCGGCTGGAGTTCCAGGTCGAAGTCGAGGGGGTCGGTGCCCTCCAGGGCCGTCTTCGTGTACTGGGCCCAGATCCGGGCCGGGTAGCCGCCACCGCCGATCCGGGGTTCGCCGAGGGCGCCGTAGAGCGACTGGAGGGTGCCGGTGTCCGGGTCCTGGCCCATCATCGCGACCACGGTGACCAGGTCGGGGGTGTACGCCGCGAACCAGGCCGAGCGGTCCAGCTCCGCGGTGCCGGTCTTGCCCGCGGCCGGGTGGCCGGCGGCGAGGGCGGCCGTGCCGGTGCCGTTGTCGACGACGCTGACCAGCATGGACGTGGTGGTGTCGGCGGCCTCGCGGGTGACGGCCTGGGTGGGGGTGCGGGCGGGCAGGCCGATCGTGTCGCCGCCCTTGGTGATCTTGTCGACGAAGGTGTAGGGGGTGCGGCGGCCGTGGTCGGCGAGGGTCGCGTAGGCCTGGGTCATGTCGAGGACGCTGGCCTGGAGGGTGCCGAGTGCCATGGCGGGGCCGGGGTCGAAGTTGGGGGTGTCCTCGGGGATGCCGAGGTCGACGGCGGTCTGTTTGACCTTCGCGGTGCCGACGTCGACGACCATCTGGGCGAAGACGGCGTTCACGGAGAGGTCGGTGGCGGTGTTGACGGTGATGTTCCCGTAGGAGACCTGCCCCTCGTTCTCGGGGGCGTAGGGGATCCGGGTGCCGACGACGCGGCGCTTGTTGTCGCCGTTGTAGACGGTGTTCGGGGTGATCCGGCGGCCGTCCTGGGTGCGGGAGTCGTTCTGGACGGCGGCAGCGAAGACGAACGGCTTGAAGGTGGAGGCGACCTGGTAGTCGTGCCGGGTCGCGTTGTTGACGTACTGCTTGGTGTAGTCGATGCCGCCGTACATGGCGACGACCTTGCCGGTGGCGGGGTCGATGGAGACTCCGCCGGCGCGCACCACCCGGTCGGCTTTGCGCGTTTCCGGGTCGAGTTTGCCGACCATCTGGTCGTCGACGGCTTCGGTGAAGGCGTTCTGGCGGCGTCTGTCGATGGTGGTGGTGATGCGGTAGCCGCCTTCGGCGAGGGTTTTGTCGTCGAGGATCTCGCGTTCGACGATGTAGTCCTTGATGGCCTCGACGAGGTATCCGCGCTGTCCGGACAGTCCGGCGGCGGCGCGGACCTTGCCCGGTTCGGGGAATCGGGTCGTCGCGCGTTCGGCGGCGGGCAGCCAGTTCTTCTTGACCATGCCGTCGAGTACGTAGTTCCAGCGGGCGAGGGCGCGCGGGCGGCTCTGGGGGTGGGAGACGACGTCGAAGGCGCTGGGGGAGTTGAGGAGGGTGGCGAGGTAGGCGCCCTCGGCGGTGGTGAGTTTGCCGACGTCCTTGCCGTAGTAGGCCTGGGCGGCGGCCTGGATGCCGTAGGCGTTGCGGCCGAAGTAGCTGGTGTTCAGGTAGCCCTCGAGGATGTACTGCTTCGACTTCTCGCGACCGAGTTTGATCGCGATGAAGAACTCCTTGACCTTGCGTTTGATCGTCTGTTCCTGGCCCAGGTAGTAGTTCTTGACGTACTGCTGGGTGATGGTGGAGCCGGACTGGGTGCCCTTGCCGGTCGCGGTGTTCCAGGCGGCGCGGAGCATCGCCTTGGGGTCGACGGCCCGTTCGGAGTAGAAGTCCCGGTCTTCCGCGGCCAGTACGGCTTCCTGGACGGTCCGGGGGATCTGGGAGAGCGGGACGTTGACGCGGTCGACCTCGCCGTCCCGGGCGATCTGGGAGCCGTCGGAGTAGAGGTAGACGTTGGACTGGGCGGTGGCGCCGGCGTTGGCGGGCGGGATGTCCACCAGCAGGTAGCCGGCGACGAGGGCGCCGCCGAGCAGCAGGGCGAGGAGCAGGATGCCGCCCAGGAGCATGCGCCAGGTGGGGAGGGCGCGGCGCCAGCCGGTCCGCTGTCGGCGGCCCTTCCTGCCGGGATTCCCCGGCCTTTGCACCTGCTGTGCCCGCTGCGCCCGCTGCGCCCGCTGTGCCTGCTGTGCCCGCTGGGCCTGCTGGTCCCGCTGTTCGTCGGGCGTGTCCGGATCGCGAGGGGTCCAGCCAGGGGGTGGTGACTGGTCGCTCATCTCCAGGACTCCTCGGCGCCGTGCGAAATATCCACTTCTGTACCTCATGGTGTCTACCCGATGCCCGGTGATTACGCGCCGGACGGGGGTAAATCGGTCGCGTGGCTCGCCCCTCCGCACTAAGCTCGCGCGCTTTGGCCGACGTAGGAACGACGTGGGAAACGGAGGGATACGGTGCGTCAGAGAGCGCGGCACACCACGCGCGAGAGGGTGCGGCTCTACCTGGCCGTCGCGGCAGGCGGATTCCGCCGCTACGCGACCTACGGGATCGCGACGGCGGCCGGGGTGTTCACCAACACCGTGTTCGGTTTCATCGTCGCGTACACGTACATCGCGCTGTGGGACGAACGGCCCGGGCTCGGCGGCTACGACCAGGCGCAGGCCTTGACCTTCGTATGGGTGAGCCAGTCGCTGCTCGCCGCAGGGGCGTTGATCGGAGGCGGCTTCCAGGAGGAGCTGCAGGAGCGTGTCCGTACGGGGGACATCGCCGTCGACCTGTACCGGCCGGCGGACCTGCAGATGTGGTGGCTCGCCGCCGACTTGGGTCGGGCCGCCTTCCAGCTGGCGGGGCGGGGGGTGGTCCCGCTGGCGGTCGGGGCGCTGGTGTTCCGGCTGGCGCTGCCCGCCGATCCGGTGCGCTGGCTGCTGTTCCTGGTCTCCGTCACGCTCGGGCTGGTGGTGAGCTTCGCGGTGCGCTACCTGCTGGGGTTGCTGGCCTTCTGGCTGATGGACGGGGCCGGGATCAACATGGTGGCCACGGTCGTCTCCATCTTCTTCTCGGGGATGCTGCTGCCGCTGACCGTGTTCCCGGGCGGCTTCGGCGAGTTCGTCCGGGCCCTGCCGTGGGCGGCGATGCTGCAGGTGCCGATGGACGTGCTGATGGGCAAGCACGCGGGGGCCGGGGGCGCGGGGGAGGCGCTGGTGTTCCAGGCCGGGTGGGTGCTCGTACTGCTGGGTGCGGGACGGCTGTTGCAGTCGGCCGCGACACGGAAGGTGGTGGTCCAGGGTGGCTGAGGCGGTGCTGGAGCGGGAGGCGCCCGCGGCCTTGGAGCTGCCCCGGCGCAACCGCGTGCTGGAGGGGGTGCGCGGCTACGGGCTGATCGTGGCGATGTGGATCCGCTCGACGATGACGTACCGGACGTCGTTCCTCCTGTCGGCCTTCGGGAACGCGGCGATCACCCTCCTCGACTTCGTCGCGATCACCATCATGTTCTCGCACGTGGACGTCCTGGGCGGCTTCACGCTGCCCGAGATCGCCCTGCTGTACGGGTCCTGCACGGCCTCCCTGGGCCTGGCGGACCTCCTCCTGGGCAACACCCACCGGATCGGCGCACGGATCCGCGACGGTTCGCTCGACACGATGCTGGTGCGCCCGGTTCCGGTACTCGCGCAGGTGGCGGCGGACCGGTTCGCGCTGCGCCGGCTGGGGCGGTGTGTGCAGGGGCTGGGGGTGCTGGCCTGGGCGGTGTCGGTGCTGGACGTGGAATGGACCGCCGGCAAGGTGCTGCTGATGCCCGTGATGATCACGGCGGGGGCGGGGATCTTCGGTGCGGTGATGGTGGCGGGGGCGGCGTTCCAGTTCCTGGCGGGGGACGCGGCGGAGGTGCAGAACTCCTTCACCTACGGCGGCTGCACGATGCTCCAGTACCCGCCGACGGTGTTCGCGAAGGAGCTGCTGCGCGGGGTGACCTTCGTGGTTCCGCTGGCCTTCGTCAACTGGCTGCCGGCGCTGCACGTGCTGGGGCGGCCCGATCCGCTGGGGCTGCCGGAGTGGGTCGCGTACGCGAGCCCGCTGGTGGCCTTCGCGGTGTTCTTGCCCGCGTCGCTGGCGTGGCGCGCGGGAGTCCGTTCGTACCGAAGCACGGGGAGCTGATCGCAAATGGCGGCCGAGGCACTGATCTCGCTGGACGGGGTGGAGAAGGTCTTCGACGTACGGCGCCGGGTGGGGCTGTGGCGGCGGGAGAAACGCCAGGTCAGGGCGGTGGACGGGATCGGCTTCGAGGTGGCCCGCGGAGAGATGGTGGGCTACATCGGGCCCAACGGCGCCGGGAAGTCGACCACGATCAAGATGCTGACCGGCATTCTGACGCCGAGCGGGGGCCGGCTGCGGGTGGCGGGTATCGACCCGGCGCGGGAGCGGATGCGGCTCGCGCACCGGATCGGGGTGGTCTTCGGGCAGCGCACGACGCTGTGGTGGGACCTGCCGCTGAAGGACTCGTACGGGCTGATGCGGCGGATGTACCGGATCCCGGCGGCGCGGTACCGGGAGAACCTGGAGCGCTGCGTGGACCGTCTCGACCTGGCCGAGCTGCTCGACGTACCGGTACGGCAGCTGTCGCTGGGGCAGCGGATGCGGGGGGACATCGCGGCGGCGCTGCTGCACGACCCGGACGTGCTGTACCTGGACGAGCCGACGATCGGGCTGGACGTGGTCAGCAAGGCGAAGGTGCGGGGGTTCCTGCGGCAGCTGAACGAGGAGCTCGGGACGACGGTGCTGCTGACCACGCACGACCTCCAGGACATCGAGCAGTTGTGCGAGCGGGTGATGGTGATCGACCACGGGCGGCTGGTGTACGACGGGCCGCTGGGCGGGCTGCACTCGGTCGGGGACGGCGAACGGACCCTGGTGGTGGACCTGGAGCGGGAGCTGGCGCCGATCGAGCTGGCGGGCGCGCGGGTGGTGAAGGTGGACGGGCCGCGGCAGTGGCTGGCGTTCCCGGCGGGGGCCTCGGCGGCGCCGCTGGTCGCGGAGGTGGCGGCGCGGTATCCGCTGGTGGACCTGTCGGTGCGGGAGCCGGACATCGAGGACGTGATCGCGCGGATGTACGCGGGGCGGGGCTGAGGGAAAAATCAGGGAGAAGCCGGGGGAGGAGTGGGGGCCGGGCCCTGCAACTCCCCTGGAACCCTGCATAGTCTGGTGCGCATGAGTGACGAGCGGCCGGAGAAGCCGTTGCCGGAACTGAGGGCGTCGGATGCGGACCGGGACCGGGTGGTGGAGCGTCTGCGGGACGCCGTCGCCGAGGGCCGGCTCGACATGGAGGAATTCGAGGAGCGGCTGGAGGCGGCGTACAAGTCCCGCACGTACGCGGAACTGGAACCGCTGACCAGGGACCTGCCGGCGGCGCCGATGCCGATGTCTGCGCCGGTGGCCGCCTCTGCCTCGGCCTCCGGCTCGGGTTCGGGGTGGCCGGCCCGGATCGGCGGTACAGGCACCTCCGCGACGGCCGTCGCCGTCATGTCGGGGTTCCAGCGCAAGGGCCACTGGACGGTGCCCGCCCGCTTCGACGCGGTGGCGTTCTGGGGCGGTGGGGAGCTGGACCTGCGCGAGGCGAACTTCGCGCAGCGCGAGGTCGTGATCAACTGCGTCGCGATCATGGGCGGCATCCAGATCACGGTGCCGCCGGGCGTGGAGGTCGACGTACGGGGCTTCGGCCTGATGGGCGCCTTCGACCAGGCCGACGGCCCGGGTCCGGCCCAGCCGGGCGCCCCGCGGGTGGTCGTGACCGGCTTCGCCTTCTGGGGCGGCGTGGAGATCAAGGTCAAGCACCCCAGGCGCCCCTTGGACGGCGGCCCCCGGCGCAAGGAGCTGTAGGGCGGCCGCGGTGCGTCGCAAGCCCCGGCCGGGGACGGGACCCGCAACCCCTCCGGGGGAGCGAAACGGCGTGCCGGGAACTCCTGCCGCCTCCCAATAGTCGGATGCTGTGCAGACAAAACCGGCGCCCCCGGGGAAGGCAGGACCACATGAGCGACCGCACCAGCACCAGAGGAGCCGCCCCGCCGGCGGAGCCGCCGACGGCGCCCGCGCGCGGAGTGTTCGTGTTCAGCGCCGCCGACGAGGAGCGCCGCCGCGGTGTCCGCCGGATGAAGACCACCGCGACCGGCCTGCTGATCCTGGTCGCGCTGGTCTACGTACTGGCCAAGTACGCCCAGCACGCCTGGGGCGCGGGCGGCTGGGCCGCCTACGTCGCGGCCGCCGCCGAGGCCGGCATGGTCGGCGCGCTCGCGGACTGGTTCGCCGTCACCGCGCTCTTCCGGCGCCCCCTCGGCCTGCCCATTCCGCACACCGCGATCATCCCGACCAAGAAGGACCAGCTCGGCATCTCCCTCGGGGAGTTCGTCGGGGAGAACTTCCTCTCCTCCGATGTCGTCCGGGCCCGCCTGCACGCCCTCGGCATCGGCGGCCGCCTCGGCGCCTGGCTGGCCGAGCCCGCCCACGCGGACCGGGTCACCGCGGAACTGGCCACCGCGCTGCGCGGAGCCCTGACCGTGCTGCGCGATTCCGACGTACAGGCCGTCGTGGGCGAGGCCATCACGCGGCGCGCCGAGACGGCCGAGATCGCACCGGGCATCGGCAAGACCCTGGAGAGGGTCGTCGCGGACGGCGGGCACCACCGGGCCGTCGACCTCGTGTGCGCCCGCGCGGCCGACTGGCTGGTCACGCACGGGGACTCGATCTCGGACGCCGTCCAGGGCGGCGCCCCCGGCTGGACGCCGCGCTTCGTGGACCGCAAGGTCGGCGAGCGCGTCTACAAGGAGCTGCTGCGCTTCGTCACCGAGATGCGGGACATGCCGGAGCACCCGGCGCGCAGTGCGGTCGACCGCTTCCTGACGGACTTCGCGGCCGACCTCCAGTCGGATACGGAGACCCGGGCCCGTGTCGAACGCCTCAAGTCCGAGATACTGGCGCGCGACGAGGTCCAGGACGTCATCGCCTCCGCCTGGTCGGCGGTCCGCTCGATGATCATCTCGGCGGCGGAGGACGAGCAGAGCGAGCTGCGCCTGCGGGTGCGCTCCTCGCTGCTGTCCCTGGGCGCGCGGCTCGCCACCGACGGGCGGCTCCAGCGGAAGGTGGAGGGCTGGATCGAGGGCGCGGTCGTCTACGTCGTGACCACCTACCGGACCGAGATCACCTCCCTGATCACCGAGACGGTGGCGGGCTGGGACGCCGAGCACACCTCCCGCAAGATCGAGGCCCACATCGGCCGCGACCTGCAGTTCATCCGCATCAACGGCACGGTGGTCGGCGCCCTGGCGGGCCTGCTGATCTACACGGTGTCGCGCGCGTTGGGGGCGTAGGGCAGCAGCAGGCTCGGCGGGCGGGTGGGCGGTCGCTCGCTCGCGGGCGGCGGCAACCAGGCGCGGTCGGCCGCGGTGAGTCGCGCCCTGTGGCGGCCGGCGGGGCCCAGTCGTGGTCAGCCGCGGCGAGCCCCGGGTCAGCCGCGAATCAGCCCCGGTCAGCCGTGAACCAGCCCCGGTCAGCCGTGAACCAGCCCCGGTCAGCCGTGAACCAGCCCCGGTCAGCCGTGAAACAGCCCAGCCCCGGTCCGCCGCGAGCAGCCCCGGTCAGCCGCGGTCGGCGACGGCCCAGGACGCGGCGGCCACGACCCCCGCGGCGCCGAAGACGGCCGGCCACGCCCCGACCTTCTTGGCGAGCGGGTGCGCGCCCGCGAAGCCGGCGAGGTACAGCGCCCCGAGCCCGGCCGCCGCCGGCGCCCCGCCCTGCCGGTGCCACTCCCGCCCGGCCGCGAGCCCGGCGGCGCCGAGGACGACCCCGCCCAGGGGCCGCTTCTTCGTCCACCGGGCGACGGCGTACCCGCCGACCAGCCCGGCCGCCGCCACCACGGAACTCGGTACCCGCGCCATGTCCAACTCCCTGTCTCCTCTGGTGCTACGAGGCTAACGCGGCCGTCCGGCGACCCGGCGGGCGCCCAGCACCCACACCACCACGACCACGGCGCCGCCGATCACGGCGTCCGGCACCGCGTCCCGCAGGGCCCGAGGCAGCAGCGCCACGAGGCCCAGGACCAGAAGGAAGGCGAGGGCGCACCGGCCGGCCGCCCGAAGCAGTCTCTCCACGCCTGCTCAACGCGGGCGCGGGGTGTCCCGATACGGAGGGCGAGGAGGGGATTTGTCGCATACTCGCCGGATCCGTGCGATGTGCGCCGCCGGGAACCCGAAGCGCATAAATTCACTCTCCCCACCCAAAGAGGAAATTCCACCCCCACTCACCCCGCACCCCCCCCGACATCAGGAGCCTGGACATCGTGATCTGCTACGGACAGGCCGTCCTCGACCTCGCGGACGAACTGGTCGACGCCTACGCCGACGTCTTCGCCGCCCCGCCGTGGAACGAGGACGAAGAAACCATTCGCCAGTTCGCGACCCGCCTCCAGACCGACGCCCGGCGCCGAGGATTCCGTACGGCCCTCGCCCAGTCCGAAACCGGCATCGACGGCTTCGCCACGGGCTGGGTCACACCGGCCGCCTTCCCGAAGAACCGGGCGTACGCGCAGGTCGCCGCGCAACTCGGCCCGGACCGCGTGAAGGAGCTCCTGACCGGCGCGCTGGAGGTCGACGAACTCGCCGTACGCCCCTACGCGCGCGGCCGCGGCACCGGCCGGGCCCTGCTCACCGAGATCACCGCCGACGCCCCGGACCGGCGGGCCTGGCTGCTGACCTCCCGCCTCGCACGCGACACCGTGGCCACCTACCGCCGCCTGGGCTGGCACGAGGTCGCGGCCCGCCCCGGCACGGAGACGGGCGTCATCGTCTTCCTCTCCCCGGACCACCCGAACCGCTAGCCCGTGGCCTCCAAGTCCCTCCTGGCCGACGGGGCCCGGCACGCACGCACGCACGCTCGCTCGCCGGGTCGTCGCCGGTCACAGACGTCCCCCTCGCGATCCACGGCATTGCGGAATCCCGTGCGAGCGACCCTGACCCCTGCCGCCCGTCCAGGGCCGCGCGCCCCGACCTCCTCGGGAAGGCACGCCCCGGCGAAGGTGTCTTCCCGACGGGGCCGGGCATACCGGCCGCATGATGATCACCCCGCAGCAGTCCGGCGCGCCGCGCCGCCAACTCAACCTGGCCACGCGCCACCAGCTCACCACCGCCGGCGTCCCCGGCGGCACGATCACCTCCCGGACCCGCCCCGGCGGCCCCTGGCAGCGCCTGCTGCCCCGGGTCTACCTCCTCCAGACCGGGCCCCCGGACCACCGGCAACGCGCCCTCTCCGCCGTCCTGTACGCCGCCGAGCCGGCCGCTGACCCCCTCTCCGGCGACACGGCCGTCCTCACCGGCGGCGCCGCCCTCGCCCTCCTCGGCATCCGCGACGCCCCGCCCACCCCGGCCGACGTCCTGATCCGCGCCCCGCGCCGCCTCACCGGCACCCCGGAGGTCCGGCCGCTGCCGACCTCCCGCTGGCCGCGCACCATCACCGTCTCCGGCATCCCCAGCACCCGCCCGGTCCGGGCGGCGGCCGACTTCGCCTCCCGCGCCGAGGACCCCGACCGCATCCGCTCGACCCTGGCCCACGTCGTCCAGGCCGGCTGGTGCCACCCGCAGGACCTGCACACCGAACTCCGCGCCTCCCGCCTCCTCACCCGCCCCGCGATCCGCACGGCCGCTGCGGAACTGCTCGCCGGAGTCCGCTCGATCGCCGAGGCCCAGGCCCGCGACACCCTCACGGCGACGGACCTCCCGACCCCCCTGTGGAACGCCCGCCTCCACACGCCCGACGGCACCTTCCTGGCCAGCCCCGACGCCTACTGGCCCGACGAGGGCGTCGCCCTGGAGATCGACTCGGCGGAGTACCACTACACGCGCGACGCCTGGCACGCCACCCTGCGCCGCCGCCTCCGCCTGGAATCCCACGGCATCCTGGTGGTCAGCGCGACCCCCTCGATAATCCGCGACACCCCCACGGAAGTCCTGGCGGCCCTCCGCACCCTCCTGACCCTGGCCGCTTCCCGCCCCACCCCACCGACGATCATGGCCCGTGGTCACGTCCAACTTTCATTACCGCTGGAAGGGAGGCTCTAGCCGAATGGAGAAGTGTTCGAGGGGTCGCGACCGGCCCGGGCCACCTGACGGCCCGGGCACGGGGGTGTCGCGCATGAGGGGCGTCGAGATCGAGCCAGTTGTGGGCCAGAAATGATCGGTAGGGATCGACGGGTGTTGATCTCTGCATAGCGTCAGGCCATGACGATGCGGGAGTTGCTCCTTGAGGTAGCGCAGACTTATGAGCAGAAGGCTGGCACGGGTGCAGACGTAGTCGGCCAGAAGGCTCTTCGAGCAGTGTCCAGCCGCACCGATCTCGGGGTGCGGGAGGGCTGGGATGTTGCCGGGTTCGGCGGTAAGGGAAGCGCGGCCAGTGCGCCATGGATTGGGGTCTTTGACCCGGAGATCAATAGAGACCCAAAGGCTGGTCTGTACCTTGCCTACATTTTCAGTACGGATCTCACGTCTGTGACGCTGACCCTGCAGCAGGGGGTCACTGACCTAAGCGAAAAGATCAAAGAGAAGAAAGCTTTCCTCACGCATCTTGAGCGGCAGGCCGTGAGACTACAGGGGTCGCTTCCGTCAAGCCTGGTCGAGCAGTGGAACCATCGCCCGTTGTTTGGTCGTGGCGATCGCCCCGAGTCGTATGAAGCGGCGAGCGTTGTAGCTCGCCGGTACGAGGCGGACAACCTGCCTGTTGAGGGACAGCTTCAGCAGGATCTACGTGTGGCAGAAAACCTACTGCAGCGCGCTGCTGCCGCTGATGCTGCTTGGCGTGCTGCCAGGGAGGAAGATCAAGACGATCGAGAGCTTCCAGGTTCCTGGCAGGGCATTGAGACGCGTGCGATGGCGGCGTCGACTGGGTTCAAGCCCCGAAACAGCAGCGGATACGTGGCGAACATCGCTGCCCGGCAGCAGTTGAAGAGCCAGAAGCATGAGGCGTTGATCCGAGACTTTGGCGCGTACATCGTGACTCGAGACTTCACGCCGACGAACCTGCGGATCCACCCCAAGGATCTGATTCTCCGGCAGGGTGATGTTGCGGACGAGGGTGCCCCGGAGTGGCTCGTAGAGGTCAAAGTCATCAGGCAGGGGGACGCGGCCGAAGCTGTACGCGAAGCCGTAGCGCAACTTCGCGAGTACAGCTACTTCCTCTATCGAGAGCAGCGGCTTGCTGCTCCTCACCTCATAGGCCTGTTCTCCGAGGACATAGGCGTATACGCCCCCTACCTCGAGGACCAAGGTATCGCCGCGATTTGGCAGAACGGTGATGGTTGGGACGGCACCAGCACCGCTGCCGCCTGGGGCATGGTCGACTAATCAAGCGGTGGGCGCCCCGTGGCACTCGTTGTACGGCTTGCCCGAGGTGCACCAGCAGGGGGAGGTGGGGGTCGGGGGCCAGGGGGTGGCTTTGCCGCGGGCGGCCAGGGTCGTGGCGTATTCGGCCAGGAGGGACGGGGAGGCTGGGGAGGTTCGCTCCGAGGCGGCGAAGGCCTCGTACGAGGGGACGCTCGCGGTGACGATGCCGAGGTTCGTGGTGCCCGAGGCGGCCAGGGCGCGGAGGGAGGTTTCGATCTTCCTCAGGTGGGCCTCGTGGGAGGGGTACTCCGCCGCGAGGGTGGGGTACGACGTGAGCAGTTCGGCCAGTTCGCGTGCGGGCCAGTGGAGGATCGCCACCGGGAAGGGGCGGGAGAGGGCGGCGCGGCGGTCGCCCAGTTCGGCGCGCAGGCGGGCGATCTCGGCGCGGAGTTCGGAGGGGTCGTCGGAGCCCAGGGCCCAGATGCGCTTCGGGTCGTGGAGTTCGTCGAGGGGGATCGGGCCGATGTGGCGGGTGTCGGCGACCATGTCCCAGTCGTCGTGCGGGCGTCCGAGGAGGCGGCGGACGCGGTGGCGGCCCGTCAGGAGGGCGGTGGTGGCCGCGGTGAGCGGCTCTTCCTCGGTGATGAGGAGGGTCGCCGCCTCGGTGAAGCAGTCGTGCGAGGCCTCCAACTCGTCGTGGGTCTCCAGGGCTTCCGCGATGACCTCCCACGGCGCCGGGTCCTTGGGCGCGGCGGCGCGGATGCCCGAGATGAGGGCGCGGGCCTCCGCCTCGTGGCCGTACTCCCACAGGTTCGCCGCCTGGAGGGCCTTGATCAGGTACGGGCCGGCGGGGGAGGCCGAGAGGAGCTGGTCGTACAGGGCGCTCGCCCGATCGCGTTCGTCGGCCAGTTCGAGGTGGGCCGCGGCCTGGAGGAGCAAGGGCTCCTGGTCCTGGGGGTAGCGGGTCGCCGTGCGGATGAGGCGCTCGGCTTCGGCGATGTGCTCGGCAGGCGTGTCGGGGCGCATGGTTTACACCGTACTGCTGCTGGTCAGTTGACGGGGGAGGACTTAAGGTGCGGCCCGTGCGAGATCGCATACCTGTGGTGGTGCACGGGAGCGGCCGGCGGGTGCGCCGGGCCGGTCTCGCCGGTGTGCTGTGGGCGTGCGCCGAGGTGATCACCACGGTGGGTGTGGTGGTGGCGTTGCTGGTGGTGCACCAGGTGTGGTGGACCAATCGGCAGGCCGCGGCCGCCGCGCGGGAGCAGGTCCAGGCCCTGGAGAGTGAGTGGGGTGGTTCGTCGCCGTCCTCTTCCGTGGAAGGCGTGCCTTCTGCTGATCCTTCTGATGCTTCTGGCGTGCCTGCCGGTGAGGGGCGGGGTGGGGGGTCTCCGTCGTCCTCGTCCTCGTCCTCGTCCTCGTCCGCGCCCTCCCTGCCTTCGGCGCCCGCCGCCAGGCCGCCGGCCGCCGCCGCCCAGGAGCGGGCGTACGCCGTGCTGCGCATCCCGCGGCTCGGCCTCGTCGTCCCCGTCGCGCAGGGGGTCGACAAGCGCAGCGTGCTCGACAAGGGATACGCCGGCCAGTACCCCGGGACCGCCCGGCCCGGGGAGCGCGGGAACTTCGCGCTGGCAGGGCACCGCAACACCCACGGGGAGCCGTTCCGCTACATCAACCGGCTGCGGGAGGGCGACCGGCTGATCGTCGACGTGAAGGGGCGCAGGTACACCTACGTGGTGGGGAAGGTCCTGGACGAGACGACGGAGCGGGACACCGGGGTCATCGCGCCCGTGCCGCGGAGCGTCGTGAAGCCGGATCACGGGTACAGCGAGCCCGGCGCGTACATCACGCTCACCACCTGCACGCCCGAGTACACCTCCAAGTACCGTCTCGTGGTCTGGGGGACGCTCGCCTCCTAGGCGCGGACCGAGGTGACGGACGTGGACATGTCGACACTGCTGCACCGCCTCTTCCGAGCACTCGACCGCTTCCCCGCCGCCCACCCGTGGGACCACAACGCCCACTACCACCGGTGGATCATGCGGCAGCTCCCCCGGCGCTTCGAGAAGGCGCTGGACGTCGGCTCGGGCAGCGGCGACCTGGCGCGGCTCCTGGCCTCACGTGCCACGTCGGTGCTCGCTGTGGACGCAGACCCGGCGATCGTGGCCCGAGCGAGGGAACTCACTCCGCCGGGGGCCCCGGCGGCCTTCACCGTCGCAGACGCACGGACCGAGGTGGCTGCTGGTCCTTACGACGTCATCACGTGTGTCGCCACCATCCACCATCTGCCGTTCTCCGACACTCTGATCCGCCTTCGCCGGCACCTGGCACCGGGCGGCACCCTGGTGGTGGTGGGAGTCGCCCGAGCGCGGTCACTCGGCGACCACTTCCTCGGTGCTGCCGCCCTTCCGGCGAACGTCGCGATGGCCTGGATCAAGAACAAGGGGCGCAAGGCGCCACGGCCGGACTCGATGACCGCCCCTGCCCGGCCGGCGACGATGACCTTCGCCGACATCGTCGCTGATGCCCGCCGCGTTCCGCCCGGCGTGCGGCTGCGCCGGAGGCTGTTCTGGCGCTCCACGCTGGTCTGGCATCACGGCCGGTAGTTCTGTGGCACGCAACAGCGGTTGCCGGTCCTGTTGTCAGTGGGCGCGGTTAGAATCGGTCACGAGTACCGCATCTCGTACGGGAGTTCGTGCGCAGGAGGGGAAGGGGGCGGTCTGCATGGACGGGCCGGGACACGGCGGGCGCCGCCGCTCGCTGTCCTTCTCCCTGTTCTCCCGCGTCCTGGGCGCGGCAGCCGTGCTGCTGCCGCTGGTCCTGCTCGTGGGAGCGGCTCTCGGGCTGTTCGCCGGGGAGAGCGGGCCGGGCGCCGTGGTGGTCGCCCTCGCGGCCGCTGTCGCCGCCGTCTCCGTGGGGGCCGAGGCCCTGGCCGCCGCCGCGCGGCTCGTGCGGCCCGTGCCGCCGCACCGAATACGTACCGCCATCCGCGATCGCGAGCAGCGCACGGCCTTCCTGCCGCAGCGCGATCCCGATGCCTCGGGCCGGTCGCGGCCCAGGGCGCCCGGCCGTCTCGTCCTGACGGCCGCGTAGGGGCGCGCAGTACCTCTCGCCTTCTGCTGACTGACTGATCACTGTTGTCGCCCCTCGTGGGTCGTCACGCCGAAATGCCTGTCTTTCGACGTTCGACGAGACCCCTCGGAGGGCCCACGTGTCCGTTTTCACCCATCTTGTTGTCGAGCTGGGCCGGTTCCTGGAGCCGGTGCTGGCCGAGTCCGCGACCGCTGCCGCGATCGTGCTGTTCACCGTGCTCGTACGGCTCGCACTGCACCCGCTGAGCCGCGCCGCCTTCCGCGGCGCGACCCCGGTGGCCGGCTGCCTGCCCGTGCTGCTCCAGCTGCCGGTGTTCTTCCTGATGTACCAGGCGTTCTCCTCGGCGGACGAGCTGCTGAGCCACCGGCTCTTCGGCGCGCCGCTCGGGGCGCGGTGGACCGAGGCCCTCGGGGAGGGCGGCCTGTTCGGGGCGCAGGGGCTGGTGTTCCTCGGGCTGTTCGCGGCCATCGGCGTCGTGGCGGCCTGGAGTGCGGTGCGGGGGCGGCGGGCCGCGGCGGCCGCGCCCGTTCCCGCGCCCGTGCCCGCGCCCGCTCTCCCCGCGGCCGGACGGGCCGGCGCAGGCATGGCCGGGGGCAAGGCTGCGGGGAAGGGGGCGGCCGGGGCGCCGCCCGCGCTGACCGCCGAGCAGCAGGCTGCCCTGCGCAAGCTGGGCGGCGTACTGCCCCTGCTGTCGTTCGGGACGCTGATCACGGCCGCCGTGGTGCCGTTGGCCGCCGGGCTCTATCTGCTGACCACCACGGCGTGGTCGGTGGCGGAGCGCGCCTGGCTCCAGCACCGGGCCGGGGGCAGCGGAGCACCCCGTTCCAGTCTGTGAACAGGGTCTTGCGGATTGGTCGGACTTCTTGGAGGATTCACCAATCCTCCGATGGCCGCAACCCATCGTCCGGCCCGGGGCATGCCCATGGGCCGACCATCCTCGACCACGGGAGAATGCCCATGAAGCTGCTGCGTGTCGGACCGGTCGGGTCGGAGCGCCCCGCGCTGCTCGACCAGGACGGGACCCTGCGTGACCTGTCCGGCCTGATCACGGATGTGGACGGCGCCTTGCTCGCCGACGACTCCGTGCTGTCGCGGGTACGGGAAGCGGCCGAAGCGGGCGAGCTTGCGGTACTCGACGCCGAGGGGCTGCGCATCGGGTCGCCGGTCGGCCGTATCGGCAAGATCGTGGGCATCGGGCTGAACTACTTCGGGCACGCGGCCGAGGTCGGCGCGGAGCCGCCGGCCGAGCCGATCCTCTTCCTGAAGGCCGCGGACACCGTGGTCGGCCCGGACGACACCGTGCTGATCCCGCGCGGCAGCGTGAAGACCGACTGGGAGGCCGAGCTCGGCGTCGTCATCGGCAGCACCGCCCGCTACCTGGGCTCCGCCGAGGAGGGCCTCGCGCACGTCGGCGGGTACGTGCTGGTCAACGACGTCTCGGAGCGCGAGTTCCAGATCGAGCGCGGCGGCACGTGGGACAAGGGCAAGAACTGCGAGACCTTCACCCCCCTCGGCCCCTGGCTGGCCACCGCCGACGAGATCCCGGACCCGCAGGTCCTGGACGTGAAGCTGTGGGTCAACGGAGAGCTCAAGCAGGACGGCAACACCGCGGACCAGATCTTCCCGGTCGGCGAGGTCGTCCGGTACCTGAGCCAGTTCATGACCCTGTACCCGGGCGACGTCATCGTCACCGGTACGCCGGCCGGCGTGGCCATGGGCCAACCGGAGCCGAAGCCGTACCTGCGGGCCGGGGACGTCGTGGAGCTGGAGATCGAGGGCCTGGGCCGTCAGCGCCAGGAGTTCAAGGGCGCGTAACGCGAGCCTGAGGGGAAGGGGCGGGGCCGCCAGTGGTGGCCCCGCCCCGTCGTGCGTGTGCCCCGAAGGTTGCCGGGCCCGCCCCCGCGGGCCGCCCGGTTGCCGGCCCGCCCCTACGGCGCGGCAGGTGGGGCGGGGATTTCCACGACCACCCCGTCCCGGGACGAGACGCGGGCCGCCTCCAGTACGTCCAGGCAGTGCGCGGCCTCGTACGCGGTGACCGGCGCGGGGCCGCCCCCGCGCAGCGCGGCGGCCACCGCCGCGTAGTACGCCGGGTAGTCGCCCGGCACCGTACGGACCGGGGTCCCGCCGCCGGTCAGCGGGGACTCGCCGGAGCCCAGCCGCCCCCAGAGGTGCTCGGGCTCCTCCCCCCAGGGTGCGTCCCGCCCCGGCCGCAGCCCCTCGCGCAGCGCGACCTCCTGCGGGTCGAGGCCGTACTTCACGTAGCCGGCCCGCGAGCCCAGGACGCGGAAGCGCGGACCCAGTTGGGCAGTGGTGGCGCTGACGTAGAGGTGGGAGCGGACGCCGTTCGCGTGGGTGACGGCGAGGAAGGTGTCGTCGTCGGCCTCGGCGCCCGGGCGGCGCAGGTCGGTCTCGGCGTAGACCCGTACGGCCGGGCCGAACAGCACCAGCGCCTGGTCGACGACGTGGCTGCCGAGGTCGTAGAGCAGACCGCCGATCTCCTCGGGGGCGCCTGACTCGCGCCAGCCGCCCTTGAGCTGGGGGCGCCAGCGCTCGAAGCGGGACTCGAAGCGCTGGATCTCGCCGAGTTCGCCGCCGGCGAGGAGGCGGCGGAGGGTGAGGAAGTCGTTGTCCCAGCGGCGGTTCTGGAAGACGGACAGGAAGGTGCCGGTCCGCTCGGCGAGGGCGGCGAGTTCGCGCGCCTCGGCGGCGGTGGCGGCGAGCGGCTTGTCCACGACGACGGGGAGGCCGGCGGTGAGGGCGGCGGTGGCCAGCGGGACGTGCGTCCGGTTGGGGGAGGCGATCACGACGAGGTCGAGGGCGTCGCCGTCCTTCCGCTCCCACAGCTCGTCCGCCGACGCGGCGATACGGACGTCGGGGAACTCGGCGCGGGCCTGGGCCTGCCGGCCGGGGTCGGAGGTGACGAGGGTGTCGAGGACGAGTCCGTCGGTGGCGGTCACGAGGGGGGCGTGGAATACGGAACCGGCGAGTCCGTAGCCGACGAGGCCGACGCGGAGGGGAGCGGTGGCGGTGGAGGTGGCGAGGGGAGCGGGGACGGTGGAGGTGGCGAGGGGAGCGGGGACGGGGGCGGAGGCGTTCATACCGGCCACTTTGGCAACAGTGTTGCCGAAGTGCAAGGAGGGTGGACAATGGGCAGGTGAACAGGGGTAGCGGGGACTGGCAGGGTGGCGGCGGTGGTGGCGGTGGCGGTGGCGGTGGTGGCGTGAATCTGCCGGCGCTGCGCGGGCACAACGAGGCGTTGCTGCTGGACCTGCTGCGCGGCGGCGGGCCGGCCGGGCTGGGCCGCAGCGAACTCGCCGCCCGTACGGGGCTCACCCCGCAGGCCGTCAGCAAGATCACGGCGCGGCTGGTCGCGGAGGGGCTGGTCGGGGAGGCCGGCCGCGCCCCGTCCACCGGGGGCAAGCCGCGGACCCTGCTCCGGCTGGTACCGCAGGCGCGGCACGCGGTCGGGGTGCACGTGGACCGCGACGAGCTCCGGGCGGTACGGGTGGACCTCGCCGGCGGGGTCGTCGCCGAGAGCGGCGGCCCGCTGGACTTCGGGGCCGGGCCGGAGGTGGTGGTGGAGGCGGTCGTACGGGAGATCGCGCGGGTATCCGATCCGGCCGGGCCGGCGCCGCTGGGCATCGGGGTGGCCGCGCCGGGGCCGCTGGACCACCGGACCGGGGTGATGGGCCGGGTGACGGGGTTCCCGCGATGGGAGGGCTTTCCGCTGCGGGAGGTGCTGGCGGGGCGGCTGGGGGTGCCGGTGCTGCTGGACAAGGACACCAATGCCGGGGTGGCGGCGCCGCGGGACCCCTCCGCTCCGGCCTCCACCTCGGTGTACCTGCACGTCGGCACCGGGCTCGGGGCCGGATTGCGGCTGGGCGGCGAGATCTACCGGGGGGTGCGGTCGGGGGCGGGGGAGTTCGGGCACCAGGTGCTCCGGCTGGACGGGCCGCCGTGCCGGTGCGGGGGGCGGGGGTGTGCGGAGGTGCTGTGCCTGGAGGCGGTGGCCCGGGGGGATCTGGCGGGGGCGGCACGGATCCTGGGCGAGGGGGCGGCGAACCTGGTCGCGCTGCTGGATGTGGACCAAGTCCTGCTGGGCGGGCGCGTGGTGGGCGCGGCCCCGGAGGTCTTCGTGGAGGGGGTGCGGGCGGTGCTGGCGGCGCGGGCGTCGGCTGCGGAGCCGGTGGCAGTGGTGGGGCTGGCCGTGCGCGGCGTCGCGGAGGGGGCGGCGGAGCTGGCGCTCGCGCCGTTCTTCGGACGCGCGGCCTGACCGGCTCCCCCGCCGGGCGGCCCGGCCGCCGCGGCTCCCGCGCCGCCGGGTGTCAACCCCGGACCCCGCGCCTCAAATGCCGGCGGGGCTGGATACGCCCTGCGGGGCCGGATGGTTCCCGGTGGAGCCGAGTGGCGCCCGGCGGACCGGAAATGCCGGTCGTGGTGGGGCGCTGCCCGGGCCGCCCGGAATCACCTGGGCTCGGCCCCGGACCCCGCGCCTCAAACGCCGGCGGGGCTGGATACGCCCTGTGGGGCCGGATGGTTCCCGGTGAGCCGAGTGGTGCCCGGCGAGCCGGAAATGCCGGACGTGATGAGGCGCTGCCCGGGCCGCCCGGCATCACCTGGGCTCCGCCCCGGACCCCGCGCCACAAACGCCGGCCGGGCTCGATATGCCCTGCGGGGCCGGACGAACGCAGTGCAGGCGCGCCGGGACGGGGTGCCGCCGCCGGGTGCGCTGGGGCGGGCCCCCGGGGTGACCGGCTTGACCTCGTGGGCCGTCTGGGCGTAAACCGGAACAGCTCAGGCGCGGCGTGCCGTCAGGGGTTGCGCGTGGGTGGCACCGTTCGGGCAGGACCGGGGTGATTGTCACCTCGTCCGACCATCATCCCGCCCGGCGAGCAGCGAAGGTCTTCCATGCGACTGCGCAAAGCCCTTGCCCTCACCGCCGTACTCGTAGCCACCAGCGCGCCCACCGCGGCAGCGGACATCGGCAACGGCGGCGGGGCCCGGCCCGCGCCCGCGCTGCCCTCCCGCGCGCAGGCCACCTGCGGAGACGGGAAGAGCACCGCCTTCCCCATCGGAGCCCGCATCCGCGGCGGCCCGGCCGTCTACCGCACCGGCGGTGAGCCGCAGACCTGGTACCTGGACCTGACCAACACCACCAACTCCACCTGCACCGCCATCCACCCCGTCGTCGTCCTCACCGACAAGACCCGGGCCCTGCGCCCCGCCCACCTGCGGATGGAGTTCGACACTTCGAGCGGCACCCTCCCCGTCAGCCTGGAGCGGACCGACCGCGACGAGATCATCGCCGTCTTCGACGGCGGCGACGCCTTCCCCGGGTTCACCGTCGCCCCCGGCGGATCGCTGACCGTCAAGGTCCGCCTCGCCTTCGCGCCCGACGCCCCCACCGGCGAAGTCGTCGCCGACGCCGCCCTCGTCCAGCGCAAGGGCGACGACGGCGACTGGATCGGCGAGGCCGGCGGCTACCGGTTCTCCGTCGAGGGCCCCGAGGACCCCGTCGAGGCCGGCTCCCTCGCGCACACCGGCCCCCGCGCACGGGCGTACGGCGCCGGGACCGTGGCCGCGGCCGCCCTCGCCGTCGGCGGCGGACTCCTGCTGGGGGCCCGGCGGCTGCGCCGGCCCGCCCCCTGATCCCCCTGGGGACACTGGCGAAGCCGCCCGTACACGCGGCCCGCATGGAGTCCCTCCGCGGAAGAACAGACCCCGCACCACCGCCCGGGCTCGCCCGTCCGCTCCGGCATCCCCGAGCACGGCCGCATCCCCCAGTACTACGCAGTCAAGGCCCGCACCGCCGAGCTCCTCGACGAGCTCGGCGAGGGCGGCGCGCTCCCGACCGAGCGCGATCTCGCCGAGCGCTACGAGGTGTCCCGCGAGACCGTCCGCCAGGCCCTGCGCGAGCTGCTGTCGGCGCGTCCTCCTCCACCAGCAAGCTCGCGCCCAAGACCGACAAGGGCGAGCTGCTCGTCGCCAACGGCGACGTCCAGATGAACTTCGCGCAGTCCAAGTCCATGCCGAACCCGGGCATCTGGTTCCCAGCCAAGGACGGCGGCAAGCCGGCCCCTTCGCCCTCCCGTACGCGGCCGGCCTGGTCGACAAGGCGCCGCACACCGAGAACGGCAAGAAGCTCCTCGACTTCATGCTCGGCGAGGAGGCCCAGAAGTTGGTCAGCGAGGTGGGCGGCGGCTTCCCGGCACGCACCGACGTCAAGCCGACCGGCGCCAACGCCGTCGAGCTCGCCAAGATCATGACCGGTGTCGAGGTCTTCGAGCCGGACTGGGCCGACATCGACAAGAACCTCACCGCCTACGTCGACGCGTGGAAGTCGGCCACCGGAAGCTGACTGGTTGCCTCCTGGTCGCCCGCGACCGGAAGAGGGAGGCTTGCATACAGGTCTGGACCGAACGTGCGCAGAGAACCTCCGGTCCGGACCCGGTGCATGTCCGCACCTCCCCGCGGGCGGCGACCACGCTCCAGCAGGTCGGCGTCCCCACGACCGGGCTGGACGGCGTCGCGCCGAACGCCCCGGACAGCGATGCCTTCGACGGCCTGCGCCCCAACCTCCAGGCCCGCGTGACGAGACGGGAATTCCGGCGGGGGTGAAGGGCTTTACGCACACCCCGTTTGCCGGCTGGTCCGTGGACAACTCCAGGACGGGCACGGGCGGTGTCACCCTCCTACACGGCGGACGCCGTCGCCCAGGCGGAGTCCCTCCCGCTGCAGATCCCGGCGGGTGCCGCGGACGTCCGGATCCGCTTCCGCCGCAGCGGCGACAACAACTGGTACTGGACCGTCGACAACGTCCAGTTGGGCTGATCCACACCCGCGCGTCCGGGCTGTGGACGCCCACGGCGTCCGCAGCCCCGCCCCGATAGGGTGGTACAGACCAGAGGTCCCAGGTCAGAGACCGCAGATCACAGGTCACAGGTCGCAGACCACCGAGAGCGGAGAACAGTCCAGTGGCAGAGCGCAAGCCGATCGAATCCTGGCTCACCGACATGGACGGGGTCCTGATCCACGAGGGCACCCCCATCCCCGGCGCCGATGCCTTCATCAAGCGGCTGCGCGAATCCGGCAAGCCCTTCCTGGTGCTGACCAACAACTCCATGTACACCCCCCGCGACCTCCAGGCCCGCCTGAGCCGGATGGGCCTCGACGTCCCCGTCGAGAACATCTGGACCTCCGCGCTCGCCACCGCCAAGTTCCTCGACGACCAGCGCCCGGGCGGCACCGCGTACGTCATCGGCGAGGCCGGCCTGACCACCGCCCTGCACGACATCGGCTACGTCCTGACCGACCACGAGCCCGACTACGTGGTCTTGGGCGAGACCCGCACCTACAGCTTCGAGGCCATGACCAAGGCGGTCCGCCTGATCAACGGGGGCGCCCGCTTCATCTGCACCAACCCCGACGAGACCGGCCCCTCCACCGAGGGCCCGCTCCCGGCCACCGGCGCCGTCGCCGCGCTGATCACCAAGGCGACCGGCAAGAAGCCGTACTTCGCCGGCAAGCCCAACCCGCTGATGATGCGGACCGGCCTGAACGCGATCGGCGCGCACTCCGAGACCAGCGCGATGATCGGCGACCGGATGGACACCGACGTGCTCGCCGGCCTGGAGGCGGGCATGCAGACCTTCCTCGTCCTCACCGGTCTGACCACGGCGCTGGACACCGAGAGGTTCCCGTACCGGCCGACCAGGACGGTCGACTCGATCGCCGACCTGGTGGACCTCGTGTAACGCGTACGGCTAACACGTACGGCGCCGCTCCGGATGCGGAGCGGCGCAGCGCGCGTGAATCTCCTTGTTGAGGAGGTTCACATGCGCAGTGTTCTGATCGTGCTCCGTGTCACCGGGGTGGCCGTCGCCGTGACGGCATTGACCGCCGTGGCAGCGCCCACCGCCCTCGCGGGGGAGGAGGACCGATGGGGAAGCGGCGGCGATCGCGGCAGCATCTCCGTCGAGCCGGATCCGGCCCACCCGGGGGCGCAGGTCAAGCTGCGCGTCCACGGCTGTGACGGCACGAGGGGTACGGCCAAGTCCTCCGTCTTCGCGACGGACGTCGAGCTGTTCGGCCGCGACGGCGGCCGCAGCCCGCTGTACGGCGAGGCGGTGATCAGCTCGCACGTCCAGCCGGGCCGGCATTCCATCCGGGTGAGCTGCGGCGGTCACGACAAGGTCAGCGGCTCCATCGAGATCGGCGAGCACCGACCGTCCCACCACGCCTCGCCGGTCTGGCCGGTCCACGCGGGCGGCGGCGGCATGGCTGCCGAGGTCCAGGAGACCTCCCGGTTGGCCGCGTCCGCCAAGAAGGACCACGGGGGTGACGGCCCGGGTCTGCCGCACACCGTGATCGGCGCCGTGCTGGCCGCCGCCGCCACCCTGGCCGTCGCGGGCCGGGCGCTGACCCTGCGCCGCCGCCGCAACGGTGGCTGAGGGCAGGGCCTCGCGCGGCGGCCGGCTGCTGACCCTCGCCGCCTGGTCGGTGCTGGTGCTCGGCCTGTGGCTCTGGGGCCGCCAGATCACCGGGGTCCCGGCCCCGCTCGCCGGCCAGGCCGGCGGGGCGGTGGGCCCGGGCCTGCCTGCCGCGCACGCCCCCCTCCCCGTGGCCCTGCCCCAGCGCGTCGACGTGCCCTCCATAGGCATCCAGGCCCCGGTGATCTCCCGGGGCCTGGACACCGACGGTGCGATCGAACCGCCCCCGTACGACAGCCCCGGCACCGTGGGCTGGTGGGGCAAGGGCACCCCGCCGGGCGCCGCCGGGGCCGCGCTGATGGTCGGGCACGTGGACACCAAGTCCAAGCCGGCGGTGTTCTACGGGCTGAGCTCGGCGCAGCCGGGTGACAAGGTGCGGGTGGTGCGTGCGGACGGCTCGGTCGCCGAGTTCACCATCGAGGACGTACGGGTCTACGAGCGGGCGGGCTTCGACCCGCACAAGGCGTACGGCCAGCGGGTCAGGGGACGGGCCGAGCTGCGGCTGGTGACCTGCGGGGGCTCCTACGACAAACGGGCCAAGGAGTACACGGCGAACGTGGTGGTCTCCGCCTATCTGACGGGCGCGGGAGTCCGCCCGGGGACGGCGGCGTAGCCCGCCGTTCGGAGGAAAACGAAGAAGCCCCCCACAGCTTTCGCTGCGGGGGGCTTCCTCCGTCTGTGCGCCGCCAGGGACTCGAACCCCGGACCCGCTGATTAAGAGTCAGCTGCTCTAACCAACTGAGCTAGCGGCGCTTGCTGACAGGGAAAACTCTACCCCACCTCCGCGGGTGCTCGTGACCGGCCACGCCCACCTTGTCGGATTAACCCATGTTTGGGGAGTTTGTCGTGCACGATATGTCTGGCCGCGCAACCTGACGCCCCGCCAGGTGCTGTCGTGGCCGACCAGTGGACGAGCAGGGGAGTGGACGGAACCGCATGACGATGCAGCCGCCGACGCATGTGCAGATGCCGATGCCCGTTTTCGAGGAGTACGAGCCCGCGGGTGACTGCGTGTGCCGGGGATGCGCCCAGCGCCGCCGCTCCCTCGCCCGCGCCCGGGCCATACCGCTTCGCGACGGGGGTCATCCCGCCGCGCGCGGGGCCCGCCGGGCGCTGGTGCTGGCCACCGCCGCCGGAGTGGTCCTGGGCGGTGGCGGCGCAGCCGCGGGGGCGGTGACCACTCCGGTCCCCAGCCCGGTCGCCCTGGACGACCCCGGCTCCCCACAGGGCGGCCGGGGCCCGCTGCACGGCCCGAAGAAGGGCCCGGTCGGCAAGCCGGGCGCACCGGCCGGCGTGAAGCGGATCGACCGGACGACGATCGTCAACCGGGCGAAGCTGTGGCTGGACGCGAAGGTCCCGTACAGCATGTCCGACTACTGGACGGACGGGTACCGGCAGGACTGCTCGGGCTACGTCTCCATGGCCTGGAACCTCGGCACGAACGAGTGGACCGGCAGCCTGGACAAGTTCGCCACCAAGATCACCAAGGCGGAGCTGCTGCCGGGGGACATGCTGCTGTTCCACAACCCGGCGGACCCCAACAACGGCTCGCACGTGGTCCTCTTCGGCGGCTGGGTCGACGAGACGCAGACGCACTACATCGCCTACGAGCAGACGCGGCCCATGACGCGGAAGCTGGCCACGCCCTACGGCTACTGGGCCAACGCGAGCAAGTACGTCCCGTACCGGTTCAGCGGGGTCACGGGCGGGATCCTGCCCGAGGATCCGGCGCCGGGGCCGAAGCCGGGGGAGTCGACGGTCTTCCCGGGCGCCGCGAAGTTCGGACCGGGGCAGACCAACGACTACATCGCCCAGCTGGGCCGGATGCTGATCGAGCGCGGCGCGTACCGGTTCTACCCGAAGGGGGTGGCCGACCGGACGTGGAGCGAGCACGACCGGCTTGCCACCCAGGCCTTCCAGGCCGCCCAGGGCTGGACGGGTGCGGAGGCTGACGGCATCCCGGGCGCGCACACCTGGCGGCTGCTGGTGGAGCGGCAGGGCCAGGACATCCCGCCGACGGTGGCGGCCGCGCCGGGTCCGGGCGGGGTACGGGCCTACCCGGGACCCCCGGTGTTCCGCCCGGGCCGGTCACACGAGGCCATCACCGCCCTGGGCCGCCAGCTGGTGAAGAAGGGCTTCGGCAAGCACTACACATCCGGTCCGGGCTCCCGCTGGGGCGAGGCCGACCGCCGCAACGTCGAGGCCTTCCAACGCGCCCAGGGCTGGCGCGGGGCCGCGGCCAACGGCTACCCGGGCCCGGAAACCTGGAGACGGCTCTTCGCATGACGGAGGTAACGATGTACCCCACGCACACCACCTCGACGACGGGCACCCTCCGGGTACCACCCGCCCCGGAGTCCGCGTCTCCGCGAGCGACCCCGCCCCCCGCCCCGGCGGGCCCGGCGCCCGCGCGGGCATACGCGGACCGGTCGGCGGGCCCGGCTCCCGTCCCGGCGGACTCGGCGCCCGCCCCGGCAGACTCGGCCTCCGCCGGGGCGGACTCGGTGCCCGCGCGAGCGACCTCGGCTCCTGCCCCGGCGGGCCCGGTGCCCGCGCAGGCATACGGGGACCGGTCGGCGGACTCGGCGCCCGCCCCGGCGGACTCGGTGCCCGCGCGAGCGACCTCGGCTCCCGCCCCGGCGGACTCGGTGCCCGCGCGAGCGACCTCGGCTCCCGCCCCGGCGGACTCGGCGCCCGCGCGCGTATACCCGGACCCGGCGGTGGCCTCGGCCCCGTCGGAGTCGGGGCCCCCGCGCGCGTACCCGGCCCCGACAGCGGTTCCGGGCCCGGCCCCGGACCGGTCGGTGGTCCCGGCCCCGGAACGGGCTGCGGCGCGGGCCGTCGGGTCTGCCCCGGCAGCGGCTGGGTTCTGGTCCCCGCCGGCAGACTTGGCCCAAGCGCCCCTGGAGCCCGCGGCCCCGCTGCCCGAGGAGCGGCCCGTTGCCCCTGACTCCGCCGCGGCGGAGTCGCTGGCCCCGGTAGCGGTCCCGGCGCCGGACCGGGCCGGCGCCCCTGCCCCGGCAGGGGTCGGGCTCGTGCCTCCGCGCGGATATCCGGCCGCTGATCCGGCGGCCGCCCCCGCCCCGGCCTCCGATCGGGCGGCGGTGCCGGCCCCGTCGGAGTCCGTGCCCCCGCGCGGGTACGCGGCAGCGGCCCCGACTCGGCCTATCGCCCCTGCCCCCGCCGCGGCGGAGTTCGCGGACCCGCTCGCCTACCCGGACCGGGCCGTTGACCCTGCCCCGGCGGGGTTCGCGTCCCCGCGGGCACACCAGGGCCCGGTGCGAGCCGCCGAGTCGGCGCCCGTGTGGGGCGTCGGCGCGCCCCGCGAGGCGGTCGAGCCGGGCGTGCCGGCCGCGTTCGAGGTGGCTTCCGCCGCGCCGGTACCGACGGCCGCGGCCGAGACCTCCATTGGCTGGGCCACCGCGGCCACGACCCTCCTTGTGGAGGATCCCGCCCGGGCGGTCAGGCCGGAGCCGGAGCCGGAGCCGGAACCCCAGCTCCCGCAGTCCGGGCCGGAGGCCACTCGCTCCGGCTCGCCGATCGGGCTTGAGCTGCCCGCGGCCCGGGGGCAGGCAGGATCCGAGCCGGTGCACCCGTACGCCGACATCCCGCACCCGCAGGAGGAGGCGGGCCCGCGCCTGCGGACCGCCGACGGGGAGTCGGCGATCCCGCACCCGCAGGACCCCGAGCCCGCCGGGCCGGAGCCCGCCCCCGAGCCTTGGCCGGACCTGACAGGCGACTTCGGACCCGACCTCGGACCCGACCTCGGACCCGATCTCGGCCCCGACCTCGGACCCGACCTCGCCCCCGACCTCGGCCCCGACCTCGCCGTCGAAACGGAGCCGGACCCCGAGCCGGAGCACCCGCACCGCGGCGTCCCCGGCCCCGGCGTGGCCGAGATCGTTGTCCAGGCGGTGGCGCGCGGGATGGAGCGGGAGGAGGGGCAGAAGCAGGCGCACGCGCAGGACGTCCCGCACGTCGGCCCGTACCGGGGGAGCGCGGTCACCGAGGTGCCGGTGCACCTGCCCTTCCGCGGCGAGCCGAAGCGGCTGACCCCACCCGCCGACCCCGCCCACCGGGCGGCCACGCCGGCCACCGCGCGCCCCGCCCCCGGCCGCCGGGTCCCGCCGGGTGACGAGCGGCTCCGCGAGCACCGCGGCCCGGTCCTGCCCGGCTGGATCGGCGTCGGCGTCGGCGGCCTCGCCCTCGCCGGGTGCGCCGCCGTGCTCTGGCGCGCGGGGATCGTCCCGGCCACGGTCGTGGCGGCCTTCGGCGCGCCCCCGCGCGCCTACCAGGGCCTGCGCGCCACCCACTGGCCCCCGCTCGCCTTCCTCGGCATCGTCACCCTCCTCTCCCTCGGCGGCCTCGGCCGCATCCGCACCGGCCACGCCTGGGTGCTCACCCTCTTCGGCCGCTACCGCGGCACGGTCCGCCGTACCGGCCTGACCTGGGTCAGCCCCCTCCTCCTGCGCCGCCGGGTCGACGTACGACTGCGGCACTGGCGCAGCGACCCCATGCCCGCCGTGGACTCCGGCGGGCTCGCCCTCCAGGTCGTCGTACAAGTCGTGTGGCAGGTCAAGGACACGGCGCGGGCCACCCTCGCCGTCGAGGACCACGTGGAGTACCTGGCCGAACAGGTCGAATCCGCCATGGCCCGCGTCCTGTCCCAGCTCCCCGCCGATGCCTTCCACGAGGACGCCCCGACCCTGCGCGACGCCGAGGCCGTCGGCGACGCGCTGACCCGGATGCTGGCGGCGGAGACCGAGGCCGTCGGGATCGAGGTGTTCTCGGCCCAGCCGACCCGGATCGAGTACGCGGCCGAGGTCGCCCAGGCCATGCGCCGCCGCCGGGTCGCGGCGATCGACGCCAAGCACCGGGACACCGTGCTGACGTCGGTCGTGGACGCCGTCGACGACACCGTCCACCGGCTGACCTCGCGCGGGCTCGTCGAGCTCGACGACTACGAGCGCAAGGCCCTGGTGAAGGACCTCACCGTCGCCTTCTACACGGGACGCTCCGAGTAGCGCCGGCGGAACCACGGGAACGGGTGGCCGGAACCGACCGGACCACCCGTTCCCCCTTTGGTATGGACACGGACAACTCCCGTCAATAATCTGGGACTTGGTCTAGACCTGAATGGCAGTGCGCGCACTCTCCCGAACTCCCCCCACGTTCAAGGAGCATCATGCGTAGCCTCCGCATGCCCAGACGAGCCGGCGCCGCCCTGCTCGGCCTGGGCCTCGTCGCCGGCGTATCCGTCCTCAGCGCCCCCACCGCGAGCAGCCACGGATACACCGACACCCCCATCAGCCGCCAGAAGCTTTGCGCCAACAAGACCGTCTCGAACTGCGGCTCCATCCAGTGGGAGCCGCAGAGCGTCGAGGGCCTCAAGGGCTTCCCGGCGGCCGGCCCCGCCGACGGCAGGATATGTTCCGCCGGCCTGCCGCAGTTCGCCGAGCTCGACGACCCGCGCGGCGGCGCCTGGCCCACCACCAAGGCGACCAGCGGTCAGAGCTACGGCTTCCGCTGGCAGTTCACCGCCAACCACTCCACCACCGACTTCAAGTACTACGTCACCAAGAACGGCTGGACCGGCACCAAGGCCCTCACCCGCGCCGACCTCGACCCCCAGCCCTTCCTCACCGTCGCCTACAACGGCGCCCGCCCCGCCATGACCACCGTCCACCAGGGCGCCATGCCGAGCGGGAAGTCCGGCCGTCACATGATCCTGGCCGTCTGGACCATCAACGACACGGCGAACGCCTTCTACGCCTGCTCCGACGTTCAATTCTGACGCAACGCCAGCTACCCTCCGGCGGCATGCGGACGACGACTGCACCCGAAACCGTCGCGGAGCTCATCGCGCGCCAATGGGGCGACCACCGGCCCGGGCTGATGTACGGGGACGCCGAACGGCACGTCCTCACCCACCACCGGACCGCCCAGGAGGCCGCGGCACGCGCCGCGCTCCTCGTCGACCTCATGCCGCCGGGGGCCGAACCCCACCTCGGGGTGCTTCTGGACAACACCCCCGAGTTCCCCTTCTGGCTCGGCGCGGCGGCCCTCGCCGGGGCCGCCGTCGCCGGGATCAACCCCACCCGGCGCGGCCCCGAGCTGGCCCGCGACATCCTGCACACCGACTGCCGGATCCTCGTCACCGAGCGCGTCCACCTCCCGCTGCTGCGCGGCCTCGACCTGCCGGGCGTACGGATCCTGGTCACGGGCACCGAGGAGTACGAGGCCCTGCTCGCCCCGTACGCCGCCGCCAAGCCGGGCGCGGCCGTGCTGGGCAGCCCCGGCCCGGCCTCCCGGCTGCTGCTCTACTTCACCTCCGGCTCCACCGGCGCCCCCAAGGCCGCCCTCTGCACCCAGGGCCGGCTGGCGGCGGCGGGCTCGGCGCTGGCCCGCCAGTTCTCGGTGGGCCCGGACGACGTCCACTACATCTGCATGCCGCTCTTCCACGGCAACGCCGTCATCGCCGACTGGCTCCCGGCGCTCGCCGGCGGGGCCGCGGTGGCGCTGCGCCGCCGCTTCTCGGCCTCCGCGTTCCTGGACGACGTTCGGGCCTACCGGGCCACGTATTTCACGTACGTCGGGCGGGCGATCCAGTACCTCCTGGCCACCGAGCCCCGCCCCGACGACCGCGCGCACACCCTGCGGCTCGGCTTCGGCACCGAGGCCGGGGCGGTGGACGCGGCCCGCTTCGCCGAGCGGTTCGGGGTCCGGCTGGTGGAGGGCTACGGCGCCACCGAGGGCGGGGCCTCGGTCCAGCGCACCCCCGACACCCCGCCGGGCGCCCTGGGCCGGGCGGGCGCCGGGGACGACCTGGCGGTGATCGACCCGGAGACGGGCTCCGAATGCCCGCCCGCGGTCCTCGACCCGGAGGGCCGCCTGCTGAACGGTTCCTCGGCCATCGGCGAACTGGTCAACCGGGGCCGCAGCCTCTTCGAGGGGTACTGGCGCAACCCCGACGCGGAGGCCGCCCGGACCCGGGACGGCTGGTACTGGACGGGAGACCTCTTCTTCCGGGACGCCGACGGATTCCTCTACTTCGCGGGCCGCACGGACGACCGCCTCCGGGTCGACAGCGAGAATCTGGCGGCCGCGGTGATCGAGAACATCCTGGCCCGCTGGTCCGACGCGGCGGCAGTCGCGGTGTACGCCGTCCCGGATGAGGTCGCGGGCGACCAGGTGATGGCGGCCCTCGCCCTGCGGGAGGGAGCCGAGTTCTCGCCCGCTGCCTTCGAGGCCTTCCTCGCCGCCCAGCCCGACCTCGGCACGAAGATGAGCCCGCGCTACGTCCGCGTGGTCCCGGCCATGCCGGTCACGGCCACCAACAAGGTCCACCGCGTGGCCCTGCGCCGCGAGGCCTTCCTCCCCCAGCCCCCCAGTCCCGACCCGGTCTGGTACCGCGCCCCGTCCGGCCGCTACCGCCCGCTGGACACCGAGACCCTGTCCACCCTCCTCGCCACCTACGATTCCCAGGGCCGTACACACCTCCTGACCCCGCCGCCGGGGCCTCCCGCACCTCAACCGCCGACGAGCCTGGACGACGGCTGACCGGCGCGCCGCCGTTGCGGGGCCGGCTCCGCCCCGCACCCCCGCGCCTCAAACGCCGGGTCCTGGCGGTCCTCGCGTACCTCCGCGGGTAATGGTTTTGAGCACCCCTGAGGACCAGGTAGTATTTTCTCTGTCAGCAGGCGCCGCTAGCTCAGTTGGTTAGAGCAGCTGACTCTTAATCAGCGGGTCCGGGGTTCGAGTCCCTGGCGGCGCACCTGTCCTTCGGGCGGTTTCCGGTTCATCGGGAACCGCCCGAAGTGTTTTCCCGGCCGTCCGGCCGTGTGGCCGCCCCTCCCGGCCACCCCGTACGCTCGCCGCCTCACAGCGTGAGCGACAGCAGCAGCGGCGCGGCCTTCCGGTTCAGCGTGTCGGCCGCGGCCCGCAGCCGGTGCGCGTGCTCGACCGGCATCGACAGCGCCAGGCAGCCCACCGACGCCCCGGCCGTGATCGGCACCGCCGCGCAGACCGTGCCCACGGCGTACTCCTGGAGGTCCAGCACCGGCACGGTGGCCGGCTGGGAATCCAGCTTGGAGAACAGGATCCGCTCGTTCACGATCGTCTTCGACGTGAGCCGGGCGATCTTGTGGCGGGACAGGTGGTCGCGCCGCCCGTTCAGGTCGAGCTGGGTGAGCAGGCACTTGCCGACCGCGCTGGCGTGCGCGGCAGAGCGGAAGTCGACCCACTCGTGCACCTTGGGCGTCCGCGGGCTGTCCGCGAACTGCGTGATTCTGACCTCGCCGTCCACGTACCGGCTGATGTAGACGGCCGCGCCGACCGAGTCCCGCAGCCGGTCCAGGGTCTCCTGGAGCTTGTCGGTCAGGGCTTGCTGCCGGTCGACGCCGGAGCCGAGCAGGACGAGGGAATCCCCTATGGCGTAGGCGCCGTCGGACACCTGCAGGACATATCCCTCCCGGCGCAGCATGAGCAGCATCGGGGCGAGATGGACTGCGGGCAGGCCGGTCTCACGCGCGATCTGCACATCGGTCACACCGCCGGTGTGCCGTGCGATCGTTTCGAGTACGCGTAGTGCGTACTGCACCGAGTGGAACGGCGCGGTCGGCTCGGGCTTCAGCGCCACGGTTTCCCCCTAGCAGGTTGTTACCGCTTGCCCTACCACGATAGCCATCAAGAGGCCCATGTGGAGCGCCTGTTGAGGAGATTGATGGCTCAATCATGTCACTCTGCCAGGACCTACTCCCCTGGCATATGCCACGGTCATGAGTACTGCCCCGGTGTTGCCGGGAATGCCCGGGCCCCGCGCACGGTTCGAAGTCTCCGTACGGACGGGAACCGAGACGGGAGCGACGATGAGTGACACCGGGGACGGGCGTCGGCAGGAAGGCCGCGACGGGATCCGCGGCACCGCGAGGGGCCGGGCACCCGTACCGCTCTCGGTCCTGGACCTCGTCACGGTGGGCGCCGGCAGCACCGCCCACGCCTCCCTGCGCACGAGCGTGGACATAGCCCGGCTCGCCGAGTCCCGCGGCTACCACCGCCACTGGGTCGCCGAGCACCACTCGATGCCCGGGGTCGCCAGCTCCTCCCCGGCCGTGATCCTCGCCCACCTCGCCGCGCACACCTCCCGCATCCGGCTCGGCTCGGGCGGGGTCATGCTGCCCAACCACGCCCCGCTCGCCATCGCCGAGCAGTTCGGCACCCTGGAGGCGCTCGCCCCGGGGCGGATCGACCTCGGGCTCGGCCGGGCGCCGGGCACCGACGGGCGCACGGCCGCCGCGCTGCGCGGGCCCGGGCGGCTGGACGAGGCCGCGGAGGCGTTCCCCCGGCAGCTCGCGGAGCTGACCCGCTTCCTCGACGACGACTTCCCCGACGGGCACCCGTACGCCCGCGTGCACGCCGTACCGGGTCCGGTGCAGGGGCCCGCCGGGCGGCCGCCGCTGTGGCTGCTCGGCTCCTCCGGCTTCAGCGCCCGCCTCGCCGGCGAGCTCGGGCTGCCCTTCGCCTACGCCCACCACTTCTCGGCGGCCGGCACCCTGCCCGCACTCGACCTCTACCGGCAGAGCTTCCGCCCCTCGGCCGTCCTGGACGCCCCCTACGCCCTCATCGGGGTCTCGGCGCTCGCCGCGGACACCGACGCGCAGGCCCGCGCCCAGGTGCTCACGGGCGCGCTGTCGATGCTGCGGCTGCGCAGCGGCCGGCCCGGGCTGGTCCCGACGCCCGAGGAGGCGGCGGCGTACGCCTTCTCCCCGCTGGAGCGGGAGTTCGTGGACGGCTGGCTCGCGAACATCGTCCACGGCACTGCCGACGAGGTGCGCAGCGGACTCGACGACCTCGCCAAGCGGACGGGCGCGGATGAGCTGATGCTGACCGCCAACGCCCACAGCGGCGCCGCCAGATTGCACTCCTACGGGCTCATCGCAGATGCGTACGGCCTGCCGTTGGAGGCACCCGCCACCGGTTGACCGGATGCGAACGGGGTTTGGCTGGTTTGTTGCCGAAACCTTGCCGCAGGCGGTCTTAGGGCACCCTTAAACCGCTCGTCACCCGGGGTGGCGGGCGGTTTCTGATGTGCGCTCAGGTCTCTGACGAGGGCGTTTGTGCCAGCAGTGGTCTAGTCCTTCTTTGGTCCAAACCATTGACTGGGGGTGGCCGTGATCGCTATCACTTCTCCCACCCGGACTTCTTGCTCTCCCCTCCCACCCCCCGGAGGCAGTTCATGCACATCCGTAAACCTCTCATCGCGGCGGCCGCCACCGCCGCGCTGGCCGCCGGAGCGCTGGCCTCCTTCGCGGGGCTCGGCACCGCCCAGGCCGCCGACGCCTCGGTGACCGCCGCGGCCGGCGGCGTCCGTATCGCCTACTACGACCAGTGGAGCGTGTACGGGAACGCCTTTTACCCCAAGCACCTCGACACCCGCGGCATAGCGGGCAAGCTGGACGTCATCAATTACTCGTTCGGCAACATCCACCCCACCAACCTCACCTGTTTCGAGGCGAACAAGGCGGCGGGCGACGACAACAACCCCAGCGCCGGTGACGGCGCGGGCGACTCGTACGCCGACTACCAGAAGTCCTTCAGCGCGGCCGACAGCGTCAGCGGGGTCGCCGACAAGTGGGACCAGCCGATCGTCGGCGTCTTCAACCAATTCAAGCAGCTGAAGGCCAAGTACCCGCACCTGAAGATCAACATCTCGCTGGGCGGCTGGACCTACTCGAAGTACTTCAGCGACGCGGCGAAGACCGACGCCTCCCGCAAGAAGCTCGTGTCCTCCTGCATCGACCAGTACATCAAGGGCAACCTGCCGGTCGAGGGCGGATACGGCGGCGCGGGCAGCGCGGCCGGCATCTTCGACGGCATCGACATCGACTGGGAGTACCCCGGCTCGTCCGGCGGCCACCTGGGCAACCACTACGCCCCCGAGGACAAGCAGAACTTCACGCTCCTGCTCAAGGAGTTCCGCACTCAGCTCGACGCCTACGGCGCGGCCAACGGCGGCAAGAAGTACCTGCTGACCTCCGCCCTCCCGGCCGGCCAGGACAAGATCAAGTACATCGAGACGGACAAGATCGGCGCGTACCTCGACTACGCGAACATCATGACGTACGACATGCACGGCGCCTGGGACGGTGACGGGCCGACGTACCACCAGTCCCCGCTCCAGCCCTCGGCGGCCGACCCGACCGACCCGATCGCGCCGGGCACCGAGAAGTACAGCGTCGACAACGCGATCGACTCCTGGATCGACGGCAACGCCGCCTACGGCATCGCGGGCGGCTTCCCCGCCAACAAGCTGACCCTGGGCTACGAGTTCTACTACCGCGGCTGGAAGGGTGTCCCGGCGGGCACCGCCAACGGCCTCGCCCAGACCGCCACCGGCGCCTCGGGCGCCCGGCCCACCAGCCAGCAGGCCGGCATCGCGATGTACAAGGAGCTCGGCGGGATCGTCGACAACCCGGCGACGACCTTCTGGGACGACCAGGCCAAGGCCTCGTACTTCTACAAGGACGGCGAGTTCTTCACCGGCCTGAACCAGAAGTCCATCCAGGCCCGGGTGGACTACGGCAAGAGCCGCGGCCTGGCCGGCGCGATGATGTACTCCCTGCTGGGCCTGGACGCCAACACCACGCTCCTGAACCAGATCTCGGACGCCCTCGGCGGAGCCACGCAGCCGCCGGTCACCACGCCTCCGACGACCACCCCGCCGACCACGACGCCTCCGACGACGACCCCGCCGACCACCGGCTGCGGTTCGGTCCCGGCGTACGTCGCGGGCACGGTCTACACGGCCGGCAACGAGGTCTCCCACAACGGACACAAGTGGAAGGCCCAGTGGTGGACGCAGAACGAGACGCCGGGGACCACCGGTGAATGGGGTGTCTGGAAGGACCTCGGCGCCTGCTGATCTCCCCCCACCCCGCGCCGAGCGCCGGCCGCCCCCGTCCTCGTCAGAGGCCGGGGGCGGCCGTGTCGGCGCGACCGGTGGCCTGCCCCGCCCCTCCGCTCAGACGAGGGGGTGCTGAGCAGGCCCGTCCTGCTCTGAGGCGGAGGACGCGGATGCCGCAGCGGGGGCCGGCTCCGGTGTCCCGGCAGCGGCAGCGGCAGCGGCAGTGACAGCCGCCGCGACCTTGCGGCCGATCATGCGGGCGATCACATCCGGTGCCACCGCCCGGGAGTACAGCCACCCCTGCCCGGTGTCGCAGCCGACGCGCCGCAGACGGGCCGCCTGCCCGGCGGTCTCCACGCATTCCGCCGTCACCGTCAGCCCCAGCCGGTGCGCGAGCTGCACCAGCGCTTCGACGATGGTCTCGTCCGCCGGGTTCGGGTGCGTGCCCTCCTCGTAGCGGAAGCCCCGCACGAAGGAGCCGTCCAGCTTCAGTACCGAGACCGGCAGCCGGCTGAGGTAGGCGAGGTTCGAGTACCCGGTGCCGAAATCGTCGATCGCGATCCGCACGCCCATGTCGCTCAGCGACTGGAGGGCCTGGAGCGGCCGCCCCGCCGAGCCCATCACGGCCGACTCGGTCAGCTCCAGCTGGAGCAGCTGCGGAGCCAGCCCCGTCTCGGCCAGGATCTCCGCGACATCGCCCACCAGGTCCGAGTCCCACACCTGCCGCACCGCGACGTTCACGGACACGAAGACAGGGGAGTCGCTGGGCTGCTCGATCTGCCAGCGCCGCGCCTGCCGGCAGGCCGTGCGCAGCACCCACTGCCCCAACTGCACGATGGAGCCGTCTTCTTCGGCGATCCCGATGAACCGATTCGGCGTCAACGTGCCGAACTGCGGATGGTTCCAGCGCACCAGCGCCTCGACCCCGCGCAGGGCTCCGCTCTCCAGGTCCACCAGCGGCTGGTACTCCAGCTCGAACTCGCCGCGCTCCACGGCCGGCCGCAGCGTGGAGGAGAGCGCCTGCCGGGTCATGCGGTGCGCGTTGCGCTCCGGGTCGAAGAGGGTCCAGCGGGCCTTGCCGTCCGCCTTGGCCCAGTACAGGGTCGTGTCGGCGGCCTGCATCAGGCAGGTCGCCGAGGTTCCGGCCACGGCCCGTTCCACCACCCCGATCGACGCGGAGACCGACAGCCGCTGCCCAGCCAGGTCGAACGGCTCCTGTACGGCGGCCAGTACGCTCCGCGCCAGGTCCGCGAGCTGCTCGGTGCCGGTGGAGTCCTCGACCAGCAGGGCGAATTCGTCGCCGCCGAGCCGCGCCACCAAGTGGCCGCCCGTGCGCCCGTATCCGGACTGGTCGGCGCAGTGGGTCAGCCGGGCCGCGACGGCCGCCAGCAGCCGGTCGCCGACCCGGTGGCCGAGGGTGTCGTTGACCGCCTTGAACCCGTCGAGGTCCAGGTAGCACAGCCCGATCCGGCCGGTGCCGCCGCCGTGCTCGTACGAGGACGCCTCCAAGGCGGCCGAGAGCCGCTCGAAGAACAGCGCCCGGTTGGGCAGCCGGGTCACCGGGTCGTGCATCTGGAGGTGGCGCAGCCGGGCCTGGAGGTCGCGCCGGTCGCTGATGTCGGCGACCGACAGCAGGACTTCACTGGTCCCGGGCACCGGCCCGAGCGTGACCTCGGTCCACAGGGAATGCCCGTCGGGGTGTTTGAGGCGCCGGGTGCAGCGCAGCCGGGCCTGGCGCCCGCGCAGCACCTCCTGGTACGCGGCCCAGGTGCGGGCCTCCGCGGCCAGGTCCACCAGGTCGGCGGCGCACCGGTGGACCAGTGTGGGCGGCTCGGCGCCCAGCAGTCCGGCGAACGCCTGGTTGGCGGCGACGACATAACCGTCGCGGTCGACGACGGCCATGGCGAGGTGGGCCGCGTTGAAGGCGGCCCTGTAGTCGCGCAGATCGGATTCGGCGCGCGACAGGGATGCCGCCGCCGGCACTGCTGGGTGACGCTCCGTAATGGCCGATCGGATGCTGTCGGCCGCCGAACCGGTTCCTTCTGAGGTTCCGCTCACCGTTGGCTCCCGCAGTGCTCGTGAGTGTCCGTGCAGGAAAGTGTGCCGATCATAGAGGCTGCCGGGAGGCCCTATCCAGCGGCGCCGCCGCGCGGGAGCCGGGAGTTCGGCGTGATGACGGATCGACGGCCGAAGACCGCGTGATCGTTTCTGCGCGGCTGTGAGCATGCGGCGACCTCTGCTGATCTCAGGTGATCGGTCGTGACGTTCTGTAGGCAGGGGCGTGAAGTCCGGGGGTCACCGGCTTGCCCTATTGCTCACTCATGTGGGGCAGCGGAACAGGGCATCAGTAAGACAATCGCCTCAAGGTGGATGAACAGGTACGAATCCACCACCGGAGGTCGATGTGCCGCGACAGCAGACACCCGGGGGAGTGGAACGCTCCCGCATCCGAAGTACGGCGGCAGCGCTCACCTCCCTGACGGCGCTCGCCGCCACGTCGCTCGTCGCGGGGCCCGCCGTGGCCGATTCCGGAGCCGGGCCGTGCGCGCTGACCCGCACGGCGGCGCACCACTCCCTCGGCCTCGACACCTGGAACGGCGCCTACCCGCGGCCCGAGCGCACCCTCGACGCGGTCATGGTCTTCCTCTCCTTCCCCGACCACCGCACCACCCTCACCCCCGCCGAGATCGCGGGCGACTACTTCCCCGCCACCAGCGACTTCTTCGAGCGGGCCTCGTACGGGCGGTTCCGCCTGGCCCCGCACCCGCAGAAGCAGTGGGTCCGGATGCCCAAGCCGTCCACCGCATACGGGATACAGCGCGACTGGGCCCCCGAGGACCGGGCGGCGTACCTGCGCGACGCGGTCACCACCGCCGACGCCGACGTGGACTTCAGCAAGTACGACGTCGTCTACTTCGTGGCCGACCCGGACGCGCCGGGCGTGGATTCCGATGCCACGAAGGTCGTCAACTTCGACCGCCCGATCCGCGCCGACGGCACCGACCTGCGGCGGATCGTCACCGTCTTCGAACGGCACCCGCCGGACCGGAACGTGCTCGCCCACGAGACCGGGCACGTCTTCGACCTGCCCGACCTCTACCACCGGCCGACGGACGGCAAGGGCGACTGGGACACGTACGTCGGGGACTGGGACGTCATGGGCAGCCAGTTCGGGATGGCCCCGGACCTCTTCGCCTGGCACAAGTGGAAGCTGGGCTGGCTGGACGCCGGCCAGGTGGACTGCGTGCAGTCGGGCTCCTCGCTGCACACCCTCCAGCCGCTGGCGCAGACCCCGCCGAACGGCGGCACGGGAGGCACCCGGCTTGCCGTGATCCGTACGGGCCCCGGCAGCGCGATCGCCGTGGAGGCGCGGGGCTCCGCCGGCAACGACGGGGACACCTGCACGGAAGGGGTCCTGGTCTACCGGGTGCGCAACGAGGCGGCCTCGGGCGGCGGCCCGATCGAGGTGCTGGACGCGCATCCGGCGACGGAGGCGTGCTGGGACCGCTCGGTGTACCCGCCGCTCGCGGACGCGCCGCTGGAGGTGGGCGAGACGTTCACCGTGCCGGGGGAGCGGATCACCATCGAGGTGGCGGACCGGACGCAGTCGGGTGCGTACACGGTGAAGATCACGACGTAGGCGGGGGCGGTGCGCGGACGGTGCCCCGGACCCGGACATGAAGAAGGCCTCCACTCTGAGGAGTGGAGGCCTTCTTCTGTCTGTGCGCCGCCAGGGACTCGAACCCCGGACCCGCTGATTAAGAGTCAGCTGCTCTAACCAACTGAGCTAGCGGCGCTTGCTGACGTCGTAGACATTAGCATCCCGATCGGCGGAAGGAAAAATCGATATCCGCAGCTCGGGCGGCTCGGACGAACGCCCACAGCAGGGCCTCGGGACCGGGCAGCCAGGGCGTGCGGGCGTCGGGGGCCACCAGCCAGCGGGACGGGCCCTCCGTGCCGGCCAGCGGCGGCACGGTGACGGCGTCGCCGAGCCCGTGGCACAGGGGCGCCGGGGCGGTACGGGAACCTCCCCACTCCTCCCACGCGAGCAGCGCGGGCAGCCGGTGGGCGGTGCCGGTGGCGGCGAAGAGCAGCATCCGGCCGCGGTGCACGGCGACCGGGCCGGTACCGGGGCCTTCGGCCCAGAGCAGGTCCAGAAGCCGCCGCCCGAGGACGAGCGGGACGTTGACGACGTCGAAGGCGTTCCCGCAGGGGAGCACGGCGAGCGAGGCCGGCTGCGCCTGCCACCGCGCGAGGGTGTTCTGCGGGTGCGCGGAGGCGGAGGCGAGCCAGGCGGCGCCCTGCGGGGTGACGTGGGTGGCGGGCGCGGGGCGCACATCGAGGGCGGGGCAGGTCGTCATAACGCCAGGTGTACCCGGCGTAACGTTCCGGTTTCCGCGAGTTACGGGAAATCGGGACAGGGCGGGTGGGGGTGGGGTATGTTGCGCCCCGCATATGCCAGTCGCTGCGCAAGGCGGCCCGGCCCGGGCAGGAGCCTAGGCGCCCGAGTCCGGCTTCCAGTCCTGGACGAGGAGCCCGAGCAGCACCTCGTCCAGGAACTCGCCCACCAGGACCGGGATGTCGTCCTCGTGCCGGGCGCTGAGCCCGACCTTGCTGCCCCTTGGCATGCGAGCTTCCCATCCGAACGGGCTGGCCGGCGGCAAACCGATAAGACCTGTCAACGGCCGGTCAAAGAGACAGGCCTAGTCGGCGTCCGGGCCCGCATCCCGCTGGAGGGACTCGCCGAATTCGATCATTTTCCGGGCGTAGTCCTCGGTCCATTCGGCCCGCTCGGCGATCGTCCCCGGCGACAACCGGTCGAACCGCCGCGGATCCGCCAGCTGCGCAGCCGCCAGCGCCTGGTACTCCACCGCCCGCTCCTGCGCGGCCCGGAAGGCCACCGTCAGCTCGGTCGCCCGGACCAGGAGCTCCAGCGGGTCCTCGATCGACTCCAGGTCGAAGAAGTGCTCCGGGTCCGTGGCGGCCTCCGATGGCTCGAAGAGCAGGGGCGCGGGCCGCAGCCTCCGCTCGGTCCGCTCGGGCTCTGCCATGCGTGTCCTCCTGCTGACGTGCGAAATGCTTCCGGGCCACCGTCCATTGTCCAACGCCGCGCAAGACCGCACACCGCTCGGCTGGAACACCCGTATGCCCGATGAGACGCATGAGGAGACCGAACGGCTCAGTGGCGGGGGAGTCGAGCAGGTGATCGGCCGACGCCACCGTCTGCACCGGAATACCGACCGGTATCGCCGGGCACGGAGGGGTCGCGTCCTGTCCGACGGCCCGCCGGGCGAGCGCGTGACCGCGCTTGCGGGCCGACATGGACGCCCTTTCCGCTACGTCAGACCGTGACGGCCTCCGCGGCGCGCACCGCGGCCAGCTCCGCCACGTCGTCGAGCACGCCGGCCAGCTCGCCGGCGAGCCCCTCGGGAGCCTCGAACCCCTCGGGGCCGATCAGCTTGGGGATGCCCGGGACGGCGACGGACCGCTCGGCGGGCAGCATCCCGAGCCGGGTCAGGACCGGCAGCAGCATCTCGGCGGCCGGCGCGCCGCCGGTGGGGCCGGCGCTGTAGCTGACGAGGCCGACCGGCTTGCCCTTCCACTCGTTGTAGAGGAAGTCGATGGCGTTCTTGAAGGGAGCGGTGAATCCGCCGTTGTACATCGGCATGACGAAGAGGAAGGCGTCGGCCGAGTCGACGAGGGCACTCCAGTCGCGGGTGTGCTGGTGGGCGTAGTTCCCGGTGGACGCGTATTCCGGTTCGTCCAGGAAGGGCAGTGCGATCTCGGCGAGGTCGACGGCGGTGACGTCGAAGCCGCCGCGCAGGCGGGCCTGTTCGGTGACCCACTGGGCGAGGGGGCGGCCGGAGGAGGTGGGGCGGGTGGCGGCGGAGATGACGTGCAGGCGGGTCATGGAGTGGACTCCCGGTCGCGGCGGTCGGTTGTTGATGTGTCACCTATGGAAGCGGGATATGGGTGACGTGTCAACCAGGTAGGTGATATATCACCGATCTGGCTACAGTGGAGGGCATGGCCCCCGCACCCGAGCCCCGCTGGCTCACCGAGCCCGAACAGGCCGCGTGGTACGCGTGGCGGCGCATGTTCCCCCTGGTCAACGCGGGGATCGCGCGCGACCTCAACCAGGACAGCGGACTCTCGGAGGCCGACTACGACGTCCTGTCGGTCCTCGGCTCCACGGACGGCCACCGCATGCGGATCAGCGCGCTGGCCACCCTGATGCAGTGGTCACGCAGTCGGCTGTCCCACCAGCTCACCCGCATGGAACAGCGCGGCGTCGTCCGCCGCGAGGAGGTCGCCGAAGACGGCCGCGGCGCGGAGGTGGTCCTCACCGAGGCCGGCGTCGACGTGATCACGGAGGCGGCACCGCTCCACGTGGAGTCCGTACGCCGCCACCTGATCGACGTCCTCACGCCGGAGCAGCTCCGCATGATGGCCGAGGTGGGCGAGGCCCTCCGCGTCCGCATGGGCATCGCCCGCAAGCAGTAGCGGCGCCAAGGCCGCGGGGGCCTCAAGCGGGCGGCGACAGATCGCGCAGGTGCGCGAGCAGTACGTCCGGCGCTCCCCTAGGGCCGCCAGGCCACGCGATGGTCAGCGAGGTGGGCCCGCACCGCGTGGTTCGCCTCCCAGCCGTCTGGGAACTTCACCGTCACGCCCAGCTGGACCGGCTCCGTCGAGGGGTGGTCGTCCAGGAGTTCCGCGATGCCCGCCCGGGCCACCACCACGCACGCGTGCCGGTGCCGGGAGGCCAGGACGCACAGGCGGCCCGTCTCCAGGTGGAAGGCCGTCGCGTCCGGGCGGCCCGACAGCGGGTGCAGGATCACGGTGAGGTCGTACTCGCGGCCCTGGAGCCGGTTCGCGGTGTCCACCGTGACGCCGGTGACGCCGAGGGCGGTCAGGGCCGCGCGGACCGCGGCCGCCTGGTCGCGGTGGGCGGTGCCGACGGCGATGCGGTCGGCGGTCAGCGCGGCCGGGTCCGGCGACTGCTCGTCGGAGGTCACCGCCCCGCGGTCCAGGGCGCGGCGGACCACCAGGGCCACCGCGTGCACCGCCTCCGGGTCGGTGCGCGGGGTGTGCCGCGCGGGCAGCTCCAGCAGGCCCCAGCCCGACTCGGCGGCCTCGTCCAGCACCCGGTCGGGGCCCGACCCGTCCGAGGGGACCCCGTACGACAGCCGCCGCTCGCCCGGGCCCGTACCGCTGCGGAACTGCGTGTACGGGTAGAACGCGCGGGAGACCAGCGGCGCCGCCGTCGCCGGGAGCCGCCAGGACACGGGCAGCCGGTGCTGCGGCAGCTGCGGGTTGTGGGCGAGCAGGGTGCTCACCGCCGAGGCGGAGGGGTCGTAGGACAGGCCCGCCCACTGCTCCGCGCCGACCACGCTGAAGGGGTCCAGCTGCCCCGGGTCGCCCACGAACAGCGCCCGCTCGAACAGCCCCGCCACGGCCAGCAGCGCGTCGGAGCGCATCTGGTAGGCCTCGTCGACGATGGCGTGCTCCCACGGCTCGGCGTCCTTGACGAAGGCCCATTTCGCCGCCGTGGAGAGGGTGATCGGAAGCTCCGCGAGGTCGCCCGGCTTGGCCGAGAGGGTGACCGAGGGCAGCTCGCGCAGCGCCGGGTCGTACGAGTCTCCCTCGCTGCTGTGCAGCCGGCCGACCTTCAGCCCGGGGTCCTTGTCGGCGAGCCGCAGCACCAGGTCGTCGACCTGCGCGTTGGTCTGCGCGACCACCATCAGCCGGCGCCCGGCCGCGGCCAGCTCGCGGGCCGCCCGCACGACGAGGGTGGACTTGCCGGCCCCGGGCGGGGAGTCGACGACCACGCCCCGCTCGGTCCCGTACAGCGTGTCGCGAAGGATGGCGGCGGTCGCCTCGGCGGCCGCGGCCGACGGGTCGAAGGGCGCGGTCACAGGATGTCCTCGTCGGTCACGGCGTCGGGCAGCGGGACGGCGGCGGTGGCGGATCCGGGCGGGCCCCCGTGCGTCCACGGGGTCTGCTCCCGGTCCGGGAGCTTCGGGCCGCCGCGCGCGTCGTGCTCGAACAGCGTCCAGCACACCCGGTCGCCCTTCTCCGGCACCGAGCCGGGCTCCGGGTCCCGGCCGCGGCCCATCTTGTCCAGCAGGCGCAGCACCAGCCCTCCGTCCTCCTCGACGCGCACGAACTGCGCGCTCTGCGGCCGCCCGTCCAGCGAGCGGTAGACCTTCCCGCCGCCGCCCTCCGCGAGCTGCGGCCGGTCCTCGGTCGCCACCGTCACCAGCGGGCGCGGACTCGGGCGCTTGGACTCCGTCCACTCCATCACCACCTCGGTGACCTCGCCGGCAAAGGCCTCGCCCGCGAGGCGCCGGCCCGCCATGACGAGCGGGTCGTCCAGGGCCTCCTGCGCGTCGAGCCGTACCTGCTCGGTCTCCCGCGTGGCCAGCTTCTGCGCCGCGGTCACCGCGTCGTCCCGGCGCGGCTGCGGCGGCTCGCCCGCCCGTACGCGGTCCCGGTGGCCGGTGTAGGACCAGCGGTCGCGCGTCCAGCGCTCCTCGGCCCGCTCGCCGGGCGGCAGGGTGCGGAGCAGGTCGAGGGAACGCCACACCGCGTCCCAGGTGGGCCGCATCTGCGCTGCGACGAGGGACCGTACGTCGGCTTCGGCGCGCGCGAGCACCCGCTCGTTGCGGGGGTCCGCGGAGCGGGCGGCGTCGTACCGGGACACGGCGGGGGCCAGCAGCTTGTTGTCGAAGGCCGGATCGGTGGCCGGGCCGGCGGGCGGGACCAGCAGCGAGCCGTCCCGGTCCCGGGCGAGCTCGGCGTGCAGGGCCGCCTCCGCGCCGGACGCGCCCTCCGGCGGGCTTGTCCAGGCCAGCAGCGCGCCCAGGTGCTGGTCCTCCAGATTGCTCTGGCCGGTGGCCCAGTGCCGGGACAGCAGGTCCGTCGCCGCCAGCAGCATCGAGGACCCGGGCACCCGGGAGCGCTCGGCGAGATGCGTGAACCAGCGCCCCAGCATCGGCACCCGCGCGGGCGCCGGATACGGATTCTCCGGGTCCTCCTCGGCCGTCCGCCGGAACCGCATCGACCGGCCCAGGAGCCGTACGTACTCGATGCCCGCCCGGCTCGGCACGATCAGCTGCGGTGCGTCCAGGCACAGTTCGGCCTCGACCTTGACCTTCTTGCCCGTCTCCGGGTCGGCCTCGCTGCGCTCCACGAGCTCGACCTCGTCGCCGTACGCGTCCACGTACGGCAGGACCTCGTCCGCGAGGCCGGCCAGGAAGGACCAGCGCAGGTCCCGGTCGCGTGGCTGCGGTACGACCAGGAGCCGGGGCTCCCGAGGATCCGTGCCGACCAGCGCGCCCAGCGGCGCCCCGGCCTCGCCCGCCGTCGTCAGCGGTACGAAGACCAGCGGGCGCTCGCTCAGATGCCGGTGCCGTACGGTCGCGAGCGGCTGGGCCCGGCCCGCCTTCAGGGCCTCCAGCCGGGCCAGGGTGCTCAGGAGGGACATGGGGCCACCTCCGCCGCCAGGTCCAGCGCCTCGGCGCGCAGCCGGGCCGCGTGGTGCAGCGCCGCCGCGGTGGGATCGTCGGCGGGGCCCTGGCCGGCGGCCGCCGCGAGGGCCGCCTCGACGGTGGTCAGCGCGCCCAGCTCGCCCCGTACGGAACGGCCCAGCGCGGTCACCTCGTCGGCGGCGCGGGCCCGGTCCCGGCAGTGGAAGGCCAGCTCGCAGGCGGCCAGGCACTCGGGGGCGTAGGAGGCGTCCACCGCGGCGACCGCCTCGGCCAGTTCCTCGGCGGTGCGCGACGGGTCGAAGCTGAGGCCCTCGGGCAGCGCCGCGGCCAGCTCCTCGACCCGGGTCAGCCGCGCCAGCTGGCGCCGGGTCACGGAGCGCTCGCGGCGGATGTCGACGGGCGAGGCGGTGGGCAGGTTGGAGAAGTCCTTCGGGCAGACCAGCAGCACGCGGTGCCCGACTTCGGCGCCGGCCAGCTTTTCGGCGGTCTTCTCCAAGGCGAGGACATAGACGGCGGCCTGGCGGGCGGCGGCGCCCACCTTCGCGGCGTCGGCGGCCCCGTCGATCATCGGGAACGACTTGATCTCCACGACGGTCCAGCGGCCGTCGGGATGCACGACGACGGCGTCCGGCTCCAGGTAGGCCGGGGAGCCGGCGACCTCCAGGGCCAGCATCGGGTGGTCCAGCAGGGTCCAGGCCCCCGCTTCCCGCCCGGCGGCAGTGGCCTCGCGCAGGGCGAGCGCGGTCCGCGCGGCGCGGCCTTCGGGGCCGGCGGCGGCCAGGTCGGGGACGCGGGCGCCGGGGCCGGGGGGCTCGGCGCCGGGGTCGAGGTGCCCCTGGACGAGCCGGAGCAGTTCCGCTCCGCCGTCGCCCTTGACCTTGGCCTCGAAGGAGTTCCCGCGGACGATGGCGAACTGCGACTGCCCGAAGGAGGCGGGGGAGCCGAGGGCCGAGGCGAGCGCGGTCTTGTCCACGCCGGCGCCGTCGAGCAGGGCGCGTCTGCCGCAGCCGGGGTTGGCGGCGAGGGCCGCCAGCGCCCGGGCGTCGAGCGGGCGGGGCGGCACGGCGGGGCCGCGCAGGCCGGCGAGCCGCTGCCGCAGTGTCGTCGGCGGCGCCGTCTGCTGCGCGGGGCTGCTGGGCGGATAGGAGCTCACGGGCGGAAGTGTCCCATCCGCCACTGACAATCGTGGACTTACCCCGGAAAGCGGTCGGGGGACGGCCTGGCGTTCATGTGATGGATGATGGACGGGCGACTCAACCACCGTAAAAGCGTGCGAACTCTCACGGACCGGGAGAAATTACATGGCCCCCCGCATCCTGCTGGCCCGCCACGGCCAGACGGCGTGGTCCCAGCTCGGAAAGCACACCGGGCGCACGGATGTGCCCCTGCTGGAGGAGGGCAAGCAGGGCGCCAAGCGGCTGGGCGAGCGGCTGGCGCGCGATCCGTGGAAGGGCCTGGCGGGCGTCGAGGTCCGCACCAGCCCGCTGGTGCGCGCGAGCGAGAGCTGTGACCTGGCGGGCTTCGGGGCGCAGGCGGATGAGTGGCACGCGCTGATGGAGTGGGACTACGGGGACTACGAGGGCATGACCCCGGCCGAGATCCAGGCGGTCCGGCCCGGCTGGCTGATCTGGCGCGACGGGGTTCCGGGCGGCGAGTCCGTCGCCGATGTCGCGGCGCGCGCGGACGAGGTCGTGGCGTGGGCCCGCTCGGCGGAGCGGGACGTCCTGGTCTTCGCCCACGGGCACATCCTGCGGACGCTGGCGGCGCGCTGGCTCGGCTTCGAGGCCTCCTTCGGGGCCCGGATCCGCCTCGACCCCGCGTCGCTCTCGGTTCTGGGCTGGGCGTACGGGGCCCCGGCGCTGGAGCGCTGGAACGACACCGGGCACCTGGACGCGTAGCCGCCGCCGCGGCCCGGCGCCCCTGGCCCCGCGCCTCAATCGCCGGCGGGGCTGGACGTGCCGGTGCGGCGCGGCCGCTGCTGGGGCAGGACCCCAGCCCCCTGCGCCTCAATCGCCGGTGCGGCGCCGCTGCTGGGGCTCCGCCCCAGACCCCGCGCCTCAAACGCCGGCGAGGCTGGTTTTGGCTGAGCCGCGCTGCCAGCACCACTGCCCGATGGGCCGCAAGCCACACAGGAACACCGGCCGATTCCAGCCCCGCCGGCGCTTGAGGCGCGGGGCGCAGCCCCAAAT
>NZ_JAGGOZ010000037.1 GCF_018614075.1 Streptomyces sp. ISL-94 | reverse complement strand
GCGGGCGGGGGCCGGGGCGGGTGGCGCAGTACCAAGTGCGGGTCAGCGGCTGCGCGCCGATGCGGACCAGGGCGAGGCCGTGCGAGGCCACGTACGGGGCGGCCACCCAGTTGGGCAGTACCGTCACGCCCTGGCCGCCCGCCACCATCTCCACCACCAGGTCGGTCACCACCGGCATGGTGGTGATCCGGGCGGGCCGGGCGCCGACCGGCAGGGGCAGCGGCATCGACGGGATGCGCTTCTGGTCGTAGAAGTCGTAGAGGACGAGGTCGGCGCCGTCGAAGTCGCGGGCGGTCAGGTGCTTGCGGGAGGCCCACGGGTGGCCGGCGGGCACCACGGCCATCATCTCGTCGTCGAACAGCGTGGTCAGGGACACCCGGTCCATCTGCAGGTCCGGCTTGGTGATGAGCGCCACGTCGATCCGGTCGGCGAGGAGCGCCGGGACCGGCGCGTCGTCGGGGACGGTCTCGATCCGTACGTCGATGCCGGGTTCGCGCGCGCGGAAGGCGCGCAGCACGGGCGGCAGCCACGGGAAGGTGGTGCTGCACTGCGCGGCGAAGCGGACCCGCCGGTCGCGTCCGTCGCGGAGCTCCCGCAGGTCGCGGGAGGCCGACTCCAGCTCGCCGAGTACCTGGCGGGCGGCGACCAGCAGGCGGCGGCCGGCGGCGTTCGGGACCAGGCGGCGGCCCTTGCGGTCGAAGAGGGGCATGCCGAGGCGGGCCTCCAGGCGGGTCAGCCGCTGGCTGAGGGCGGGCTGGCTGACGTAGAGCCGCTCGGCGGCGGCGGTCAGCGAGCCGGCCTCGGCGGTGGCCTCCAGGAGCTCCAGGTCACGCAGATCCACATCCATAACCTGGGATTATCACATGCTCCAAACTACGTCGTGGTCTTATGAGTTGGGAGCTCCTAGGTTTCTGGTGTCAGCACGACCAACCGTTCAGCCGCGAAGGGCACGAGAACCATGACCGACACCGCTACCGCTACCGCTACCCGTACCACTGCACTGATCACCGGCTCCTCCAGCGGCATCGGGCTGGACATCGCCCGGGCCTTCCTGGCGAGCGGCGCCGACGTCGTCCTCAACGGCCGGGACGCCGACCGCCTGGCCAAGGCCGCGGCCGGCCTGGGCCATCCCGAGCGGACCGCCTGGGTCGCGGGCAGCATCGCCGAGCCGGAGACCGGCGAGGCGCTCGTCCGTACCGCACTCGACCGCTTCGGCCGCGTCGACGTCCTGGTCAACAACGCGGGCACCTTCGCCTCGAAGCCGTTCACCGAGGTCACGGCGGAGGAGCTCGACTGCTTCCTGACGGGCAACCTGAGGGGTACCTACCTCACGACCCAGGCCTTCGTACGGGCGCTGCGCGCGCAGGGCGGCGGCGGCAGCGTCGTCAACATCGGCACCGTCCTGGTCGACCACGCGCTGGCGGGCTTCCCGGCCTCCGCGCCGGTGGTGAGCAAGGCGGGGGTGCACGCGCTGACGACGAGCCTGGCCGCGGAGCTCGCCGCGGACAACATCCGGGTCAACCTCGTCGCGCCGGGCATCGTCCGCACCCCGCTGCACGCGGAATCCGATGTGGACTCCTTCGGCGGGATCCACCTGCTGAACCGGATCGGCGAGGTGTCCGAGATCTCCGAGGCGGTGCTCTACCTCGCGCACGCCGGCTTCGTCACCGGGCACGCCCTGCGCGTGGACGGCGGCCACGTCATCGGCCGCCCGTAGCCTCCCGGCTGTGCCGGCCCGGCGGCTTCGCCGCGCGGGGGCTCCGACCCGAACCCCCGCGCCTCATACGCCGGCGGGGCTGAAATCGCGCTCCGCGCGATCCAGCCGCCGAACCCACCCGGCCCCGCCGAACCCACCCGGCCCCGCCGGGGCACATCCAGCCTTGCCGGGGCACATCCAGCCCCTCCGGCGTGTGAGGAGCGGGGTCCGGGGCGGAGCCCCGGTCCTGAACCCGCACCCACCCACTCGGGCGAGCCACCTCCAGCCCCGCCGGCGTTTGAGGCGCGGGGCACGGGGCGGAGCCCCGGTCCTGAACCCGTACCCGCGCACGGAGGCACATCCCGCCCCGGAGGGGAAGGGCGCGGCTCAGGGGAGGACCGCGATGCCGTCCAGTTCGAGCAGGGCCTGGTCGTCCCAGAGGCGGACCACGCCGATGACGGCCATCGCCGGATAGTCACGGCCCGCCAGGCGGCGCCAGACACGGCCCAGTTCGGCGGCATGGTGCCGGTACGCCGGGACGTCGACGGCGTACACCGTCACCCGGGCCAGGTCGGCCGGGGTCCCCCCGGACGCGGCGAGCGCGGCCAGCAGGTTGGCCAGCGCCCGCTCGAACTGCTCCGGCAGGGTCTCCCCCACCACCTTGCCCGCGCCGTCCAGCGCGGTCTGGCCCGCCAGGAACACCAGCCGGGAGCCGGTCGCGGCGACCGCGTGCGAGAAACCCGTCGGCGGCGACAGCTCCGGCGGGTTGATCCGTTCGAGGCTCATCGCGCGGCCACCTCCCCCGGCAGCGCCCGGTACAGCTCCTTCGCGATGATGCCGCGCTGCACCTCGCTCGCCCCCTCGTAGATCCGCGGCGCCCGCACCTCCCGGTAGAGGTGTTCCAGCAGGTGGCCCCGCCGCAGGGCCACGGCCCCGTGCAGCTGGACCGCGTGGTCCACCACGTACTGGGCCGTCTCCGTGGCCAGCAGTTTCGCCATCGCCGCCCGGCGCGGGACCTCCGGGGAGCCGGGGTCCCGGTCGTAGGCCCCGGCCGCCGCGTACACCAGCAGCCGGGCCGCCTCCGTGCGGGTGGCCATCTCGGCCACCCGGTGCGCCACCGCCTGGAGGTCGCTCAGCGTCCCCCCGAAGGCGGCCCGGTCCGCCGTGTACGCGAGCGTGGCGTCGAGCGCGGCCCGTGCCATGCCCACCGCGAACGCGCCGACGCTCGGCCGGAAGAGGTTGAGGGTGTCCATCGCGACCCGGAAGCCCCGCCCGGGCTCGCCCAGGAGGTCGTCCCGGCCCACCGGGACCCCGTCGAAGGACAGGGACCCGATGGGGTGCGGGGACAGCATGTCCAGGGACTGCCCGCCGAGTCCGGGGCGGTCCGCCGGCACCAGGAAGGCGGATACCCCCTTCGCCCCCGGGCCCTCACCCGTCCGGGCGAACACGGTGTAGAAATCCGCTTCCGGGGCGTTGGAGATCCAGCACTTCTCGCCGCTGAGCCGCCAGCCCCCCGCCGGCTCGGGGGCCGCCGCCAGCGCCAGCGCCGCCGCGTCCGAGCCCGCCCCCGGCTCACTCAGCGCGAAGCCCGCCACCGCCCGCCCGGCGCGCACCGCCGGCAGCCAGCGTTCCCGCTGCGCCCCGCTCCCGGCCCGCAGGACCGGGTGGGCCCCGAGTCCCTGGAGGGCGAGGGCCGTCTCGGCCTCCGTACAGCCGTAGGCGAGGGATTCGCGCAGCAGGCACAGGTCCAGCGCGCCCGATGCGAACACCCGCTCCAGCAGGCCCAGCTCACCCAGCTCCGCCAGCAGCGGCCGGTTGACCCGCCCCGGCTCCCCCTTCTCGGCCAGCGGCCTCAGCCGGCCGGCCGCCAGTGCGCGCAGCTGCCCGCACCATTCCTCCTGGTCCACCCCGAGCGCGAATCCGGTCATCCGAACATCCCCGCATCTATCGCGTCCTGTTGACTGCCGTCACCATCACGATACGCTCGTGTGGCAACAGCACGGCCGGCTCCACCCACATCCGGGACCGTTGCAAGGGGGCGAACCCGCCTTGGAACTCAAGCCTTCCGCTCATGCCGACACCTTCGCCCGCGACCATCTGCCCCCCTCGGGCAGCTGGCCGGAACTCCTCTTCGAGCTGCCCGAACTGGCCTATCCGGACCGCCTGAACTGCGGGGCCGAGCTGCTGGACGCCACCATCGACCGGTTCGGGCCCGACCGCCCGGCCTTCCGCAGCGCCGCCGGCGAGGTGTGGACGTACGGCGGGCTGCGGGGGCGCGTGGACCGCCTCGCCCACGTGCTCACTGTCGATCTCGGCGTGGTCCCCGGCAACCGGGTCCTGCTGCGCGGCCCCACCGGCCCCTGGCTCGCCGCCTGCTGGCTCGCGGTGATGAAGGCCGGCGCGGTGGCGGTGACCGTCCTGCCCCAGCAGCGGGCGAAGGAGCTGGCCACGGTCTGCGCGATGGCCCGGGTGAGCCACGCCCTGTGCCACACCGGGGCGCTGGACGACCTGGCCAGGGCCGAGGTGCCGGGGCTGCGGATCACCGCGTACGGGGGTGAGGCCCCGGACGACCTGCTGCGGCTGGCCGAGCGGCACGACGGGGCGGCCTACCCGGCCGTGGAGACCTCCGCCGACGACGTCGCCCTGATCGCCTTCACGTCCGGCACCACCGGGCGGCCCAAGGGCTGCATGCACTTCCACCGCGACCTCCTCTCGGTGGCCGACACCTTCTCCCGTACGGTCCTGCGCCCCCGACCGGACGATGTCTTCGCGGGCAGTCCGCCGCTCGGGTTCACCTTCGGCCTGGGCGGGCTGGTCGTCTTCCCGCTGCGGGCGGGCGCGTCCGCGCTGCTGCTGGAGGAGGCGGCGCCGCGGCACCTGCTGCCCGCCCTCGCCCGGCACCGGGTGACGGTCCTGTTCACGGCGCCCACCGCCTACCGGACGATGCTGGACGCGCTGGGCACGGACGAGGCGGGCGTGTACGACCTCTCCGCGCTGCGCCGCTGCGTCTCGGCCGGGGAGAACCTGCCCGCCGCGACCTGGCAGGCCTGGTACGAGCGCACCGGCCTGCGGATCATCAACGGCATCGGGGCCACGGAGCTGCTGCACATCTTCATCTCCGCCGCCGACGAGGACATCCGGCCGGGTACGACCGGCCGGGTGGTTCCGGGCTGGCAGGCGCGGGTGGTGGACGCCTCCGGCCGGCCGGTCGCGGACAACGAGCCGGGGCTGCTGGCCGTGCGCGGGCCGGTGGGCTGCCGCTACCTGGCCGATCCGCGGCAGGGCGAGTACGTACGGGACGGCTGGAATCTGACCGGTGACACCTACGTGCGCGATCCGGAGGGCTACTTCCGCTACGTCGCCCGCGCCGACGACATGATCATCTCGGCGGGCTACAACATCGCGGGCCCGGAGGTGGAGGAGGCCCTGCTGCGCCACCCGGACGTGGTGGAGGCCGCGGTGGTGGGCCGCCCGGACGAGCGACGCGGGCAGATCGTGGTCGCCTACACCGTCACCCGTGAGGGTGTGGTGCTCACGGAGGAGGACTTGCGCGCCTTCATGCGGGGCGAGCTGGCCCCGCACAAGTGCCCGCGCTCCTTCGTCTTCGTGCCCTCCCTGCCCCGCACCGCGACGGGCAAACTGCAACGCTTCCGGCTGCGCGATGGAGGACCTGTCCGGCCGGTCAGGCCGGATCAGTGAGCGCGCGCACCAGGGCACGCGAGCCCGGCTGACCGGCCGGACAGGTCCTACAGTGAATGCGTGGTCGAGCAGCACACCCCGCGATCCTTGATCGTCACGTTCTACGGAGCCTACGGGCGGGCCTTCGAGGGCCCGGTCCCGGTGTCCGCGCTGATCCGCCTGCTGGGCGCGGCCGGCGTGGACGCCCCGTCGGTCCGCTCGTCGGTGTCCCGGCTGAAGCGGCGCGGCTTCCTGCTGCCCGACCGCGCGGCGGACGGCTCGGCCGCGTACGAGCTCTCCCAGGAGGCGCGGCAGCTGCTCGACGACGGCGACCGGCGGATCTACGGCGGCCCGCCCCGCTCGGACGAGTGGCTGGTGGCGGTGTTCTCCGTCCCGGAGCAGGAGCGGCACAAGCGGCACCTGCTGCGCTCCCGGCTGGCCCGGCTCGGCTTCGGCGCGGTGGCGCCGGGCGTGTGGATCGCCCCGGCCGGGCTGGCGCAGGAGACGGGTCACACGCTGGAGCGCCTGCACCTGACCCCGTACGTGGAGCTGTTCCGGGGCGCCCACCTCGGCTTCGCGCCGACCGCGGAGGCCGTGGCCCGCTGGTGGGACCTGACCTCCCTGGCCAAGCAGCACGAGGAGTTCCTCGACCTGCACGAGCCCGCCCTGCGCGCCCTGCAGACGGGGCCGGACCCGGCCCCGGAGGAGGCCTACCGCGGCTATCTGCTCGCCCTGGACAGCTGGCGCCGCCTGCCGTACGCCGACCCGGGCCTGCCGCGCGAGCTCCTCCCGGCGGACTGGCCGGGCGACCGCGCGGCGGCCGTCTTCACCGAACTGCACGCCCGGCTGCGGGACGCGGGCGCGCAGTTCGCGCAACCGTGACCGGGCGGGCCGCGTCGTAGCGGGGTATGACGCCACGCGCCGCAGCCCCCTCCCGGGCGAAACGATTCTGTATACGGGTCTCCGCCGTTCTCGCCGGCCTCGCGGCGGGCTGCGCGGCCATCGCGCTGGCCGCCCGCGCCCGGGAGTACTGCGGCGCGGGCACGGACGCGGGCGGCCGCTTCGAACTGAGCCTCACGCTGCTGCCGCTGACCGCGGCCTTCGCCACCGTGGCCCTCGTCGTGGCCCTCCTCCTGGACCGGCGGCCCGTGGCCCTGCAACTGGGCACCGTCCTGGTCGTGCCGGCCGGGCTGACCGTGCTGTACTTCGCCCTCCGCGGCACCCTGGACGGCTATCCCGGGGATCCGGCCCGGTGCGGGCCGGACAATGTGCCGCCGTGGTGGCCGGGGTGGCTGCCTGCCTGAAAAAGCGGTCGCACGCGGGTCCGGGGCCGCGCCAGTATGGGCCATGACCTGGACCTTCACTTCCGACCTGACGGCCTATCTGGCCGCGGCGGGCCCGGCCGTGACCGCGCAGCCCGTCTCCAACACCCTTCTGCTGACGGTCGCCGACCGGCTGAAGCGACAAGGCATCCACGCCTACGGGTCCGCCGACCCCCTCTTCGGGTGGTGGACCGGGCCCGACGGCACCGCCGCCGCCGGCCTGCTGTGCACCCCGCCGTTCCCGCTCCAGCTCGGCGCGGCGCCCGAGGAGGCGGTCCGGGCCCTGGGGGAAGCGCTCAGCACCGAGCCGCTGCTCGCCAAGCTCCACGGGATCAACGCCCGCCGCCGGGACGCGGAGGCGCTGGCTCGGGCGTGGGGCCGGCCCACGCGGGTCGCCGAGGAGACCCGGCTCTACCGGCTGGCCGGGCTGGTCGCCCCGGATCCCGCCCCGGCGGGGCGGGCCCGGCTCGCCACCGAGGCCGACATGCCGCTGCTGCTGGACTGGATCGAGGCCTTCCACGCGGAGGTGGGGGGGCCGGGCAGCGCCAACGAGGCGGGCCTGCGGCACCGGATCTCGTACGGCGGCATCCTGCTCTGGGAGCGCGCGGGCACCCCGGTCTCGCTGGCCTCCTTCAACCGCCCGATCGGCTCCGCCGCCCGCGTCGGCCCGGTCTACACCCCGCCCGCGCTCCGCGGCCGCGGCTACGCCGCCGGGGTCACGCACACGGCGAGCGAAGCGGCGTACGCGGCCGGCGCCTCGGAGGTCCTCCTCTTCACGGACCTGGCCAACCCGACCAGCAACGGCATCTACCTGCGCCTGGGCTACACCCCGGTGGAGGACCGCACCGAGGTCGTGGCCGCGTGAGCACCCCGGACGAGCCGGACGAGCCGGACGACCCGCCCGAACCGCCCGAACCTCTCTGGATCCTGGCCGCGAACGTCGTGCGGTGGCGCCGCTGGGGCGAGGGCGGCCAAGGCCTGCGCCCGGGCACGAAGACCTTCAAGGGCGGCGCCAAGGTCCATGTCTTCGACACGCTGGACGGCGGGGACTTCTGCATGGTCGTCGGCCGCCCCCGGCAGACCCGGCGCTACGTGTGGGAGTACGTCCACACCCGCCATCTGCACACCTTCCGGCCGAAGCTGGTCCGCAGCCCGGCCGTGCTGCGCGCCGCCGAGTGGTCGAGGTTCTGGGGCTCGGCGGCCTCGGCGGAGGCGGCGGAGGCGGCGCCCGCACTGGAGCGCCACGCCTGGGAGCTGCGCAGCGAGCGCTGGCCGCACTGGCCGCATCCGGAGCCCTGCCTGTGCCACGAGTGCCTCGCCCTGGGGCGCTGAACCGGGCGTCAGCCGCGGCCCGTGGGCGGCTTGCGGCTGCCCGCGCGGTAGGGGGCGGGCCAGGGGGCGGCCGGGCCCTCGTAGGACTGTTCGGCTGCCGCGTGGAGGGTCCAGTGCGGGTCGTAGAGGTGGGGGCGGCCGACGGCACAGAGGTCCGCCCGGCCCGCCAGGAGGAGGGAGTTGACGTCGTCCCAGGAGGAGATGGCGCCGACGGCGATGACGGGGACGCCCAGGGCGTTGCGGATCCGGTCGGCGTAGGGGGTCTGGTACGAGCGCCCGTACTCGGGGACCTCGTCCGCGACGACCTGCCCGGTCGAAACGTCGATGGCGTCCGCGCCGCGGGCGGCGAAGGCGGCCGCGATCTCCACCGCCTCCTCGGGCGAGGTGCCGCCCGGCGCCCAGTCGGTGGCCGAGAGGCGGACCGTCATCGGGCGGTCGTCGGGCCAGACGGCGCGCACCGCGTCGAAGACCTCCAGCGGGAAGCGCAGCCGGTTCTCCAGGGAGCCGCCGTAGGCGTCGGTGCGCCGGTTGGTCAGCGGGGAGAGGAACCCGGAGAGCAGGTAGCCGTGGGCGCAGTGCAGTTCCAGCAGGTCGAATCCGCAGTCGGCGGCACGGACGGCGGCCGCCGCGAACTCGGAGCGGAGCGCCGCCAGGTCCGCTTCCGCGAGGGCGCGCGGGACCGCCGAGACGCCCGGCCGGTAGGGCAGGGCCGAGGCAGCCACCAGCGGCCAGTTGCCGTGCGGAAGGGGATCGTCCATCCCCTCCCACATCAGGCGGGTGGAGCCCTTGCGCCCCGCGTGCCCGAGCTGGACGCCGAGCGCGGTCCCCGGCGCGGAGATGTGGACGAAGTCGGTGATCCGGCGCCAGGCCGCCGCCTGCTCCGGGGTGTACAGCCCGGCGCAGCCGGGGGTGATCCGGCCCTCGGCGCTGACGCAGACCATCTCCGTCATCACCAGCCCGGCCCCGCCGAGGGCCCGGGCGCCCAGGTGCACGAGGTGGAAGTCCCCCGGTACGCCCTCCTCGGCCGAGTACATGTCCATCGGTGAGACGACGACCCGGTTGCGCAGGGTCAGGCCGCGCAGCGTGAACGGGGTGAACATGGGCGCAGTCGCCTCGTCCGAGCAGCCGAAATCCCGTTCCACGGCCCGCGTGAACCGCTCGTCGCGCAGCCGCAGGTTGTCGTGGGTGACCCGGCGGCTGCGCGTGAGGAGGTTGAAGGCGAACTGCCGGGCGGGCTGCTCCACGTATCCGGCGATCTCCTCGAACCAGCGCATGCTGGCGGCCGCCGCCCGCTGTGTGCTGGCGACCGCGGGCCGCCGGGCCGCCTCGTACGCCGTGAGGGCCGCCGGTACGTCCGCCTCCGCGGCCACCGCTTCGGCGAGCGCGAGGGCGTCCTCCACGGCGAGCTTGGTGCCCGATCCGATGGAGAAGTGGGCGGTGTGCGCGGCGTCGCCGAGCAGGACCACGTTGCCGTGGGACCAGCGCTCGTTGACGACGGTACGGAAGCCCGTCCACGTCGAGCGGTTCCCGCGCAGCGGCCGGCCCCGCAGGGCCTCGCTGAAGATCTTGCCGCAGCGGGCCGCCGATTCGGCCTCGTCACACAGGTCGAAGCCGGCTGCCCGCCACACCTCCTCCCGCATCTCCACGATCACCGTGGAGGCGTCGGCCGCGTAGGGGTAGGCGTGCAGCTGCATCACGCCGTGCTCGGTTTCCGCGATCTCGAAGCGGAAGGCGTCGAAGGCGAAGTCGGCGGCGAGCCAGATGTACCGGCAGCGCCCGTTCGTCACCGTCGGCCGGAAGTGCGCGGCCCCGGCCTCCCGGGTCGCGCTGTGCACTCCGTCCGCCGCGACCACCAGGTCGTACGAGGCCGCGAGGGCCTCGGCGGCCACCGGCCCGGTGCGGAAGCGGAGCCGGACGCCCAGCCCGGCGCAGCGCTCGTGGAGGATCTCCAGGAGCCGGCGCCGCCCGAGGGCGGCGAAGCCGTGGCCGCCGGAGGTCAGCAGCCGGCCCCGGTGCACGATGTCCACGTCGTCCCAGCGCACGAACTCCGCGCTCAGGGCGGCGTAGACCACGCTGTCCGCCTGTTCGATGCCGCCGAGGGTCTCGTCCGAGAGGACCACGCCGAAGCCGAAGGTCTCGTCCGGCGCGCCGCGTTCCCAGACGTCGACAGTGTGCCCCTGGCGGGCCAGCAGCGCGGCGGCGTACAGCCCGCCCGGTCCCCCGCCGACGACCGCGACCCGCATGGCGCCCGCAGACATCCGGCTACCTTCCCTTCCAGTCGGGCGGCCGCTTCCCGGTGAAGGCGGCGTGGAACTCCGCGTAGTCCTGGCCGTTCATCAGGAGGGCCTGGGTGGCCGCGTCCAGTTCCACGGAGGCGGCCAGCGGCATGTCGAGCTCGGCGGTGAGCAGCGCCTTGGTCTGCGCGTAGGCGAGGGCGGGGCCGGCGGCCAGGTGCGCGGCGAGTTCGGCGGCCCGTACGTGGGCCTTGCCCTCCTCGGTGAGCTCGCTGAGCAGGCCGATTCGCTCGGCCTCGGGGGCGCGTACGGGCTCTCCGAGCATCAGCAGCCGGGTGGCGTGGCCGAGGCCGACGACGCGGGGCAGCAGATAGGCGGCGCCCATGTCGCCGCCGGAGAGGCCGACGCGGGTGAAGAGGAAGGCGAAGCGGGCGCTGGGGTCGGCGATCCGGAAGTCGGCGGCGAGCGCGAGGACGGCTCCGGCCCCGGCGGCCACCCCGTGCACGGCGGCGATCACCGGGAAGGGGCATTCGCGGATCGCGCGGACGACCTGGCCGGTCATCCGGTTGAAGTCGAGGAGTTGGGCGGTGTCCATGGCGAGGGTGGCGCCGATGATCTCGTCCACGTCGCCGCCGGAGCAGAAACCGCGCCCCTCGCCGCCCAGGACGAGGGCGCGTACGGAACGCTCACGGGACAGTTCTGCCAGCAGATCGCGCAGGTCGGCGTAGGCGCCGAAGGTGAGCGCGTTCAGCTTGTCGGGGCGGTCGAAGGTGACGGTGGCCACGCCGTCCTGCCGGGTCACCCGGAGGTGGTGCCACCGTTCGGTCGCTGCTGTGGAACCGGTGAAGGGGCTCACCGTCACGACGGTATCACTGGAACGTGACTGCCGTCACATAAGCACGACATCCTGGTGGCGACCCGGGTGGGGCGCCGGGCCGGCCGGCCCGGCGCGGCCGCCGCCGTACGACCCGCGGTATGACTATGCGCCGGGCTTCGCGAGCGTCGCGACGAGGACCGCCTTGATGGTGTGCAGCCGGTTCTCCGCCTCGTCGAAGACGACCGAGTGCACCGACTCGAACACCTCGTCCGTCACCTCCAGCGATTCCAGGCCGTGCCGCTCGTGGATCTCCCGGGCCACCTTGGTGCCGAGGTCGTGGAAGGCCGGGAGGCAGTGCATGAACTTCACGTCCGGGTTCCCGCTGGCGCGCAGCACGTCCATGGTCACGGCGTACGGGGACAGTGCCTCGATCCGCTCGTCCCAGACCTCCTTGGGCTCGCCCATGGACACCCAGATGTCGGTGATGACGAAGTCGGCCTGGGCCACACCCTCGTCGATCCGCTCGGTCAGGGTGATCCGGGCCCCGCTCCGCGCGGCGAGCTCGCGCGCCGCCGCCACCACGGGCGCGGCCGGCCAGTAGGCCTCGGGCGCGACGATCCGTACGTCCATGCCCAGCAGCGCGCCGGTCACGAGGTAGGAGTTGCCCATGTTGAAGCGGGCGTCGCCGAGGTAGGCGAAGGAGATCCGCTCCAGCGGCTTGGCGCAGTGCTCGGTCATGGTGAGGACGTCGGCCAGCATCTGGGTCGGGTGCCAGTCGTCGGTGAGGCCGTTGAAGACGGGCACGCCCGCGTGGGCGGCGAGCTCCTCGACGGCGTCCTGGCTGTCCCCCCGGTACTCGATCCCGTCGAACATCCGGCCGAGCACCCGGGCGGTGTCCTTGACCGACTCCTTGTGGCCCATCTGCGAGCCGGAGGGGTCGAGGTAGGTGGTGCGGGCCCCCTGGTCCGCGGCGGCGACCTCGAAGGCGCAGCGGGTGCGCGTCGAGGTCTTCTCGAAGATCAGCGCGATGTTCCTGCCCTGGAGCGAGGGCTGCTCGGTGCCGGCCTTCTTGGCCGCCTTGAGCTCGGCGGCGAGCTCGATCAGGCCGCGGAACTCGGCGGCGGTGAAGTCGAGCTCCTTGAGGAAACTGCGACCTGCGAGGTCGGGGGCCATGGGATCGCTCCAGCGTCACGGTAACAGGGGATGTTGGAAGTCTATACGATCCTCTGCATTGATATACGGAAAGGTGATCGCTGCCTCACGGAGCCGCCGCCGATCGCGCAGGGCCTCGCAGCGGCCTGGCAGCGTCTCCCTCCGCGCCCGTGGGCCCGCCGGCTCAGGCCACTGCGTCGCGCTCCACCGGGCAGCTCATGCAGCGCGGTCCGCCCCGGCCCCGGCCCAGCTCGCTGCCGGGGATCTCGATCACCTCGATGCCCTCCTTGCGCAGGTGGGTGTTGGTGGTCACGTTCCGCTCGTAGGCGACCACCACCCCCGGCTCCACGGCCAGCACGTTGCACCCGTCGTCCCACTGCTCGCGCTCCGCCGAGTGCACGTCCTGGCCCGCCGTCAACACCCGGAGCGAGTCCAGTCCGAGCGCCGCCGCGATGGCCCGGTGCATGTGCTCCGGCGGGTGGTCGGTCACCTTCAGCTCGGACGCCGCGTCGCCCGGCTCGATCGTGTAGGAGCGGAGCATGCCGAGCCCCGCGTACTGAGTGAACGTATCTCCGTCCACCATCGTCATCACCGTGTCCAGGTGCATGAACGCCCGCCGCTTCGGCATGTCCAGCGCCACGATGCTCGTCGCCGACCCTGCGGCGAACAGGCCCCGGGCCAGCATCTCCACCGCCTGCGGGGTGGTCCGCTCGCTCATGCCGATCAGCACCGCGCCGTTGCCGAGGACGAGCACGTCCCCGCCCTCGATCGTCGACGGGTAGTCCGCCTGCCCCTGCGACCAGTAGTGGAAGGCCCCGGAGGAGGTGAAGAGCGGGTGGTGCTTGTAGATCGCCTCGAAGTGGACGGTCTCGCGCTGCCGGGCCGGCCAGCGCATCGCGTTGATGGACACCCCGTCGTAGATCCAGGCGGAGGTGTCCCGGGTGAAGAGGTGGTTGGGCAGCGGGCCCAGCAGGAAGTCGTCCAATTCCATGGCGTGGAAGCGCACCGACACCGGCTCCGCGTGCCGCTCCAGGAACTCGCGCTTGGTCATCCCGCCGACCAGCGCCTCGGCCAGCGCGGCCGAGCCCAGCCCGTCGAAGACCGCCCGCAGGTGGTCGGTGGCGAGCGGACCGTACTCCTTCTCGTCGAACACCCGGTCCAGTACGAGGCGTCTCGCCTCCGGGATGTCGAGGGCCTCGCGCAGCAGGTCGCCGAAGAGGTGGACCTCCACGCCCCGGTCGCGCAGTACGTCCGCGAAGCCGTCGTGCTCCTGGCGGGCCCGGCGCACCCACAGCACGTCGTCGAAGAGGAGCGCGTCCTTGTTGCTCGGTGTGAGCCGCCTCAGCTCCAGGTCGGGCCGGTGGAGGATGACGCGGCGAAGCCGCCCGGTCTCGGAATCGACATGGAATCCCATGCCGTACACGTTCGCAGACCGGGCGGCCTTTTGACCTGGTGTCTGCTCAGCGGGGCAGAGCCAGGCCCAGGAGCGCCTCCGGAGCCCCGGTCAGTTCCGGGGCGATCAGGCCGAGCTCGGGCGCCGCCAGGTTCGGCACACCGGAGTTGGAGGCGTCCGGCATCGTCAGCAGGCCGCCGGCGACCAGGCCGGGGGTCCGGGCCAGCAGGTCGGTGGCCGGAGCCTCCAGCGAGCCCTCGCCGTCCGTCTCCGGCGCGCCCAGCAGGTTCGGCACCGGGGAGGTGACGAGGGTGTTGCCGAGCTCGGTGCCGATCGGGATCACCGGGAGCAGGGGACTGGGGAGCATGTCCCCCCCGTGGAAGCGCGGCGCCTCGGGCGCTCCGACGATCGGCACCGGCACCCCGGTGGCCAGGCGCGGGGTGTCCACGCCCAGCGTGGTCTTCACGGCGTCCAGTGGGACACCCACCGGCACCGAGTCGGCCACGGCCGGGGTGGCCGCGCCGGCCGCGGCCATACAGGTCATGAGCGCCGCAATGCTTCCGCGCGCGGTCATCTTCATAGGTGACGTTCCGTCCTTCCAGGGTCGCGGACATTCCGCTGCCCTGGATGAACGATCCCGCTGGTGGGTTTCCCGGAGTTCTCCCCCAAAGTTCCCCCATACGACCTAATGGGCGGCCCTCCCGCGGTCCCGGCTTGACGGGCGCGCGGGAGGGGCGGAGCGCCGGAGCCCCCGCCGGTCAGAGCCGGGGGTCGACCGGCTCCGATTCCAGGGCGAGCACCGCGAAGACGGCCTCGTGGACCCGCCACAGCGGCTCCCCGTCCGCCAGCCGGTCCAGCGCCTCCAGCCCGAGCGCGTACTCGCGCAGGGCGAGGGAGCGCTTGTGCCCGAGGTGCCGCTCGCGCAGCTTCTCCAGGTGGTCGGGCCGTGTGTACTCAGGACCGTAGATGATCCGCAGGTACTCGCGTCCGCGCACCTTGACCCCGGGCTGGACCAGGCGGCCCTTGCCGTCCCGGGCGTAGGCCTGGAGCGGCTTGACGACCATTCCCTCGCCGCCGGCGGCCGTCAGCTCCAGCCACCAGTCGGTGCCCGCCCGTACGGACTCCTCGTCCGCGGTGTCCACCAGGATCCGGCCGGTGCGGCGCAACAGCCCGGTGCCGGCAGGCTTGCCGGCGCCGTCGGCTTCGACGAGCCGGTCCAGCCAGAACAGCTGCTCGTCGTGGGATACGGCGGCCAGCGACCGGCCGGCCGCCGCCAGCAGCTGGAACGGCGCGAACCGTACGCCGTCCAGCCCGTCGGTGGTCCAGCAGTAGCGGCGGTAGGCGTCGGTGAAGGCGGCCGCGTCGGCGGCCCGGCCGCGCTGGCGCTCCAGCAGTTCGCCGGTGTCGATGCCCCGGGCTGCGGCCGCCTCCAGGGCGGCGATGGCGCCGGGGAAGACGGCGCCGGAGGCCGCGCCCACGGCGGCGTACTGGTTGCGCAGCAGTCCGCCCGACTTCAGGGACCAAGGCAGGAGTTCGCCGTCGACCAGCAGCCAGTCGGTGGCCAGCTCGTCCCAGAGGCCGGCGTCGGTGACCGCCGCGCGGAGCCGGGCCAGCACCTCCTCGGTGACCTCGGGATCCTTGAAGAAGGGCCGTCCGGTACGGGTGTAGACGGAGCCGGTCGGGCCGTCGACGCCGAAGCGCTCGCGGGCCGCGTCGGCGTCCTTGCAGACCAGGACGGTGGCGCGGGAGCCCATGTGCTTCTCCTCGCACACGACCTGGGCGACGCCGTCCTTGCGGTACTGCTCGAAGGCCTCGGCCGGGTGCTCCAGGAAGCCTTCCTCGCGTGAGGTGACCGTGGGCGCCATCGTCGGCGGCAGGTACGGGACCAGCCGCGGGTCCACGGCGAAGCGGCTCATGACCTCCAGGGCGGCGGCCGCGTTCTCCTCGCGCACGTTGACGTTGCCCAGGTGGCGGGTCTCCACGATCCGGCGCCCGTGCACGTCGGCCAGGTCGAGCGGGCGCCCGTCGTGCCCGCCCGGCGCCTCGGTGGCGAGCGGCTTGACGGGCTCGTACCAGACCTTCTCGGCCGGTACGTCGACCAGTTCGCGCTCGGGCCAGCGCAGGGCGGTCATCTTCCCGCCGAAGACCGCGCCCGTGTCGAGGCAGATGGTGTTGTTGATCCAGGCGGTGTTCGGGACCGGGGTGTGGCCGTAGACCACCACGGCCTTGCCGCGGTAGTCCTCGGCCCACGGATAGCGCACCGGCAGCCCGAACTCGTCCGTCTCGCCGGTGGTGTCCCCGTAGAGGGCGTGCGAGCGGACCCGGCCGGAGGTCCGGCCGTGGTACTTCTCGGGCAGGCCGGCGTGGCAGACCACCAGCTTGCCGCCGTCGAGGACGTAGTGGCTGACGAGGCCGCGGATGAACTCCCGCACCTCCTCGACGAACTCTTCCGGCTCCATCTCCAGCTGCTCGATCGTCTCGGCGAGTCCGTGGGTCTGCTGGACCTTGGAGCCCTTCAGGTAGCGGCCGAGCTTGTTCTCGTGGTTCCCGGGCACGCACAGGGCGTTGCCGGACTTCACCATGCCCATGACGCGGCGCAGCACGCCCGGGCTGTCGGGGCCGCGGTCGACGAGGTCGCCGACGAAGACGGCGGTGCGCCCCTCGGGGTGGACCCCGTCCTCGTAGCCGAGCTTGGCGAGCAGGGTCTCCAGCTCGGAGGAGCAGCCGTGGATGTCACCGACGATGTCGAAGGGGCCGGTGAGGTGGGTGAGGTCGTTGAACCGCTTCTCCAGGACGACCTGGGCGGTCTCGGCCTCCTCGACGGAGCGCAGCACGTGCACCTTGCGGAAGCCCTCGCGCTCCAGGCCGCGCAGCGAGCGCCGCAGGTCGCGGCGGTGGCGCTGGATGACCGCGCGGGGCAGGCCGGCCCGGTCGGGGCGGGCCGCGTTGCGCTCGGCGCAGACCTGTTCGGGCATGTCGAGGACGATGGCGATGGGCAGGACGTCGTGCTCGCGGGCGAGCTGGACCAGTTGCCGGCGGGCGTCGGCCTGGACGCTGGTGGCGTCGACGACGGTGAGGCGGCCGGCGGCGAGGCGCTTGCCGGCGATGTAGTGCAGGACGTCGAAGGCGTCCTTGCTGGCGCTCTGGTCGTTCTCGTCGTCGCAGACCAGGCCGCGGCAGTGGTCGGAGGAGATGACCTCGGTGGCCTTGAAGTGCTTGCGGGCGAAGGTGGACTTGCCCGATCCGGTGGCCCCGATCAGGACGACGAGGGACAGGTCGGTGACGGGAAGTACGCGGGTGCGGTGGGTCTCGTCGGTCGCGATGGTCGTCTCGGTGGTCATGCTGCCTCGCCCTCCTTCGGGGTGTCGGTGGCGGTGTCGGTGGTGGGGGTGGTGCCGGTGGTGCCCTCGGCTTCGCCGGTGTCGCCCGTGACAGCGGTGAAGACGGCCATCTGGGTGGGCGGCCCGACCTCGGGGTCGTCGTCCCCGACGGCGACGTAGTCCACGCCGTAGCCGTGCCGCTCCGCGACCCGGCCGGCCCAGGCCCGGAACTCCTCGCGGGTCCACTCGAAGCGGTGGTCGCCGTGCCGGACGTGCCCGGCGGGCAGGGTCCCCCAGCGGACGTTGTACTCGACGTTCGGGGTGGTGACCAGGACCGTGCGGGGGCGGGCCGAGCCGAACACCGCGTACTCCAGCGCGGGCAGCCGCTCCGGGTCCAGGTGCTCGATGACCTCGCTGAGCACGGCCGCGTCGTAGCCGGCCAGCCGCTTGTCGGTGTAGGCGAGCGAACCCTGGATCAGTCGGACGCGCGCACTCTGGCGCTCCCCGAGCCGCTCCAGCCGCAGGCGCTTGGCCGCGAGGTTCAGGGCCCGCACGGACACGTCCATGCCGACGATCTCGCTGTACGCCGGGTCCTTGAGCAGCGCCTGGACCAACTGCCCCTGCCCGCAGCCGAGGTCCAGCACCCGCTGGGCCCCGGCGGCCCGCAGCGAGGCGAGGATCGCGTCGCGCCGCTGTACGGCGAGCGGCACCGGCCGCTCTTCCGTGTCGCGGTTCTCGTCGACCGCGTTGTCGAGCTCCTCGACCTCGCTGCCGTCGGATTCGGCGAGGCGGACCAGCTCCAGTCGCTCCAGGGCGTCCTGGGTCAGCCGCTTGTGGCGGGCCAGGTAGCGGGAGCTGATCAGGCCGTTCTCCGGGTGGGCGGCGAGCCAGCCCTCTCCGGCGCGCAGCAGCTTGTCGACCTCGTCGGGGGCGATCCAGTAGTGCTTGGCGTCGTCGAGCACGGGCAGCAGCACGTACAGCTGGCGCAGGGCGTCGGCGAGCGGCAGCTCACCCTCCAGCACGAGCCGTACGTAACGGGAGTCCCCCCACTCGGGGAACTGCGGGTCGAGCGGTACGGGCTCGGCGTGTACGAGGTCCCAGCCGAGCGGGTCGAACAGCCGGTGCACCAGCTCCGCCCCGCCGCGCGCGGGCAGCACCGGGATCTCGACCCGCAGCGGCCGCGTCTGCTCCGGCAGTTCCGGGCGGGCGGCGCACTGGCCCTTGAGGGCGCTGCGGAACACCCCGCTGAGCGCGACGGCGAGCAGCGAGGAGGCGGCGTACGGGCGGTCGTTGACGTACTGCGCGAGCGCGGCGTCGGGCGCCCCGCCCCGGCCCTTGCCCTGGCCGCGCCGTACGAGCGCGACGGGATCCACCTCCAGGAGCAGCGCGGCCGTGCACCGCTGGGCCGTGGCCTCGGGGTAGAACACGTGGGCGGTGCCGTGGGAGGTGGAGAACGCCTGCGTCTTCCCGGGGTGCTTGTGCAGCAGGTAGCCCAGGTCGGTAGCGGGTCGTTCAGGGGAGCCGGTGGTGGAGATCGTCAGGAACACACAACCGATTGTTGCTGGTCACCGCCGCTCGCTGCCCCCTATTTTCCGGCGGAGGGCGGCGATCCGGTCGGGACCGGTCCGGCAGCAGCCGCCGATGAGGCGGGCGCCCGTGCCGTGCCAGGCTTCGGTGGGCCAGGGGGTCGGGGTCCCGGGGGCGTGCCAGGTCTGGGTGGCGGCCTCCCAGACCGAGCCGTCGTTGGGGTAGGCCAGGAGGGGCTTGGCGGTGGCGGTCGCCGCCGAGGCCAGGGCGGGCAGGACGTCCGCCGGGGCGCAGCAGTTGACGCCGACGGCGATGACCTGCGGGGACCGCGCGGCGAGGGCGAAGGCCTCGGGGAGGGCGGCGCCGGAGCGGGTGCGGCCCCCGGCGACGGTGTAGCTCAGCCAGGCCGGGGCGCCCGTCTCGGCGAGGACGGTGAGCAGCGCCTCGGCCTCGTCCGGATCGGGGACGGTCTCCAGGGCGAGCAGCGCCCGGCCTCCTCGGCGGCCTCCCGGACCCGGCCGAACTGCCGCTCGCTGTCGGCGATCGACCCGAAGGGCATGTTGAACTCGTCCGCGTACCGCGCGGCGAGCCGCGGGGTGCGCCGGGCTCCGTGGCCGCCGATGAGGACGGGCACCTTGGCCTGGAGGGGCTTGGGGAGCGCGGGAGAGTTCTCCACCTGGTAGTGGCTGCCCGCGTAGTCGAAGGTGGCGCCGGCCTCGGTGGCCCACAGGCCGGTGATGACGGCCAGCTGCTCCTCCAGCCTGGCCATCCGCTCCGCCGGGAAGGGGATTCCGTAGGCTTTGTGCTCCTCCTCGAACCAGCCCGCTCCCAGGTCCAGTTCGACCCGGCCGCCGGACATCCGGTCGACCTGGGCCACCTGGATGGCGAGGACGCCGGGCAGCCGGAAGGTGCCGGCGGTCATCAGCGTGCCCAGCCGGATCCGGCTGGTCTCGCGGGCCAGGCCGGCAAGGGTGACCCAGGCGTCGGTGGGGCCGGGCAGGCCGTCGGCCGAGCCCATCTTCAGATAGTGGTCGGAGCGGAAGAACCATCGAAGCCCAGGTCCTCGGTGGCCTTGGCGACGGTCAGGAGGGTGTCGTAGCTCGCGCCCTGCTGGGGCTCGGTGAAAATGCGAAGATCCATGCTCCCCATCCTGCCTCCCCGGGCCGCCTCCGGGAGGCGCCCGCGTGCCACCCCGGCCGGGTGAATCTGCGCCAACGGGACGGGCCGACCCCAGCCCCGCCAGTGACCAGCCCGGATGGGGATCGTTGGCTCGGACGGAGCCGGACCGCCCGGCCCGCGCGCCGGCGGCCTTTCGCCGGTGCGTCCACCGCACCCTTCCGCCTCGGAAGGGCCAGGGCCGAGGAGGCCGCCATGTCCCATGAGTCCCTGCCGGAGACCTGCCGACAGAACGGACAGACCGGACAGGCGGCACACGACCACGCCGGTCAGGAGTCCCCGGCACCCGCCCAGGGCGGCGCCCCGAAGGGCCTGATCCAGCAGATGGAAGAGCTGATGGCGGCGCTGAACGCCGACCTCTCGCAGCTCGACGCCGACCTCCAGTCCTCCGCGGACCGCACGCCCGGCACGACCACCGGCGCCGCCGGCACCACTGGCACGCCCGGCACCACCACCGGCACCACCGGCACGCCCGGCAGCCGTGCCGCCGAGAGCGAGCGCCCCTCCTACCCGTCGCACTGACCGCGCGGGTCCCGTCGCGCGCGGCGGGACCCCACCCCCACCGGCACCTCCACCTCTACGGTCTCGCTCAGGCCACGCCCGAGGCGGACCCCCGCTCGCGCACCGCCATACGGCGCAGGAGGGCCCGCACCCGGTCGCTCGACTCGTCCGCCGCATCGATCGACTCTATGCACTGCCAGTACAGGGCCTCCTCGTCCGTCCCGCAGGCCACCCCGACCAGGGCGATGCCCACTTCGCCGAGCAGCGCCTGGAGTCCGAGCAGCGCCTGCCGGACATCGGACACCTCCGTCAGCTGAGCCGCCCGCGGCGGATACTCGGGCGTGCTGCCCTCTCCTCGCAGCGCCGCCCGGTCGAGTACCCCGCAGCCTCTGCTTCCCGCTTCTCCCAGTCCCCGCGCCTCCGATCTCAGCTCCGGCGGCCCCATGACCGCCAGATAGCCCCCAACGCCCTGGGCGAGCGCCTGGGCCTGCCAGGCCTCGCCCACTATGTCCCACGCAGCCCCGGTCTGTGCCAGCGCGTGCCGACCGGCCGCGATGAGCCGTACCGCATCCATATGCCGTCCCCCGTCCGCACGACATCCCGCCGTTCTCACCACTACCCAGAGTGAGGGCAACGAGTCAGTAAAGCCAGGGGTATTCGGAAAATGTGGACACAAACGTGATTGTGGAAGAGTCCATCACTCCGAAGAGTGACGATGTGACGCCTGAGGCCCCGTCACAGGGAAGCGGAGCTCGTTCCTCTCGATCTTCGCGGCGAGCGCATCCAGCACATCCACCCCGAGAACCTCGCAGAACTGCAGCAGATACGCGAGGACGTCGGCCACCTCGTCGGCCACGCGGTGGGCCGTCTCCGGCGTCTCCATGACCGCCGCCGACTGCTCCGGGGTCAGCCACTGGAAGATCTCGACCAGTTCGGCCGCCTCGACGCTCAACGCCACCGCCAGATTCTTGGGCGTGTGGTAGGGCTGCCAGCCGCGCGCCGCTGCGAAGTCGGCCAGCCTGCACTGGAGTTGCCCGAGCCGCTCACCGTGCGGTTCGGGTGTCCCGGCCGTTTCGTTCGCCTCGTTCACCTCGTTCACCTCGTTCGCCTCGTTCATGGGTCAGGTCTACCACTGTGACGCCGGGGAGGGTCCGGGCGGTGTCCGCGAGCTCCTCCCCCACCGCCGCCACCAGCCGGATGTGGCCGTGCGCGCCGGCCAGCTGGGCCAGGCGCAGCAGTTCCGCGCCCTGGCGCCGGTCCAGGCCGCGGTCGAAGCCGTCGGCCAGTACCGTCAGCGCCTGCTGCGCGGAGAGCAGTTCGGCGGCGGGGTCCATGGCTAGCACGCCCGGGCCGGTCAGCAGGACCAGGGCCAGGGCGAGGAAGCGGAGTTCCCCGGCGCCGAGGCGGGCCAGTTCCGTGGCGGGCCGGGCGGGGCCGCGCTCGAGCACCGCCGTGACGGGCCCGCCCGCGGGGGCCCGTACCTCCAGCCCGGCGACGGGTCCCGCGCAGCCCGTACGGGCCGCCTCGGTCAGCAGCGCGTGCCGGGTGCCGCATTCGTGGCGGGTCCGGCGCAGTACGTCGGCCAGGTTGGCGCAGTCGGCCAGGAGCCGTCCCTCCCCCGGCGGGACGGGGGCGCGCATCCGCTCCGGGCGGGGGTCGCAGGGGAACACCGAGCGCAGGGCGACGACCACCTGCTCGGCGGCGGCCAGGACCTGCCGCTGGCCGGCGGTGGCTCCGGCCACGCGGAGCGGGAGCAGGGCGGTGCCGAGCCGGTCGTCGGGCAGCGGGGCCCGGGTGACCCCGGTGGTGCCGCCGGTCAGCCAGGCCGCTTGCACGCAGCGGCGGCCGGGGTCGCGCAGGGCGGTGGCGAGCAGGACCTGCCCGTCCTGGGAGAGCCGTTCGCCGACGATCCGCAGGGCGGGCTCGGCCTGGACGGCGAGGTCGAGCCGGACCGGCCCGGCGGGGCCGTCGACCGTACAGCCGATGCGGAATCCGCGCCGCTGCCCGGCGTCGGGGACGGCCAGGTCGGGGATGCGCAGGCCCGGGTCCGGGAAGGCGTCCTCCAGCGCGGCTCCGGAACCCAGCGCGGCGAGTGCCTCGTAGGCGGCCAGGGCCTGGGACTTGCCGCTGCCGCTCGGACCGGCGAAGAGGGTGACGGGCCCGAGCCGGAAGGCGGCGCCGCGGTGCGGTCCGAAGGCGGAGAGGCGCAGCGCGGTGACCACGGGCCGCCGCTCCGGCACCCGCTGCGGTGTCCGCGGCGCGGGCTCGGCAGGCGCTCCGGTCCGCCTGAGGCCGACGGGCCCGATCTGCGCCGGCACGACCGGACCGACGGAGGCCGGCTCCGCCGGCGCCTTGGCGGCCGGCCCCTGCCCTGTGGCGACTTGGGCCACCGGCCGGGGCCCAGCGGCCGCTGGGGCCGACACGGGGCCGGCGAAGGCCGGCGCCGGCACGACCGGGGCAACGGGGGCCGACACGGCCGACGCCATGGGGGCGGGCAAGCCCACCGGGGTGGGCGCGGCCGGGGCCGCGGCGGGCGGGCCGGGCGGGCCGGGCGGGCGGAACGGGGCTTCGTGGGCGGCGGGGGCTTCGTGGGCGGCGGATAACGCGGCGGCGGCTTCGGGAGGGGCGTTCATGCGCGGGACGGTACGGGCCGCCGGGCCCCCCGTGGGCCCGGCGAACCGTTCCGGCGTCGCGACGTTCCTACGATCGGGGGACGGCCGCCGCCGCGATCCCCTCGACCTCGGTCCCCACGGGCGCCAGCAGGAAGACGTTCCGGTCCACCCGGTGCATGCCGCTGCCCAGCCCGAAGACCACGCCGCTGCTGAAGTCGAGGATCCGCTTGGCGACTTCGCTGTCCGCACCGGTCAGGTCGAGCAGCACCGGGATCTGCGCGATCAGGTACTCCGCCACCTCTCGCGCGTCGGCGAAGACCTGAACCCGGATCACCACGAAGCGCCGCTGCTCCGCCGCCGACGCTCCGGGCGCCGTGGGGATCGTGCGGTGGTCCACCCGGGAGGGCCATTCGTTGCGACTACGCAGGGGGACCACCTGCGCGAGCCCCTCCCACTGTTCGTCGGTGACGTCGTACCTGCTCACCGGGCCGCCTCGGCCGTGCGCTTCATGTGCATCCCCCCATCCTCTCGTGTTTCACCCGTTCAGCCCAACAGCGACACGACCCATCCGAGCTACTCCCCACGAGCGCAATGGGTTAGGTTAGGCATGCCTAAGTAAGACTTAGTCAGCTGCCTGCCCTCGGGACGATGGAGAGATCCGCATGCGCATGTCCGGTGCCCCCGCCCCCGCCGCCCCGGCCTCCCCGGCCGCCCGGCCCACCGACGCCGAGCGGGTCCGTTCGGTCCTGGCCGCCGCCCACTCCCTGACCGTGGTCACCGACGGACTGCGCTCCGAGGTCCGCCACCTCGACGGCACGGACCCGATGGGCCGCCTCCACCTGCACCCCGCCGAGCCCGGCGGCGACGCCGAGGACCGGCCCGCGATCCGGCTGGAGTTCACCGACGTCGCCCCCACCCCCGTACGGGACCGGGTGCGCGCCCGCGTCACCGTGGTGGGCCGCCTGCTGACCCCCTACACCGACGAGGCGGCCGCCTCCACCTGCGTGGAATTCGGCCAGGCGGTCCTGGAGACCCCGGACGGGTTCGCGTACGTCGGCCTCGAAGAGCTGGACGCGGCCCGCCCCGACCCGCTGGCCCCGTACGAGGCGGGCATGCTCACGCACCTGCTCGACGCCCACGCGGACCTCGTCACCCTGCTGCTGCGCCTGGTCCACCCGCTGCCCGCCGGGGCGGTCCTGCGCGCGCTGCCGGCGGCCATGGACCGGTACGGGATCACCCTGCGGCTGGAGGAGCGGCGCGGCCACCGCGACGTACGGCTGCCCTTCCCCTCGCCCCTCGACGACGTCGACCAGTCGGGCGCCCAGATCCAGGCGCTCTTCAGCGCGGCCCGGCGGCGCTCGCACCGCAACACGCTGCCGGCCTGAGGAATGAGGCCGGACTCAGGAACGGACTGAGGAACGAGGACGGACCGGGGAACGAGGAATAGCGCGCGCCCGGGGTCCGTTGGTGACGATCATGAAGGCCATCACGTACAACGCATACGGAACTGCCGACACCCTCAAGCTCGTTGACGTCCCGGAGCCCAAGGTCGGTCCGGGCGAGGTCCTCGTCCGCGTCAAGGCCGCCGGGGTCAACCCGGTGGACTGGAAGCTCGCCGCCGGATACCTCGACCCGATCCTCGAAGTGCGCCACCCGGTCATACCCGGCTGGGACGTCGCCGGTGTCGTCGAGGCGGTCGGTCCCGACACCTTCGACTACGCCGTCGGCGACGAGGTGTACGGCTACGTCCGCAAGGAATGGGTGGAGCTCGGCACCTACGCCGAACTGGTCACCGCCCCCGTCCGGACGCTGGCGCGCAAGCCCCGCGAGCTCACCTTCGAGCAGGCCGCGGGCATCCCGCTGGCCGGCCTGACCGCCTACCAGTCCCTCACCCGCGTGGGCCTCACCTCCGGCGAGACCGTCGTCATCCACTCCGCGGCGGGCGGCACCGGCTCCTTCGGCGTGCAGATCGCGGTCGCCCTCGGCCTGCGGGTCATCGGCACGGCCGGCGCCCACAACCACGACTACCTGCGCTCGCTCGGCGCCGAGCCGGTCCTGTACGGGGAGGGCATGGCCGACCGTATCCGCGAGCTGGCGCCCGAAGGCGTGGACGCGGGCCTGGACTTCTACGGGGACAATGTCGTCGAGACCCTCCAGTCGCTGGTCAAGGAGCGCCACCGGGTGGTCTCCATCGCCGACTACGAGGCCGCCGCCAAGGGCGCGCACCAGCTGTGGGTACGCCCCGACACGGCCGACCTGACCTTCCTCGCCGAGCTGGCCGACGCCGGCAAGCTCACCGTCAACGTGGAGCACGCCCTGCCGCTCGCCGAGGCGGCCAAGGCCTGGGAGCTGAGCGCCGCGGGCCGCACCCGCGGCAAGATCGTCCTGACGGTCTGACGCGGTATGACGGTTCTGCGAACGTGAGCAGGGGGGCGGTCCTCCGGGGACCGCCCCGCGCTCACGAGGTGACCGCCTCCCGGGTGTGGCGGCTGGCCGGGCGCGGCAGGCCGTAGTGGTCGCGCAGGGTGGCGCCGGTGTACTCGGTGCGGAAGAGCCCGCGCCGCTGGAGGATCGGCACGACGTGGTCGACGAAGTCGGCCAGGCCGGCGGGCAGCACGGGGGCCATGATGTCGAAGCCGTCGGCGGCTCCGTGCGTGAACCACTCCTCGCGGTACTGGGCCAGGGCCTCGGGGAGGGCGTCGGGCTTGAGGGCGGCGTGGTTCACGGTCGCGCAACGTGCCCGCCATACCCCGCAGCGCCGCCCCTGCGGGGCGCCTTCCTGCCGTGCCGAATGTGCGGCTCCGCCGCGGGGGGCTCCGCCCCCGCCCCCGCCCCCGCGCCTCAAACGCCGCCGGGGCTGAGAACCCGCTGCGCGCCATTCCCGCTCCGCACGGCAAGCGAACGCACTGGGCGCATGCCGAACACCGCGCCGGGACGCATCCCCGCGCCCTGCCCGCCGCACGCGCGGGGGACGATTGGGGCGGGCTCGGGAGACGGTTCCGTGCAGCGGCGTCGGGATGAGACGCGGCGCCGGCCGGCAAGGCGGCAAGCGGAGGTGACCCGGGGCGGCCCCCGGGGCGACCCGGTGCTGCGCAGGCGCCCGCGCCAGGGGCGGCCCTGCGCCGCCGACAAGACGGAAACGGGGTCACCCGAGGCGACCCGCGGGCAACCCGGTGCTGCGCAGGGGCGCGGCGGGACGGCGGCGCTGCACCGGCCGGCAAGGCGGCAAGCGGAGGTGGCCCGGGGCGGCCTCCGGGGGCGACACGCGGCGCGCCCGCGCCGGGAAGCGGCGGGGCGGAGCGGCGCCGACCGGTAGGGCGGGCGCCGGCCGCGGGGCGATCTCCCCGCGCCCCGGGTGCGCGGGGGTTGTTCTGTTGGATGTGGTCAATCCGGCGGTTGGGGCCGTGACCGGGCCGGCGAGCATTTTGGGTGGGTGCCACCTGGAGGTGATGGTCGGCGCCGCGGCGGCGACATCGCGCGTCCGCGACCGTCCGGCGCGGATCACGACCCCGCGCGCAGGTTCGGCCGTACTGTCGGAAGCAGCCGCAACGCCGCTGCTCAGCCGGGCATTCCGTGATCCTTCAGCACGCCATGAGAGTGCGAGATCACACCCAGCGGTATGGTGCCGCTCCAGTGCCGCCCCTAGCATTCGAGCCATGACGGTCCTGCCTGACGACGGGCTCTCCCTGGCCGCCGAGTTCCCTGACGCGACGCATGAGCAGTGGCAGCGCCTTGTAGAAGGCGTACTGCGCAAGTCGGGCAAGGAAGCCTCCGGCGAGGCCGCAGAAGACGCTTTGTCCACCCCACTCGAGGACGGGCTCACCACCCGCCCGCTGTACACCGCGCCGCCCGACGGGACGGCTCCCGACACCGGTTTCCCCGGCTTCGCCCCCTTCGTTCGGGGCGGCAAGCCGGAAGGCACCACCGCGAACGGCTGGGACGTGCGCCAGCGCCTCGCGGGCTCCGATCCCGTACGCCTGAACGAGGCCGTTCTCGCCGATCTGGAGAACGGGGTCACCTCGCTGTGGCTCCCCGTGGGCCAGGGCGGCCTCCCGGTCGACGGCCTCGCCCGGGCACTGGACGGCGTCTACCTCGACCTCGCTCCGGTGTCCCTGGACGCCGGAGCCGAATACGCCGCGGCCGCCCGCGCGTTGCTGGACCTGTACGCGGAGCGGGGGGTGGCCCCCGAGGCGGCCCGCGCCTCGCTCGGCGCCGACCCGCTGGGCCATGAGGCCCGTACGGGCGAGGCACTCGACATGGCCGACGCCGTGGAGCTGGCCCGGGAGGCCGCCGCCGGCCGGCCCGGGGTCCGCGCCCTGACCGTGGACGCCCTGCCGTACCACGAGGCCGGCGGCAGCGCCGCCGAGGAGCTGGGGCTGTCCCTGGCCACCGGCGTCGCCTACCTGCGCGCGCTCACCGGGGCCGGCCTGAGCACCGCGGCGGCCTTGGGCCAGCTGGAGTTCCGCTACGCGGCCACGGCCGACCAGTTCCTCACGATCGCCAAGCTGCGCGCCGCGCGCCGCCTGTGGGCCCGTGTCGCCGAGGCCTCGGGGGCCCCGGAGGCGGGCGCCCAGCTCCAGCACGCGGTGACCTCGCCGGTGATGATGACCCGCCGTGACCCGTGGGTGAACATGCTGCGCACCACCGTGGCCTGCATGGCCGCCGGCGTGGGCGGCGCGGACGCGGTCACCGTGCTCCCCTTCGACCACGAGCTGGGCCTGCCCGATGCCTTCGCGCGCCGCATCTCCCGCAACACCTCCACCATCCTGCTGGAGGAGTCGCACCTGGCCCGCGTGATCGATCCGGCCGGCGGCTCGTACTACGTCGAGCACCTCACCGCCGAACTCGCCCACGCCGCCTGGGAGTTCTTCCAGACCCTGGAGAAGGCCGGCGGCCAGGCCGCCGCCCTGCGCTCCGGGCTGGTCGCCGACCGCCTCGCCGCCACCTGGGCCGAACGCTCGAAGAAGCTGGCCAAGCGCCGCGAACCGATCACCGGTGTCAGTGAGTTCCCGCTGCTGTCGGAGAAGCCCGTCGTCCGCGAAACCGCCCCCGCCGGCCCCACCGGCGGCCTGCCCCGCGTGCGGCGCGACGAGGCCTACGAGGCGCTGCGCGCCCGCAGCGACGCGCATCTGGCGGCGACCGGCGCCCGGCCGCGGATCTTCCTGGCCGCACTGGGTCCGGCGGCCGCGCACACCGCGCGGGCCACCTTTGCCTCGAACCTGTTCCAGGCGGGCGGCATCGAACCGGTGCACGACCCGGTGTCCGTGGACCCGGCGACGGCCGCCGAGGCCTACGCCGCGAGCGGCTCCGACGGCGTGGCCGTGCTCTGCTCCAGCGACGCGCTGTACGAGGAGCAGGCCGAGGCGGTGGCCGGGGCCCTGCGCGCCGCGGGTGCCACGACCGTGTTCCTCGCCGGCAAGCCGGGTACCGCAGAGGCTTCCGTGGACGAGTACGTCTTCGCCGGCTGTGACGCCGTCGCCGTGCTGTCCTCCGTACTCGACCGGATGGGAGTGCCGGCATGAGCATCCCCGATTTCTCCGAGCTGCCGCTCGGCCCCACCGCCGCCGCCGGGGTCTCCGAGGACCAGTGGCGCTCCGCGGTGAAGGAGTCCACCGGCACCGCGGCCGCGGACCTGCTGTGGGAGACCCCCGAGGGCATCGGTGTCAAGCCGCTGTACACGGGCCGGGACCTGGAGGGCCTGGACTTCCTGCAGACCTACCCGGGCGTGGCCCCGTACCTGCGCGGCCCGTACCCGACGATGTACGTCAACCAGCCCTGGACCATCCGCCAGTACGCCGGCTTCTCCACCGCCGAGGAGTCCAACGCCTTCTACCGGCGCAACCTGGCGTCCGGCCAGAAGGGCCTGTCCGTCGCCTTCGACCTGCCGACGCACCGCGGCTACGACAGCGACCACCCGCGGGTGACGGGCGACGTCGGCATGGCAGGCGTGGCGATCGACTCGATCTACGACATGCGGCAGCTGTTCGACGGGATCCCGCTGGACAAGATGTCGGTGTCGATGACGATGAACGGCGCGGTGCTGCCCGTTCTCGCGCTCTACATCGTGGCGGCGGAGGAGCAGGGCGTCTCCCCCGACAAGCTCGCCGGGACCATCCAGAACGACATCCTCAAAGAGTTCATGGTCCGCAACACCTACATCTACCCGCCCAAGCCCTCGATGCGGATCATCTCCGACATCTTCTCCTTCACCTCGCAGAAGATGCCCCGCTACAACTCGATCTCCATCTCCGGCTACCACATCCAGGAAGCCGGAGCCACCGCCGACCTCGAACTGGCCTACACCCTCGCCGACGGCGTGGAATACCTGCGCGCCGGACAGGCCGTCGGCCTCAACGTGGACGCGTTCGCACCCCGCCTGTCGTTCTTCTGGGCGATCGGCATGAACTTCTTCATGGAGGTCGCCAAGCTCCGCGCCGCCCGACTCCTGTGGGCACGCCTCGTCAAGCAGTTCGACCCGCAAAACGCCAAATCCCTCTCGCTGCGCACCCACTCCCAGACCTCGGGCTGGTCGCTGACCGCGCAGGACGTCTTCAACAACGTCACCCGCACCTGCATCGAGGCGATGGCCGCGACCCAGGGCCACACCCAGTCCCTGCACACCAACGCCCTGGACGAGGCGCTCGCGCTGCCCACCGACTTCTCGGCGCGCATCGCCCGCAACACCCAGCTCCTCCTCCAGCAGGAGTCCGGCACCTGCCGCTCCATCGACCCGTGGGGCGGCAGCGCCTACGTCGAGAAACTGACCTACGACCTGGCCCGGCGCGCCTGGCAGCACATCCAGGAGGTCGAGGCCGCCGGCGGCATGGCCCAGGCCATCGACGCGGGCATCCCCAAGCTGCGCGTGGAGGAAGCCGCCGCCCGCACACAGGCGCGGATTGACTCCGGCCGGCAGCCCGTGATCGGCGTCAACAAATACCGGGTCGAGACCGACGAGCAGATCGACGTCCTCAAGGTCGACAACTCCTCGGTCCGCGCCCAGCAGATCGCCAAACTCCGTAGGCTGCGCGAGGAGCGCGACGAGGCGGTCACGCAGGACACCCTGCGGGCGCTGACGAACGCGGCCGAGCGCGGCGACGGCAACCTCCTCGCCCTCGCGGTGGACGCGGCGCGCGCCAAGGCGACCGTCGGTGAGATCTCCGACGCATTGGAGAAGGTGTACGGGCGGCATGCGAGCCAGATCCGTACGATCTCGGGTGTGTACCGCACCGAAGCAGGCGAATCCCCGTCCGTGGAACGCACCCGCGCCCTCGTCGACCGGTTCGAGGAGGCGGAGGGCCGCCGTCCGCGCATCCTGGTCGCCAAGATGGGCCAGGACGGCCACGACCGCGGCCAGAAGGTCATCGCGACCGCCTTCGCCGACCTCGGCTTCGACGTCGACGTCGGCCCGCTGTTCCAGACCCCGGCGGAAGTGGCCCGCCAAGCCGTCGAGGCCGACGTCCACGTCGTGGGCGTCTCCTCCCTCGCCGCCGGCCACCTGACCCTCGTACCCGCACTGCGCGAGCAGTTGGCGGACGAGGGCCGCGAGGACATCATGATCGTCGTCGGCGGAGTCATCCCGCCGGCCGATGTCCCCACCCTGCTGGAAATGGGAGCGACGGCCGTCTTCCCGCCTGGAACGGTCATCCCCGACGCAGCCCACGACCTGGTGACGCGGCTCGCCGCGGATCTGGGTCACGAGCTGTAGGCGGCCGCCGGTGCCGAAGATCGACATCGAGGCCTATGCGAAGGGGGTGCTCGACGGGAAGCGCGCGTTCATCGCGCGCGCCATCACTCTCGTCGAGTCCACCCTGCCCGCGCACCGGACCCTGGCCCAGGGCCTGTTGACGGAGCTCCTCCCGCACGCAGGGAAGGCGCGCCGGATCGGCATCAGCGGGGTGCCGGGCGTCGGCAAGTCCACCTTCATCGACGCGTTCGGCACGATGCTGACCGGGCTGGGCCACCGGGTCGCCGTCCTGGCCGTCGACCCCTCTTCCACCCGCACCGGCGGCTCCATCCTCGGCGACAAGACGCGGATGGAACGCCTGTCCGTCGACCCGGCGGCCTTCGTGCGGCCTTCGCCCTCGGCCGGGACGCTGGGCGGGGTCGCGAAGGCCACCCGCGAGTCGATGATCGTCATGGAGGCGGCGGGCTACGACGTCGTCCTCGTCGAAACCGTCGGCGTCGGCCAGTCCGAGACCACCGTCGCCGGCATGGTCGATTCCTTCCTCCTCCTCTCCCTGGCCCGCACCGGCGACCAGCTCCAGGGCATCAAGAAGGGCGTCCTGGAACTGGCCGACGTCCTCGCGGTGAACAAAGCCGACGGCCCCCACGAGCGCGACGCCAAGGCCGCCGCCCGTGAACTGTCGGGCGCGCTGCGCCTCATGCACCCCGCCGACGCCGCCTGGACCCCACCCGTCCTCACATGCAGCGCCCGCGAATCGGCCGGGCTGGACGAGGTGTGGAACCGCCTCGAACAGCACCGGACCCTCCTGGACGCAGGCGGCCGACTCGCCGCGAAGCGGGCGGCCCAGCAGGTGGAGTGGACCTGGTCGATGGTCCGCGACGAGCTCTTGGAGCGGCTGCGTTCCAGTCCGGCGGTACGGGGTCTCGCGCCGGGCCTCGAAGCGGCGGTCAGGGAGGGTTCCCTGACACCCACCCTGGCGGCGGACCGCCTGCTGGCCGCCTTCGGCGAGGGCTGACCCCGCCGGCACGGACGTTCTGCCGTGCCGGTGCACGGGGCCTTGCCCCCTGCCCGCCCTCCACCCGTCCCCTGGGCTCCGCCCAGACCCGCGCCTCACCCCCCGGCTTCCGCTGGAGGGGACCGCCGGCGGGGCTGAATTCAGCCCCGCCGGCGTTTGAGGCGCCGGGCTGGATGTGAACTTCCAAATCATCATGAAGCGCATCACGAACTCCCATCATTTCACTCTCATGAAGAGTCATCGATCCAGTGATCGAGGGATGACTGCGGAATGTGGTGGGGATTACAGCCAAATGGCTAGAGTTGGCCCGTCACAAGGCGCCAGCACTGGACCGATCGCGTCAATTCAGCGCATCGATCCGTCATCCCCGGAGGAAAAATGACCACATCCGCCACTGTCGCAACTGGTGTCCTCGATGCAGTCAAGGAAATAATCCCGGCTCTGCGCAGCAATGGCCTGGAAACCGAAAGGCAGCGGCAGCTTCCGGACGAGAACATCGCACTTCTCGAAAAGGCTGGCGTCTTCAGGATCGCCGTCCCGGAGCGTTTCGGCGGCCTGGACCTGCCGGTGGCCGAGCAGGCCGAGATCCTGACGGAGATCGCGCGCGGCGACGGGTCGTCGGGCTGGGTCTCGATGGTGTGGGTGTCCACCGCCTGGATCGCCACGCTGTACCCGGACAAGGCCCAGGAGGAGATCTTCGCGAACGGATCCGTCCGGATCTCCGGCGGGTTCACGCCCTCGGGCACGCTCACGGAAGTCGACGGCGGATACGTACTCAACGGGACCTGGCGTTTCAACACCGGTGTCGCCGGCGCGGACTGGAACGTCCACGCGGCACTGGTCGAGCGGGAGGACGGGCAGCACGAGGAGCTCTTCGCGATCGTGCCGCGCGAGAGCGTCACGGTCGCCGACGACTGGGACGTCTTCGGCGCAGCCGGCACCGGCAGCGCGACCTCCACGGTGAAGGACCTGTTCGTACCGGCCCACCGCGTGGTGGACGCCGCGGTGTTCGACGCCTCGACGCGTGACCGGTGGAACGCCGACCTGAACGGCCGCAACTACGGCCTGACCAGCTACATCCTGGCGACGTGCGCGCCCGTGTACATCGGTCTGGCCAAAGCCGCCGTGGACATCTTCATTGAGCGGACCCCCGGCAAGGCCATCACCTACACCGAGTGGACGGACCAGGCCGAGCACCCGCACACGCACGTACAGCTGGCGGTCGCCGCCAACAAGGTCGCGGCGTGCGAGGCGCTCGCCGAGAAGTGGCTGTCGGTCATCCAGAGCAGGGAGGACGCCGGCGAGAAGCTGACCGTCCAGGAGAAGGCCGCGATCCGCGGCCAGGTCGGCTACGTCGTGCAGACGACGAAGGAAGCGGTGGAGACGCTCTACGCCATCAGCTCGGCGTCGACGATTCTGCGCAGCAACCCCTTCCAGCGCGTCTTCCGGGACATCACCGCGCTGTCCCTCCACGGCCTGCTCACTCCGGTCAGCTCCCTGGAGGCGCACGGCCGTGTCCTGCTGGGGCTCGAGCCCCGTACCGATTACATCTGACCGGTCGAATTCAGGAGACCCGCATGACCAACACTCAAGAGGCTCCCGCACTATTCGATTCCGCGTACTACCAGGATCCCTATTCGGTGTACGACTGGCTCCGGATCAATTCTCCGGTCCATCCGTTCCGCTTCCCCGTCGGTGACGTGCCGATGCTCTTCCTTTCCCGGTACGACGATGTCAAGGAGCTGCTGAGCGACCAGCGGTTCAGCAATGACGGGGCCGCCTGGGGCAGCGAGCAGTTCAAGAAGTCGGGGATGATATTCGGCGGCGACACGCTGATCGGCCGTATTATCACGGTGCTCGACCCGCCGGATCACACCCGTGTCCGCAAGCTGGCGATGGGGGCCTTCACCCCTCGTCGCGCCGCGACATGGACGGAGCCGGTCGAGCGCATCGTGAAGGAGGCGCTCGACGACCTGGAGAAGTCGGACCGTCCCGATGTCATGGACTTCGCGAGCAAGATCCCGGCGGTCGTGACCGGTGAGATCCTCGGCTTCCCGCTGGGCAGGTTCGCCGACATGCTCCACGCCATCGAGCGCGCCTTCCACGCCGACCCGGGCAACCCGGACAACGAGGCCGAGGTCTCGGCGGCGTTCGAGGAGATCGTCACCTACGGCCGGGAACTGATCGTCGAGAAGCGCCGCAACCCCGGCGACGACCTGACGTCCGTGTTCATCCAGGCGCGTGACGGCGAGGACCGCCTGACCGAGGACGAGCTGGTCTCCATGGTCGCCGTGATGATCATGGCGGGGATCGACACCACCCGGAATCTGATCGGCTCCGCCGTCCTCGGCCTGCTCGACCACCCGGAGCAGCAGAAGCTGCTGGTCGAGAAGGAGGAGCTGGTGGCGCCCGCGGTCGAGGAGTTCCTGCGCTACGACGGCGCCTTCTGCATCGGCCTGTTCCGCATCGCCAAGGAGGACCTGGTGTTCAAGGGGGTTCCGGTGCCCGCCGGCACCCCTGTGGTCGCCGGACTCCAGGCCGCCAACCACGACCCCGAGAAGTACTCCGACCCCAATCACCTCGACATCACCCGCGAAGGCCCGCGGCACCTGGCCCTCGGCCATGGACTGCACAACTGCATGGGTGCGGCCCTGGCCCGCCTGGAGACCGGTATCGCGGTCCCCGCGCTGCTGCGCCGCTTCCCGCAGATGCGGCTCGCGATTCCGCGTTCGGAGATCATGTTCGAGGAGAACTGGCTGCTGCGCAGCCTTCCGACCCTCCCCGTGGACCTGTACGGCGACGGGCCCCGCCCCACCGGCAAGTGAGGGACCGATGACACACATCCTCTCCGTCGACAAGACCGTCTGCACCGGGGCGGGTACCTGTGAGGCGATGCACCCGAAGCTGTTCCGGGTGGTCGACGACGGGTACGCGGTCGCGCTCAAGACCGAGCTCGACGACCCGGCGGACGTCCGGGACGCGGGCGACGTCCTCGATGTCTGCCCCACCGAGGCGATCCTGCTGACCCTGGCGGCAGGCGCGTAGCGCACAAGAACCACGGAGTGCGGAACCAAGGGACCAAGCAGCGTGCGGGCGGCGCCGATCGGCGCCGCCCGCACGTGTGTTGTGCGGTGCGGTGTTGTTGACATGTGGAGCGAAGGAGCCCCGGCCGGGCATCTGCCCGGCCGGGGCTCTTCGCCTTCGGTCCGTCAGCCGGCGATGACCGCAGCCTGCTGTGCGGCGGTGAGGCCGGACTCGATGGCCCCTTCCACGAACGCCCCGTACCAGCCGCTCGCGATGTCCGAGCCCGCGAACACCATGCGCCCGTGCGGCTGCTGGATGGCCGGCAGCTGACGCAGCAGCTGCCCCGGCTTGCGCAGGCCCCAGCCCCCGCGCGTGTACGCCTCCTTGCCCCACTGCATGGCCCGGTAGTCGACCACGGTGGCTTCCGGGACCAGACCCCGCACGGCCGCCTTGACCGCCGCCGCGTCGGAGACGTTGAGCCCGGACCCGGCGAAGGCCACGTAGAGCCGGCTGCCGTCGGCGAGCTGCTTCTGCGGCAGCATCAACAGGATCGGGGAGCCCTCCGGCGCCTGGGCGTAGACGGCGTCGGAAACGCCGCTCACCTGCAGCCAGAGCTTGGTGGCGGTCGGCACCCCGACGCCTTCCAGGGCCGCGTCGGCGTGCACCTTGGGCAGGCCCGGGTTGAAGGTGATGGTCCGCCAGACGTTCACGGGGACGGCGACGACGACCACGGGAGCCTGGTAGACCAGGCCGCCGGCCGTCTTGACCTTGGTGAGACCGCTGCCGGTGTCGGTGACCGCGGTGACCGGGGAGTTGTACCGGATCCTGGCGGTGGACTCCGCGAACATCGCTTTGAGGATGGAGACCATACCGCCCGCGGGCTTGAGGCTCATGGTCGACTCGAAGCCCTCGTACGTGCCGCCGGCCAGCTGGAACCACTGGGCCATGCCCGCCAGGCCGCCGGAGGAGCTGGGGCCTCCGGCGAAGACGGAGGTGGAACCGTTGATCCACTTCTGGTCGGTGGCCGAGAGGCCCAGCTGGTCCAGCCGGGCGGCCAGCGAGGTGGCGTCCACGCTCGCCAGCAGGTCCTTTCGGTACAGCGGCTCCAGGGGACGCTCGAAGTACGTCTCGGAGCCGGCGTAGAACTGGCCGAAGAGCGTGCCGAGGTGGCCGAAGGCGTCGGCCGGAGACTGGCTTGTGAAACCGGTGGCGCTCGGCATGACCGCGCGGGTGGCCGCCACGTCCAGGCTGGTGGTGATGTGGTAGCGCTGGAGCTCTCGTTCCACGTTGGTCTGGCCCGGCCCGAACCAGCCACCACCGATGTCGACCTGCTCGCCGGCGAAGGAGCCGGTCCAGATGCGGCCGCCGATCCGGTCGCGGGCTTCGAGCACCAAGGTGTTCAGGCCCTTGGCCGCCAGCTCACGGGCAGCCGTGCCACCGGCGTAGCCGGCGCCGATGACGATCGCGTCCCAGGCCAGTTCCTCCACGGCCGATGCCCGCCCGGCCGTGGTGGCGGCCAGCGTGGACGCGAGGGCCGTGACACCTGCTGCCTTCAGCAGCGACCGGCGACCTATGGTCCGGTCCGAGGAGACTGCGTAATTTCCGCCATGACGATTCACGTGGATTCCTTCGTGGTGGGTGCCTGCCGGCACCGCATTGCGGTCCGACAGCCGTGTGACTCCGACGACTGTCCGTCACCGTTCGCTTTCCGCGCTTTCCGGGGCGGCGTCGAATTGCCTGCTCGCCCGGCGTGTCGACCCAAAACATACCCACTGGGCACGGCGTTGCTCTCTGCGGAGAGTCATCCTCCGGTATGCGGCCGATCATCGGTCGGAAGCCGCAGGGAATGCCGAGTTCAGGCCAAGGCGAGTGATGCCGCGCACCCCTGAACCGAAGTGGCCAACTCCCGATTAAAGAAACGCGCATACGGTATGTGGCCGGCCTCGGCGAGGGGGTGACCACATCCCGCCGCCCTGTCGCAGACCACCGGAACCATCGGCCGAGTATGCGTCAGAGACGCCTTTGACCTGCGGAAATCTGCCTCACACGCCACCTGCGCGACCGGCTCTGCCCCGCGCTCGCGCACGTCACCCCAGCCCGGCTCGGGCCCGTTCTGCGCATACCGGACACCGTAAGATCGTTAGGTAGGTGGATATCTCGACATCGCCCCTTATCCCTTCGGGCCTCGTCCGGGGCGACACCCCGCGAAAGGTCTGATGCAAAGCTTCAGGAAGGAGCAATTGCCTTGCGATACGAACTGATGGGCCCCTTCCGGGTCCTCACGGACCACGGAAGGGTGTTGCTGCCAGGAACACCCAAGGTCTCGCAGCTCCTGGCCCTGCTGCTCATGCGCGCCAACGAATTCGTTCCGCGCGAGATGCTCATTCAGGAGCTGTGGCAGCAGAATCCGCCGCGCTCCGCACTCAACACCTTGCAGACCTATGTGCATCATGCGCGCCGGCTGCTGGCGGAGGGGGATCGCGGCACGGGCGCACGGCAGGCCGGGCCGTCCCCTCTGGTCACCCAGCCGGGCGGATACGTGATGCGGGTCGACGAGGCCTCGGTCGACATCAAGCTGTTCGAGCAGCTGGTGGCGCGGGGCGAGTTCGAGCTGAGGATGGGCAACAGCGAGGAGGCGGTCGACGTACTGACCCGGGCGCTTGCGCTCTGGCACGGTTCCGCCCTCTTCAGCATCCGCACCGGCGACGTTCTGGCGGGGCACGTCGTCCGCCTCGAAGAACTGCGCATCAGAGCGTTCGAGCTGCGGATCGGGGCCATGAAGGACCTGGGACGGCTGCGCGCGATGGTTCCCGAACTGCGGGCGCTCGTCGAGGAATACCCGCTCAACGAGTGCTTCCACGGGGTGCTGATCTCGGCCCTGCACCAGGCCGGCCGGCGTCCGGAGGCGCTCCACGCCTATCAGAAGGTGCGCCAGGTCCTGCGCGACGAACTGGGTTTGGAGCTCTCCCCCTGGATCCGGCGCCTGCACGAGGAGATGCTCGCCCCGGCCGTCCCGACGTAGGCCGTTTGTTTCGGATGGTGCCGGCCGGGCCCGAGGTGATCGAGTCGGCGCGGAGGGGGGTGCCCGTCAAGACCACCTCCCCTCCGCGCGTCCCAGGACCACGTGGTTACGCGGGCGGGAAGTGTCCTGCCTCGACGAAGAACTCCACGTAGCGCCCGAAGAGTTCCGCGGTCAGCTTCGGGCAGGCGATGCCCGTGCCGATCAGGGCCTTTTCGGTCTCGGTGGTGTCGATCGGCGGGTAGAAGCCGTCCGTGTCCGAGGTCATCATCTCGAAGGCGTGCAGCAGCGGCTGGAGCGCGTTGTCCCGGTCCGATCGCACGCTCTCGGTCCAGGCGTTCCAGTCCAGTTCGGTGAGCTCGTATCCGTGGTCGCGCAGGAAGCCCACGCTCTCGGCGAGGCTGAACGAGCTCGGGTTGAACAGGTGGAACGTCCCCCCGGCCGCGGACTCCTGCCGCGAGACGGCCAGGATCGCGGAGCTGACGTAGTCGACGGGCAGCAGGTGGAAGCGGCCCGCTGTGTCCTTCGGGACGGCCCCGGACTGCACGATGCCCTTCAGGCTCAGCCAGACGAAGTCCCGTGTCTGGCATGCACCGTTGACCGTATCGCCGGAGATCACGTCCACGCGGTAGATGTTCACCGGGAGGCCGCGGTCCCGGGCGATGCCGATGATCTGCTCCGCCACCCACTTGCTCTGCAGATAACCGCTCGGCAGCGCCTCGGCCGGCCCCGTGGGGTCGGTGACCCGCAGCGGCTTGCCCTCCTCCAGCGGTCCGGCGAAGACGCCGACGGTGGACACGTAGTGCACGGGAACGGTCCGGTGCCGTGCCGCCAGCCGCAGTACCTCCTCGGTACCGGCTACGTTGGCGTCGCGCAGGGCGCTGTAGGGGTGCAGCCAGTGGACCCGCGCCCCATTGTGGTACACCGCGTCGACCGTGCGGGCGAGCTCGTCGAACTCCTCCTCGGGAAGGCCGAGCCGGCGTTCACCGAGATCACCGGTGTGGACCGCCAGACGGGACGGGTCGACCTCGTCCCACAGCCGGTAGAACTCCATGTTGGCCTTCAGCCGGGCCAGCCCGTCCGCCCCGTCGGCGCCCCGCACCAGCAGGTGGATGCGGGCTTCGGTGGTCCGCAGCAGGTCCCGCAGCAGGAAGGCGCCGAGGAAGCCCGTGGCTCCGGTGAGCAGGATCTCCCGCGGGTCCTCGGCCACCCGGAGCACGTCGCCCTCGGGCCGGATGTCCTCGGCGAGCCGGATTTCGGCCGCGAAGCCCCTCTCCTCGCGTACCGGCGCGGCGGCCGGTCCGGAGTCGGCGGCGAGCACGGAGATCAGGAACTCGGTGAGCGCGGCGGGCGTGGGGTGGTCGAAGACGAGCGTCGCGGGCAGCTTGGCAGCGGTCAGCACGCCGAGCCGGTTGCGCAGCTCCACGGAGGTCAGGGAGTCGAACCCCAGCAGGGGCAGCGGCTGGTCGGGCCGGATCGCGGAGGTGTCGGCGTGGCCGAGCACCTCGGCGATCCGGGCGAGCACCGCGTCCAGGACGGCCTGCCGCCGGCCCGCCGGATCGAGCCCGGCGAGCTTCTCGGCGAGTTGCTCGGCCGGTGAACCGCTTGCGCCCTCCCCGTCTTGGGCGGCCAGGCGGCGCGCCGGAAGCCGTACCAGCGAGCCGAGGACCGCCGCAGGCCTGGAGTCCCGCTCACGCAGGACGGCTGTGTCCAACGGGGTGGCGACGATGTCGGGGCGGCCGGACGCGACGGCGAGGTCGAACAGGGCGGTCCCCTGCTCCCAGGGGACCGGGGTGAATCCGCTGCGGGCGATGCGGCCGAGGTCGGCCTCGCCGAGGTGGCCGCTCATTCCGCCCTCCTGCTCCCACAGGCCCCAGGCGATCGAGGTGGCCGGCCGCCCCCGGGCGTGCCTGTGCCGAGCCAGGGCGTCCAGGAACCCGTTCGCGGCGGCGTAGTTGGACTGGCCGGGGCCGCCGACGACCGCGGCGATCGAGGAGAACAGGACGAACGCGGTGAGGTTCATGTCGCGGGTGAGGCGGTGCAGGTTCCACGCGGCGTCGACCTTGGGCCGGAGCACCGCTCGCAGCCTCGCCGGGGTGAGGGAGCCGATCAGACCGTCGTCCAGGACGCCCGCCGCGTGGACCACTCCGGTGAGCGGATGCCCGGCCGGGACGGAGTCGAGGAGCGCCGCGAGCGCGTCGTGGTCGGCGCTGTCGCACGCCCCGATGGTCACCCGGGCGCCCATGGCGGTCAGTTCGGCCGCCAGCTCGGGCGCTCCCGCCGCGGCCATGCCCCGACGGCTGGTGAGCAGGAGATGGCGTACGCCGTGGACCGTCACGAGGTGCCGGGCGAAGTGCGCGCCGAGGCTGCCGGTGCCTCCGGTGATCAGCACGGTGCCGTCAGCGCTCCACGGGCTGCCGGGCCGGTCCGCCACGGGAGCCGCGCCGGCGCGGATGGCGGCTGGTGCCGCAGGGTGCGGCGCGGGCCGGGCCAGGCGGGGGACGTACGCCCGGCCCGCGCGCAGGGCGGCCTGGGGTTCGCCGGACGCGGCGAGCTGGGCGACGTACTCGTGCGCGGCGGCACCGGTTTCAGCGTCGGCGTCGGCGTCGGCGTCGATGAGGACGATCCGGTCGGGGAACTCCGACTGGGCCGAACGCAAGAGCCCCCAGACGGCGGCCCCCGCCAGGTCGGTGACGTCCTCACCCTGCCGGGCGGCCACCGCTCCCGAGGTCACCACGACCAGCCGGGTGTCCTCCAGACGGTCATCGGCCAGCCACTCCTGTACGAGGGCCAAGGCCTCCTCCGTGGCGCTCCCCACCGACGAGGGCAGCGACGCGTACGGCGACGCGGAGATCCGGCTGATCACCAGGGGCACGGTCCGGCCCGCCGCGACAGCCTCGGCCACCTCGGCGGGTGTCCTGAATCCGCCGTCCGCGCCCAGCGTCGCCGGGCGGGGCTCGTCCGTTCGGCCGAGCGCGAGCGGCGTCCAGTCGATGTGGAAGAGCGCCTCCTCGCGCCGGTCGGCGGCGGCCGCGAGCGCCCCGCTGTCGATGGTGCGTACGGCAACCGCGTCGACGGCGGCGACGGGCCGCCCGGCCGGATCGGCCAGGTGGATGCGGAAGGTACCGGAGCTGTCGGGGGTGATCCGGACGCGCAGCGCGGTGGCGCCCGTCGCGTACATCCGGACTCCCTGCCAGTGCGCGACGGCCGGAGTTCCGTCGGCGCCGGCCAGGATCGGGCGCAGTGCCGCGTCGAGGAGTGCCGGGTGGAGCACGAATCCCTCGGCGTCACTCTGCTCGGCGAGCCGCGCCTCGGCGAAGAGCTCGTCCCCCCACCGCCAAGCGGCGGTGAGGGTGCGGAACGCGGGCCCGTACTCCAGACCGGCCGCGCCCAGTTCGGCGTACAGCTCCTCGGGGGCGATCTCCTCGGCGTCGGCCGGCGGCCAGGCGCTCAGATCGAAGGCGGGCCCGGGAACGGTGACACTCAGCGTGCCGTGGGCATGCCCCGTCCAGGGCGCGTCGGACTCGTCGGGACGGCTGTGCACCGTGACCGGGCGGCGGCCGGCGGCATCGGGGGCACCGACGCCGACCTGGAGCTGCAGGGCGCCACGCTCCGGCAGCACCAAGGGGGCCTCCAAGGCGAGTTCGTCGAGGGCGGTGGCCCCGAACTCGTCCCCCGCCCGGATTGCCAGCTCGGCCAGGGCCGACGCGGGCAGTACCGGAAAACCTGAGACCGTGTGGTCCGCGAGCCAGGGGTGGGTACGCAGCGCCACCTTGCCGGTGAACACGGCCTGGTCGCCGCCTGCGACGGCGACCGCCGCACCGAGGAGCGGATGACCGGTCGGCGCCAGGCCGAGGGCGGCGGCGTCGGTGCCGGGAGCCGATTCGACCCAGTAGCGCTGGTGCTGGAAGGCGTAGGTGGGCAGGTCGACGCGGTGGGCGCCGGAGCCTTCGTAGTACGCCGCCCAGTCGACCGGGACGCCCTGGGTGAACAGCCGGCCGAGGGAGGTGACGAGCTGCTCGGGCTCGGGACGGCCCTTGCGCAGCGCCGGCGAGGCCGTGAGACCTTCGACCTCCGCCGTCATGGCGGACAGGACGGCGTCGGGGCCGAGTTCGAGCAGGGACTGGATGCCCTGGGCCGCGATGGTGCGGACCGCGTCGGCGAAGCGGACGGGGCGGCGGACGTGGTCGACCCAGTAGTCGACCGAGGTCAGCTCCTGCGCCGTGGCCGGCCGGCCGGTGACCGTGGAGATGATCGGAATCTGCGGGGCGTTGAGCGTGAGCCCGGCCACGATCTGGCGGAAGTCCTCCAGCATCGGCTCCATCAGAGGCGAGTGGAAGGCGTGGCTGACCGCGAGCTGCTTGAACTTCACCCCCAGCGAACCGGCGATCTCCAGGACGTCGGCCTCGACGCCCGCAAGGACCACCGCCGTCGGACCGTTGACCGCCGCGATGCCGGCCGACGCCTCGCGGCCGGCGAGCAGCGGGAGAACCTGCTCCTCCGACGCCTGCACGGCCACCATCGCACCACCGGCGGGCAGCGCCTGCATCAAACGGCCGCGCGCCGACACCAGGGCCGCGGCGTCCTCAAGCGACAGGACACCTGCCACATGTGCGGCGGCGATCTCGCCGATCGAGTGACCGGCCAGAACGTCGGGCTTCACACCCCACGACTCGACCAGCCGGAACAGCGCGACCTCAAGGGCGAACAGGGCAGGCTGCGTGTGACCCGTCTGGTCCAGGCCCTCACCCGAGAACACCACCTCGCGCAGCGAGCCGTCCAGGTGGGACAGCGTCTCGTCGAAGGCAGCCGCGAAGACCGGGAAGGCCTCGTACAGCTCACGGCCCATGCCCGGACGCTGCGCACCCTGGCCCGTGAACAGGAACGCGGACCGACCGCCCAGAACCTGACCGACCACAACCCCGGCACCCTCATCCGGCAGCCCGCCCGCAATCCCCTCCAAGCCGGCGAGCAACCCCTCACGATCCGCACCGGTGACCACGGCCCGGTGATCGAGGGCGGCACGGCCGGCTGCGAGGGAGAACCCGACGTCGAGAGGACGGAGCGACGCGTCGGACACGACACGCTCGTGCAGACGGCGCGCCTGCTCCCGCAAGGCATCCGCCGTCTTCCCGGACACCACCCACGGAACCACGGGCACGGCGGCGTCCGGACCCGCCGCCCCCTCCCCCGCACCGGCAACGCTCACGTCGGGCGCCTGCTCGATGACGACATGGGCGTTGGTGCCGCTGACACCGAAGGAGGAGACGGCCGCCCGGCGCGGGGCGCCGGTCGCAGGCCAGGGGCGGGCCTCGGTGAGCAGCTCGACAGCGCCGGACTCCCAGTCGACCATCGGCGTGGGTTCGGCGATGTGCAGGCTCTTGGGGAGGATGCCGTGGCGCATGGCCTGGATCATCTTGATGACGCCGCCCACGCCGGCCGCCGCGACGGTGTGGCCGATGTTCGACTTGAGGGAGCCGAGGTAGAGCGGCCGGTCGGCAGGCCGGCCCTGGCCGTAGGTGGACAGCAGCGCCTGCGCCTCGATCGGGTCACCGAGCCGGGTACCCGTACCGTGCGCCTCCACCACATCCACATCCGCCACACCCAGCCGCGCATCAGCGAGAGCCTGACGGATCACCCGCTCCTGCGCCGGACCGTTCGGCGCCGTCAGACCATTCGACGCACCGTCCTGGTTGACGGCCGAACCACGCAGCACCGCAAGCACCCGATGACCCTTGCGGCGGGCATCCGAAAGCCGCTCCACCAGCAGCAGGCCCACCCCCTCCGACCAGCTGGTGCCGTCCGCGTCGCCGGAGAAGGACTTGATCCGGCCGTCGGGCGCCAGCCCCCGCTGCCGGGAGAAGTCGACGAAACCGCCGGGGGTGGCGGTGACCGTGGCGCCGCCCGCGAGCGCCATCTCGCATTCGCCGCGGCGCAGCGCGTTCGCCGCCAGGTGCAGGGCCACGAGCGAAGAGGAACAGGCGGTGTCCACGGAGAGCGCGGGGCCCTCGAGGCCGAGTGCGTAGGCGACGCGGCCCGAGGCCATGCTGGAGAGCTTGCTGGTCAGCAGGTAGCCCTCGAACTCCTCGGGACCGTCGAGGCCCAGGTAGCTCTGCTCGATGACCCCGGCGAAGACGCCGGTCCGGCTGCCGCGCAGGGTGTCGGGGTCGATACCGGCCTGCTCGAAGGTCTCCCAGGCGGTCTCCAGCAGCAGCCGCTGCTGCGGGTCCATGGCGAGCGCCTCACGGGGCGAGATCCCGAAGAACGCGGGGTCGAAGAGGCCGGCGTCGTGGAGGAAGCCGCCCTCGCGGGTGTACGCGGTGCCGGGGCGGGTCGGATCCTGGTCGTACAGGGACTCCAGGTCCCAGCCGCGGTCGGTGGGGAACTCGCTGATGGCATCCGTGCCGGCTTCCACCAGCTTCCACAGGTCGTCCGGTGTCGTCACCCCACCGGGGAAGCGGCAGGCCATGCCGATGATGGCGATCGGCTCGGCGTCGGCGGCCTCCATTTCGGAGATCCGGCGGTTCGCCTTCTGCAGATCGACGGTCACCCGCTTGAGGTATTCGACCAGCTTCTCTTCGTTGGACGGGTTGGACATCGGGTTCTTGCTCCTCGGGCGAAGAAGGCTCGGATGGTCGGGAGAGCGGCCGGATCAGGTGGCGGGGCGCCCGAGTTGCTCGTCGATGAAGCTGAAGAGGTCTTCGACGGAGGACGACTCCAGTGCGTCGACGGCGTCGTCGCCCGGCTCCTCCCCGGACGGGCTGCCGGCCCCATCGATACGGGACAGCAGTCGCCGCAGCCGGGCGGAGACCTCGGCCCGGTCCGCGGGGTCGTCGGCGAGCGCCGCCAACAGGGCCTCCAGCTGGTCGAGTTCGGCCAGCACGACCTGTCGGGCATCCGGCTCCGGCGGGACCAGGAGTTCGAGGAGACAGGCGGTGAGGGCTTCGGGGGTGGGGTGGTCGAAGACCAGGGTGGCGGGCAGTTTGACTCCGGTGGCGCCGGAGAGCCGGTTGCGCAGCTCGACGGCGGTCAGCGAGTCGAAGCCGAGGTCCTGGAAGGCGCGTTGGGGGGCGATGGATTCGGGGTCCGTGCGGCCGAGAACGGCCGCCACGTCGGTGCGTACGAGGGTGAGCAGCAGCCGCTCCCGTTCGGCCTGGCCCAAAGGTGCGAGTGTGGCGGCGAGTTCGGCCGATTGCCCGCCGCCGGCGGCGGCGGTCGGGGAAGCCGCTACGACCCGGCGGCCCTGTGGGGCGGTGAGCGCACTCAGCAGCGCCGGCACGCGGCCTTGGGCCCGTACGGCTGCCAGGTCCATCGGGGCGGCGACAAGCGCGGCCCGGCCGTCAGCCGCCGCGCGGTCGAAGAGGGCGAGTCCTTCGGCCCGTTCGATGAGCCGGAAGCCGTCGCGGGTGAGGCGGATGAGGTCGGCCTCGTCGAGTCCGGCGTTGAGGCCGCCGAGCGCCCACGTACCCCAGGCGATGGAGGTGGCGGCCAGCCCCTGGGCGCGGCGGTGCGCGGCGAGCGCGTCCAGGAAGGCGTTTGCGGCCGCGTAGTTGGCCTGGCCGGGGCCGCCGAGGACACCCACCGCGGAGGAGAACAGCACGAAGGCGGCCAGCTCCTTGTCGCGGGTGAGCTCGTGCAGGTTCCAGGCTGCGTCCGTCTTCGGGCGGAGCACCGCCCCGAGGCGGTCGCCGGTCAGCGCCGGGACGAGCCCGTTGTCGAGTGCTCCGGCGGTGTGGACGACGGCGGTCAGCGGGTGCTCGGCCGGGATCGCGTCGAGGACCTCGGCAAGGGCCTTCCGGTCGGCGGCGTCGATGGCGACGCAGGAGACGTGCGCGCCGCCGGGCCTGAGCTCGTCGAGGAGTTCGCCGAGGCCGTCGGCCTGTTCCCCGGTGCGGGAGAGGAGCAGCAACCGGGAGACGCCGTGGGTGGCGACGAGGTGGCGGGCGATCTCGGCGCCGAGGGCGCCCGCACCGGTGACGAGTACGGTGCCGTCGCTCCTCCAGACGGCCGTCCCCTCGATCGGGGCCTCCGCCGGGACGTGCCGCAGGCGCGGCAGGAGCACCTTGCCCGCACGCAGGGCAGCCTGCGGTTCCCCGGACGCGGCGAGCCGGGCGGCGTACTCCTCCGTGGCAGCCCCGGTATCGGTGCCGGTGTCGGTGTCGGTGTCGGTGCTGGCGTCGGCGTCGGCGTCGGTGTCGGTGTCGATGAGGACGATCCGGTCGGGGAACTCCGACTGGGCCGAACGCAAGAGCCCCCAGACGGCAGCCCCCGCCAGGTCGGTGACGTCCTCACCCTGCCGGGCCGCCACCGCTCCCGAGGTCACCACGACCAGCCGGGTGTCCTCCAGACGGTCATCGGCCAGCCACTCCTGTACGAGGGCCAGGGCGCGCCGGGTCGCGAGGTGCGCGGCGGCGGCCTGGTCCGCGCCGGGCGCGGCCGGGGGCCAGGGCAGCAGGACGGTATCGAACCGGCTGCCTGAGGCAATGGCCTCGGCCACGGCTGCGGGGGTCGGATAGCGGTTCTCGCCGGGGTGGTCCGGGTCCAGGACCGCCCAGGCGGGTGTGGCGGCGGGCGGGGGCACCGTGGCGGGCGTCCAGTCGAGGTGGAAGAGCGACTCGCGGCCCGGTCCATCACCGCCGGCGGGCGTCCGGAACTGCTCCTCGGGTATGCCGCTGAAGGTGATCGAGTCCACGGAAGCCACCAACTGGCCTGTTGCGTCCGTGAGTTGTAGCCCGTATTCGGCCTCGCCGATCTCGATGACACGGGCCGTGGCGGCGGTGGCACCCGTGGCGTACAGCCGTACGCCACGCCATGCGGTGGCGATCGGGACCTGGCCGGCGACCGGGTCGACGGAGCGGCCGGCCAGGGCCTCCGTCAGCAGCATCGGGTGCAGTACGTAGCGTCCCGCTTCGGCGGCCAGCTCTTCGGGGAGCCGGATTTCGGTGACGAGTCCCTCGCCTCCCCCGTCCCAGGTGGCGGGGGTCGCGGTCAGGGGCGTCCCGTCGGTGAGGTACCACCCTTCGGCGTGCAGGGTCCAGGGGGCGCCGTCGTCATCGGGCCGGGAGTACAGGGACAGCCCGGGCCGACCGGTTCCGTCGGGTGTACCGGCCCGGAGCTGGATCTGGACACTGCCCTCCTCCGGCAGCGCCAGCGGCACCCGCAGGTGGAGCTCGTCCAGGTGGGGGAAGCCGATCAGATCGCCGGCGTGGATCGACAGTTCGACCAGCGCGGAGGCGGGCAGGACGGACGAGCCGAGGACACGGTGTTCCCCGAGCCAGGGATGGCTCTCCGGCGAGAGCCGGCTGGTGAACAGGATCTGGTGAGAGCCGGCCACCGTGATGGGTGAGCCGAGGAGCGGATGGCCGGTGCGGCCGGTTCCGGCGCCGAGGGCGGCAAGCGCGGCCGGCATGACGCCCTGGGGCTCCAGCCAGTAGCGCCGGCGCTGGAAGGCGTAGGTGGGCAACGCGACCCGCCGGGCACCACTCCCCGCGAAGAACGCCCCCCAATCAACACCCGTCCCCCGCACATGAACCGCAGCCACAGCCGCCAGCAAAGACCGCACCTCACCCCGACCCCTGCGCAACACCGGCACACCCCCGCACAAAGCCGAAAGCACACCATCAGGCCCCAACTCAAGAAACGACCCCACACCCTCCCCGACCAACGTCTCCACCGCATCCGCAAACCGCACCGTCCCCCGCACCTGATCCACCCAATACGCGGCACTGCGCAACTCCCCACCAACAGCAACCCGCCCCGTCAGCGTCGACACCACCCCCATCCGCGGCACCCCATACACCACCCCCTCCGCAACCCGCCGAAACTCCTCCAACATCGGATCCATACGCAACGAATGAAACGCATGACTCACCGACAAACGCCTCACCCGCCGCCCCCCGGCCACAAGACGCTCCACCACACCCAGCACCGCAGCCTCATCACCCGACAACACCACCGACCCCGGCCCATTCACCGCCGCCAGATCCACACCCCCGCCCAACAGCGGCCGCACCACCTCCTCAGCCGCCTCCACCGCGACCATCGCACCACCCAGCGCCAACCCCTGCATCAACCCCGCACGAGCCGCCACCAACCGAGCCGCATCCCCCAACGACAAAACACCCGCCACATGAGCCGCCGCGAACTCACCCACCGAATGCCCCACCACAAAATCAGGCACCACACCCCACGACTCCACCAACCGGAACAACGCCACCTCGACAGCAAACAACGCAGGCTGCGCAAACCCCGTCGAATCCAACCCCTCACCCGAAACGATCACCTCACCAACAGGACGCTCCAACAACGGATCCAACACCGCCGCCACCGCATCAAACGCCTCCGCAAACACCGGAAAAACCTCATACAACTCACGCCCCATCCCCACACGCTGAGAACCCTGACCCGTGAACAAGAACGCCGTCCGACCACCCTGAACCTGACCGGCCACCACGCCGGCGCCTTCACCAGGCAGCCCGCCCGCGAGCTCCTTCAGGCCGGCGAGCAGCCCCGCACGATCCGCGCCCACGACCACCGCCCGGTGATCGAAGGAGGTGCGGGTGGTGGCCAATGACCAGCCGATGTCAGCGGGGTCGGCGTCGCCCTCGGTCACGAGGGTGTGCAGCTTGGCCGCCTGGGCGCGCAGGGCGTCGGCGCTCTTGGCGGAGAGCACCCAGGGCAGGAGGCCGGGCGCGGCTTCCCCGGCCGGCTCGGCTCCCCCGGCGCCGCCGGCGCGCCCACGGCCTTCGGCGCCCGGGGCCTCCTCGACCACGACGTGCACGTTGGTGCCGCCCATGCCGAACGAGGAGACCCCGGCGACCAGGGGCCGCTCGGGATGCGGCCACCCGGTGAGCTCGCTCGCCACGGCGAGGCCGAGGCCGTCGAGGTCGATGGCCGGGTTGGGGGTCTCGTAGTTGAGGCTGGCCGGGATCTCCCGGTGGGTGAGGCTCAGCAGGGCTTTGAGGAGGCCGACGATGCCGGCGGCGCCCTCCAGGTGGCCGACGTTGGTCTTGGCCGAGCCGACCAGGAGCGGGTCGCCGGGGGCGCGCGCGGCGCCGAGCACCCTGCCCAGGGCGCCCGCCTCGATGGGGTCGCCGACGGGGGTGCCGGTGCCGTGCAGTTCCACGTACTGGACCTCGGAGGGGTCCGTACCGGCCTTCTCGTAGGCCTCGCGGAACACCTGCTGCTGTGCCTGGCCGCTGGGGACGGTCAGGCCGGCCGTGGCGCCGTCGTTGTTCACGGCGCTGGCCCGGATGACGCCGTGGATGCGGTCGCCGTCCGCGACGGCCTGCGCCAGGGGCTTGAGGATGACGGCGCCTCCGCCCTCTCCCCGTACGAACCCGTTGGCGCGGGCGTCGAAGGTGTAGGTGGTGCCGTCCGGGGACAGGCCGCCGAAGCGCTCCTCCGTCACCGCGCTCGCGTCCAGGAGGTTGAGGTTGACGCCGGCGGCGATGGCGGTGGTCGACTCGCCCGAGCGCAGCGACTCGCAGGCCAGGTGCACGGCCACCAGGGACGAGGACTGGGCGGCGTCGACGGTCAGGCTCGGCCCGCGCAGACCCAGGTGGTAGGAGACGCGGTTGGCGATGATGCCCCGGTTGACGCCGGTCATGGTGTGCTGGGTGATGGCCTGTTCGCCGTACTGGTTGACCAGGCTGGTGTAGTCGTCGCGCAGGGTGCCGACGAAGACTGCGGTACGGGTCTCGCGCAGGCTCCGCGGGACGATCCCGGCGTCCTCCAGGGCCTCCCAGGCGAGTTCGAGGACGAGGCGCTGCTGCGGGTCCATGGCCGTGGCCTCGCGCGGCGAGATGTCGAAGAAGCCTGCGTCGAAGTCGCCGACGGAGTCGAGGAATCCACCGCGGCGCATGCCCGGTCCGGCGTCCGGCTCGGTGGTGCTCCAGCGGCCGGGGGGCATGTCGGTGATCGCCTCGGTGCCGCTGCGGAGCAACTGCCAGAAGGCCTCCGGGCTCTGCGCTCCGGGAAGCCGGCAGGACATGCCGATGACCGCTATGGCCCCGTCGTTTCCGCGCGGCGCCTGACTCTCCAAAGAATTGCGATTATTCGTCATCGCGCTCGGCTGCCCTTTCCTGGCTGTATTCAAAGCTTTCGAAAGTCCCGGACACCGGAACCCGCATCAATCGACCATAGAACCGATCCAGCCGACTCCTCTCAACATGCACTCACCCTGCGGTAACCGCATGGAGGCGCCGCGAGATGGTCGATTCGTTACTGACCGGTGAACCGCGGATGAGGCCGCCCGACTTACATTCTGGACAGATCTGCGCGGACGTTTGCAAATTCCTTGACGTCAGGCCCGCTAGAAAATAGGAGCAGTCGCCATGAGTGATCTGACCAGCGATGTCGAAAAGCACACCGCCCTGTATGAAGCAGCCTTCAACTCGGGCGACGCCGATGCCGTGAACGCGATGTACACCCCGGAGGCCATAGCGGTCTGGGAGCCGGGCAAGCCGCTCACCGGCAAGGAGCGCGAGGACTCCGTCAAGGACTTCCTGGCCCGGAAGCCCAAGATGAGCGCCCGGCCCCGGCAGTTGTTCGTCACCGGCGACACCGCTCTGCTGATCGTGGACTGGTCCATCGCGACGGTCGACGACGCGGGCGCCCCCGAGCTGCTCACCGGTGTCGGCGTGGATGTTCTGCGCAGGAACGAGGACGGCAACTGGCTCTACGCGATCGACGACCCGTACGGCGAGCAGCAGCAGTAAACGACACCCGACCCGAGACCGCAGCACCGCGTCCACACCAAGGAAAGTGGGGTCCCATCCCATGAGCGTTCCCGGTATCACCATCGACTTCGACCCGAACCATCCGGATCTCACCGCCGACGGGGAAACCCAGAACGAGATCTTCATCCAGCTCTTCAACTCGGGTGACGGCGCTCTCTTCGACTCGGTCTACCGCGCCGACGCGATCTCCAACTTCTCCGGCGAGCCGCTCACCGGGGAAGCGCGGACGAATTTCTTCAAGGAGTTCCTCGCTCCCAAGCCGTTCCTGAAGGCCGAGATCACGCACTCGTACGTGGCCGGCGACGTGGCCCTGATCGGCGTGAAGTTCAGCGTGGAGAGCACGGGTCCGAACGGCGAGCCGGTCCACCTGGAGGGCCACTGCACGGACGTGCTGCGGCGCGTCGAGGACGGCCGCTGGCTGATGGCTGTCGACCGCCCGGTCGCCGGCAGCCTGCTCCCCGAGTAGCACCCGCCCGGGCCCGTACGGTCTTCCGTCCGGGCCCGGCGCGCCCCGCCACGCCGACGCGCCCTCTCACGCCGACGCGCCTCCTCACGCCGACGCGCCCCCTCAGGCCGGCTCGCCGGTCCCACCGCCTGGCGCCGGGAGGCACCAGCCCCCCGGAAAGGGAAACAGTGAACAGCACATGGTTCCGGCGGTTCGGCCCCGCCCCCGAGAGCGCCCCGCGCCTGGTCTGCTTCCCCCACGCCGGCGGCGCCGCCAGCGCCTTCGTACCCCTGTCGCGGGCGCTCGCGGGCCGTGCCGACGTGCTCGCCGTCCAGTATCCGGGCCGTCAGGACCGCCGCCTGGAGAGCCCGTTCGAGAGCATCACCGGGCACGCCGACGCGCTGGCCCGGGAGATCCGCCCGCTGACCGCCGCCCCTTATGCCTTCTTCGGCCACAGCATGGGCGCGGTCCTCGCCTACGAGACCACCCGCCGGCTCCTCGCGTCGGGATCGCCCGCACCCGGCCGGCTGTTCCTCTCCGGCCGCGGCGCCCCCTCCCCCCGGCCCGGCGTCCACGACCGGCTCCACGGCGACGACGCGGTGATCGCGGCGGTCCGCCGGCTCGGCGGGACCGGAAACGCGGTGCTCGACGACCCGGAGCTGCTCGACATGGTGCTGCCGGCGCTGCGCGCCGACTACGGGGCGCTCGGCTCGTACTCCTGGCAGGAGAGCGCCCCGCTCCCCGTCCCGATGACCGCGCTGGTCGGCGACACGGACCCGGTGGTGCCGGTCGCGCGGGCCGCCGCGTGGGAGGAGCACACCACGGGCGACTTCGGCCTGAGGGTCTTCCCCGGCGGGCACTTCTTCCTCGACGACCACACGGCGGCCATCAGCGCCCTCCTCTCCGCGTCCCTGTCGGCCTCCGGCGCGCGGGCATGAAGGCGCAAGCGTGAAGGCCTGAAGAGGTATGCGAAGGCGTGAAGGCATGACCCCCGGCCCGGCATGATCAGTTCCGTCCTCCCCCCGTCCGTCGCCACGGCCGAGCTGTTCCGCGACGATCCGGCCGCTGCGCCCCTCTTCCCCGAGGAGGAGCGCGTCGTGGCGGGCGCCGTGGCCGCCAGGCGCCGGGAGTTCGCCTCCGTACGGCGCTGCGCCCGAGAGGCCCTCGCCCGGCTCGGGCTGCCGCCGGCGCCGCTCCTGCCCGGCACGGGCGGCGCACCCCGCTGGCCGGACGGCATCGTAGGCAGCATGACGCACTGCCGGGGCTACCGGGCCGCGGCGGTGGCCCGTCGCGGTGACGCGCTGTCGATCGGCTGCGACGCCGAGCCCAACGAGCCGCTGCCCGATCCCGGAATCCTGGAGCTGATCTCGCTGCCGCAGGAGCGCGCCCGGGTACGCGCCCTCGCCGCGCGACGCCCCGCCGTCTGCTGGGACCGGCTGCTGTTCAGTGCCAAAGAGAGCGTGTACAAGGCGTGGTTCCCGCTCACCGGGCGCCCGCTGGACTTCGACGAGGCCTTGATCACCCTCGATCTGGCCACGAGCACGTTCCGCGCCGACCTGCTGGTCCCGGGGCCCCCGGTAAACGGATTCAACGTCACCGCTTTCGACGGCCGGTGGCGTACGGGGAACGGCCTCGTCGTGACCGCCGTCACAATGGATCGCCTTCCGTAGAGAGCCCACTCGGACTTCAAGAAGACCTCAAGAACCCCATGTCATAGTGGCGGCCAGTGTTTTCACGACAGCACCGGCGAGGATATTCGAAGTCCAGATGAACGCGTTGCGAATTGCAGGAAAAAGCAGCAGATCAACCACCCCCACCGGAAAGACCCTCTCCTTAGAAGCAAGGACTCGCATGCAATTCAGATTACTCGGACCCCTGGAAGTGACGGTTGACGGGAAGCTGATCGCGCTGGGTGGCACCAAGCAGCGGGCGACACTCGGCTATCTGCTGCTGCGCGCCAACCGGGTGGCCGCGACCAGCGAACTGATGCAGGCGCTGTGGGACTCGGAGGAAGTACCGACGACGGCCCGGAAGATCCTCCACAACGCCGTATGGGGACTGCGTTCCATTCTGGCCGCCGGCTCCGCCCCGGCCGGCGGGAGCGCACCCGAGCTCGTGACCCGGGCCCCCGGCTACGCCCTCCAGGTCGACCCGGAACACGTCGACCTGTCGGTCTTCCAGCGGAAGGTGACCGAGGGGCGGGCAGCGCTCGCCTCCGACGGCCCCGAGGCCGCCGCACGGCTGCTGCGGGAGGGACTCGATCTCTGGCGCGGCCCCATCCTCGCCGATCTGATGGAATCGGGCATCGCCTGGCCGGAGTTGGAATCGGTGCGCCGTGCCCGCCTCGACGCCCTGGAGGACTACTTCGAGGCCGAACTGGCCTGCGGTCGCCACCGGGCGATACTCGGGGACCTGACGACCATGGTCGAATCGGAGCCGCTCCGGGAGCGGGCGTGCGGCCAGCTGATGACCGCCCTGTACCGGTGCGGCCTGCAGGCCGACGCCCTGAACGTCTACGACCGGGTCCGCAGCTCGCTGGTGGAGAACCTGGGCCTGGAGCCGGGCCGGGGTCTGCAGATGCTCCAGCACTCGATCCTGACCCACGACCCGGCTCTGAGCGCGCACACCGAGCAGCGCCCGCCGCGACAGCGGCCGACGATCACGGTGCCGCACCAGTCCACGCCGCTGAACCGCCCGGGAGCGGGCCCCTCTTCCCCCCATGTCCGCGTTGCGGAACCGGTATCCGAACCGGAACCGGTCACACCCCCGGTCGCGCCCCCCGCCACGGCCACGGCCACCGCCATGCGGCACTCCGGCACCACCGTGACCGAGCGCATCCAGGTCAGTGCCGTCCTGGTCGGCATGTCCCACGAAGCCCTCCCCGAGGCGTACCCCGGCGAGATCGACACCACGCTCGGCAGCGCGGGCGATGCCATCGGGCAGGTCATCGAGCGGTTCGGAGGCACCGTCGTGGCCACGATCGGCTCGGTTTCGCTCGCCCTGTTCGGCGTACGCGGCTTGCACCACGACGACGCGGAGCGCGCGGTACGCGCGGCACTGGACCTGCGGGACCGCTTCGCCTCCAGGCGCGGCCCCTCGCTGCGAGCCGCCGTGACCACCGGGCAGGCCCTGGTGCGGACCCGCTCCGACGCCAACGGCACCGTGTCACCGCTGTCCGCCGTAGGGGCGCTGCTCGACGACGGGCGGACCCTGCTGGCCCAAGTGCCGGACGGCGAGGTGTGGATGAGCGGTGCGACCCGCCTGGCCGCCGGACCGGCGGTGGCCTGCCGGCCCGCGGGTGACGTGCCGGACATCTGGCAGGCGCTCGCCACGCTGGCGACGGACCCGGGCATCCCGGCCGACCGCACCTACGAGCTCGGCGTCCTGAACGGCCTGCTCGACTGGGGCAAGCACCGTTCGGTACCACACCTGGTGACCGTGCTCGGTGCGCCCGGGGTGGGCAAGACCCATCTGCTCACAGAGTTCAGACGCGGTCTCGCCAAACAGCAGCGGCCCTCCCCCCGGGTCCTCGCCGCGCGGGAGCCCATCGAGGACGGGGCACTGTCCCTCGCCGCGCAGACCCTCGCGGCCTACTGCTCACTGCGGCCCCGCGACTCCGCCCGGGAAGCACGGGACAAGCTCGCCGCCGCGTTGTGGCAGCTGCCGGTCACCGCGAGCCGCCGCGCCCGGCTGCACGGGATGCTGCTGCCGCTGCTCCCCGGGCGGACGCAGACCCACGGCGGGCGTCCGGGGGAGATCCTGGACACCTGGGTGGAGTTCCTCGCCGCGGCCGCCCGGCTCGAGCCGGTCGTGGTCCTCTTCGACGACGTGCACCGTGCCGACGACGCGTTCCTCGACCGCCTCGAGCGGCTCACCGACGGCGCCGGCAACGCGCCGCTGCTCGCCATCGCCACCGCCCGGCCCGAACTGCTCGACCGCCGCCCGGGCTGGGGTGGAGGCAAGCGCCAGGTGTCCACGCTCACGCTGCTGTCAGCGCTGCCCGGCGCCACGCCCGCCGCCGAGGTCCTGCGGGATCTGCCGGGGACCCCCGTGGCCGTGTGACCGGGGCGGTCCCGGGCGGGTACCGGGGAGCCGGGTGCGCCGCCGGACGCGGACCGCGCGGGTGCCGGACAGGCGCCGGCACGGTCCGTCGTCCGGCCTTCACCGCGGGATCAGGCCGCGTCCGCGATCCCGGTGAGACCGGCGCCGTCATGGTCGCGCAGCAGCTCGGCGACGGCGCGCAGCGCCTTGTCCAACTGTCCGATCTCCGCGTCGGTCAGGTACAGCGACGGCTCGAACCGCAGCGTGTTGACGGCGCTCGCGGTCGGGAAGGTACGGATGCGGTGCTCGCGCAGCAGGTAGCCGGCGACGGTGTAGCCGAACAGCGGGGCGCTCTCGCGGATGGCGGCCGATGCCGATCCGGACTGGTCGTGGAATTCGAGGCCGAGCATCAGGCCCCGCCCCCGCACGTCCTTCACCACGTCCGGGTAGTCGGCGCGCACCGCTTGGAGGGTCCCCTCGAGGAGGGCGCCGCGCTCGCGGATGACCCCGTACGCCGCCCCGTTGTCAGCCTCCAGGAGCTCCAGGACCTTCTTCGAGATGAGGCAGGAGAAGGCGTCCTTGGCGAAGGTCGAGCTGTGCACCAGCTCGAACTCCGAGCGGTACCTCGACTGCCGGGTCAGCATGACGGAGGTCTTGGCCACGCCGCCGCCCAGGCTCTTGGCCAGAGCGTAGTAGTCGCCGTGCAGGCCGAGGGCCGAGCTCGCGAGGAAGTCGCCGCTGCGCCCCATGCCGCTCTGCACCTCGTCCACGATGACGGGGCAGTCGATCTCCGCGCACGCCAGCTGGATGTCCCGGGCGAACTCCTCGGACAGGACCCGGATACCGCCCTCTCCCTGGATGGGCTCCAGGACGAAGGCGCAGAACACGGGCGAGTCGGTCTCCGCGGCCACGACCCGGCCGCCCTCGACGACGAGGTCGAGGACAGTGGCCCGCTCCGCCTCGATCGCGGCCTTCAGTGCCTGAGCGTTGCCGGCGGGAAGGAAGCGCGCGGGCGTCGCGAGCGCCCCGAACGGGCTCCGGTAGCCCTCGTTGTGGGTGAGCTGGACGCTGCCGACGAGTTTGCCGTGGAAACCGCCCTCCAGGGCCAGGAACACCGGCGGCCGGCCGAACTGCTCCGCGTTGCGGCGTTCGATCTCGTCCACCAGCGCGCCGAACCCCGCCCCGGCGTCCACTCCGGCGAGCCCGTACGCCTCCTGCGCCACGGACGCCCCGCCCGCCACTGCCTCCTCGGCCGCCGCCAGGTTCGCCGCCAGGCGGGCCCGCAGGTCCTGGAGGCGCAGCACGCGGTCGAGCTCGGCATGCTTGACGGCCGCCTCGACCGCCTCCGCGCCGGTGTTCGCGAAGATCGCGGCGAAGTCCTCGTCCGTACCGAGCTCCCGCCGCAGGATCCGGTTGAGCGCGACGGCCACGTCATTGGCGTACGGGTGCCGCGAGAACTGCGCGTGCACGGGGGTCTGGGCCGCCATGAGCTCTTGTGCGTACGCCGTGATCTCCGGGTGGTTGTGCCCGAGGATCAGTGATCCGTAGCCGCCCGCGAAGTCGAGTACGGGGACTTCGGCGGCGTTCTCGTCGAGGTAGTAGAGGGTATTTCCTTCGGCGCGGACGTATTCAACGTCAAGGCCGACCGACGAGAGCCATCCGAGCAAGTACGGTTCCGCGAGCTGCGGCTCGGCAGAGACGGTTTTCACGGTGTTCATGCGACCTCTGATCCTGATCGAAAGTCTCTCTTTGAGAAACAACACGAGGCTACTCAGAGAACCGTGACCGGACATCAACGGCGGCTCACTGGACGGTAACCGACTATTCCCTGCACCACCTGCTGAGTGGACAGTTACTCGCAGATTCCCTTACGGCCCGACAATGGAAGTACTTTCAGGACATGGATCTTATGAAAGGCACGGCGTGAATTCCTTATCAACAGACGTGGCCATTTCGCCGGGACCCGCGGCGAATCCGGCTCCGCTGCGCGAGGTCATGTCCCTGTTCGCCACCGGGGTCACCGTGCTGTCCGTCGGCGGTGAGCACATCCACGGCATGACGGCGAACGCCTTCACCTCGGTCTCCCTGGAGCCGCCGTCCGTCCTGTGTTCCGTCGCTCACAGCGCGGTGATGCACAAGGCCATCCTCACGGCGGGCCACTTCGGCGTGTCGATCATGGGAGCCGGCCAGGAGGGTCTGGCCCGGTTCTTCGCGGACAAGCAACGGCCGCTCGGGCCGCCGCAGTTCGCGGACGTCGACTGGTCACCCGGCCCGCGCACCGGAGCGCCCCTGCTCGAGGGTTCGCTGGCCTGGCTGGAGTGCGAGCTGTCCGAGGCCTACGACGTCGGCGACCACTCGATCTTCATCGGCGACGTCGTGGGGTCCAGCCGCGGCGACGGGCAGGACGGGCTGCTCTTCTTCAGCGGCGGCTTCCAGCGGGCCGCTTCGACCTCGCGGTGACCACCCCGGCACGTGACGACTGGGACATCGTCATCGGCCCCGGTTTCACCGAGGCCCTCCAACAGGGGCTCGCCCGTTCCGCACGACAGGCGGGCAGAGGCCGGCGGGCCGGCCGCACTCCGGCCCGCCGGCCTCTGCCCGCCGAGCAACTCGACGCGGTACTACGCCGCTTCGAGGCGGCCCTGCCGGCCCCGTCCGGCCCGGCCCACGGGGACGAGTCCCTTCGCGAGCCCCTCATGGCCCAGGCGCGCGCCGTCCTGCAGTCCGTCCTCGACGTCTACTCGAGGGAGTTGCGGGACGGCGTGGCCGAGGCCATCGCGACCGCCCGGCTGCTCCTCGACGAGTGCGACGCGCTGCCGGACCCGGCCACCCGGGACCGGCTCGCGGCGGCCCGGCACTCGCTGCGGCAGGCCGACGCGCGGCTGCGCGCCCTGACCGGCGCCGTACGCACACACCTCACGCCGTGAGGGCCCGGACCTCCCTCGGAGGCGGTCCGGGCCCTGCGGCGTGCCTCGTGCACCGGTGGTGCATTGCCCTGGCCGACGGGGGATCTGCGGCCAGGGCAATGCGCATGGGGGACGGGGCACCGCTGCCCGGAAGGTCAGACCTGGTTCTTCTTGAGCAGCTCCACCAGGCTGGAGAAGCTGTCCGCCTCGTGCCCGGCGTTCATCCCGCGGCGGAAGAGCTCGACCACCGCGGCCGGCAGCGCGGTGTTGACTCCCGCGTCGGCGTTGGTGTGCAGGACGTGCTCGACGCTGGCCATGCCCATGGCCAGCCGGTCCACGTCTCCGCTGTGGTCGCCCGCGTCGATGCGCTTCGTGTAGAACGCGAGGAAGTTCGGCATCGCGGCCATCGTCTCGGTGGCGTGCGGGAGGATGTCCTCCGCCTTGAGGCCGTTGGCGTCGGCGAGGGCGATGGCCTGCCAGTAGCTGAGCATGGACGTCCAGAACATGACCATGCCGATCTGGTACATCAGCGCGGCGATGCCGGGCTCCTCGCCCCGGTAGTCCGTGGTGGTCAGGGTTTCGAGGGTGTCGCGGTGCCGGTCGAAGGCATCGCGCGGCCCGCTGTAGAAGGTGTACGAGTCACGGCTGCCGATGCCCGACGGCGGAACGGTGACCCCGCCCGTGATGTGGATACCGCCGTGTCCGGTGATCCACCGGGCACCCGCGCGGGTCTTCTCCGGGGTGTCAGAGCTGAGGTTGACGATCACCCGGCCGGCCAGCGCACCGGCCGCGGGCTCCAGCACCGCGTACATCGCCTCGTAGTCGGTGAGGCTGAGGATCACCAGGTCATTGGTCTTGAGGGCATCCTCGATGCTGCTCGCGAGCACCGCTCCCCCGGCGACCAGGGCGTCGGCACGGGAAGCGGTGCGGTTCCAGACGGTGACGGCATGGCCTGCGTCAAGGAAGGTGCGGGCCATGGCCTGCCCCATGGGGCCGAGTCCGACAACGGTCACAGGCTGCTTGGTGCTCACTGGGAAATCCTCCGCGTTTCGTAAGGACGGCTCTTCTCTGGACGGCGGCTTCGGCGACTCACCCCACGGGGAGTAAAACGAGCGCTCTATCCAGCGACTCGCACAACATAACACACCTCTAGAGCGAGCGCTCTATCCAGTACACTGGCGCCATGGAGAATCAGGCAGGCACCCGGGACCGGATCGTCATCGCGGCGGCAAGCCTTCTGCAGCGCCAGGGCTATGTGGGCACGGCCATCAAGCAGATCGCCAAGGAGGCGGACGCCACGCTCGGCTCCGTCTACCACTTCTTCCCCGGCGGCAAGGAAGCCGTCGCGGTCGCCGCGATCAAGCACGGCGAGGGGGAGTTCGCGAGCATCCTTCGCACCGCGCTGGACAGCAAGGAAGAGCCCGGCGCGGCCGTGGACGCCTGTGCCCGCCAACTGGCCGAGAGCCTGCGCAAGTCGGGCTGGACCGACGGCTGTCCCGTCACCGCGGCGGCCCTGGAGACACTGGGCACCGACTCCGACATCCAGCAGGCGTGCGCGGCCGCCCTGCGCAACTGGGAACACCTGGTCTCGGAACGCCTGCTCCGCTCCGGCTTCTCCGCCACGGACGCCCGCCACCTGGCCACCACGGTCATCAGCGCCCTCGAAGGCGCCGAAGTGGCCTCCCAGGTCCACCGCAGCGAAGAGCCCCTCCGCACCACGGGCCACCACCTCGCCCGCCTGGTGGACTCCTACCGCCCATAACCCCACAACCCCGAAGAGCCGCCTTCCCCGCCGGTCTGAAAACCGGTCGGGAAGGCGGCTCTTCGCCGGAAAATTCGCGTCGGGTCAGCCCAGGAACTGAGCGACCGCGGCGACGAACGGCTCCGGGTCGTCGCGCCACGGGAAGTGCCCGGCGCCCTTCTGGACGACCAGGTGGGCGTCGGGGAAGAGCTCCCCGTACTGGGCCACGACCTCCGGCATGGCGCCCAGGTCGGCCTCACCGGCGACCAGCATGGCGGGGCGGTCGAACCGTTCGAGCGCGGCCCGGGTGACGGCCGGGTCGTAGGCGCCCTCGGCTCCGTAAACGGACGCGGCCCCGCTGTTGCGCAAGGCGTCCTCGGCCTCCTTGCGGGCCTGCACCTCGGCGTCCCAACGGCCGTGCGAGAACGGCTCGATGGCGTTCCAGTTCTCCGGGGTCATCTGTCCGGCCAGGATGGCTTCGAGGGCGGCGAAGGCCTCGGCGAACCACGGCTCGTGCGCGCGCCGCCGCGCGCCCCGGATCCGCATCTCCCCGGTGACTTCGATGCCGACGGCGAAGACGCTCGGGGTCACCAGGACCAGCCGGCCGACCCGCTGCGGGTGCCGGGCGGCGTACAGGGCGGCGAGGTTCGCGCCGGCCGAGTGTGCCAGCAGGTCGACCTGCTCGAGGCCGAGGTGCTCGCGCAGGGCCTCGACGTCGTCGACGAGCCGGTCACAGCGGTACGAGGCCGGGTCCCCGGGTATGCCGGAACGGCCGGTCCCCCGCAGGTCCAGCAGGATCAGCTGCCGGTGTGCGGACAGTCCGCCCAGCTCGTCCAGATAGGCGGAGTCCATCATGGGGCCGCCGGGGAGGCAGATCAGCGGGGGGCCGTCACCGACCACGCGATAGGCGAGGTCGGTGGCGTCGTATGCAGGGAAGTGGGGCATGGCGCGGAGCTTGTCAGCGCCATTCCGGTCGGTCAACCGGTTTCTGCGGAGCCCGCCGTGACTTCCCTGACCAGGGGAGTCGTCCCGTCAGGCTTCGACCAGGACCGATCCGGCCGAGGACAGCGTCTGGCGCAGGAGCCGGGTCTGCTGCGCGGGGTCGTCGCTGCCCAGCAGGGCGGAGAGCACGGCGATGCGCGCCTGGCCCGCCCGGAGGGTCCCCGTCGGCACCGCCCCGGCCGCCACCAGGTCCACCGCGCCGCCGTGGGTGTAGATCTCGGTGACCGGCCCGGCCGTGACCCGCGTGGTCAGGGCGACCAGCACCCCGCGCCCGACGGCCGCCTTGACCGCGTCCACGATCTCCGGGGTCGCGTTGCCCGCGCCCGTCCCGACCAGGACGATGCCCCGCGCGCCTGCCTCCACGGCGGCGTTCAGCAGCACCGGGTCGCCGTCGGCGTGGTGCACCACCACGTCCACGCGCGGCGGAAGTTCCGGCATCGCCGGCAGCGGGAGCGGCTCGGGCCGCTGGGGTGCGCGCAGGACGGTGACCTTGCCGAAGCCGATCTTCCCGAACAGTTCCTGGGAGGGGTCGGCGAACGCGTCCAGCGCCACGGCCTGGGTCTTCACGGTGCCGCGCGCGGCGTGCACCCGGCCCGCGAAGGCGATCAGCACGCCCAGCCCGCGCGTGGCGGCGGCGGTGAGCAGCGCGTCGTACAGGTTGCCCGGCCCGTCCCCGTCGGCGGTGCCCATGGGCCGCTGGGAGCCCGTGAACACGACGGAGCGCGCGTCGTGGTGGTGCAGGTCGACGAGGAACGCCGACTCCTCGAGGGTGTCGGTGCCGTGCGTGACGACGATGCCGTCGACGTCGGGATCGGCGAGCACCTCGTGCACGGTCCGCAGGAGGGTGAGCTGGTGGGCGGTGGTGAGCCGGGGGCTGTTGACGCTGAACAGGTCGACCAGCTCGACGGTGATGCCCTCGGGCAGCGGCGCCGTGGCCATGACCTCGCTGCCGTCCGCGTCCGCCGCGAAGCCGGAGCCCTGCCAGCGGCTGGCTATCGTCCCGCCGGTGCTGATGACGACGATCCGTCCCATGGCCGTGGCCGCCCTTCCTCGTACGTATGTGCTGAAAGCAGCAATGATAGGGAGATCTACGCGCAATGCGATTGCTTCTTCGACCTCGCCCGTAACATTGGGTGGGTGATAATTGCGTGATGGACGCCATTGACCGGGATATCTTGCGTGAGCTCCAGGCGGATGGCCGCCTCAGCAACCAGGAGCTCGCCCGGCGCGTGGGCCTCACCCCCTCCCCCTGCATGCGCCGGGTGCGCCAGCTGGAACAGGACGGGGTGATCCAGGGCTACCGCGCCGTGATCTCCCCCGAGGCCGTGGGCCGCGGCTTCGAGGTGCTCGTCTCGGTGGAGGTGCGCCGCGACCGTGCCGCCGTCGAGGCGTTCGAGGCCGCCCTCCAGGACATCCCCGACGTCATCGAGGCCTACCGCCTCTTCGGCAGCCCGGGCTGCCTGCTGCGCATCGCCGTCGCGGACCTGCGTGCGTACGAACGCCTGTGGATCGAGCAGCTGACGGCCCTCTCGGGGGTCACCGAGGTCAACTCGCAGATCATCATGAAGCGCATCAAGGAACCGACCGGCCTGCCCGTCGAACGCTGACGCGGCCCGGCCCAGACAGGAAGCAGCACTCGTGGAACCACTCGGCACCGGCGACCCCGTCCGCCTCGGCCCGTACCGCCTCCTCGGCGTGCTCGGCGCCGGCGGCATGGGCAAGGTCTACTTCGGCCGGGACGCGGACGGCCGGACCGCGGCGGTCAAGGTGCTGCTGCCGGAGCTCGCCCACGACCCGAACCTCGCCCAGCGCTTCGTCCGCGAGGCGCACACCGCCCAGGCCGTCACCAGCCCCGGCGTCGCCCGCGTCCTGAACGCGCGCAGCGAGGACGGCAACCGGCCCTGGATCGCCACCGAGTTCCTGTCCGGGCCCACCCTCGACGACGCCGTCCAGCGGTTCGGGCCGTTCGACCCGGACGGCATACGCGCGCTCGCCGCTTCCCTCGCCGCCACCCTGCGGGACATCCACGCCGCGGGGCTGGTCCACCGCGACCTGAAGCCGGCCAACATCGTGCTCACGTCCGCGGGACCGCGCGTCATCGACTTCGGCATCGCACGCCCCGAGCACGGGCTGACGCTCACCACCACCGGCCAGGTCCCGGTCACCCCCGGCTACGGCGCTCCGGAGCAGGTGCTCGGCCGGCGGGTCGGTCCGGCCGCGGACGTCTTCTCGCTGGGCGCGGTGCTGGCGTACGCGGCGACCGGCCGGCGCGCCTTCGACGGGACGCACGTGGCGGCCGTCCAGTACGAGGTGGTGCACGGCGAGCCGCAACTCCGCGGCGTGCCGGACGCCTTGAGGCACCTGATCGCGCCCTGCCTCGCCAAGGATCCCGCGTATCGCCCGTCCACCGACCAGATCGCGGCCGCCTTCGCACCGCCGCGCGGAGCGAACCGCGTCTGGCGTACGGGGCCCCTCGCCCAGGACATCGCCCGCCGCGGCACCGAGGCCGAGCGGCAGGCCACCCTCCTCGTACAGAACCCCGGAACGGGCCCCTCCCGCAGGCGGCTGCTGCGCGCCTCGCTGTCCGCGGGCGGCGTCCTGGCGGCGGGCGGCGGCGCCGGGGCCTGGTGGCTGCTGCGCGACGAACCCCGGGCGCCGCTCGTACCCGGACTGGCCAGTGGCGCGGAGCCGCTGCCGCTGTCCGCCGCTCAGTCCGGCAAGCCGCCCAAACCCCTGTGGGGGCCGCTGCCGGTGGCGGCGCAGGCGGTGGACGGGGTGGCCACCACTCCCCTGTCCCTCCGCGACGTGGTCATGTTCGCCTCCAAGGACGGTGGCCTGGCGGCCCGTCTGACACGCACCGGCCAGGAGAAGTGGCGGCTGCCCGACATCGCACCGGAGGCCGGCCTCCTCGCGCTGGCGGAACCGCTGTTCGCCGCCGCGGACGTCAACGGCGCGCTCCGCGTCCACGAGGCCTCCACGGCCAAGCTCCAGTGGTCGCTGCCGGGCGCGGAGGCCAGCCGGATCCTGACCGCGGACACGGACTACCTCTACGTGGTGACCCGGGGCGGCCGGCTGCGCGCGGTGGACATCAAGCGCCAGACGATCCGCTGGACCGTGCCGCTGCCCGCGACCGCCGTGGCGGGCGCGGGGCCCCGGGCCGCCGTGGGAGGCAGCACCCTCGTCGTCTTCGGCGCCGAGGGCACCGTGCGCGCCTTCTACAAGGAGTTCGGGGACCAGACCTGGGAGATCGAGGGCCAGGCGACCTCCGCCATTGATCCGCTCGTCGTGGAGGTCAAGACTCCCGGCGACATCTCCTACACCGTCTTCCTGGGCGGCCGCACCCTGACGGCCCGCACGATGGTGGGCGGCGACGAGCTGTGGAAGGCCGCCGCCTCCGGTGAGCCGCGCCACGGCGCCGGCGGCTGGGGCGCCCCGATGCGGGACGGCACCAACCTGATCTGCGCGAACGGAACGACGCTGGCCGCCGTCACCACCGACGGCAAGGAGCTCCCGGCGCGCGGCCGTGCCCACCGGGGCCCGCTTCCGCACACCCCTCTCGTCCGCCAGGGCCAGACGCTCTGGGCGGTCGAGGGCGAGGGGCGGGGGGTCTCGGCGTACTCCGCCACGGACGGCAAGCGGTTGTGGACCTGGGCGGGTGGTTCGAGCGGGCCCTGGGCCATGTCCGGTGCCGGGAACCGGGTCTTCCTCGTCAACGACGGCAGGCTCACGGCCATGCCCACCGTCGGCTGACCCCGTGCCGGGCGCCCGCGCGATCACCGCTTAGGCTCGGGGCCGGACCACCACCCGGGAGAGCGCGCGCATGGAACGCCTACGCCACGACGACCCGTCGCAGATCGGGCCGTACGTGACCCTGGCCCGGCTCGACGCCGATTCCGCCGAGCGGACCGTTCCCGAGCGCCGCTACCTCGCGCGCGGCGGGGACGGGGAGCGCACCGTCCTGGTCTGCGTGCCCCCGGTCGGCGCCGATCCTTCCCGGTGGGCGGTCGAGGCCGAGCGCGCCCGGCGGCTGTCCGTTCCGGGGTTCCTGCCCGTCGCGGAGGTGGGCGGCTCGGCCGGCTTCCCCTGGTACGCGGCCCCCTACACCCCCGCGCTGCCGCTGCCGGCGGTGCTCGCCGCGTACGGCGGACCGCTGCCCGAGGACACCGTCCGCAGGCTGGGCGCCGCGCTCGCGCAGGGGCTGGCCGCCGCGCACGCGCAAGGGGTGGCGCACGCGGGGCTGTCACCGGCCGCCGTGCTGGTCACCCCGGGCGGGCCGCTGCTGACGTGCTTCGGGGCCGCGCGGGCGGGGCTGGCCGGGCCCGACCCGGGCTGCCTGGCTCCGGAGCAGGCATGGGGCGAAGCCGAGGCCTCTGGGCCGGCCGGGGACCTCTTCGCGCTGGGCGCCGTACTGGCGTACGCGGCGACCGGCCACACGGTGCCGGAGCAGAGCGAACTGCCGCCCGGGCTGCGGCGGCTGGTGGGAGCATGCCTGGCCCGCGATCCGGCGGACCGGCCCGGGTCGGCGCAGGAGCTGCTGCGCGAGCTGGCGGAACCGACCGCGAAGGCGGCCCCGTCGGGCCAGGCGGCACTGGCCCGACCGCTGGCCCCGGCCGGACCGGCGGCACCGGCCGGACCGGCGGCATGGGGCAGACCCGCAGGACCGGCAGGACCGCTGGCACCGGCAGGACCGGCGGCATTGGGCGGACCGGCAGGACCGCTGGCACCGGCAGGACCGGCAGGACCGGCGGCACCGGCAGGACCGGCGGCATGGGGCAGACCCGCAGGACCGGCAGGACCGCTGGCACCGGCAGGACCGGCGGCACCGGCCGCACCGGCTGGACCGGCAGGACCGGCGGCACCGGCAGGACCGGCGGCACCGGCCGGACCGGCGGCATTGGGCGGACCGGCGGCACCCGCAGGACCAGTGGCACCCGCAGCGCCGGCGGGTCCCGTGCCCGGTGGCGGCTCGGCGTGGGATCCGCGGCTGCCGGCCGCGACGGCCCTCGACCACGCCGCTCCCCCACCCCTGCCCGGCCGCGTGGTCGCCGCGCTCGCCGCCCAGTCCGCCGCGCTCCTCGCCGCGGAACTCCCCGTCCCGCAGCAGACGTTCGCCGCGACCGAGAAGGTGCACTGACCCCGATGCCCCTCGCCCCGGCACCCTTCACCCCCTTCACCCCCTTCACCCCCTTCACCCCCCTCACGCACGACGATCCGCAGCACCTCGGTGACTACCGGCTGCTGGCCCGGCTCGGCAGCGGCGGCATGGGCACGGTCTACCTGGCCCGCTCGGCCGGCGGACGTACGGTCGCGCTCAAGACCGTGCACACCCGGATCGCCGCCGACACCTCCTTCCGCACCCGCTTCCGGCTGGAGTCGGACGCGGCACGGGTCATCGGCGACCGCTACGGGGCCCGCGTGTTCGGCGCCGACCCGCTGGCCGCGACGCCCTGGCTGGCCACGGAGTACGTGCTCGGGCCGCAGCTCGACGAGGCGGTCCGGCTCAGCGGTCCGCTGCCCGAGCCGTGCGTCCGGTCCCTGGGCGCGGACCTCGCCCTGGCGCTCGGCCGGCTGCACCGCTCGGACGTGGTGCACCGCGACCTCAAGCCGTCCAACATCATGGTGACGGCCGCCGGCCCGAAGGTCATCGACTTCGGCATCGCGCGCGCCCTCGGCGACGAGCGGCTCACCAGCGCCGGTACCGCGGCCGGAACGCCGGCCTACATGTCGCCCGAGCAGGCCGGCGGACTCGAACACACCCCGGCGGGCGATGTGTTCGCACTGGCGGGCGTACTCGTCTTCGCGGCGTCCGGACACGGCCCCTTCGGCGGCGGGCAGGCGGCGGACCTGCTCTACCGGGTGCGGTACGCGGAGCCCGATCTGACCGGCGTACCGGCGGACCTGGCGCCGCTGCTGGCGCGCTGCCTGAGCAAGGACCCGGCGCTGCGGCCCACGACGGCCGAGCTGGCGCGGCTGCCGGCGGCCGGCGGAGGCGTGTTCGCGGACGGGCTGCCCCAGCCGGTGCTCGCGGACATCGCCCGCCGCAGCGCGGCGGTGTGGCAGGAGCCGCCGAGCCGTCTTCCGGCTCCCGCCGGGGAGCCGGCGCCGGTCGTGGCGGCCGGCATGTCACGCCGCGGGCTGTTCACCCTCGCCGGGGGCGCGGCCGGCGCGGCGGCGCTCGCCACAGCCGGTGCCCTGTGGGCCTGGCCCGACAGGCCCGCAGGCTCCGAGCAGCCCGTCCTCCCCGCAGGGCCCTCCTCGCTCTGGAAGATCACCATCACCGGCCCCCGGGTGGACTTCGCACCCCTGTGGGTGGACGACGGCCTCGTCCTGGCCACGGGGAGCGTGGTCCAGAAGGTCGATGCGGCGACGGGCGGGTACCGGTGGGACGAGAACCTCGTTGGTCCCTGGCGCATGGCCACCGACGGCGAGGAGCTGTATGTGCTGCCGGAGCCGGAGACCGAGACGGCCAAGGACGCCCGGACGAAGGCGCTCACGGTGGAGAGATTCCCCCGGACCGTCGTCAAGGGGAAGCCGCTCGTGACGCTCGACGCCTTCGACGCCGCCCACAAGCTCGGCCAACTCCTGTGCGTGGACGGGGACACGGTGTACCTGTCCGCCAAGTCGGCCACCGGCCCGGAGTGGTTCCTCGTCGCCGCGAGCCTCAAGTCCGGCCGCGAGCTGTGGCGTCAGCCGACGGCGGCGCCCTCCGAGCGCGCATCGTCCCCCGCCCTCGTCCGCGGCAAGGTCGTCAAGGGCGGCCTCCTGCTGTGCCGCCGCTCGGAGGCCGGCGAATCCCTCGGCCTGTCCCTGCACGACACCGCCACCGGCGCCAAGCGCTGGGAGAGGGCCGCCCTGCCGGTCACGGGCGCGATGCCCGACGCGCCGGCCACGGACGACGACCACGTGTACCTCGGCTCCGACACCCTCCAGGCACTGCGGCTCACCGACGGCGCGACGGCCTGGTCCTTCGGTGCGGGGCGGGACACGGGCAGCAAGCCGTACGGCGTGCGCCGCTACGGGATCCCGACCGTACAGGGCGGCGTCGTCTACACCGTCGAAAGCGCCCGCGGCCTCGTCGCCGTCGAGGCCCGCAGCGGCGCGGAACTCTGGTCGGAGCAGCCCCTGAAGGACACCACCGCCGACGGCGACGTCGCCCCGGTGGTGGTCGGCGGACTGGTCCTCACCATGGACAAGATCGGCCTGCGCGCCGTCGACTCCCACTCCCACAAGGCACTCTGGCGCTACCCGACGACGGCGGCAGCCCTGACGGCCGACCCGGCCGGCAAGCGGGTCTACGCCCGCGAGGAGCGCATCGCACTCGCCCTGCCGATCGGCTGACCCCGGTCAGCCCCAGGCCGCGCGCAGGGTGGCGCAGACTTCGCCGAGCGTGCTGCCCGTGCGCAGTGCGTCCTTCATCGGGTAGAGCACGTTGTCGGTGCCCTCGGCCGCCTTCCGTACATCCGTGAGTGCCGCGTCCACGCGTTCGCAGACCCGCCAGGCGCGCAGCTTCGCGAGCCGCTCCTCCTGCCGGGCCGCGATCGCCGGGTCCGGGCGGGTGTGGGGCTCCCGTACGGACGCGTACGAGGGCTCGGCCGCTCCCCGTACGTCCCACCCCGGCAGTTCGGCGGCGCAGTACGCGTGGAGGTCGGCGGCCAGTCGGCGCGCGGGCCCCGGCGGGAAACCCCAGTGGGGCTTCGGGGGCTCGGCGTGCCGTACGACGCCGGCCAGTCTGCCGGGCAGGACGCCCTGCTCCTCGCCGACCAGCTGGTACATCAGCAGCAGCGGCGCAGCAGGCACGCCGGCCGTCAGCGAGGTGGAGATGCCGTCCAGCGGGATCCCGCGGAACAGCACCCGCATGTCGTCGACCGAGTCGACGGTGACACCGGCCCGGCCCACCTCGCCTCGGGCGGGTGGGGCGTCGCTGTCCCAGCCCAGCCGTGTGGGCAGGTCGAAGGTCACGGACAGGCAGGTGACGCCGGTCGCCACGAGCTGCTGGAGATGGGCGTTGGATCGGGCGGCGGAACCGTACCGGGCGTCCTGCTCACGCAGCATTCTCGTGCCTCCGTAGGTCTGCCTGGTGGACCATGTCAGCCGTCCTCGCCGTACAGTTCGGGCCTGCGGTCGCCCAGATAGGTGGTCGCCGCGCGGGCGGCGGCGATGACCCCGGGTTCGATGTCGGCGAACAGCAGTTCTTCCCCGCCCCCTTCCACCGTCAGCCGTGTTCCGTCGGGCGCCGCCACCGTGGTGAGTCCACAGAACTCCCTACCCTGTCCGCCGCCGATCCAGTTGGTGTACGCGATGTACAGCTGGCTCTCGAAAGCCCGCGCGGGCACCAGGGTGCGGGCGACGAACTCCCACGGGCGGGCCAACGCGGTCGGCACCAGCAGCAGTTCGGTGCCGGCGACGGCGTGGGCCCGAACGGCTTCCGGGAACTCCACGTCGTAGCAGATCAGCAACCCGACCCTCAGGCCTCCCAGCACGGTCTGTACGACACCGTCGTGGCCCGGGACGAAGCGGGCCCGCTCGCCCGCCCCGAACAGATGGGCCTTGCGGTAGGCCAGCAGGCGTCCGTCGGGGGACGTGATCATGGCGGAGTTGTACACCGTGCCGCCCTCGGACTCCGGCCAGCCGTGCACCAGGGAGATGCCCGCTTCGCGCGCGATGGCGGCGATCGCCGCGCTCTGCGTGCCGTCCACCGGTCCGCGGGCCTCGGCCAACGCGCTGGTGGTCAGGGGGTAGCCGCCCACGGACATCTCCGGGGTGACCAGCAGCTCGGCTCCCCCGTCGGCCGCCTGGCGGGCCGCGGTGCGCAGCCGCTCCAGGAACCGTTCGAGCCCCCCTGCTTCGGGGAACGCCTGCCAGCAGGCGACCCTCATCGGCGGCGCTCCTCTGCGAGTTCCTTCAGCCGGATCTTGTCCGGCTTGCCGTTGCGGTTGAGCGGGAAGCGGTCGAGGGTGACGACCTGGTTGGGCTGCTCGAACTCGGGGAGCGCCTGCTTCAGCCGGTCGCGCCAGACGGCGGCGCCGAGGGCCTCTTCGTCCTCCACGAAGAAGACGAGGTGGGAGCCGCGTGCCGGGTCGGGGAGGGCCACGATCCTGGTGGAGCAGCCTGCGGCGGCGGCCTTGCGTTCGATCAGCTCGGGGTAGAGCGTGTAGCCCATGCGGGAGACCGCGAGCTTGCGGCCCAGCACGTACACGTTGCCGTGCGCGTCGAGGTAGCCGAGGTCTCCGGTGCTCTGCCAGCCGCCGGGGGCCGGGATGAGGCCGCCGTCCTCGTCGAGGTGGCCTTCCAGCGCGTCGGGGGTGTCGACCTCGATCTCGCCGGACTGTCCGGCGGGTACGGGCAGCCCGTCCTCGTCGACGACCCGGAGCCGGATGCCCTCCATGGCGCGCCCGCAGGACACCGGGTTCTCCAGGGTCGCGAAGGCGATGTTGCCCAGTTCGGTACTGCCGTAGCTGTCCAGCAGCGGCATGCCGAACTCCGCCGCGTACCGGTCCACGAGGCTCTGGTCCAGCGGCGCCGCTCCGACGCAGAACATCCGGACCCGCTCCACTTGGGCCCGCAGCAGGGGCATGCGCTGCATCATGTTCAGCATGCTGTGGTAGCTGGCGGGGGTGGCGTCCAGCACGGTCGCACCGGCCTGGCCCGCCATCAGGAGCGAGCGGTCGATCCGCTTGTACGGGGCGATCACCAGGGAACACTGGACCAGCCAGGCGATGAGCACCATGGAGAGACCGTACTGGTGGGAGAACGGGAGCAGCGGGACGAGCACGTCGTCGGCCCGGTGGCCGACCTGCTCGGCGTTGCGTTCCAGATTCTTCAGGAATTTCCGTCCGGACTTCACGACGCCCTTCGGCGATCCGGTCGAGCCCGAGGTCCACATGATGAGGGCGTCCGGGAGGTCGCACCAGGTCTCGAACGACAGCTTCCGGTCGATGGAGTCCCGGCCGGCCGCGGAGACCAGCAGCTCGTACAGGGTGATCGCACCCAGGTCGGCGTCCACCGGGGCATCGCCGTCCACGAAGATGAGCTTGGCGCCGGTCCGCTTCGCGATCCGGCGCGTCTCCTCGGCGTGTTCCTTCTGGTCGATGAGGACGATCGAGGCACCGGCGTGCATGAGGCCGAAGAGGGTGCCGAGATAGGCGGCCGAGTTCCCGGCCTTGAGGATGACCCGCTGGCCGGGAGTGACGCCGTGCTCCATGAGTACGTCCGCAATGCGGAGTGCGCCGGCCTCGAATTCGTCCAGGGTCTGCACAGAGTCGGTGGCGAATATCTTCGCTGTCATTTTCGACACGCTTCCTTCCTCGCATCCGGACGTGACTGGGGTGCAGCACAGGGTTTCCGGTTACCGCCCGGGAAACTATGGTTTCCCGGGCGGTTTCCGGGAACCCCTAAGCTCACCCCTAGCCACCCTTATCGAATGCGCCCCCTCGGCACGTACTCCACGGGATCTCTGATCGGCGGAGAGGCGGCGGAGAGAAGCTCGTCGTGAATGAGGTTGGCGACCTGCCGCTGGTTGGATTCCAGCAATCCGTGTACGCCGGGAAACAGCTCCAGGTCGAAGGAGCCGCTGGTGCATTCGCTCCACTCCTCGACGTCCGCCCGCGCCGGCTCCTCGGTGGAATCCCCCGCGAGGGCGACGATGCGGCAGCTGAGTCGGCCCCGCTCCCGGCGGTCCTCGCGCGAGGGGGCCCGCCGGCCGGCGACGAAGAGGGTGGCGGGGACGGGGCCGCCTGCGCGCTCCATCCGCTGGGCCACGCGATAGGCCAGGTAGGCGCCACTACGATGGCCGAAAAGAGCCAGCGGCAGGTCGGTCCACTCCATCAGGGAGACCAGGGCCTGATCGGCCAGGTCCTCGACGTCCCTGATCCGGGTGGGCGCGCCGTCGCCGCAGGATTCGAGGTACTGGAAAGGCAGGACTTCCACCGTGGGCAGCAGCAGCCCGGAAAGCCCGAGGTAGTAGCGGGGAGGATCGAGAATGTGCGGAAAGCAAGCCAGCCGGTACTTGCCGGGCTCCGTCACGCAGTAGGTCCGCATGAGGTACGTGTCATCGGGCACGGCGGAAAACAAGTTCGATCCTTCCGAAACGCGGCAAGTCGGACGCAAGCGGCTCCGGCCGGTCACGATACGACTAAATATGCCGCGCTTCGTCAACTCCGGGGTCGATTACAGGGTGGAGATCTTTCGGCGCCTCCCTTAAGGGTCGACTGGGGTTCCGTCAGGCCGGGGAAATAGTTACCTTCACTTAGGAAGAGCGGTTTCCGGGATCACGGGCAGCGTCGCCACGGTGACGATGATTCCCTTACGGGCCAGCCAGCGACCGCTGAACCTGGTCACCGGCCGCCCGTCCCCCGTCCAGCCTTGGAAGCGCATCCGTGCGGTGAACGTCCCCGCCGCCTCCCCCTCGGGAGTGGTTCCCGAGGGGGAGGCGGCCAGGACGTGGATGGTGGCGTCGGGGAAGTCGATCTCGGTGCCCGTCAGCGGGAACCACGCCTTGTAGACGCTCTCTTTCGCGCTGAACAGCAGCCGGGGCCAGTGCACCCCGCCGGAACGGGGCGCCGCGCTCACCCAGGCCCGCTCCCCGGCCGTCGCGATCGACTCCAGCACCCCGTCCGGCAGGGGCAGGTTGGGTTCGGCGTCGATGCCGATCGCGTGGACCTCCCGGGTCCGGGCCACCGCGGCGGCCCGGTAGCCGGCACAGTGCGTCATGCTGCCGACCACCCCCTTGGGCCACCGCGGCACGTTCCTGCGGCCGGGCAGCACGGGAGCCGGCGGCAGGCCGAGGCCGGCCAACGCGGCGCGCGCGCAGGCCCGTACGGTGGCGAACTCCTGCTTCCGGGCCTCCACCGCGTTCTGGACCAGGGCCCGTTCCTCGGCGTACAAGCCGTCCCACCCGTGGTCCTCGAAGGCGTCGGCCGCGACGACGCCTGGGGGCACCAGTCCGGCGATCACCACTCCACCTCGGGCGCGTCGTGGGGCAGGATCTGCCGGAGCAGACCCTTCGGGTGGCCTCGGCGGCGCCACTCGCGCGGGTAGCCGACCGAGACCTCCTCGAAGCGGACCCCGTCGTACCTGGTGGTCCGCGGGATGTGCAGATGCCCGTAGACGACGGCGTACGTGTTGAACCGGGTGTGCCAGTCCGCCGTGGCCTCGGTGCCGCACCACTGGGCGAACTCGGGGTGGCGCAGGATGTCCGTCGGCGCCCTGAGCAGCGGGAAGTGGTTGACCAGGACCAGCGGTACGGCCGGGTCGTGTGCCTCGAGCCGGCTCCGCGTCCACTCCACCCGGGCCCGGCACCAGTCGTCGCGGCTCGCGTAGGGGTCGGGGTGCAGCAGGTACTCGTCCGTGCACACCACCCCCTGGGCGTGGGCAGCCAGCAGCGACTCCTCCTTGGTCGCCGTGCCGGGCACCCGGAAGGTGTAGTCGTAGAGCAGGAAGAGGGGCGCCACCGCGACCGGGCCTCCGGGGCCCGTCCACAGCGGGTACGGGTCCTCGGGGGTGACCACGCCCAGGTCCCGGCAGACCTGGACGAGATACCGGTAGCGCTCCTCGCCGCGCAGCTGGACCGGGTCCTCCTTGACCGTCCACAGCTCGTGGTTGCCCGGCGCCCAGATCACCTTGGCGAACCGTCCCGCGAGCAGCGCCAGCGCCCGTTCGATGTCGGGGCCGAGTTCGGCGACGTCTCCGGCCACGATCAGCCAGTCCCCGGCGGTGACCGGCCGCAGGGACTCCAGGATCGGCTGGTTGTCCGCCATCCCGACGTGCAGGTCGCTGACGGCGAGCAGTCTCGGCTCGGGCGCCATCAGCCCGCCGCCACGCTGGTCAGGTCGGCGAGCTTGGTCGGCAGATCGCGCCGCCGCTTCACACAGAGCTTGCGGTAGATCCTGGTCAGGTGCTGTTCGACGGTGCTCACGGTGATGTAGAGCTTCGCCGAGATCTCCCGGTTGGTCAGCCCCTGCGCGGCGAGCACCGCGACCCGGTTCTCGGCCTCGGTCAGTACGGAGTCCCCGCTCTGGGCCGCGTCCGCGTCCGCGCCGGGCTCCGCCGACCGTCCTTCGGGGCGGGCGTGGGAGAGCCAGCGGCACACCGGCTCAGCTCCGCCCGACTTGGCCAGGTGCCAGGCCCGCCGCATCAGCGTGCGCGCCCGGCCGTAGTCCCCGGCCTCCTGGCAGACACTGCCGAGTTCGGCGAGGGCCAGGGACAACTGGAGCTGGCTGCCGCTCCTTTCGAGGATGTCGACGGACTGCTGCAGCGCCGCCATCCGGGAGGCGAGGTCACCGGCGCTGCTGCCGAGCACCCGCAGCGTGCGCCCGCGCAGCTGCGGCTGGCAGCGGGTGACGCGCTGGAGCTGCGCGGAGGCGAGCTGGTGGGCGGCCTCCGGGTTGCCGAGGCACAGCCACGCCTCCGCGGCGTCGGTCCGCCACGGCACCAGGCCGGGCCGGTCCATGTCCCATTTCCGTACGAGGTCCCCACAGGCCAGGAACTCGCCGAGCGCCGCCTGATGACGGCTGGTCGCGAGGTTCCAGAGCCCGCGGGCCCGGCGGTACTGGAGACCCGGCAAGGTGTCGACCAGCCCGTCGGGAACGCGCCGTGCGAGCAGGTCCCGCGCGTCGTCGAAGCGGCCCATCCCGGTGAGGGCCTGGGCCCGGGTGGCGATCGGGAACGCCACGCCCAGGCCCCAGCTCCGCATGGACATCCTGCTCAAGGCGGTACCGGCCAGGTGGTCGGCACCGCTCAGGTTGCCGCGCCTGAGCTCCAGCTCGGCCCGGACGGACATCAGCACGGCCTGCCAGGACGGCGCGCGCATGGCGGCGCATTCGCCGATCAGGCGCTTGCACCAGAGTGCGGCCAGTTCGAGCTGATCACCGAAGATCAAGGCCCACAGGGCGAAGACCAAGGGCTGAATGGTGCTGTCGCTCAGCGAGTAGCGCTGGAGGACGAAGAGGGCCTTGTCCGGGGTGCCCTCCGAAACCGAGGCCGAGACGGCCTCGGCGGCCTGGGCGTACGGGTCGTCGGCGTAGCCGGAACGCGGCTGGGCCGGCATCGCCGGCAGCGCCGGGGCACCCGGTACTGCCGGACTCGGCGCCTTCGGGCTCGTCATCCTGGTGCGCAGCCCCGGGCTGACCATTTTCAGCCAGGACCGCGCTCCGGCGAGGCCGCCGGCCGCCTCGGACCCGGTGCGGGCATCGGCCTTGGACAGGTGCTCGGTGATCTCGGCCGCCCGCTCCAGCTGCCCCGACCAGACCAGTTGGGACACCGGTACGGCCACATCCGCAGGCGGGACCAGCCCGGCCTTCATGTCCGCGGTCAGCCGGTCGAGGTGCTCCTCGGCCGCCGCGGGCAGCGTCCGCCACACCAGCCCGGCGAGCCGCAGCCTGATGGCCGCCTGGCGCCGCTCGTCCGTGCCGGCGGACATGGCCGCCTCCAGGCACCGGCGCGCGAGCTCCGGGTCACCACTGGCGAGGGCCTGTTCGGCTGCCTCCTCCAGGACGGCCGCACTCCAGGGTGCGGGCCGGTGCGGCAGGCGCAGCAGGTGCGCCGCGACCTCGCAGGCGGGCGCGCCCTCTTCGTGCAGCAGCCTGGCCGCCTTGTGGTGGAGCTCCATGAGCTCCACCACGGGCGTGGCGTCGTAGATGGTGGCCAGGGCCTGGGAGTCCCTGATGCCGCTTCCCTCAGCCACCCCGCACAGATTGAGCGAGCGCAGGGCCGACTCGACGTCCAGCGTGTCGCTTTCGAGCAGGCGGCAGAGCCGGCCGGTCGTGGTCTGGCTGCCCAGGACGGCGATGGCCTGCGCCACGGCCAGGCATTCGGCGCCGCAGCGGTACAGGCAGTCGAGGAGGGCCTCGCCGTAGGTCTCGGAGCGGACGACCCTGAGCGGGGTGCCCTCCGTCTCGGCCGTGGTCCGGTAATCGGCCACGAGAGCGTTGACGAGCAGCGGGTTGCCGCCCGTGACGTCGTGGAACTCTGCGGACAGCCGCGCCGCGGTGGCAGGTGTGAGCTGGTCCGCGAGGATCTCCCGGGTGTCGGCCAGTGACAGCAGCTTCAGCGGGATGCGCTGGAAGTGCGGCTGCTGGGCGAGCTCGGAGCGGTACCGGAACGCCTTCGCCCAGTGGCGGGTGGTATCGGTCAGTACGATCAGCACCCGTTCGTGGCGGATGCCGCGGGCCAGGTGCAGGATGAAATGCAAGGACGCGTCGTCGCCGTGGTGGATGTCGTCGGCGGCGACGACCAGTGTCCGGCTGCCGGTGGCGGCCAGCAGGACGGTCGCCAACTGCGGTATGACGTGCGCGTACCTCGCGCGTGAAGGGTCGGCTGATGCCCATTGCATCAGTTCGTCCGCGTCTGCGCGCGCCTGAGGTGCCAGAGGCGCGGTCTGGAACATCCTCTTCAGCAGTGCGAAGGGCACGTTCCGTTCCGGCTGGGAGGCGGCACCGTCCAGCAGCAACGCCCCCGCGGCGTTTGCTTCGTTCGTGAAGTGTGCGAGCAGCAGCGTTTTCCCGCTGCCGACTGCTCCTGTGATCAGGGCTACGCGTCCGGACGCCTGATGGGCGTCATCGAGCAGCGACCTGAGTTCTTCCAGTTGTCCATCGCGATCTGTCAGCTTCGCGGACAGCAACAACGTAAATCTCCCCCGTGGATCAGCCCGTGCCCAGCTCAGTGTCGGTGAGCGGCACGGACATGTCATTCAGCACGCAATAGTTGAACTTTTGCCCTTCGTGTTCCCTCTCTTCGCAGGGCCCCGTTGGTGGTGGTCAGGCTGAAAACAGTCGATCGGAAATGACCGAAACAATCTCCTTCTGCTGGGCGGCCAGATAGAAGTGCCCGCCGGGGAAGACCTTTCGGCCGAAGCCTCCAGACGTATGGGCGGACCAGGCGTCCGCGTCGGCCACCGCCACGCGCGGATCCGCGTCGCCCGTCAGCGCGGTCATCGCCGCCCGGACCGTGGCACCGGGTTCCGCCCGGTAGGTCTCGATCGCCTTGTAGTCGCCGCGCAGCGCGGGCAGCGCCATGCGCAGCAGCTCGTCGTCCGCCAGTACGGCCGCGTCGGTGCCCTGGAGCGCCAGCATCTCCCGCACGATGCCGTCGTCGCCGGCCAGGTGCACGCGCTCGTCCCGGTGCAGGGAGGGGGCGCGGCGGCCCGACACGAAGAGGTGCTCTGGCGTGAAGTCGTACTTGGCCTCCAGGATCCGCGTCACCTCGAACGCCAGCGTGGCACCCATGCTGTGGCCGAAGAGCGCCGTGGGGCGGTCGAGCCAGGGCTCCAGTACGGCCGCGATTGCGTTCGCGAGTTGGCCGATATCCTCGATGCACGGCTCGTGGCGCCGGTCCTGCCGCCCGGGGTACTGGATGGCCATGACGTCCACGGCGGGCGCCAGCGCCTGGGACATCGGGAAGTAGAAGCTGGCCGAGCCGCCCGCGTGGGGCAGGCAAACCAGCCGGACAGAACTGCCGTCAGCCGGGTGAAACCGGCGAATCCAGCTGGCCTCTGATGCTTCTGTCACGGTATCGCTGACACCCTTTCAGTGGTGGGATCAGGCCTGTGTCACATTTTGACAGCAGTGCGCTGGGAGTTGGTTGGCGCATGCTAGTCACGCCCACGGAAAAGGCACCACCCCTTACTCCGGGGGCCCCGTGGCCGAAAACCTACATGACGACTACACGGATCCTGGACGCTCGACAAGACGGCCCGGTTCCACCCCCTATGCGGCCCCCTCCACTTGAGCTTCATTTGACGTTTCGCGCGGGGGTCTAGGGGTGTCTCTAGGGGTTTGGCCGGAGGGCCAACTCGCCTACGCTCGACGAGTACTGGCCAGATCCCTGCCTCGCCCCGCGCCCCGTCGCGGCGCCGGGCCGGATGCCGATAATCGTCAGACGCCGGCCCGCGCCCCCGGTGCGGAGGCAGAGGAGAACCATGTCGAGCACAACAGCAATGGTCTTTCCCGGCATGGGGCCTTCGAACTTCTCCGAAGTGGGGAAGTTCATGGTCTTGGACCCGTACGTACGCCGCCGCCTGAAACTCGCGGACGAAGCGCTCGGGTTCAGCCTCATGGACCGCTTCTACGAGGCAAAGAGCGACTACTCCGAGTACACCCAGGCCGCTTTCCTCGTGAACTCCCTGGCCTTGGCCGACCGCGCGGTGGACACCCTCGGAATACGCCCGGCCGTCTGTGTGGGCCCCAGCTTCGGCCAGAAGGCCGCCACGGTCTACGTGGAAAGCCTCGACTTCGCCGACGCCCTGCGGATGACCATGGAAATGGCGCGCTGCGAGGAAGAGTTCTTTGCTTCCGTTTACTCCGACGTCGTCACACAGTCCGTCGTCCGCACCCCCGGCGACCGGCTGGAGGAGCTGATGGCGGGACTTCGCGAACGCGGCGAACTGTGCGAGGTGTCCGGCCGGCTGGACCACAACTTCTTCCTCGTCAGCCTGCGCGAGAGCGCGCTCGACGAGTTGAAGGCCGGCGTCCGGGACATGGGCGGGTACTCGATGTACACCATGCGCCCGCCCGTGCACGCGCCCGCCTTCGGGACCCTGCGCGCCAAGGCGGAGCGCGAGGTCCTCGACCGCTACGAGGTCCGGGCCCCGTCACTGCCCGTCATCGCCGACCAGGACGGCTCCGTCGTCGAGACCGCGGACGCGATGCGGACCATGCTGCTGGACACCTTCGACCGGGCCATCCACTGGCCGGACGCGGTGGCCGGCCTGCAGCGGCTCGGCGTGAAGCGACTGGTCGTCGCCGGGCCCGACAACCTCTTCCGCCGGCTCGACTGCACCACGAAGAACTTCGAGGTGCTTGCTTTCGATCCGAAGAGCACCGTCAAGCAGCTGACGACCCCGGTAAGGGTGTGAATCGGGGCCCGGACAGGGGGCTTTAGGGGTGCGAAAGAGCTCGGCCCGCTGCGTAGTCTCAACAGTGGATCGGCGTCCGCGATCACGTGCGGCTGAGCTCTGGAGTGGAAACGATGCAAGGTGGATCCGGCGAATTCGGTACGCGTTCGGAAGCGGCCCGCGAGGGAACGTCGGAGGGGAATTACCAGCTTCGGGAAATTCTCGCCGCATCGTCTCCCTACGAACAGCGGCGGGCCCTTCTGTCGCTCATCTGCGGAAACGTTGCCGACATTCTGCAGCGCCCGGCCGACGAGATAACTCCCGACCGGTCCTTCCTGGACCTCGGTTTCGGTTCCCTCGCGGCCGTGGAAATGAACCGCCGCCTGGCCGACGCCACGGGACTCGACCTCCCGGTCGGCGCCGTCTACGACCACCCGACGCCGCGCGGCCTGGCCGAGCACCTGCTCGCCGAACTGTCGGGAACCACGGAGATGTTGCCGGCCCCGGCCGCCGCGGTACCGGCCGCTGATCTCGAAGACCCCATCGTGATCGTCGGCATGGGCTGCCGCTTCCCCGGCGGGGTCGGCTCCCCCGACCAGCTGTGGGAACTGCTCGCCGACGGCAAGGACGCCGTGACGGAGTTCCCCGTCAACCGCGGGTGGGACCTGGACGCCCTCTATGACCCGGACCCCGAGCACCACGGCACCAGCTACACCCGGCACGGCGGATTCCTCCACGAGGCCGACGAGTTCGACGCCGCCTTCTTCGGCATCAGCCCGCGTGAGGCCCTCGCCACCGACCCCCAGCAGCGCCTGCTGCTGGAGACCGGCTGGGAGGCACTGGAGCAAGCCGGCATCGACCCGGTCTCACTGCGCGGCAGCCGCACCGGAGTGTTCGTAGGCGCCGAGACCCAGGAGTACGGGCCCCGCCTGCACGAGGCCGAAGCGGGCCTGGAGGGCTACCTGCTGACCGGCAACGCGGCCAGCGTCGCCTCCGGGCGGCTGGCCTACACCTTCGGGTTCGAAGGCCCCACCATGACCGTGGACACGGCCTGCTCCGGCTCCCTGGTCGCCCTGCACCTCGCCGTGCAGGCCCTGCGACAGGGCGAGTGCACCCTGGCCCTGGCCGGCGGCGTCGCCGTCATGTCCGGCCCCGGCGGCTTCCTCGCCTTCAGCCGGCAGCGCGGCCTCTCCCCCGACGGCCGGTGCAAGCCGTTCGCGGCCGCCGCCGACGGCACCGGCTGGTCGGAGGGCGCGGGTGTCCTCGTACTGGAGCGGCTCTCGGACGCCCGGCGGAGCGGGCACCGTGTGCTCGCCGTCGTACGGGGCACCGCGGTCAACTCCGACGGCGCATCCAACGGCCTGACCGCGCCCAGCGGTTCCGCCCAGCGCCGGGTGATCCGCCAGGCCCTGGACCACGCCGGCCTGGCCACGACCGACATCGACGCCGTCGAGGCCCACGGCACCGGCACGACCCTCGGCGACCCGATCGAGGCGCAGGCCCTGCTGGCCACCTACGGTCAGGACCGGCCCGAGGACCGCCCGCTGTGGCTCGGCTCCATCAAGTCCAACATCGGGCACACCCAGGCCGCCGCCGGCGTCGCCGGCGTCATCAAGATGGTCATGGCCATGCGGCACGGTGTGCTGCCCAAGACCCTGCACGTCGACGAGCCGACCCCACACGTCAACTGGTCCTCCGGCGCTGTGCGCCTGCTCACGGACAGCCACGCATGGCCCGAGACGGGCGGCCCCCGCCGCGCGGCCGTGTCCTCCTTCGGCATGAGCGGCACCAACGCGCACGCCGTCATCGAGCAGCCTCCCGCCGAGCCCGCGGCGCTCTCCGCCGAGCCCTCCGCCGTGCCTTCCGTGGCCGACGGCGTCGCCCTGGCCCACCCGCTCTCCGCGGCCTCGGAGGAGGCCCTGCGCGGACAGGCCCGGCAGCTCGCCGCGTTCCTGGCGGAGCGGCCCGGGATCCGCGACGCGGACATCGCCCACTCCCTGGCCGCCACCCGCGCCCACCTCCCGCACCGCGCCGTCGTCGTCGCCGACGACCGGGCCGGGCTGCTGCGCGCCCTGGAGGGGCTGGCCGCCGACGGCGAGGCCGCCGACACCGTGACCGGCACCCCGGCCCAGGGCGGCACCGCCGTGCTCTTCACCGGTCAGGGCAGCCAGCGGGCCGGCATGGGACGGGAACTGTACGAGGCCTTCCCGGTGTTCGCCGCCGCGCTGGACGAGGTGTGTGCCGCGCTCGACGCCCACCTGGACCACCCGCTGCGCGCCCTGATGTTCGCCGCACCCGGCACCGCCGAGAGCGCTCTGCTGGACGAGACCCGCTACACCCAGCCCGCGCTGTTCGCCCTCGAAGTCGCCCTCTACCGGCTCGCGCAGTCCTGGGGCGTGCGGCCGGACTACCTGGCCGGCCACTCCATCGGCGAGCTGACCGCCGCGCACCTCGCCGGGGTCATGAAGCTTCCGGACGCCGCCCTCATGGTCACCGCGCGCGGCCGGATCATGCAGGAACTGCCCGCCGGCGGCGCCATGCTCGCGGTGGAAGCCTCCGAGGACGAGATCGCCGCACTCCTCGCCGGCCGTGCCCACGAGGTCGCCGTCGCGGCCGTCAACGGCCCGTCCTCCGTCGTGCTCTCCGGCACCGAGGACGCCGTACGGGAGATCGCCGACGCGTGGAAGGCACGGGGCCGCAAGGTCCGCAGGCTGAGCGTCAGCCACGCCTTCCACTCCCCGCTGATGGAGCCGATGCTCGACGAGTTCCGGTGGATCGCCCGCGTCGTCGACTACGCGCCCCCGACCGTGCCCGTCGTCTCCAACCTGACCGGCCGTAGCGCCACCACCCAGGAGCTGTGCTCGCCCGAGTACTGGGTCCGGCACGTCCGCGAGGCCGTCCGGTTCGCCGACGGCATCTCCTTCCTCGGCAACCAGGGCGTCACCACCTTCCTGGAACTCGGCCCGGACAGCGTGCTCTGCGGCATGGGCCAGAGCTGCGTCGATGCCGACTCCCCCGCCATGTTCACCCCCTCCCTGCGCGCCGACCGCCCCGAGGTCCACACCTTCACCTCGGCCATCGCCCGGCTGCACGTCCGCGGCGCTCGGGTGGACTGGGCCGGCATCCACGCCGGCCGCTCGGCGCACCGCACGGACCTGCCGACGTACGCCTTCCAGCGTCGGCGGTACTGGCTCGACTCCGCGGTCTCCGGCACCAACGCCTCCCGGCTCGGGCAGCTCGCCACCGGCCACCCGATGCTCGGCGCGGCCGTCGCGCTGCCCGACACCGGCGGTGTCCTGCTCACGGGCCGGATCTCCCTGCACAGCCACGCCTGGCTGGCCGACCACGCCGTACTGGGCACCGTACTGCTTCCCGGCACGGCCTTCGTCGAGCTCGCACTGCGGGCCGGGGACGAGGCCGGCTGCGACCGGCTCGACGAACTGACGCTGGCCACCCCCCTGGTCCTGCCGGAGCGCGGCGGTGTCGCCCTGCGCGTGGCCCTCGGCCCGGCCGAAAGCTCGGGCAGCCGCGAGCTCACGATCCACTCCCGCCCCGAGGGCGCCCTCGGCGAGGAGGAGTGGACCCTGCACGCGACCGGCCTGATCGGAGCCGGACCGGCCGCAGCGGTCGCAGGCCGGCAGTCGGAGGCGGGCGCCGTCTGGCCGCCCGCGGACGCCGAGCCGATCGACGTGTCCGGTTTCTACGCCGCTCTCGACGCCGGGGGCTACGGCTACGGGCCCACGTTCCGGGGCGTACGCGCCGCCTGGCGCAGTGGCGACGCGATCCTCGCTGAGGTCGCCCTGCCCGAGGAGAGCGCGGACAGCGCCGCCCGGTTCGGGCTGCACCCCGCGCTCCTCGACGCGGCCCTGCACACCACCAGCCTGCTGGACCCCGAGGAGGGCGGCGTGCTGCTGCCCTTCTCGTGGAGCGGGGTGTCCCTGTCCGTGACCGGCTCGTCCGTACTCCGGGTACGGCTGACCCGTACCGGTGAGGACGCCGTATCGCTGACCCTGTCCGACACGGCCGGCGCGCCCGTGGCCGCCGTCGACAGCCTGACCCTACGGCCCGCGTCGGCCGATCAGCTGGCCTCCGCCTCGGTCAAGTACCACGAATCGCTCTACGTCGCGGACTGGACGGCCGTACCCGCCGGATCCGGTGTACCCGCCGACTGGGCCGTCGTCGGAGCCGACACCCTCGGGCTGGCCGACGGGCTCCGGGCCGCGGGCGTCCGGGTCACGCAGTACCCGGACCTCGACCAGGCTGCCGCCGGCTCCGGGGACGCCCCCGAGACGGTCGTGCTCGCCGCCGACGGACTCGCGCTGCCCGACGGCGACCTGGCCGCCGGTGTGCACCACAGCGTCGGCGCCCTCCTGGAGCAGCTCCGACAGTGGACCGCCGATGCACGCTTCACCGACGGAAGGCTCGTCGTCGTCAGCCGCCGCGCCGTGGCGGCCGGCACCGACGCGGCCCCCGCGGACCTGGCCGCCGCACCCGTCTGGGGGCTGGTCCGCTCCGCCCAGGCCGAGCACCCCGGCCGGATCACGCTCGTCGACCTCGACTCCACCGGGTCCGCACAGAGCCTGCCCCTCGCCGTGGCCACCGGGGAACCCGAGATCGCGGTCCGCGACGGGTCGCTGCTGGCCCGGCGGCTGAACCGGGTCCCCGTTCCCGCCGAAGCAGACGGCTCCGACACCGCTGCCGTCGACGGGGACGGCACCGTCCTCATCACAGGCGGCACCGGCGCCCTCGGCGCCCTCGTCGCCCGCCACCTCGTCACCCGGCACGGCGTCCGGCACCTGCTGCTGACCAGCCGCCGGGGCACCGAGGCCCCCGGTGCCACGGAACTCATCGCGGAACTGTCCGGGCTCGGCGCCCGGGTGGCCGTCGCCGCCTGCGACGCCGCCGACCGGGAGGCCCTCGCCGACACGCTGGCCTCCGTACCGGCCGCGCACCCGCTGACCGCCGTCGTGCACACCGCGGGTGTCCTCGACGACGCGCTGATCGGCTCGCTCACCCCCGAGCGGCTCGCCGCCGTACTGCGCCCCAAGGTGGACGCGGCCGTCAACCTCCACGAGCTCACCCAGGGCCTCGGCCTCTCCGCGTTCGTGCTCTTCTCCTCCGACGCCGGCGTCTTCAACGCGCCCGGTCAGGGCAACTACGCCGCCGCGAACACCTTCCTGGACGCGCTCGCGCAGCACCGGCACACGCTGGGGCTGGCCGCGACCTCCCTCACCTGGGGCTTCTGGGAACAGCGCAGCGGCATGACCGCCCACCTCTCCGACACCGACATCCAGCGGATGAAGCGCTCCGGCGCCCTTCCACTGCCGAGCGATGAGGGGCTGGAGCTCTACGACGTGGCCCAGCGCACGGGGCTGCCCGTGGTGTCGCCGGTCAAGCTCGACCTCGCCGCCGTGCGCGCGGCGGGCGACGTACCGGCCGTGCTGCGCGCCCTGGTCCGTACGAACAACCGGCGCGCCGCCCAGGAGCGGACCGGTGACACCGGCCGTTCCTTCGCCGAGAGCCTGGCCGCACTGCCCGAGGAGGAGCGGCTGACGGCCGCCCTGGAACTCGTACGCCGTACGGTCGCTCTCGTCCTCGGCCACGAGCGGGCGGACGCCATCGACGCCGAGCAGGCCTTCAAGGAGCTCGGCTTCGACTCCCTGTCGGCTGTCGAGCTGCGCAACCGGCTCACGGCGGCGACCGGACTGCGGCTGCCGGCCACGCTGATCTTCGACTACCCGACGCCGGGCGCCCTCGCCCGGGAGTTCGCCACCGAACTCGTCGGCATGGGGCGTACTCCCGCCGCGGCCGTGACCGGTGCCCGAGCGGACGCCGACGATCCCGTGGTGATCGTCGGCATGAGCTGCCGCTACCCGGGCGGGGTCGAGTCGCCGGAGGACCTGTGGCGGATGGTGACCGGGGCCGCCGACGGCATCAGCGGCTTCCCGTCGAACCGCGGCTGGGACGTCGAGGCGCTCTACGACGCCGAGCTCGCTCGCCTCGGTACCACCTATGTCCGTGAGGGCGGCTTCCTGCACGACGCGGCGGAGTTCGACCCGGCGTTCTTCGGGATCAGCCCGCGCGAGGCGCTGGCGATGGACCCCCAGCAGCGGCTGCTGCTCGAGGTCTCCTGGGAGGCCTTCGAGCGCGCCGGCATCGACCCCGCGTCCATGCGCGGCAGCCACACCGGTGTCTTCGCCGGTGTGATGTACGGCGACTACGCCTCACGCCTGCACGAAATCCCGCAGGACGTCGCCGACTTCGTCGGCAACGGCAACGCGTACAGCGTGGCCTCGGGGCGTGTCGCCTACACCTTCGGCTTCGAGGGTCCGGCCATCACGGTCGACACGGCGTGCTCGTCGTCGCTGGTCGCCCTGCACCTCGCGGCGCAGGCCCTGCGCCAGGGCGAGTGCACCATGGCCCTGGCCGGCGGTGTGACGGTCATGCCGACCCCGGACACGTTCGTGGACTTCTCCCGGCAGCGGGGTCTGGCGCAGGACGGCCGCTGCAAGGCCTTCGCCGCCGCGGCGGACGGCACCGGCTGGGCCGAGGGCGTCGGCGTGCTCCTGCTGGAGCGGCTCTCCGACGCGCGGCGCAACGGACACCAGGTCCTGGCCGTCGTACGGGGCTCCGCCGTGAACCAGGACGGCGCGTCCAACGGCCTGACCGCGCCGAACGGGCCCGCGCAGCAGCGGGTCATCCGCCAGGCCCTCGCCAACGCCGGCCTGACGACCGCCGACGTCGACGCCGTCGAGGCACACGGCACCGGCACGACGCTGGGCGACCCGATCGAGGCGCAGGCCCTGCTGGCCACCTACGGTCAGGACCGGGCCGAG
>NZ_JAGGOZ010000036.1 GCF_018614075.1 Streptomyces sp. ISL-94 | reverse complement strand
CTGCACTACCGCGAGGGCGGCATCAACGACGACTTCCCCTTCCTCCTCGGGCACGAGGCGGCAGGTCGTGTCGAGGCCGTCGGTGCGGGTGTCACCGAGGTCGAGCCCGGTGACTTCGTGATCCTGAACTGGCGCGCGGTCTGCGGCCACTGCCGTGCCTGCCGCAAGGGCAAGCCGTGGTACTGCTTCTCCACGCACAACGCGACCCAGCCGATGACGCTGCTCGACGGCACGCCCCTCGCCCCCGCGCTCGGCATCGGCGCCTTCGCGGAGAAGACGCTGGTCGCCGCCGGGCAGTGCACCAAGGTAGACCCCGCCGCTCCGGCCGCCGCCGCCGGACTGCTCGGCTGCGGTGTCATGGCGGGCTTCGGCGCCGCCGTGAACACCGGCGCCATCGGCCGGGGCGACTCCGTCGCCGTCATCGGGTGCGGCGGCGTCGGGATGGCCGCCGTCGCCGGAGCGAAGCTCGCCGGGGCGACCAGCGTCATCGCCGTCGACGTCGACCCGCGCAAGCTGGAACGGGCCAGGAGCATGGGCGCCACCCACACCGTCGACGGCACGAAGACGGATGTGGTCGAGGCCGTACGCGAGCTGACCGGAGGATTCGGCGCGGATGTGGTCGTCGAGGCCGTCGGCCGCCCGGAGACGTACAAGCAGGCGTTCTACGCCCGCGACCTGGCGGGCACCGTCGTGCTGGTCGGCGTACCCACTCCCGAGATGAAGCTGGAGCTGCCCCTGCTCGACATCTTCGGGCGCGGCGGCTCATTGAAGTCCAGCTGGTACGGCGACTGCCTTCCCTCGCGCGACTTCCCGATGCTCATCGACCTGTATCTGCAGGGGCGCTTCGACCTCGACGCGTTCGTCTCCGAGACGATCGGACTCGGCGAGGTCGAGAAGGCCTTCGAGAAGATGCACCACGGCGATGTGCTGCGCTCGGTGGTGGTGTTCTGATGGCGGGGGAGCCGCGCATCGAACACCTCGTCACCAGCGGGACGTTCAGCCTCGACGGCGGGACCTGGGAGGTCGACAACAACGTCTGGCTCATCGGTGACGACGACGAGGTCGTGGTCATCGACGCCGCGCACGACGCCGAGGCGATTGTGGCCGCCGTCGGCGACCGCCGCCTGTCCGCCGTCGTCTGCACCCATGCGCACGACGACCATGTGAACGCGGCGCCCGAGGTCGCGGACCGGACGGGCGCGCCCATCCTCCTTCACCCCGACGACCAGGTGCTGTGGAAGATGACGCACCCGAACCGCCGGCCCGACCGTGCGGTGGCGGACGGAGAGCGGATCGAGGTGGCGGGGACGTTTCTGCGCGTGCTCCATACGCCCGGCCACGCGCCGGGGGCGGTGTGCCTGTACGCGCCCGGCCTGGGCGCCCTCTTCAGCGGGGACACGCTCTTCGCGGGCGGACCCGGCGCGACCGGACGGTCGTACAGCGACTTCGGCGCGATCATCGGATCGATCGGCGACCGGCTGCTGACCCTCCCGGGCGAGACGGCCGTGTACCCGGGCCACGGGGACACGACCACCATCGCCGCCGAAGCGCCACACCTCGAAGAATGGGCTGCCCGCGGTTGGTGACCGCGGACAGGCCCGGCCGGAGTCAAGCGGCCTTCAGCCTCCGATCTCCGCGGGCTTGACGGCCACCCAGTTGCGGTCGGCGTCGACAGGGACGCCGGCTGCCTTCTGCTCATCCGCACGTTTGGCCTTCTCGACCTCCAGCGCGTCCGTGTACTTCTGCTTGCGGTTGACCCACAGCCGAAGGCCCCCGGCCCGCACATCGGTGTCGAAGAGCATGAACCAGTCGGAGGGGGCGTCACCGGCGACGAGCATCGGACGCTCGTAGGGGTCGATGTACTCCTTGATGCCGGCGAGCTTGCCCACGTACCACGTGCCCGGGGTCCACAGATACGGCGTTATGACCATGCTGTTGTGCTTGCTCGCCGGGTACTCCGCGTCGAGGAAGTGCCCCTTCTCTATCTGCTTGCGTGCGGTGGTCAGTTCACCGGTCCCCGGGTCGCGGAGGAGCGTGGTGACGCCGATGACGTTCTTCGGCTCGATACCGAGGCCGTACGCGGGGTCGGACACGACCATGCGCACCAGCTCCTCGTGTGCGGCGGTCATCACGTAGGGAGTGATCCCGTGCTTCCGGAGCTCGCCCAGGAGTTCGCGCTGGGCGGGATAGATACGCGGAGGGTTGACCGTGCTGTGTACGGCGGCATCGCCGTCGTAGTACGTCACCGGGATGGGCTTGCCGTAGACGAAGAGTTCGTCGACGCGGGCCTTGAGCTGCTCCAGGCTGAGCCCTGAGAACACCTGCGCGATCCACGGGTAGCAGACCTTGTCGTCGATCTCGCAGAGCCGCACATAGTACGAGTAGAGGCTCTCGCCGTCCCGGAAGGGGATGAGTTTCAGCGACGGGTCGAGCGAGTCCCGGCTCAGCACGCCCTTCATCTCCAGATACGGGAGCAGGGACTCCTCCAGGTCGTAGCGCCAGATCGTGTTGTCGGCGTCGAACACCGCGTAGGCGCCGCGCCCGGCGGAATCCGCGATGAGTTTCTCCAGCCGACGCCCCTGTCCATCCGGCCAGGACTTCAGCTCGGCCTTGCGGCTGTTCCGGCCGGCGGGGGCCGGGTCGTCCGAGGCCTGAGCCAGGACGGGGCCGGCCGCCACCGTGGCGAGCGCGGTGACCGCGGTGACGACGCTGAGCAGGCGGTGCCGGGCAACGGGCATGGTGACCCCTCTCGTCGGGTTCCTTATCGCGCAATGCCTTGTCTTATGCGCAACGAAGGGAACTCGCGGCCGGCGATCCCTGTCAAGACATGTGACACGCGGCCTCATGAGGACGGTATGGCGTCCGCTGCGGCAGTCGTTCCGCCATATGCGAAAGCGTGCGTAGCGCGCAACGAGAGGATCCCTTCGGCTGTCGCGAACGGCGCCTTGACAAGGCATAGGGGGGCCCTCAAACTGGCGTTGCGTTCAACGCAATCCGTTTCGCTATACGCACCGAGGTGTCATGATGATTCCCGCGTGCCGTCTCGCCGATCTCCCGCGAGGCGAGGCCTACCGGCTCGAGTCCGATCCCCCTGTCGCGGTGTTCCACACCGAGGATGGCGAGGTCTATGCCATCGACGACACCTGCACCCACCAGGACGCGTCGCTGTCCGACGGCTGGCTGGAGGGGTGTGAGATCGAATGCCCCCTGCACGCCTCGAAGTTCGACCTGCGTACCGGCAGCGTCGACGCGCCCCCGGCCAAGCTCCCCGTGCGCACCCACCAGGTCCTCGTCGAGGACGGCATGATCTACGTCCTGCTGTCCGAGGTGCCACCGAACCTCCCGCCCTGCGCGTCCGCACGCCTGGCGGGAGGCCCCGCGTGAAGACCGTGGCCGTCGTCGGTGCGTCGCTCGCCGGGCTGTCGGCCGCTCGCTCGCTGCGCAAGCAGGGGTACGAGGGACGGCTCGTCCTCATCGGCGATGAGCGCCACCGCCCGTACGACAGGCCGCCGTTGTCGAAGGAGTTTCTCGCCGGAGACATCGACGAGGGCGTCCTCGCACTGGAGGCGGACGGCGAGGATCTCGCGGCGGAGTGGGAGCTCGGCGCGCGAGCCATCGGGCTCGACAGCGGGTCGCGGGGCGACCGCCTCGTACGGCTCGCCGACGGCAGGTCGGTCCGGGCGGACGGGATCGTGATCGCCACCGGAGCGGCCGCCCGGACCCTGCCCGGGAGCGACGGCCTCGCCGGTGTGCATGTGCTGCGTACGCTCGACGATGCCCGCGCGCTGCGGGCGGATCTCGCGCGCGGTGGCCGGCTGGTCGTCATCGGCGGCGGATTCATCGGAGCCGAAGTCGCCTCCACCGCGTACGGGCTCGGCCTCGACGTCACGGTCGTGGAGGCGGCCCCGACACCGCTGGCCGGTCCGCTCGGAACGGAGATGGGAGGCATCGTCTCCGAGCTCCATGGTGACCACGGCGTCCGGCTGCTGTGCGGAGTCGGCGTCCGGGCTCTCACCGGAGAAGGGCGGGTGGACGCCGTCCTGCTGGAGGACGGCCGCCGTGTCCTGGCCGACACCGTGGTCGTCGGGGTGGGCGCGCGCCCGTGCACCGACTGGCTGGAGGGGGCCGGAGTGACGCTGGAGAACGGCGTACGGTGCGACGCCGCAGGCGGCACCGGCATCCCGGGCATCGTCGCGGTCGGCGACTGCGCGGCCTGGTACGACCCCGCTGTCGGGGGGCACCGTCGGGTCGAGCACTGGACCGGCGCGCGGGAACGGCCGGCGGCGGCCGTGGCCGCCCTGCTCTCCGGAGGTACGGCCCTGCCCGAGCCGCTCCGCCCGCCCTACTTCTGGTCGGACCAGTACGGCGTCCGGATCCAGTTCGCCGGGCACGCCTCGGAATCCGACAGCGTCACGGTCGAGGAGGGCGCGGCGGCCGACCGCAGCTTCCTCGCGGTCTACCGGAGCGCGGGCCGTCCGGTCGCGGTGCTCGGGCTGAACCAGCCGCGGTTGTTCGCCCGGTGGCGGCGTGAGCTGTCCACCGTCACGGCCCGTACGGCCGGCTGACCCGCCGGGCACGCCTGTGCCCGGGCCTGCCCAGTCGCCTTCCACACCGATTCCGTACAGCACCGCTCTCGTACAACACCGTCCGGGACTGCTCTTCAACCGGGGTGTGACGACCTGATCCACGACGTTTCCCGCGAGGAGTGCACGTGACAACGACCAGCCTGCCGGAGAGCCTGATCGCCACCCTTCCCGGCGCTTCCTACACCGACCCGGACATCTTCCGCCTGGAGCAGGAACACATCTTCGAGTCGATGTGGTTCTGCGTGGCGCGCTCCTCCGAGCTGGCCAGGCCGGGGGCTTTCAAGACGGTGGACGTGGGAAGCGAGAGCATCCTGGTGACCCGTTCGCGCGACAACTCCATCCGCGCCTTCTTCAATGTGTGCCGGCACCGGGGCGCGAAGCTGTGCACGGAGGAGTCCGGCGAGGTCAAGCGGGCGTTCCAGTGCCCGTACCACGCCTGGACATACGATCTTCAGGGCAAGCTCGTCGCCGCCCCCAATCTCACCAAGATGCCGGACGTCGGCCGGACCGAGTACGGCCTTGTGGACGTGGCCGTGCGCGAGTGGCTCGGCTATGTCTGGGTATGCCTCGCGGACAGTCCGCCCTCCTTCGAGGAGGAGGTGATCGGCGCCGTCGTCGAGCGGCTCGGCGATGTGGAGGCGATCGAGCGCTACAACATCGCCGACCTGGAGGTCGGAAAGCGGATCGTCTACGACGTCAAGGCGAACTGGAAGCTCATCATCGAGAACTTCATGGAGTGCTACCACTGCGCCACCATCCACCCCGAACTCACCGAGGTGCTCCCTGAGTTCGCCGACGGCTACGCGGCGCAGTACTACGTCGGACACGGCGCCGAGTTCGGTGGCGACATCAAGGGGTTCACCGTCGACGGCTCCGAGGGCCTCGACCGCATCCCCACGGTCTCCGAGGACCAGGACCGCAAGTACTACGCGATCACCATCAAGCCGCAGGTCTTCATCAACCTGGTGCCGGACCATGTGATCTTCCACCGGATGTACCCGGTCGCCGCCGACCGAACGATCGTCGAGTGCGACTGGCTGTACCTCAAGGGCGTGGTGGAGAGCGGCAAGGACGTCAGCCGTTCCGTCGAACTCTTCGACCGGGTCAACAGGCAGGACTTCGAAGCCTGCGAGCGCTGCCAGCCCGCGATGAGCTCCCGCCTGTACGCCAAGGGGGGAGTCCTCGTACCCAGCGAGCATCACATCGGCGCGTTCCACGACTGGGTGCAGGCCCGGCTGGAGTGCCCGGAACGTCAGCCGAGGTAGCCCATGCGGTGGCTGATTTCCTGCGCGCCCTGGACCAGCAGCGGCGCGAGCTCGTGCATGCGCTCCTCGGTGAAGCGGTAACTCGGCCCCGATGCGCTGATCGCGGCGATGACCTCGCCGTCCCGGTCGCGGACCGGGGCGGCCATGGCATGGAGCCCGATCTCGTACTCCTCGAACGTCATGGCGTATCCGCGCTCAAGGACGTCACTGAGGTTCTTCTCCAGCTTCGTCCTGGTGGTGAGCGTGCTCGGCGTGAGCTTCTTCAGGCCGAACTCGGCCAGCAGCTCCCCGCGCCGCTTCGCCGGGAGGTGGGCCAGCAGGACCTTGCCGCTGGACGTGGCGTGCAGCGGCGTCAGCTGCCCGACCCAGTTGTGCGCCGTGACCGCACCCGGGCCGCGCACCTGGTGGAGGTTGATCGCGTAGTGCTCCTCCAGGACCGCGATGTTGACCGTCTCGCCGATCTCCTCGGCGAGCCGCTCGCAGACCGGGCGGCCCTGCTGGGTGATGTCGATACGCCCCGTGACCGCACCGGCCAGACGCACGATCCCGAAGCCGAGGCGGTACTTGCCCCGCTCGGCGGCCTGCTCGACGAGACCGCGTGCCTCCAGCGCCCCGAGCAGGCGGAACGCGGTCGACTTATGGACATCGATCTCCGCCGCGACTTCACTGACACCCGCCTCGCCGCGCTGGGCGAGGATCTCCAGGACGCTGACGGCGCGGTCGACGGACTGCACTCCGCCCGCCGGGGCGCCTGCGGATTCGGTAGCTGCCGTGTAGTTGCTCATGGCGAAACTATACGCGCTGTCACCAACGAAGTGACTGGACGGTACGAGGAAAGAAGGTTGCGCGGCTCGCAACCTAGTGCGTATAGCGGTACTCGTATTAGCATGCGCGCGTATCGACGGCGCGACCGAGACGAGGCAGCAATGGTGCCCCAGCAGTACGACTTCGTCATCGTCGGCGGCGGTTCAGCCGGCAGCGCACTGGCGAACCGGCTCTCCAAGGACCCGGGCAACCGCGTCCTGGTTCTCGAAGCCGGCCGGCCCGACTACCCGTGGGACGTCTTCATCCATATGCCCGCGGCGCTGCCCTTCCCCATCGGCAGCCGCTTCTACGACTGGAAGTACGAGTCCGAGCCCGAGCCGCACATGAACGGGCGGCGCATCTACCACGCCCGGGGCAAGGTGCTCGGCGGGTCGAGCAGCATCAACGGAATGATCTTCCAGCGCGGCAACCCCCTGGACTACGAGCGCTGGGGCGCCGACCCCGGCATGGAGACCTGGGACTACGCGCACTGCCTGCCGTACTTCAACCGGATGGAGAACTGCCTCGCCTCGGACCCCGAGGACGAGTTCCGCGGCCGCTCGGGACCGCTCGTCCTGGAGCGTGGCCCGGCATCCAGTCCGCTGTTCCCCGCCTTCCTGGAAGCGGTGCAGCAGGCCGGCTATCCACTGACCGATGATGTCAACGGCTACCGGCAGGAGGGCTTCGCGCCCTTCGACCGCAATGTCCACCGCGGACGGCGGCTGTCCGCCGCGCGGGCCTACCTCCACCCGGTCATGAAGCGGCCCCACCTGACGGTGCGGACCCGGGCCTTCGTGACCCGGATCCTCTTCGAGGGCAAGCGCGCCGTCGGCGTCGAGTACCGCCGCGGCCGCGGCGCGCCCCAGCAGGTGCGCGCCGGCGAGGTGATCCTGTCCGGCGGCGCGATCAACTCTCCGCAGCTGCTTCAGCTGTCCGGCGTGGGCAACGCCGACGAGCTGCGCGCACTCGACATCGACGTCGTCCACGACCTGCCGGGCGTGGGGGAGAACCTCCAGGACCACCTGGAGGTGTACGTCCAGTACGCCTGCAGGCAGCCCGTCTCGATGCAGCCGTATCTGAAGTGGCGGCACCGGCCGTGGATCGGCCTCCAATGGCTCTTCCGCAAGGGCCCCGGGGCGACCAACCACTTCGAGGCCGGCGGTTTCGCGCGCAGCAACGAGGACGTCGAGTACCCCAACCTAATGTTCCACTTCCTGCCCATCGCGGTCCGCTACGACGGCTCCGCGCCGTCCGGCGGTCACGGCTACCAGGTACACGTCGGGCCGATGTACTCCGACGCCATCGGCTCGGTGAAGATCAAGAGCAAGGATCCGCGCGAACACCCGGCGTTGCGGTTCAACTATCTCTCCACCGAGCAGGACCGCCGCGAGTGGGTCGAGGCGATCCGCACCGCCCGCCAGATCCTGGGCCAGCCGGCGATGGCCGCGTACAACGACGGCGAGATCTCGCCCGGACCGGCCGTCGAGACCGACGAGGAGATCCTCGCCTGGGTGGCGAAGGAGGGCGAGACCGCCCTGCATCCGTCGTGCACTTTGAAGATGGGCACCGACGACATGGCGGTGACCGACCCGGCGAGCATGCGCGTGCACGGCCTGGAGGGGCTGCGCGTCGTGGACGCGTCGGTGATGCCGTACGTCACCAACGGCAATATCTACGCACCGGTGATGATGGTCGCCGAGAAGGCCGCCGACCTCATCCTGGGCAATGAGCCGCTGCCGCCGTCCAAGGCCGAGTTCTACCGGCACCGGCCCACTCCCGCCTGAGAAGGAGCGGCCATGCCCACACGGCCTACGCCGTATCCCGGGTGCTCCGCGCAGGCCTCCCTCGCCGGGGGCCTGCCGGAGCTCCTGCGCAGGGTGCGCTACGAGGTCCTGCCGACGAAGACCACCGAGGACAAGGTCCTCGGCTGCGTCCCCACCGACATCCCCGTCACGGTCACCGCCTCACCGGCCAAGGGCCTCGGCCCGACGCTGGACCTGGCGACCCGGCTGGCGGGCCACGGCTACCGGGTCGTGCCGCACGTCCCGGCCCGGCAGATCGTCGACCACAGCCACCTCGCGGACGTCGTCGACCGCCTCGTCGCCGCCGGTATCGAGGACGTCTTCGTGCCGGCGGGCGACGCGGACCCGCCGGCCGGGGTGTACGACGCGGCGCTGCCCGTGCTGCGCCGGCTCGGCGAGCTGGGCAGCCCGTTCGCGCACGTCGGCATCACCGGTTATCCGGAGAGCCATCCCCGTATCGACGACGATGTCACCGTGCAGTCGATGTGGGACAAGCAGGCGCACGCGACCTACATCGTCAGCAATCTCTGCTTCGACCCGGGGACCCTGCGGGACTGGCTCGGGAGGGTGCGTCGTCGCGGCGTCACGCTGCCGGTACACCTCGGTGTTGCCGGGCCCGTGCAGCGCGCGAAGCTGCTCTCCGTGGCGACGAAGATCGGCGTGGGGGAGTCGGCGAAGTTCCTGACCCGGCACGCCGCCTGGTTCGTGCGTTTCGCGGCGCCGGGCGGCTACTCCCCGGAGAGACTGATCCGCCGAACGGCCCCCGCGCTGGGCTCGCCGGAGGCGGGCGTGGCCGGTCTGCACCTGTTCACGTTCAACCAGATCGCGGAGACGGAGCGCTGGCGCCGCGCGATGCTGGACCGCCTCGGCGGCTGACCGGCGCGCCCGCCGGCGCCGAGCCCTACCAGCGCACAGCCCGGCTGCCCGCCCCACTCCTGGGGCGGGCAGCCGGGCGAGCCGTACGTCAGGTACGTCAGCGGAAGACCACCGTGCGATGGCCGTTGACCATGACCCGGTTCTCGCTGTGCCACTCCACGGCGCGGGCGAGCACCTGGGCCTCGACATCCCGGCCGACGGTGACCAGCTCGTCGGGATTGCGCGAATGGTCCACGCGTACGACGTCCTGCTCGATGATCGGGCCCTCGTCCAGGTCGGAGGTCACATAGTGCGCCGTGGCCCCGACGAGCTTGACGCCGCGCCGGTGCGCCTGGACGTAAGGCCGGGCGCCCTTGAAGCTCGGCAGGAACGAGTGGTGGATGTTGATGGCACGGCCGTCGAGCTGCTTGCAGAGGTCGTCCGAGAGGACCTGCATATAGCGGGCAAGTACGACGAGACCGACGTCGAGTTCGTCGACGAGCCGCAGCAGACGGGATTCGGCCTCCGCTTTCGTCTGCGGTGTCACGGGGATGTGGTGGAAGGGGATCCCGTAGGTCTGCGCCAGCGGCTCGACGTCGCGGTGATTGGAGACGATCGCCGGGATGTCGATGTGGAGCGCGCCGGTGCTCCGGCGGAAGAGCAGGTCGTTGAGGCAGTGAGCGAACTTCGACACCATGATCAGCGTACGGGTCGGAGTCGACGCGTCCTGGAGCTGCCAGGAGATCCGGTACGCCTCGGCCACGGGACCGAAACCGCCGCGCAACTCCTCCAGGGCGGTGTTCGCATCCGAGACCTCGAAGTGCACCCGCATGAAGAAGCGGTCCTGCAGGCGGTCGTCGAACTGCTGGCTCTCCAGGATGTTGCCGGAGTGCCGGACGAGGAAGCCGCTCACGGCATGGACCAGGCCGGCCCGGTCGGGACACGAGAGTGTCAGGACGAATTCGCGGCCAGGTTGCGGTCGAGGAGACATTTGCATCCTCCGTTGATGCGTAATGCACAACAGGGTGAGTGATGCGCAACATGGTCCAGCTCGGTGGCGCGGCGGGTCAAGGGGCCGCGGGCAACTGGCGGAGGCGGCAAATCCGCACCTCCGCCCCCCTTGACGAACGGCACCTCGTGGGCGATTGTGTCGTTCCATTACGAGCAATTCGATGCGCGATACGCAACGCATATACCGGTGTCACCCGTATGAAGGGCTCCGCGCGTGGCAGATCTGTACCTCGACGGCAAGTGGCGCGAAGCGATGGCGGGCGGCCACCGGGACATTCACTGTCCCGCCGACGGCACTCATGTCCGGACCGTGTCCGAAGCGACGCGACCCGACACCGAAGCCGCGATCGCCGCGGCGCGGCACGCCTTCGACGAAGGGCCGTGGCCGCGGACGCCCGAGCGGGAGCGTGGCGCGCTGCTGCTGCGCACCGCCGACGTCATGGAGCGCGACGCCAAGGAGTTCGCCCGCGCCGAATCCCTCGACACCGGCAAGCGTCTGGTGGAGAGCGAGTACGACATCGCGGACATCGTGGCCTGCTTCCGGTACTTCGGCGGGGTCGCGGGCACGAGCGCGGGCCGCGTGGTCGACACCGGCCGCGAGGACGCCATCAGCCGGGTCGTCTACGAGCCGGTCGGTGTGTGCGGGCTCATCACCCCGTGGAACTACCCCCTGCTGCAGGCGGCGTGGAAGGTCGCACCCGCCCTCGCCGCCGGCAACACGCTGGTCCTGAAACCCAGCGAGCTGACCCCCTCGACCTCCATCCTGCTGATGCGCGCGCTGGAGGAGGCCGGGCTTCCCGCCGGTGTCGCGAACCTCGTCCTGGGAGCGGGAGCCGAGGCGGGCGCGCCCCTCGCGGAGCACCCGGGCGTCGACATGGTCTCGTTCACCGGTGGTCTGGAGACGGGAAAGCGGATCATGGCCACGGCCGCCGCCACCGTGAAGAAGGTCGCCCTGGAACTGGGCGGCAAGAACCCCAACGTCGTCTTCGCCGACGCCGATTTCGAGGCCGCCGTCGACTTCGCCCTCACGGCCGTCTTCCTCCACTCCGGCCAGGTCTGCTCGGCCGGTGCCCGCCTGATCGTCGAGGACTCCCTGCACGACGCCTTCGTCGACGAGGTGGTACGCCGCGCCCGGAGCATCAGGCCGGGTGGCCCGTTCGACCCCGACGCCGAGACGGGCCCGCTGATCTCCGCAGAGCACCGGACGAAGGTGGAGGAGTACGTCGCGTCGGGCCTGGCGCAGGGCGCCGTACTGCGCTGCGGGGGCCGGCGCCCCGATGACCCCGCACTGGCCGACGGGTTCTACTACCTGCCGACCGTGCTCGACGAGTGCCGCCAGGACATGCACGTCGTACGGGAGGAGTCCTTCGGCCCGGTGCTCACCGTCGAGCGGTTCTCGGACGAGGACGACGCCGTACGGATCGCCAACGACACCGAGTACGGACTCGCGGGCGCCGTCTGGACGCAGGACGCGGGCAGGGCGCAGCGGGTCGCCCGGCGGCTGCGGCACGGCACCGTATGGATCAACGACTACCACCCGTACGTACCGCAGGCGGAGTGGGGCGGCTTCGGGCACTCGGGAGTCGGCCGCGAGCTGGGGCCGACCGGCCTGGACGAGTACCGCGAACCCAAGCACATCTGGCAGAACATCCAACCCCGGCCGCAGAACTGGTTCCGCGGCTGAGCTCTGTGCCACCGACGTCGAGCGCGGCCGTGCCATCCGAAGAGAGGTCGACAGTGACCGCAACAGAGACAGAACTGCCGCCGCAGCGCGGCGTGTCCGACGACAGGACTCCGGTCATCTCCGTCCGCGGTCTGTGGAAGGTCTTCGGGCCCAGGGCCGCGCAGGTGCCGGACTCGTCCGAGCTCTGCGGTCTTTCCCGACAGGAGCTCATGCGGCAGACGGGCTGTACCGCGGCCGTTCGGGATGTGAGTTTCGATGTGTCGCCCGGAGAGGTCTTCGTCGTCATGGGCCTGTCCGGCTCGGGCAAGTCGACACTCGTGCGATGTCTGACCCGGCTGATAGAACCCACCGCCGGTGAGATCGTCTTCGAGGGCGAGGACATCCGCCGCGCGGACGACAAGCGACTGCGTGAGCTGCGGCGGCGCAAGTTCTCCATGGTCTTCCAGCACTTCGGGCTGCTGCCGCACCGCCGGGTCGTGGACAACGTCGCGTACGGCCTGGAGATCCGCGGCATGAGCCGGGCCGAGCGCACCCGGCGCGCCATGGAGGTCATCGAACTGGTCGGCCTCACCGGGTACGAGCACTCCTACCCCGACCAGCTCTCCGGCGGTATGCAGCAGCGGGTCGGGCTCGCCCGCGCCCTCGCGGGCGACCCTGATGTCCTCCTCTTCGACGAGCCGTTCTCCGCGCTCGACCCGCTGATCCGCCGGGACATGCAGAACGAGGTCATCCGCCTGCACCGCGAGGTCGGCAAGACGATGGTGTTCATCACGCACGATCTGTCCGAGGCGCTGAAGCTCGGCGACCGCATCCTCATCATGCGCGACGGCAAGACGGTCCAGTGCGGCACGGGCGACGAGCTGGTCGGCGCGCCCGCCGACGACTACGTCAGGGACTTCGTGGCGGACGTGCCCCGCTCCCATGTGCTCACGCTGCGCTGGATCATGCGCCCGGCCCGCCCGGACGACGCCCTTGACGGACCGGAGCTCAGCCCGGACGTCGTCGTCCGTGAGGCGACGCGCGCCGTGCTCGCCGCAGACAAGCCCGTGAAGGTCGTCGAGGACGGGCGCCTCCTCGGCATCGTCGGCGACGAGGAGATCCTCGCGGTCGTCGCCGGGGGAGACGGAGCCGGTGCCGGTGCGGAGGACGGCGCCTGATGGCCGTCCTGGCAGAGGCGACCGCGCGACTGTCGCCGGTACGGGGCGGCCGCCGACTGGTCGTGGCCGCGATCGTCATGGGCTGGCTGGCCCTGTGGCTGGTTCTGCGCGGCACCCATACGCTTCCGCTCGGCACGGCGGAACTGACTCCGCTCCACCGCGAGTTCAACGAGATCAACGACGCCGTCGGCGCCCACCGCAACAGCAACCCGGTCTTCCTCTACTTCTTCAACGAGATCCGTCTGGTCATCGACAACCTGGTCACCTTCATCCAGGCGCTGTTCTCGCAGCCGTCGTTCGGCCGCCCGGTTCCCGTGGTCGGCTGGCTGGGCGTCGTCGCCCTCGTCGGCTATGTCTCGTGGGCGTTCGGGAATGTGCGGGTGGCGGCCCTGGCCGTCGCCGGATTCGTCCTCTTCGGTCTGCAGGGACTGTGGCAGGAGAGCATGGACACGCTCGCCCTCACCGTGGCGGCCGTCTTCGTCTCGCTGCTCGCCGGTATTCCGCTCGGGGTCTGGGCCGGGCTGTCCGACCGGGTGAACCGCCTGGTCACACCCGCGCTCGACTTCATGCAGACGATGCCTACGTTCGTCTACCTGGCCCCGCTGACGCTGTTCTTCCTCATCGGCCCGGCGTCCGCCACGATCGCCACACTGATCTTCGCGACGCCGCCGGCGGTGCGTATCACCGCCCACGCGATCCGCTCGGTGCCCCGGACCACGGTCGAGGCGGCCGAGTCGCTGGGCTCGACCCGGCGCCAGACGCTGACCAAAGTGCTGCTGCCGATGTCGAAGCGCACGATCGTGCTGGGCGTGAACCAGACCATCATGGCCGCGCTGTCCATGGTCACCATCGCCGCGCTCATCGACGCGCCCGGCCTGGGCAAGACCGTCATCAAGGCCCTGGAAACACTCGACGTGGGCGTGGCGTTCAACGCCGGTCTCGCCATCGTCGTGATGGCCATCGTGCTCGACCGCGTCACCACCGCGGCGAGCGTCAGGGCCGAGACAGCCAGGCAGGGCGACGGCCGCTCGGCGCGGTGGCGCCGTCCGCTGCTCATCGCCGGAGGCGCGCTCACCGCCGTCTGCGTATGGCTGTCCCACACCTTTGTGTGGGCGGCGGAATTCCCGGGTGACGCCGGGGTGGGCAGCGCGATCGCCCGTACGGCGGACTCCACGACCGCGTGGGCGCAGGGCACCTTCGCCGGGGTGACCAACGGGCTGCGCGAAGTGATCACCACGCTGCTGCTCAACCCCTTCGAGGCGCTGCTGACCGGCTCCCCCTGGTGGCTCGTCGGCGCGGTGGTGGTGGCCCTCGGCGGGCTGTTCGGCGGATGGCGTGCGGCGGCCACCGCGGCGGTGTGCGCGGCGCTGATCGTCGGTACGGGCCTGTGGCGGGACAGCATGACGACGCTGGCCTCCAGCGTGGTGGCCACGGTCATCGTGATGGCCCTCGGTGTCGTGGTGGGGGTGTGGATGGGGCGCAGCGCCCTGGCCGACCGGTTGATCCGTCCTGTACTCGACGCCGGGCAGACCATGCCGGCGTTCGTCTATCTGGTGCCGTTCCTCGCGCTGTTCGGCGCGAGCCGGTTCACCGCGATCGTCGCCGCGATCGTCTACGCGGCTCCGGTGACGATGAAGATCATCGCGGACGGGGTACGGGCGGTGCCGCAGACCACGGTGGAGGCGGCGACCTCGGCCGGCTCCAGCACCTGGCAGATCATCACGAAGGTGCAGCTTCCGATGGCGCGCGGCGCCCTGGCTCTCGCGACGAACCAGGGACTGATCTACGTGCTGTCGATGGTCGTGGTGGGTGGTCTGGTGGGCGCCGGCGCCCTCGGCTATGACGTCGTGGCGGGGTTCTCCCAGGGCCAGTTGTACGGCAAGGGCCTGGCGGCGGGCCTGGCCATCGTGCTGCTCGGAGTCATGTTCGACCGGATCACCCAAGCGGCAGCCCACCGGGCCACCGGAGTGCCCAGCGGGAGCTGAGGCAGAAGAAGGGGCAGGACACCCATGGAAAGAAATGTCATCACACGGGCGACGCGGATGCGGCGCCGCGCCGGTCTGGCCGGCCTGGCGGCACTGACCCTCGCGCTCAGCGGCTGCGGGGGTGCGAAGGTCGGAGAGGCGAGCGCCGGATCGGGCGGCGGCAGCGCCGGGAAATGCGGCACTTTCAATCTCGCCGTCAACCCGTGGGTCGGTTACGAGGCCAATGCGGCGGTCATCGCGTATGTCGCGGAAAAGGACCTCGGGTGCAAGGTGACGAAGAAGGACCTCAAGGAAGAGGTTGCCTGGCAGGGATTCGGCACGGGTGAGGTGGACGCGGTCGTCGAGAACTGGGGCCACCCGGATCTGAAGAAGAAATACATCGAGCAGCAGAAGACGGCAGTCCCCGCCGGTGAGACAGGAAACAAAGGCGTCATCGGCTGGTACGTACCGCCGTGGATGGCGGAGAAGTACCCGGACATCACCGATTGGAAGAACCTGAACAAGTACGCCGAGATGTTCAGGACGTCCGAGTCCGGCAGCAAGGGCCAGCTGCTGGACGGGGATCCGTCGTTCGTCACCAACGACGGCGCTCTGGTGAAGAACCTGAACCTCGATTACAAGGTGGTGTACGCGGGCAGCGAGGCCGCTCTCATCCAGGCGTTCCGCCAGGCAGAGGCCCAGAAGACGCCTGTCATCGGGTACTTCTACGAACCGCAGTGGCTCTTCTCGGAGCTGAAGCTCGTGAAGGTGGGCCTGCCGGCGTACCAGGCGGACTGTGACGCCGACCCGGAGAAGACCGCCTGCGACTATCCCGCCTACGTACTGGACAAGATCGTCAGTAAGAAGTTCGCCGACTCCGGAAGTCCCGCCTATCAGCTCGTCAAGAACTTCACCTGGTCGAACGAGGATCAGGACACCGTGGCGAAATACATCGCGCAGGACAAGATGTCGCCGGAGAAGGCCGCGCAGAAGTGGGTCGAGGACAACCGGAAGAAGGTCGACGTCTGGCTCGGAAAGGGCTGAGTCAGGAGAGACGGAAAGCAACGTGCCGTGCCCGGCGGGCTGTGGAGACAGCCCGCCGGGCACGGCTGTTTCCGCCTCTTTGTGCGGGCGGCCGTTCAGTGAATTCGCACCCCTTGACACCGCACGGGGCGACCGGCACTGTGAGTTGCGCAACCTGAAGCACGTTGCGCTGACGGCAACTCGACTTCTTTTGAATCGGAGGGGCGGCGATGGCGGGACCGCGCGTGGTCATCATCGGAGCGGGCGTCGTGGGAGCGGCGCTGGCTGACGAACTCTCCTCCCGGGGCTGGACCGAGGTGACAGTCGTCGACCAGGGGCCGCTTCCTGCCACCGGCGGATCGTCGTCCCACGCCCCCGGCCTCGTGTTCCAGACGAACCCTTCGAAGACCATGACCGAACTGGCCCGCTACACCGTCGAGAAGCTCTGCGCCCTCGATGTCGACGGGCAGCCCTGCTTCCTGCAGGTCGGCGGGCTCGAAGTGGCCACCACCCCGGAGCGACTGACCGAGCTGCGGCGCCGGCAGGGCTGGCTGACCTCCTGGGGGATCGAGGGCCGGCTCGTGGGCCCGGAGGAGTGCGTGGATCTGCACCCCCTGGTGAACCGCGAGCGTGTGCTCGGCGGCCTCCTTGTCCCCACCGACGGACTGGCCAGGGCGGTGCTCGCCGTCGAGGCGCAGATCCGGGCCGCCACGGCCCGGGGCGTACGCTTCCTCCCCCGCCACGAAGTCCTGGACATCCACACGGACGGCGAGCACGGTGAGCGGGTCACCGCCGTCGTCACCGACCAGGGCGAGATCCCCGCAGACGTCGTCGTGTGCTGCGCCGGCATCTGGGGCCCCAAGATCGCCCGCATGGTCGGGATGAACCTTCCGCTGACCCCGCTGGCCCACCAGCTGGCCTGGACCGGCCCGGTCCCGGCGCTCGCCGGACAGGCCGAGGAAGCGGTCCGCCCGATCCTGCGGCACCAGGACGCCGACCTGTACTACCGCGACCGCTTCGACCGGATCGGCATCGGCTACTACGGCCACCGGCCCATGCCGGTCTCGGCCGACGACATCGCCTCGGTGGACTCCGCGGACGGCTCCGCCGAACCGATGCCCTCCGTACTGCGGTTCACGGAGGACGACTTCGCCGACGCCTGGACCGAGACCCAGTCCCTGCTGCCCGCCACCCGGGACGCCAAGGTCGAGGAGGGCATCAACGGGCTCTTCTCTTTCACCACCGACGGAATGCCCCTGCTCGGCGAATCACCCGACGTCAAGGGCTTCTGGGTCGCCGAGGCGGTCTGGGTCACCCACTCCGCGGGCGTCGGCCGCGCCATGGCCGAATGGCTCGTCGACGGCCACTGCTCCTCCTTCGACCTGCACGAGTGCGACGTCAACCGCTTCGAGCCGCACCAGCTCGCCCCCGACTACGTTCTCGCACGCGACTGCCAGAACTTCGCCGAGGTCTACGACATCATCCACCCGCTCCAGCCGCCGGGAGCCCCGAGGCCGCTGCGCACCAGCCCGTTCCACGTCCGCGAGCGGGAGCTGAACGCCTTCTTCCTGGAGGCGTCCGGCTGGGAGCGGCCCCAGTGGTACTCCGCCAACGAGCCCCTCCTCGCCCGGTGGCCCATCCCCACCCCCAACGACTGGGCCGCACAGCTGTGGTCACCGATCGTCGGCGCCGAGGCCCTCGCCACCCGCGACAGCGTCGCGATGTACGACATGACGGCCCTGAAGCGGCTGGAGGTCGCCGGCCGCGGAGCCACCGCGTTCCTCCAGCGACTGACCACCGCCAACGTCGACAAGTCCGTCGGCTCGGTGACGTACACGCTGATGCTGGACGAGGACGGCGGCATCCGCAGCGACATCACGGTGGCGCGGCTCGGCCGGGACCTCTTCCAGGTCGGCGCCAACGGCAACCTGGACCTCGACTGGTTCACCCGCCATCTCCCCGACGACGGGTCTGTCGTCGTACGGGACATCACCGCGGGCACCTGCTGCATCGGCCTGTGGGGACCGAAGGCGCGCGAGGTGCTCCAGCCGCTGGCCGACTCGGACTTCTCCAACAACGGCCTGCGCTACTTCCGGGCCAAGCGCGCCCACATCGGCGCCGTTCCCGTCACCGCCATGCGCCTCAGCTACGTCGGCGAGCTCGGCTGGGAGCTGTACACGACCGCCGACATGGGGTTGAAGCTGTGGGACACCCTCTGGGAGGCGGCCCAGCCGTACGGGGGCATCGCCGCCGGCCGGGGCGCCTTCAACAGTCTGCGACTGGAGAAGGGCTACCGGTCCTTCGGCACCGACATGACGTACGAACACGATCCGTACGAGGCCGGTCTCGGCTTCGCCGTGAGGATGGACAAGGGCGACTTCATCGGCCGGGCCGCACTGGAGCGGCGCGCGGCCGACGTACGCCGCCGCCTCACCTGTCTGACCATCGACGACCCGCGCGCCGTGGTCATGGGCAAGGAACCCGTGTACGACGACGGCCGTCCGGTCGGTTACGTCACCAGCGCGGCGTACGGCTACACGATCGGCAAGGGCATCGCCTACGCCTGGCTGCCCGCGGAACTCGCCACGGCCGGCCGGGCCCTGCGGATCGGCTACTTCGACCAGCGCGTTCCGGCGGTCGTCGCCGAGGAGCCGCTGTTCGACCCGTCGATGTCGCGCCTGCGCGGCTGACCCGGCCACCGGGCCGCACCCGCACTCCCTTGAAGAGGAGCAACGTGACCGCACAGATCCTCGACGGCAAGCGCACCGCCGCGGCGATCCGCACCGAACTCCCCGCCGGCGCCGCCCGGATACAGGTGGAGGCCGTCGTCGACGAGCTCAACGCCGACCCCGCCTCCGAGCTGTCCACCACCCCCCGTGCGAGGAAAGCGGTATGAACATGCTCGACACCCCGCTCGCAGAACTGGACCCGGAGGTCCATGCGGCCCTCCGCGCGGAGCTCGCCCGCCAGCAGTCCACGCTGGAGATGATCGCGTCGGAGAACTTCGCTCCGACCGCCGTGATGGAGGCCCAGGGCTCGGTCCTGACCAACAAGTACGCCGAGGGCTACCCGGGCCGCCGCTACTACGGCGGCTGCGAACACGTCGACGTGGTCGAGCAGCTCGCCATCGACCGGGTCAAGGCGCTGTTCGGCGCCTCCTTCGCCAATGTCCAGCCGCACTCCGGGGCGCAGGCCAACACCGCGGTGTTCTTCGCGCTGCTGCGGCCCGGCGACACCATCCTCGGCCTCGACCTCGCGCACGGCGGACACCTGACGCACGGCATGCGCATCAACTACTCCGGCAAGATGCTGAACGTCGTTCCGTACCACGTCGGCGAGGCGGACTGCCTGGTCGACATGGAGGAGGTGGAGCGCCTGGCCAAGGAGCACCGGCCCAAGATGATCATCGCGGGCTGGTCGGCGTACCCCCGGCAGCTGGACTTCGCACGCTTCCGGCGGATCGCGGACGAGGTCGGCGCGTACCTCATGGTCGACATGGCCCACTTCGCCGGCCTGGTCGCCGCGGGCCTCCACCCCAACCCGGTGCCGCACGCCCATGTGACCACCACCACCACGCACAAGACCCTCGGCGGACCGCGCGGCGGTGTCATCCTCAGCAACGACGCCGACCTCGCCAAGAAGCTCAACTCGGCGGTGTTCCCCGGCATGCAGGGCGGCCCGCTCGAACATGTCATCGCCGCGAAGGCCGTGGCCTTCAAACTGGCCGCCTCCGAGGCCTTCGCCGACCGCCAGGTCCGTACGCTCGCCGGAGCGCGCATCCTGGCCGAGCGGCTCTCCCGCCCCGACGCGGCGGCGGCCGGCGTGAAGGTGCTCACCGAAGGCACCGATGTGCACCTCGTCCTGGTCGACCTGCGCGGCTCGGAACTGGACGGCAGGCAGGCCGAGGACCTGCTCCACGAGACCGGCATCACGGTCAACCGCAACGCCGTGCCCTTCGACTCGCGCCCGCCGATGGTCACCTCCGGCCTGCGCATCGGCACACCGGCCCTGGCCACCCGGGGCTTCGGCGACGAGGACTTCGCCGAGGTCGCCGATGTGATCGCGCTCGCCCTCCAGCCCGAACCGGATGTCGCCGCGCTGCGCGCCCGTACCGCCTCCCTCGCGGCCGCCCACCCCCTCTACCCGTCCCTGTCAGGAGACGCGCGATGAGTCCCCGTACCCCAGGCGCCGACCTTCCCGAGCACCCCGACTGGCTGTGGCGCACGCCCGAGCCCAAGCGGTCGTACGACGTGGTGATCGTCGGCGGCGGCGGACACGGCCTCGCCACGGCCCACTACCTGGCGAAGAACCACGGCATCACCAATGTGGCGGTCCTTGAGAAGGGCTGGCTCGCCGGCGGCAACATGGCCCGCAACACGACCATCATCCGCTCCAACTACCTCTGGGACGAGAGCGCCGGGATCTACGAGCACGCGCTCAAGCTGTGGGAGGGACTGGAGGACGACCTCGACTACCCCATCCTGTTCTCCCAGCGCGGTGTGCTCAACCTGGCGCACAGCCTGCAGGACGTACGCGACAGCGTCCGCCGGGTCGAGGCCAACCGGCTGAACGGCGTGGACGCCGAGTGGCTCGACCCGGAGCAGGTCAAGGACGTCTGCCCGATCGTCAACATCTCGCCGGACGTGCGCTACCCGGTCATGGGCGCGACCTACCAGCCGCGCGCGGGCATCGCCAAGCACGACCACGTCGCCTGGGGCCTCGCCCGGTCCGCCGACGCCGCCGGCATCGACCTCATCCAGAACTGCGAGGTCACCGGCATCGACGTGCAGGGCGGCCGGGTGACCGGCGTACAGACCTCGCTCGGCCCCATCGCAGCGGGCCGGGTCGCTCTCTGCGCGGCCGGGCACTCCTCGGTGCTGGCGGCCATGGCCGGCTTCGAGCTGCCCGTCCAGAGCCACCCGCTGCAGGCCCTGGTCTCCGAACTCCTTGAGCCGGTGCACCCCACCGTGGTGATGTCCAACGCGGTGCACGTGTACGTCAGCCAGGCCCACAAGGGCGAGCTGGTCATGGGCGCGGGCATCGACGCGTACAACGCGTACACGCAGCGCGGCGCGTTCCACATCATCGAGCGCCAGATGGCGGCCGCGCTGGAGTTGTTCCCGGTCTTCGCCCGCGCGCACGTCCTGCGCACCTGGGGCGGCATCGTGGACGTCAGCCCCGACGCGTCACCGATCGTCGGGCTGACCCCCGTGGACCACCTCTACGTCAACTGCGGCTGGGGGACGGGTGGCTTCAAGGCCACGCCGGGAGTCGGCTGGGCCTTCGCCCACACCATCGCCCACGACGAAGCCCACCCGCTGGCCGCCCCCTTCACGCTCGACCGTTTCACCACCGGCGCGCTCGTCGACGAGCACGGCGCGGCCGCGGTCGCCCACTGAGCGAAGCACAACACGAGGAGCCTTCAGCGATGCTGCTCATCCCATGCCCCTGGTGCGGGCCTCGCGACGAGGCCGAATTCCACTACGGCGGTCAGGCGCACGTGCCCTATCCCGAGGACCCTTCGGCCCTCACCGACGAGGAATGGGCCCGCTATCTGTTCTTCCGTGACAACACCAGGGGGCCGTTCCCCGAGAGGTGGAGCCACGCGGACGGCTGCCGCCGCTGGTTCAACGCCGTCCGGGACACGGCGACCAACGACATCCTCGCCGTGTACCGGGTCGGCGAGCAAAGGCCGGTGATCGCATGACCTCGCAGCCCTTCCGACGGCCCAGCGGTGGACGTATCTCCCGAGAGAAGCCGCTGAGCTTCCTCTTCGACGGCGTGGAGTACCAGGGGTACCGGGGCGACACCCTCGCCTCCGCGCTGCTCGCGGGCGGCGTCCACCAGACCGGCACCAGCGTCAGACTCGGCCGTCCGCGCGGCATCTTCGCGGCCGGAGCCGAGGAGCCGAACGCCGTTGTCCAGATCGAGGCCCCGTTCCCGGAGCCGATGCTCCCCGCGACGACTGTCGAGTTGTACGACGGGCTCGTGGCGAGCGGCCTGCCGGGCCAGGGACGCCTCGCCCCCGAACCGGACCCCGCCCGCTACGACGCCGTGCACGCCCACTGCGACCTGCTGGTCGTCGGCTCGGGACCGGCCGGTCTCGCCGCGGCGACGGCGGCCGCTCACAGCGGGGCGCGCGTGATCCTCGCCGATGACCAGCCCGAGCTGGGCGGCAGCCTGCTCGGCACGGGCCAACTGCCTGACTGGGTGGCCGAGGCGGGTGACGGACTCGACGCGGCGCCCGACGTGCGGGTGCTGCGCCGTACCACGGTCTTCGGCTACTACGACGACAACTACGTGCTCGCCGTCGAGCGCCGCACCAACCACCTGGGCGCACAGGCCCCCGCCCACGTCTCGCGCGAGCGGGTGTGGCGGATCCGGGCGCGGCGGGTCGTCCTCGCGACGGGTGCGCACGAGCGCTCGCTCGCCTTCGCCGACAATGACCGCCCCGGCGTCATGCTCGCGGGCGCGGCCCGTACGTATGTGAACCGGTACGGCGTCCTCCCGGGGCGCCGCGCGGTGGTGTTCACCACGAACGACAGCGCATACGCCACCGCACTCGACCTGGCGGCGGCGGGGGCGGAGGTCGCGGCGGTCATCGACGCCCGGCCCGAGCCGGGGGAGTGGGCGCGCCGGGCCGCGGAGGCCGGCATCGAGGTGCTCGCCGGGCACACCGTCACGGGTACCGCGGGCGCGCCGCGAGTCTCCTCGGTGACCGTGTCCCCTGCCGAGGGAGGCTCGGCCTCCCGGGAGATCGCCGCCGACCTCCTCCTCGTCTCCGGCGGCTGGAACCCGGTCGTCCACTTGTTCAGCCAGGCAGGCGGGCGGCTTCGCTACGACGACGCGCTCGGCTCGTTCGTGCCGGACAGCTGCCGCCAGGCGGTGGAGGTCGCCGGGGCGGCACGCGGTGAGTTCGACCTGTCCCGTTGCCTGGCCGACGGAGCTTCAGCGGGCGCGCGGGCGCTCGAAGCCGAGGGGTTCGCCGCCTCTGCCTCGCTCCCGCTCCCCTCGCCGGTCGAAGAGCCCCGCACACCGCCCCGGCATCTGTGGGTCGTACCCGGAGCGGACACATCCCGCAGCTTTGTCGACCTCCAGCGTGATGTCACCGTCGGCGATCTCGCCCGCGCGACGGGCGCCGGGATGCGGTCGGTCGAGCACCTGAAGCGCTATACCACAGCGGGCACGGCGAACGACCAGGGCAAGACCTCGGGCGTTCTCGCCGGCGGTGTCATAGCGCACCTGCTCGGCGTCGACGTCGCGGAGCTCGGCACGACGACCTTCCGCGCCCCGTACGCGCCGGTCTCCTTCGCCGCGCTCGCCGGCCGCGACCGTGGGGTCCTGCACGACCCCGCACGCGTCACCGCCCTGCACGACTGGCACGTCGCGCACGGCGCGCTCTTCGAGAACGTCGGGCAGTGGAAACGGCCGTGGTACTACCCGCAAGCCGGTGAGGACATGGAAGCGGCAGTGCTGCGCGAGTGCCGCGCCGCCCGCGAAGGCGTCGCCTTCATGGACGCCTCCACGCTCGGCAAGATCGATGTGCAGGGACCGGATGCCGGAGACTTCCTGGACCGGCTCTACACCAACATGATGAGCACGCTGAAGGTCGGCATGATCCGCTACGGCGTGATGTGCCGCCCCGACGGGATGGTCTTCGACGACGGCACCGTCATCCGGCTCGCCGAGAGGCGTTTCCTCGTCACCACCACGACCGGCAACGCCGCCGCCGTACTCGACTGGATGGAGGAGTGGCTCCAGACGGAGTGGCCCGACCTGCGCGTGCACTGCGCCTCGGTCACCGAGCAGTGGGCCACCGTCGCCCTGGTCGGCCCCCGCTCCCGCGAGGTGCTGGGCGGGCTCGCCCCGCAGCTCGCCGTGGACAACGCCGGCTTCCCGTTCATGGCGTGGCGCGACACGGCCGTCGCCGGGATTCCGGCACGGGTGTGCCGGATCAGCTTCTCCGGCGAGCTGGCGTACGAGATCAATGTCTCGCCGTGGGACGCGACGGCGCTGTGGGAGGCGCTGTACGAGGCGGGAGGCCCGCTCGGCATCACGGCGTACGGCACCGAGACCATGCACGTCCTGCGCGCCGAGAAGGGCTATCCGATCGTCGGCCAGGACACCGACGGCACCGTGACCCCGCAGGACCTCGGCATGAGCTGGGCGGTGTCCAAGAAGAAGCCCGACTTCATCGGCAAGCGCTCGTATGCCCGCGCCGACACCAGTCGGCCCGACCGCAAGCACCTCGTCGGCCTGCTGCCGGACGACCCCGGCACCCTGCTGCCCGAAGGCACTCACCTGGTCGCCGGCAGCCCGCTCCCCGAACCGCCGGTGCCGATGCTCGGGCACGTCACCTCCAGCTACCGCAGCGCGGCCCTCGGCCGGACGTTCGCGCTCGCCCTCGTCAAGGGCGGCCGGGACCGCATCGGTGAGCGGCTGTATGCGCCAGTGGGGGGCGAGCTGGTCCCGGTCACGGTCGCAAGTCCCGTTCTCTACGACCCTGAGGGGGCACGCCGCGATGGCTGAAAGCTCGTACGTCTGGTCGCGCTCCGCCTCGACTCCGCTTCGGCCCGGTGCCGTGCCCTCGTCCGTCCGGCACGACCCCGATCTTCGGCCCGGCTCGCCGCTCGGAACCCGCCGCGACCGGCTGAGCCCGATGTCGCACCACGCCGAACGGTTCGCCGCCGCAACGCGCGCCTCGGGCGGAGCGCTGCGGCTGGCGGAACTCCCCTTCCTCGCCCAGGTCAACGTGCGCCTGGAGCCCAAGGGTCCGGCCGCGAACGCCGTCGGACTCACGCTGGGGTTCCCGCTGCCGCTGGAGCCCAACACGGTCGCGCGCGGCGGCGAGCTCGCCGCGCTGTGGCTGGGGCCTGACGAGTGGCTCGTCGTGGGCCCACCCGGAACCCAGGCGGAGATCGAGGCACGGCTGCGCGAGGCGATCGGCGACGAGCACGCCGCGGTCGTCGACGTGTCGTCCCAGCGCACCACCCTGCTCGTCGCCGGGGCCCGGGCCGGCGAAGTGCTGGCGCACGGCTGTTCCCTCGACCTGCATCCGCGGTCCTTCGGCGCGGGCCGGTGCGCGCAGACCACGCTGGCCCGCGCGCAAGTGGTGCTGGTCCCCCGGGACGAGCTCAAGCCGGGATTCTGGGTGCTGGTGCGCTCGTCGTTCGCCAGCTACCTGGCCGACTGGCTGCTCGACGCCGCATCGGAGTACACCAACGGGCTGGATGCCCAGGCACGGTGACCCTCTGAGCCGTGGGCAGACCCGGCCGCCGTGGGATCACGTCTGTGCCGACAGGCGTTGCCCCGGTGGCCGGGCCCCCTCCCGGCATGACGGGCTCAATCCCAGCCCTCTCGGCGTGGCTCGGAGCGAGCTATGCGAATCGTCGAAGTGGCGCGGCCGGCCGTCGTTCTTCGACCCCGCCGACCAGCGCTACTGCATCAACTCGATCTCCCTGCGGCCGGCCCCGGCCGAGGCGCCGTCCGCCTGAGCCGCTCGCGCCGCGTTCCTCGTGACCCTGCCTCCGGGCAGGGTCACTCTCATGTCCGGGCCCTGTCCCGGCGGGCATGGTGTCGGGAACGTCGCGGTTGGGTTCCGATCCGGTCTCCGGCCGCCGCAGGGGCTGCCGTCGATACCACGTTTCAGCTGTGGAAGACACCTATCGGCTCCCGCGGGGTGGCTGGTTATGATCGGTACCCCCGTATCTCCTTTCGAAGCCCGACCGGTTGTCCCCCGGCCCCCTCCCCAGAGCCGTACGCGGTCCGGCTGTTGGTCCGTCCCCGCTTATCCGCCCCCGCTTTCCTCCCCGCTCCCGAGGCCTGATGTCTCCCATAGAACCCGAAGGCGCAACAGGGCAGTCGACGACTCCTCGTCGGCGGCGTACCGTGCGCCTGCGTACGTTGCTCATCTGGCTGGCGGTGGTCCCCACCGTGGCGATGGGCGCCCAAGTGGTGATCACCGCGCAACGGTTGCTGACCCAGTCCCAGCACCTGCGGACCGATGTGACGTCCGGCGAGCGGCTCGGCGTACCGCTGTACACGCTGATGACCGGGATGCAGGCAGAGCGGACGATGACCGCCGCCCGCTGGGCCGGTGCGCCCGTCGCCGACAACGAGCTGCACGTCAGGCGCGCGGCGACGGACCAGGCCGCGGCCGAGTTCCGCCGGCTGTCCCCCGACCCGGAGGCATCCGGCCACAACCACGGCCTCGTCGAGGAGGTGAGCCACCTCCTCGACGGCCTGGCCGCGACCCGCGAGCGCGCGGACGCCCGTACCGGCACCGCCGAAAGCGTGACCGGCTACTACACCGGAGTGGTGGACGCGGCGATCCGCGTGTACCAGGAGGAGTTCAGCCACGCGGAGGACGGTGAACTCACCCGGGAGAGCCGTCCTGCCGTCGCCCTGCTCTCGGCATCCGAGATGGTGGCGCGCGAGGACACGGTCCTCGCGCTGGCCGGGCCGTCCAGGGAACTGACCTCCGCCGGGTTCGACGAGTTCATCAGCGCCGTCGGAGCCCACCGCTACCTGTACGACACCTGGATCGTCCCCTACCTGGCCGCGGACGAGCGGGCGTTCTACGAGAAGATCGTCGCGTCGCCCGAGTGGCAGACCAAGATCCGCATCGAGAACGCGGTCGTCTCCGACCACAAGGACATCGAGTCCGGCGTCAAGCTCCCCTCCGAGGTCGCCGGCTGGCGGGCGGCGCACGAGAAGTTCGCCGGGCAGCTGGGCATGCTCAACGGGGAGCGGGGGCGGAGCGTCCTCGCGCGCGGCGACGCCAAGGCCGCGGAGCTGGAGACCGACGTCGCCTGGCTGATCGCGGGAAGCGGCGCCGCCCTGCTGGCCGTCGTGGCCGTCGTCGTGCTCACCACGCGCTTGGTGCTGCGCCGCCTGCGCGTCCTGCACGAACGTACCGTGACAGTCGCCGAGGACACGCTGCCGGAAGTGGTGGCCAGGCTCCAGCGCGGGCAGGCCGTCGACGACGGGGCACTGCCGGCGGTCAGCGGGGACCGGGACGAGGTCGGGCGCATCAGCGACGCGTTCGCCCGGGTCGTCGCCGTGTCCGTCGACGGGCACCGGCAGCTCGCGGACGAGCGCCACGGCTTCGGCATGTTCGCCGCGGGCATCGCCTCGCGCACCGGGAACCTGGTCAGCCGCCAGCTGAGCCTCACCGAGGACCTTCAGGACACCTTCGGTCACGACGAGGCGCTGCTCGCCCAGCTGATGCGGTCCGACCAGCTGACGGTGGGCATGCGGCGGCAGATCGAGAACCTGCTCATCCTCGCGGGCGGCGAGGTCCCCGACCCGCACACCGAGCCCATGCGCGTCGCCGACCTGCTGCGCGAAGCCGCCGCGGAGGTCGAGGACTTCCGGCGCATCGAGCGGCAGGCCCTGGACGAGGCGAGCGTGGAACCACGCGTGGTCAGCCAGATCAGCCACCTGCTGGCCGAACTGCTCGACAACGCCACCCGGTTCTCCCCGCCGAGGTCGAAGGTGGTCATCCGCGCCGAAATGGTGGCGGACGGGCTGTCGGTCGAGATCGAGGACCGTGGACCGCGGGTGACCCCCGCGAGCTACGAGGAGATGAACGCGCGGCTCCACTCGGCTCCGCCGTTCTCCGTCCTCGCGCAGAACGCGCACCGGCTGGGACTCTTCGTGGTCGGGCACCTCGCCGACCAGCTCCAGGCCACGGTCACGCTGCGCCGCTCCGTGTACGGAGGCACGTCGGCCGTGGTGATCCTCCCCGGGGAACTGCTGGTGCCGGCCGAAGGGGAGGCACCGCGCAAACAGGGCGCGCTCCTCCCCGCGCCGCTCCTCCCGGCGCAGCACCGTGCCGAGGACCGCAGTGCCGACGAGCGCACGCCCGGGGAGCGCAAGCCCGAGCTGGTCCTGCACACAGGGACCGGGCTGCCGAGCCGCAGGACGCCGGAGCGGTCACCGGAGCGGCAGGAGGACACCGCGCCCGCGATTCGGGACGGCGCCCCCGCCCGCCCGGCGCTGCCCGAGCGCGTCCCGCAGACCCACATCGCCGAGCAGCTCCGTGTGCCGCGCGCACCGGAACCAGTCGTCGGCCAGGACACCGCGACACCCGAAGAGGTGGCCGACGCCTGGGCAGACTACGAACAGGGGACCCAGACAGTGGAAGCAGAGCTCCGACAGGAACAGCCATGACAACGACATCCAACACCGCGGCATCCAACGGCATGATCTACAGCGTCTTGGACAACAACCTGAGCAGGATCGCCGGCATCCAGGGAGCCGTGCTGCTGTCCAACGACGGGATCAAGCTCAGCGCCTACCTGCTCGACCAGCCCCAGGCCGAGCGCATGGCCGCCGCGGCCTCCGGCATCGCGGCCACCATGAAGGCGATATCCAGGGAGGTCGATGGCGGCGGGGTCATCCGCCAGCTGATCGAGATGGACGACCGGTACCTGTGCATCGTCGGCTGTGGGGAGGGAAGCACGCTCATCGTGGTCACCTCCCGCAAGGCCCGCCTCGGCGAACTCGGCGGGGAGGCCGTGCGGACCGCCCAGGCGCTCGGCGAGTGGCTCGGCACTCCCGAGCGGGTTCAGGCGCCGACGCCGTAATGCCGGAAGACGAGCCGCAGCAGCCCCCGGGCCGCCCCCGCCGGACGCGGCTGTACGCCCTCACCGATGGCCGTACAGCCGCCCCGCACACCGTCCTCACCATGGACACCACGATCACGGCGGCGGTCACCGAGGACGCCTGGGGCGGCCTGCCCACCGAGTGGCAGGCCATCCTCGCCATGTGCGGGGAGCCGGGCGGCCGGGCGGTCGCCGAGATAGCGGCGCGGATGCAGATCCGCCTCACCCCGATGATGCTGCTGCTCGGCGAACTCGCGGACCGCGGGCTGATCCACCACCGGGCGCCCCTGGAGGGCGCCGAGACCACCAATGTCCACCTGCTCATGAGAATCAGGGACAACCTTGCCCGGATATGACACCCCCGCCACCCAGGAACCGGCTCCGGTCAAGATCCTCATCGCCGGTGGGTTCGGGGTCGGGAAGACGACCCTGGTGGAGACGATCTCCGAGATCGAGCCGTTGCGTACGGAGGAGCGGCTGACGGCCGCGGGTGTCGGCGTCGACGACCTCGACGGCATCGAGTCCAAGACGGTGACCACCGTCGCGATGGATTTCGGCCGGATCACCCTCACCGACGCCGGAGTCGTCCTCTACCTGTTCGGCACGCCCGGCCAGGAACGCTTCTGGTTCATGTGGGACGACCTCCTCAACGGGGCGCTCGGCGCGATCGTGCTCGTGGACACGCGGCGCCTCGACCGCAGCTTCCCGGCCGTCGACTTCTTCGAGAGCCGGGGACTGCCGTTCGTGGTCGGCGCGAACTGCTTCCACGGCGAACAGCCTTACACCGCCGAGGAGATCGGGGCCGCGCTGCACCTGCGCGACCCCAACACGCCCGTCCTCATGCTCGACGCCCGCTCCCGCGACGACGTCCGCCAGTCCCTGCTGTCCCTCCTCGACGTGCTCATCGCCAAGTCGGGCGTCCCGGAAACCGTCTACGGCTGAACAGGGGCCCCACCGGGGGCCACCGAGCCCAGGTAGTCCGACAGAGTCCGGCGCGGTGCCCAGCCCCGGGCCCGCGCCCGGCTCAGGTCCAGCACCACCGGGTGGGCCGGCTGGTCCACCGCGTAGCGGCTCAGCGCCGGTTCACGGCCGGTGCCGCGCGCGAGCGCCTCGGCCGCGCGGGCGGCCGTACGGGCCACAGGCTGGGGCAGATGCCCGATCCGGGCCCGGCTGCCGTGGGCCCGCAGGACCCGGCGTACGGCCTCGTCGCGGGCGTACGGCTCACCGTCGGCCACGTTGTACGCGCCCGGCGCCCAGCCCGCCGCCGCCGGCGCGGCCTCGGCGAGGTTCTCCACCGCCGTGAGACTGAGCCGGACGTCCGACCCCGGCAGCAGCAGGGTCCCGGCCCGGACGCGGGAGAGCAGCCGGGGGAGCTGGTCTCAGACGGCAGGTGCGCGCAGGGCGGCCAGCCGCTCCTTGAACAGCGGTCCGGCGGCGTAGCTGGCGGCCTCGGCCGACGGCGCGTATGCCTCGATCAGGTGGTGTGACCGGGCCTTCAGCTCGGCCGCCCACGCCAATGCGTGCTGCTGGGCGGACAGACCGCACTGACGGGGCTCACCCGGCAGGCATGCGGGCAGTGCGGGGCCGAGCTTGTTCGCGGCGTGCCGGACCTGCCCGGCGATGGCCGCCCACTGCTCGTCGGTCCGCTCCTGCCCGGAAGGGGCGGGCCAGCTGAGGATGGTTTCGCCGTGCGGGTCCATCGGTGTCCTCCAAGTTCGGTCAGGTGGTGGTGATCGTAGCGGCGCCGAGGGGAGCCTCCTCCGGGTCGCAGTGGCCCACCGACGGCACGCACGGGCCGCACGGTCCGCACATGGGGAGGAACTGCGGCGGCGTGCAGGCGGCCGCGCCGGGCCCGTGCACGGCGGCGATATCGGCGCGCGCCCGCGCGAGTCGGTCACCGGTCCAAATGTCGGCTAGGGCCTCCTCACGCACGTTGCCGACGTCGATGAAGCGGCCGAGGACGCAGGGCCAGACAGCGCCGTCCGGTCCCACCGCGCACTTCTCGTGGGCGCAGTGCCCGCACAGATCCTTGATCTGCGGGCGCGCGCCCTGGCTGGCCCGGCCAAAAGCCCTGATGCGGTCCCCGCCGACCTGGCCGACGCCGATGGACTGGAGGTCGGTAACGGCCTCCACGGCCCGCTGCCCCTGGCGGAGCGCGACGACGCCGCCTCGGATCGGCACGCCGAGGTCTACAGCGCGCTCGATGTTCGTGCGGGTCTTGCGGTGCGCGCCTCGGAGCTGGGTGATGTCGTCGTGCTCGGCCGCGTCGTCCGAGTAGTAGCTCGTGGCGAGCTTGGCGCCGTAGGCGGTGATTGCGTCCCAGACGGCCGGCTTGATGTGGGTCATGTTCGAGAAGATCTCGACGCCGAGTCCGCGACCAGCGGCGTGCGCGATCAGCTCGGGGAGACGCGGATACAGGGTGGGCTCGCCGCCGATGAACTGTACGTCGGCGCCGCCCATGTCGGCGAGCTGGTCGATGACGGACACCCAGTCCGCGACAGTCATCGAGCCGTGGTCGCGGTCGGGTCCGGAGTCCGCGTAGCAGTGGTCGCACCGCTCGTTGCAGAAGCCGGTCACCTCCAGCCACGCAAACCTGAGCGTGGCCGGGGTGGTTTCGGTGGTAGTCATGGTGGTGCCTCCTCGTCGGGTGGGGAGGTGGAGCCCGCTCCGGTCGTGGTCCTGGCAGATGCGCGGCCGGGGCGGGGGTCAGTGGGTGCCGACGACAATGACGGCGAGAATGCCGAGCACGATCAGGACGTACAGGGCTTGAGGGCGAAGCTCGCTCATCCGACAGCCTCGATGTTGCCGACCGCGGTTGTGATTTCCCGGCCGGACGGGCCCCGGATGTAGGCCAGCTCCACCCAGTGCTCATGGACCACGGACGCCGATACGTTCTCGTTGACGACCGCCATCAGCTCGCCCTCGACGCCGGAGGCGATGTCCCGGACGCGCTCGCGGAGCAGGCGGTGCGGCACATACTCGTACTGCTCACTCATCGGACGCCTCCGCTCCCTTTCCGGCGGAGTGGAGGAACCGCTCCCAGCCTTCGGCTGCGCGGTCGGTCAGCTCGGCGCTCGGGCCCAGCGGCAACTGCGGCAACGCGAGGCGTGCGCGGTGCTGTTCGTCTGCACTGTTCGTCGTCATAGGAGGATCATGGGCGGGCACGCAGATGGGCAGATAGGCCATCGCGTGGCCATCGGTGGCCACGTAGCGGCCACGGCCGGGGACAGACGCGATGACACCTCACACTGGGGCCATGAGCCCACGCAACGACGCGCTCCGGGCCGCCCGGCTCCGCGTCGGTTGGCGCACGATGGAGCAGGCCGCCGCAGCGCTCTCGGCGCACGGGCAGGCCCTCCTCGACAATGCGCACTTCACGGTTGCGCCGCGGACGTGGCGCCGGTGGGAGGGCCGCCAGGAGCAGCGCGGATGGCCGCCGGAGGAGACCGCACAGGTACTGCACGACACGCTCGGGCGATGGCCCGAAGACCTTGGATTCACGGTGCCCGCCGGATGGATCCGACCCGAGAGGCAGCATGAGGACCAGGTGGAACGCCGTACCTTCATCTCCGTCACGGCCGCGGCGCTCGTCGCCGGGCCCGTAGCACCACAGCACGTGGACCCCGCGCTGATCGACTACTTCCAGTCGCAGTTGGAGGGCCACTACCGGGCCGACATGTTCCTCGGCCCCCACGACCTCATCGGCACCGTGTCCGAGCAGTACCGGCTCATCGACAAACTCGTCCGCTCCGCAAAGGGCGAGACCCGCCGCGGTCTGCTCCGCGTCGGCGCCGCCTACGCGGCGCTCGTCGGCTGGCTCTACCAGGACGCGGGCGACCTCGGCGCCGCGAGCTTCTGGCGGGGGGTGACGCAGGAGATAGCGGTTCGGTCCCGTGACCCGCACCTCATCGGGTACTCCCTCGTGAACCAGGCGCAGGTCCGTACTGACCTGGGTGACGGGTACGGCGTCATCGACCTATGCGAAGCCGCCCTCGAAGACGCGGACGCGCTCGTTCCAAAGGTGCGGATCATGGCCATGCAGCAGCGGGCCCACGGCGCCAGCCTCACCGGCGACCGGACCACCGTAGATCAGCTCATCGATACCGCGAGCGGGCTCATCCACCGCGTGGACGACGATCTGCCCTGGGGCAACGCGTGCCGAAGGACGCCCGGCTACCTGGAGGTTCAGCGAGCCACCTGCTACGGCCGGCTCGGGCTCGGTCGGGAAGCTGACCAGCTGTGGACGCAGGTGCTTGCCGCAGTGCCATCCACCGCGCGCCGGGACCGCGGCGTCTACCTCGCCCGGCACGCCACCGCGGCAGCCGTGTCGCGTGAGCCGGACCACGCGGTCGAGATCGCGCGCGAGGCGGCGACCATCGCCGCCGAGACCCGGTCCGTGCGCATGCTCCGCGAACTGGGCACGCTGGAGCGGGCCATGCGGCCGTGGCACGATGCCCCGGTAGGCCGGGACCTCGCCGAGATCCTGGCGCCCGTGAACGAGGGGAGCTGACATGGGCGTACCGCAGCCGTTGACGCACGAGCAGATCGCCGAGCGTCTGGCCGCGCTGCCGGGCTGGAAGCAGGACGGGGATGCGATCACCCGTACGTACGAGATCCGGTATCACGCGGCGGTGGCCGCGATCGTCACGATTGCCGACCGGTCCCGGCGGATTCAGCACCACGCCGACCTGGACCTGCGAATCGACCACCTGCGCGCGTCGATCACCACGCACGACGCAGGGAATCGGCTGACGGCAGCGGACTTCGACCTCGCGCACCGCATCGACGGGATTGTCGCCGCGCACCAGGCCCTCCCGCTGGACTGATCCTGGACGCAAGAAAGCGCCCCCTCCCGCCCGTAGGCGGAAGGGGGCGCAGTGGCGCGAACCGCCGCCCGGGATGCCCCCGACCTCCCAGTGCTCGGAGTGGGTCTCGCTGTCCACGTCGAGGATCCCGCCCCGCTCCACGGCCTCCACCACCACGGCCGCCCCGGTGTCGCCGAAGGTGTAGCCGGCGAAGCCGCTGCGGAATTCCGCGAAGTCGGCGGGGGAGTGCCGGACGGCCCGGCTCGGGGTCTCCCCGGTGACCACCAGGGCCCGCCGCGCCCGCCCCCGACAGAATCATCGACCGGGCGAGGTCGACCCCGTTGACGAAGCTGTTGCAGGCGTTGGTCATGTCCATGGCGTGGGCCCGCGAGCCCAGCTCGGCCTGCACGATGTGCGCGGTGGCGGGCTCGACCAGGTCGCGGGAGGCCGAGGCGAAGAGGAGCAGGTCGATGTCGAGCGGGCCGAGTCCGGCCGCGTCCAGCGCCCGCCGGGCGGCGCCCACCGCGAGCGTGGAGGCGTACACCCCCTCGCCCGCGACGCGGCGGGTGACGATCCCGGTGGCCTGCCTCAGCAGCGTCGGCGGCATGGTGAGTCCACTGCGGCGGGCCACCTCCCGCTGGAGGTGGTCGGAGGACAGGACCTCCTCGGGCAGCAGGGTGCCGACGGCGGTTGTCCCGGCGCGCGGCCGGCGGTCACTTGGCTGAAAGGGCATGCCCACACGATGACAAGCAGGCATCTCCCGGTCCTGAGTACGGATGCTCAGACCGGTGCGGAGGCCGGATGAGTACCCCCGGTCACCAGTACCGATGTGAAGTGGAGTGGTTCCGGGGGCTGTTGCACGCAGGGCCGTTCCCTTACCGTCTTCGCCAGACGCGCGGGCCGGCAGAGAGCGACCTTCCGTTCTCCGGCTGTACGGCCAGGTGTCAGACAAGGATCTCCGTCCGGTCCCCCGGGGCCGCTGTCCTTGGGGCGCCCCTCGACTCCCCCCTCACCCGCAGAGGTCGTCACGCCATGGCAGAACTCAACCGCCGCAGGTTCCTCCAGATCGCCGGTGGCACCGCCGCCGCCACGATGCTGAACGAGAGCATCGCGCGCGCCGCCGCCATCCCGGCGCAGGGCAGCACCGGAACGATCCGGGACATCGAGCACATCGTCGTCCTCATGCAGGAGAACCGTTCCTTCGACCAGTACTTCGGCGCGATGAAGGGGGTCCGCGGCTTCGGCGATCCGCGCCCGGTCCTCCAGGACAACGGCAAGTCCGTCTTCTACCAGTCCAACGGGACGAAGGACATCCTCCCCTTCAACCCGCAGGTCAACGACCTCGGCATGCAGTTCGTGGAGGGTCTGAACCACGACTGGGCCGGCGGCCACCAGGCGTACAACAACGGCAAGTACGACAAGTGGGTGCCGGCCAAGACGGCCACGACCATGTCGTACATGACCCGGAACGACATCCCGTTCCACTACGCCCTCGCCGACGCCTTCACCGTGTGCGACGCCTACCACTGCTCGTTCATCGGAGCCACCGACCCGAACCGCTACTACATGTGGTCCGGCCACACCGGCAACGACGGCACCGGCGGCGGCCCGGTCCTCGGCAACCAGGAGGCCGGGTACGGCTGGAAGACCTACCCCGAGCGACTGGAGTCCGCCGGGGTCTCCTGGAAGGTCTACCAGGACATCGGTGACGGCCTGAACGCGGCCGGCTCCTGGGGCTGGATCAGCGACGCCTTCCGCGGCAACTACGGCGACAACTCGCTGCTGTACTTCAACAACTACCGCAACGCCCAGCCCGGCAGCGCCCTGTACGAGAAGGCGCGCACGGGCACCAACGCCAAGGCGGGCGACGGCTACTTCGACCGCCTTCGCGCCGATGTCGCAGGCGGCACACTGCCCCAGGTCTCCTGGATCGCCGCCCCCGAGGCCTTCAGCGAGCACCCGAACTGGCCGGTCAACTTCGGCGCCTGGTACATCTCGCAGGTCCTCGACGCGCTCACCTCCAACCCGGCGGTCTGGGCGAAGACGGCCCTCTTCATCACCTACGACGAGAACGACGGCTTCTTCGACCACGTGGTCCCGCCGTACCCGCCGGCCTCCTCGGCGTGGGGCCTGTCCACGGCCGACGTGTCGAAGGACCTGTACGCCGGGGGCGGCGGTTACGCGGCCGGTCCGTACGGGCTCGGCCCGCGCGTGCCGATGATCGTGGTCTCGCCGTGGAGCAAGGGCGGCTACGTCTGCTCCGAGACCTTCGACCACACCTCGGTGATCCGCTTCATGGAGAAGCGCTTCGGCGTGCAGGAGCCCAACATCTCGCCGTGGCGCCGCGCCGTCTGCGGGGACCTGACCTCGGCCTTCGACTTCAGCCAGGCGGACGCGACCCCCGCGGCCCTGCCCTCCACCGCGGGCTACATCCCGCCGGACCACAACGCCCACCCGTCCTACCACCCGGTCCCGCCGGCCACGGGCACGCTGCCCAAGCAGGAGGCCGGCGCCAAGCCGACCCGCGCGCTGGGCTACAGCCCGTACGTGGACGGCAAGGCCACGGTGTCCACCGGCAAGTTCACCCTGACCTTCTCCTCCGGCCCGTCCCTCGGCGCCCACTTCCACAGCACCTCGGGCAACCGTACGGACGGCCCTTGGCCCTACACGGTCGAGGCGGGCAAGACCCTCGCGGACACCTGGAGCACCAGCAGCTCCACCGGCAACCAGATCAACCTCACGGTGTGGGGCCCCAACGGCTTCCTGCGCACCTGGAAGGGCCCGGCGAAGAAGGCCGGCCCCGAGGTCACGGCCCGCCACGTGGACGCCACCGGCAACCTGGCGCTGACGCTGACCAACTCGGGCCCGGTCGCGGTCAACCTCACGGTGACCAACGCCTACGGCGGCGCGTCCCAGACCTTCAAGGTCCTGGCGGGCGGCACGGTCTCCCACACGGTCGACCTGCGCACCACGGGCCGCTGGTACGACGTCAAGGTGGGCTCCGACGCGGACACCTCCTTCCTGCGCCGCTTCGCCGGCCACGTCGAGACGGGCACCCCGGGCGTCTCCGACCCGGCGATCAAGACCGTCTGATCCGGTCCAGTAGGGGTGAACCCGCCCCCTTCCGCCGCCCGCGAGGTCAATGCTTGCGTTGACTTCGCGGGCGTGGCTGTAGGAAGCCAACATCCCGCCGGCGTGACACGGTGGCTTGACTCCCCTCTGTTCACCGCGTGATCGCAGGCCCGGTGGGCAGAAGGTACGGCGTCGGTTTTCTACGACCCGTCACCGAGGGAGAACCCATGGCCATCGCCCACCGCAGGATCGGCAGCGGACCCGTCCGCGTCATCGTGCTGCACGACTGGTTCGGTACCTCCGCCAACTGGGGCTCGGCCCTGGACTACCTGGACCCGCACGGGTTCTCGTACGCCTTCCTCGACTGCCGCGGATACGGCGACCGCCGCGACGTCCCCGGCCGCTACACCCTCCACGAGATCGCCGAGGACGTCATCGAACTGGCCGACGAGCTCGGCTGGGACACCTTCTCCCTCCTCGGCCACTCCATGGGCGGCAAGGCGGCCCAGCAGGTCCTGGTCCGGGCCCCCGGGCGCGTCGAGAAGCTGGTCGGGCTCACTCCGGTCCCGGCCGCGCCCTACGAGATGGACGACACGACCCACGCCCTCTTCTACGGGGCCGCCGAAGACCCCGAGAAGCGCCGGATCATCCTCGACCTGATCACCGGCAACCGGGCGAGCCGCCACTGGATCGAGCGCATGGTCGCCCACTCCCTGTCCGTCTCCCGTCCCGAGGCCTTCGCGGGCTACCTCGCCGACTGGCAGCCGCGCGATCTCTCCTCCGCGGTCAAGGGCAACCCCGTCCCGGTCCTGGTCCTCGTCGGCGCGTACGACCTCGCGCTCACCGCCGACGTCATGCGCGCCACCTGGCCGACCTGGTACCCGAACTGCCGGATCACCACCGTGCCGGGCGCCGGCCACTACCCGCCGCACGAGACCCCGGTGGCCTTCGCCACGGAGGTGGAGGCCTTCCTGCGGGCCTGATGCTGCCGGGTCAGGGCGGGCCGGGGCGCGGAAAAGCCCGTGGGGGGCGCGAGGAGAACCTCGCGCCCCCCACGGGACGGAAAGGGTGAGTGACGGGACTTGAACCCGCGGCCACCTGGACCACAACCAGGTGCTCTACCAACTGAGCTACACCCACCACGAAGGGCGGCGGACCACCCGTTCGATGTGCATGCACAGCATAGCCGATCAGCGGGGTGGTCCTGCGACGCGTTATTCCGCCCGGGCGGAGGCGGCGGTGGCCGCGGCGGCGTGCGCCACCGCCGCGGCGGCGAGGGCCCGGACGATCGGGTGCGGCTGCGTCCCGCCCCCGTACAGCTCCGGCTGGAACAGCGTGGCCAGGAAGAAGGGGTGCCCGGGCAGCTCGACGATGCGCACCTGGCCGTCCTCGTCGTGCCCCGACAGCCGCAGCCCGTGCGCGGTGAGCGCGGGCAGGTGCCGGGGGGCGGGCCCGTAGTTGCAGTGGTAGCGCTCCATCGAGCGCTCCGCGCCGAGCGCGGACTCGGCGAGCGAGCCGGGCTCGGCCCGTACGAGGCCCTGGTGTCCGACGAGGGAGCAGGCGAGCGGGGCGATCAGCAGGTCGGCCGCCTCGGGGTCGTTCTCGGCGTGGGCGGCGTCCGTGAGCCCGCAGACCGTGCGGGCGTACTCCAGCAGGGTGTGCTGGAAGCCGCCGCAGGTGCCGAGGAAGGGGATCCCCTCCTCCCGGGCCACCCGGATGGCGGCCAGGGCGCCGGCCTCGCTGGCGTACGGGCTGCCCGGCAGCACCCACACGGCATCGAACCGGCCGAGCGTCCCGGCGGCGGCCTCGGCCGCGGCGTCGGCGGTGGGAATCCAGTAGGCGTCGAGGACGAGCCCGTCGCGTGAGGCGAGGGCGTCGAGGAGGACGGGGATCCGGGTGTGGGACTTCACGTGCGGTGAGCGGTCGCCGACCAGGGCGATCCGGGCGATGGGTGCGGGGTCCATGGTGTCCATGCCGGTCATCTTGGCCGCGGTCCCCAGTTCAGCGCCAACGATTGTTCATGCACGCCCGATAAGCGGTGCTGATGGACGCGGTTCCCACCCGGGACTCCGCCCCGTACCCCGCGCCTCAATCGCCGGCGGGGCTGGAATGTGGCCCGTCTGAGGGGGTGGGTGCGGGTTCAGGTCGGGGCTCCGCCCCGCACCCCGCGCCTCAAACGCCGGCGAGGCTGGATTTGCCTGCCCGAGCGGATGGGTGCGGGTTCAGGTCGGGGCTCCGCCCCGTGGCCCGCGCCTCAATCGCCGGCGGGGCTGGATGTGCATCGGGGGCTTCGCCTCCTCGTGCTTGTGGCCGGCGGGGCTGGATGGCCCGGAGGGCAATTTCAGCCCCGCCGGCGATTGAGGCGCGGGCGCGGAGCG
>NZ_JAGGOZ010000035.1 GCF_018614075.1 Streptomyces sp. ISL-94 | reverse complement strand
GGACCGGCCCGAACCGGAGAGACGATGAGACTGACGGGAAACCCCCAAACCCTCACCGCTTCCGACCCACTCGACTACCGACCCCGAAGCCCCGCCCCGCGTCTTGGCCCGCCCGACACGGCTTCCGCCCCCGACGCCCCGCCCCGCCCCGCAAGCCGACCTGCCCCCGTGGAATGCGCCGTCCCCGGCCCCCGCCCGGCAACCCGCCGGGCTCAGCTCGGGCGCCGACTGCGGCGGGTGGGCAGCCGCCGGGTCCGGGTGGTGGGGAGAGTGGGGCGAAGGCCCCGCCCCGGCGAACCACCCCCCGCCCGCCCCCGGGTACCCCTCGAACGGATCCCCGGGCTGTCTGGGCGGTTACCCGTAGGTGTGGTGTCGCGTTGCCCCGGCATGACCACGGTTGAGACTTCCACGCCACGGGCGGGGCGCCGTCGGCGGCCGATGCCGCCCGGTTACGAAGAATCGGTTCAGCAGGGGGGACGGCAGCGGTACCCCGACCCGCCCATCTATAGTGCGCTGATCGCCCGCTGGGCCGAGGACGGCCGGACCGTGCCGGGGCGGCGCGACCCGGAGTGGTCCCGGATCGCCTCCTCCCCCATCTGGCCGAACGGGCCGCTCTTCGGGAGCTGAGCCCCCAGAGTGCCGGCAGCCCGGCCGCCGTGCCCCGGAAGCCGCACTCGGCACAGAAGGCCTCGAGGTGCGGCCCGTGGTCCACGTGCAGCTAGCGCGTTCAGCTAGCGCGTTCAGCTAGCGCGTTTCCGGCCCTGCCAGGTGGCGGGCGATGACCATGCGCTGGATCTGGTTGGTGCCCTCGACGATCTGGAGCACCTTGGCCTCCCGCATCAGGCGCTCCACGGGGAAGTCCGCGGTGTAGCCGTAGCCGCCCAGCACCTGGACCGCGTCCGTGGTGACGGCCATGGCCGCGTCGGTGCAGAAGAGCTTGGCCATCGCCGCCTGCCGGGAGAAGGGCTTGCCCGCGTCCCGCAGCCGCGCCGCCGCGAGGTAGAGCGCCCGGCCCGCCTCGATCTTGGTGGCCATGTCGGCCAGCATGAAGCGCAGCCCCTGGAAGTCCGCGATCGGGTGTCCGAACTGCTTGCGGTCGAGGGCGTACGCCAGCGCCTCGTCCAGCGCGGCCTGGGCGACGCCGATGGCGCAGGCGGCGATGCCGAGCCGCCCCGCGTCCAGTGCGGCCAGGGCGATGGTGAAGCCCTGCCCCTCCTCGCCGATGCGGCGCGCGTCCGGCACCCGTACGCCGTCGAAGTGCAGCTGGGCGGTGGGCGAGCCCTTCATGCCCATCTTCTTCTCGGGGACGGCGGCCGTCAGGCCCTGCGCGTCGCCCGGCACGAGGAAGGCGGTGATGCCCTTGGGGCCCTCGACGCCGGTGCGGGCCAGGACGGTGTAGAAGTCGGCGACTCCGCCGTGGGTGATCCAGGCCTTGGTGCCGGTGATGATCCAATCTCCCCCGCTCTCGGCTCCGCTCGAGCGGGAGGTACCCCCGTCGGCGCGCACCGCCTTGGTGGTGAGCGAGGCGGCGTCGGAGCCGGAGGCCGGTTCGGACAGGCAGTAGGCGCCGAGCAGGCCCCCGCCGAGCATGGCGGGCAGGTGGGCGCCCTGCTGCTCCTTGGTGCCGTAGCCGGCGAGGCCGTGGCAGGCCAGGGAGTGCACGCTGACGCCGAGGCCGACGGTCAGGCGGGCCGCGGCCAGCTCCTCCAGGACCTGGAGGTAGACCTCGTACGGCTGCTCGCCGCCGCCGAACTCGCCGGCGTACGGGAGGCCGAGCAGGCCCGCCTCGGAGAGCAGGGTGAAGACCTCTCGGGGGAACCGCCCGGAGTCCTCCTCCTCGGCCGCTCGGGGGCGGATCTCCCGCTGGGCGATCTCTCGTACGAGCGCGAGGAGGTCCCGGGACTCCTCGGTGGGCAGCTGACGGTCCACCGGCTGCGGGGCGCGGTCTGTCATGGCGGCGCTCTCCTCCCTCGTCGGGCACGGCGGCGACGCGTGAGGTGTGGTACGCGCCACCGGGTCTCGGTGCTCTTACAGCCGATGGTGCCCTTCCGGATCGCGAAAGGGCTGTTCAGCGGCTGCGGCGGGTCGAGTATGCACGATCAGGGGCTTCCCGTCACCGGGGCAAGATCGTCTCGTGGGCGGGCGGGCTCCTCGGGGGCGGGCGGAGCGGGGCACTCCGGGACGAACTCCTCGATGACCGTGAGCGTCGCACGCAGCTGGCGGACGAGCAGGGCGCCCAGCTCCGCGCGCTCGGGCTGCCCGGCGGGGTCCGCGGCGAGCCCGCCGATCCACTCCAGGGTGATCCCCTCGACCGCGGAGAGCCAGCCCACCAGGGACAGCCGGGCGACGGGCGGGAGGGTGCGGCGGCCGTACGCGCCCTCGGCGATGGTGGCGACCAGTTCCTCGCGGACGGCGTCGCGGATGGCGAGCACCTCGGAGTCGGAGCCGACGCCGCCGGTGACGATGGTGCGGTAGGCGGCGTGGTGGTGCTCGGCGTAGTGGAGGTAGCCGTCGATGGTGCGCCGGACCCGTTCGGCGTTGGGGAGGTCGGTCTCCCCGCCGGCGCGGGCGACGAGTTCGGCGACGGAGTCCTCGACGATGGCGAGGTAGTAGCCGCGCTTGCTCTTGAAGTAGTAGTAGATCAGTCCCTTGGCGACGCCCGCGTGCTTGGCGATGTCGTCCATGGAGAGGGCGTCGTACGAGGTGTCGGCGAACAACTTGCGCCCGATCGCCATGAGTTCGGCCCTGCGGACCTGCGAACGCCCGGTCGTACCGCGCTGTTGACTATTATTCAAATTCAGCCCTAGCCTCGAACTGCCACACGACGCCTGAAGTATGGCAGCACTTCCCCTGCGCACCGGACGACGTACGGGAGGCACCACCATGAGCAAGGGCACAGGACGGCCCGCCGAGGGGCGGGTCAACTGGAAGAAGACGGCCGCCGTCGCGATGCCCGCGGTCGTCGCGGTCGGGGCGATGGCCATGGTCATGGCGCAGGGGGCGCTCGCCGCCTCCTTCGCCGTCTCGGGGACCAGTTTCCAGGTCTCCTCCTCCAAGCTGACCAGCAAGGGGCTGGCCTCCTACGTGCAGACGGACCGCTCCGTCGACGGCAAGGGGCATCCCGTGGCGCTGCTCGGCATCGGCGAGGCCACGCTCTCCGACATCTGCCAGGCCGCCGAGGTGGGCACTCCGCTCGGCACGGTGGTCTTCAAGCTGACGGCGGGCGGCCCGGCCGGGCAGGTCACGGCCAGCAAGCTGGTGATCGACGGCGAGGACCTCGACGGCGACGCCACCTTCGGCACCGCGCAGATCGGCCGGGACGCCTCGACCCTCGACCAGGTCGGCGGGGTGAAGGGCGAGCCGGGGAAGTTCGGCCTCCAGGCCGGGGACATCGAGGTCGTGGGCGTCAAGTCCCACGCGTGGTCCGCGACGGGCGGCAACTTCAAGCTCAAGGGCATGAAGCTCAACGTCAGCCTGGACGGAAAGAAGTGCTTCTAGGCATCGGGAGGGGGTGGCTCGGCCAGCGGCTCCCGCTTCCGGAGCACCGGCGGCGGCTGCGCGCCTGGCGCCGGACCCGGCCGTTCTGGGGCGGGCTGCTGCTGGTGCTGGGCGGGACCGAGCTGCTGCTCGTCCCGCTCTCCCCGCTGACGGTGCTGGTCAGTCTGGGCCTGGGCGGGATCGCGGCCATCGGGATCGGCGTCGCGCTGATCCTGGCAGGGCTGTTCCTGTGGTTCCTGCCGCAGGCCCGGGCGTACGTCTCCCTGCACGCGCTGCTGCTGTCGGTGCTCTCCTTCGTGGCGACCAACCTGGGCGGGTTCCTGGTGGGGATGCTGCTCGGCATCGCGGGCAGCGCGCTGGCCTTCGGCTGGACCCCGCTGCCCGACGAGGAGGCGGGCGAGGAGGGCCCGTACGAATGGAGGCTGGGCGGCAGCGGTCGGCGGACCCTCGCCGCCGCGCTGCCGGTGGTGCTGCTGGCGGCACTGGCCACGGGCGCCCCCGAGGCGAAGGCCGCGCCCGCCGCGGGGGCGCCGATGGCCGCGCGGACTCCCCCGACCGTCACCACCTCGCTCTTCGCCCCGCAGGGCTTCGCCTTCGCGGGTGTGACGGAGGTGCCGACCGTGGACGGGCCGCTCAAGGTTCTGGTGCTGAAGATGCACGCGGCCTCGCTGCGCGACTACCGGCTGCGCACGCGCGACGGCGCCGACGAGTACGGGCTCGCCGCCACCTCCCTCGACCTGCGGGGCGATGTCACCTTGTACCTCACGAAGTTCAGCGGCTGTATCGAGGGGCTGCTGTGCGTCACCTTCAGCCCGGACGGGCTGCCCGCTCCCCCGGTGATCCCGCCGTTCGTCTTCATGACCCAGGTGTGCGCCGAGCAGGCCCTCGTCACCTCGGATGTGATCGTCACCGACGGACTGCGCCTGGAGGCCTCGTGATCCCGGTGCAGGCGGCGCCGCTGTGGGCCTACGGGATCGGCGCCACCGGACCGGCACGGGCGGGTGGAGCCCGAGGAGGCCGCTGGGGCTGCCGGCGGGGCTACAGCCAGCCGACCTGGGTGACGAACATGGCGACGACCACCACGAGGGTCCAGCCCAGGACGTGCTCCAGCCAGGAGGAGTCATCCTTGGGGCCGCCGGTGCGGACGAGGTGGCGGGCGCGGGTGGTGAGGGCGGCGCTGTTGGCTGTCATGCCGTCCAATGTGCCTCGTTCGCGGCTTTCGCGGCAGAGAGGACGGTCACTGGTGGTGCGCGTCCACGCCGTCGGGCCCCGGCCACACCCTTCGTTTCGGGAGCGGTCGGGGCCCGGCGACCGGTTCGGTGTGGTCGTCAGACGCGGGTTTCCCGGTTGCGGCCGCGGCCGGCCATCGCGGCCATGGCGAGGCCCAGGCACAGGGCGACCACGCCTGTGATCACGTTGCTGACCACCGTACGGGTCGTGTCCATCTCACCGGCGATGACCCACGGCGCGATGATCGTCCATGCACCGAGTGCGACCGCGGTCCAGGCCATCGCATGGGTGCGTTCGTAGGCGGAACCGAGACCCCCCATGCACAGACAGAATGCCAGGCCGGCGATCAGGTTGTTGATGGCCAGCGGGGTGAGAACGCTGAACCCGGCGATCCACGGCGAGGCCGCCAGGTACAGGCCCGTGATCAGGGCCAGCGCTTCAACGGTTTGTGCGGCTGGGGTGCTGGTCACCCGCTCGAACCGCGTCCGCATCTCGGCAAGGTCCGGGTGGTGCTCGATGCTGCTCGGATGAGTCGTCATGGCGGGCTGCCTCCTGTGCGAAGCCTTATATGCCCTTTATGCCCATATTCCGCCCGTTAAGCCATCTGGACCAGCCGAGCTTTCTCAGAGCACGCCGACCGCCGTCAGCGCCGCGATCTGCGCCGCACCCGGGGCGGCCGGGGCGTAGAGGTAGCAGACTCCTCCGGTGCCCGAGACGACCTTGCCGGCCGCATTGTGGCGCTTGGTGCGCAGCCAGATGTTCTCGAACTCGCGCCGCCGGTAGACCCGGCGGACGGAGGCGTTGTCGGGCGCATTGGGGTCGTTGGCGACGACGTCCCCGGCGGCCGTGAAGCCGATGACGGTCATCAGGTGGCCGGTGGTGCCGTAGCCGGCGCCCGTGAGCTCCTCGGGCCGGAAGGACTGCGAGGTGATGGCCGGGATACCGGCCCGGACCAGGAGCTCCAGGTCGGTGAGGGAGGCGAGCCGGGTGACGACTCCCGCGAGCCCGCGGTAGGTGGCGGCGTAGGCGGCGTTGAAGGGCCAGTTGCCGCAGCCCTTGTAGGCGGCGTCGTAGGTGGAGCGGGCGGCGTGGCACACCTGCGGGTCGGAGTACGCCGGGTCGACCCAGGTCAGGGAGGCGGCGCCGGCCCGGCGGCCCCAGAACTCGATGATCATCTGGGAGGAGGTGGGGCTGCACCAGGCCTCGCCCCCGTTGTCGTACTCGGGATAGCGGCCGACGTGGACCTCCTGCGAGTAGCGCGGGACCTTCAGCTCGTGGCCCTGGCCGGAGGGGAGGGAGGCCGGCACGGTGAACCGGTCGGGGACGTCGGAGGCCATGGCGCCGGCCAGCCAGACGGTGGGGCCGCGGTCGGCGCCGGGCTTGCGGTGGAGGGTCAGGCGCAGCTGCCAGTCGGTGAGGCGCAGGCCGGTCCCCGGGACGTCGACGGCCAGGGTGTCGGTCCAGACGGTGGACCGGCCGTCGGTCTGGCCGTCCACGGAGGTGCGGCGGATGTCGCCGTCGCCGGAAGCCCAGCGCCCCATGACGTACCAGGGGGTGGCGGTGCCGTCGGTGTAGGTGCCGCGCAGTTCGATCTGGATCCAGGTGCCGGCGGGGGTCCGGGCGTTCCAGGAGGCGACGGCCTCGGTGGCGGGCACGGTGGAGCGGTGCACCGGGGAGGTCCAGGTGGCGTACTCCCAGACGTTCTTCTTGCCGGTGTGCGGGTCGGCGTACTCGGTGCGGCCGGCCGCCGTACTGATCTCCAGCCCCGGACGGGCGCCGCCGACGGCCGTGGTGCCCTGGTGGGTGCCGGCCAGCCAGTGGTCGTAGGAGAACCAGAAGCGGTTGTCGACGGTCCGGCCGGGACCGCGGGGGGCGGGCGGGGCGGGCGGGGCTGCCGCGGAGGCACTGCCCCCGGAGACGGTGGCGGCGGTCGCCGCGCCGGCGGCCGCGAGTGCGGCGACGAGTACGGCCCTGCGCGGTGTGGATGCGGTCATCGCGGAGTTCCCCCAGGGGTGGGTCGGTGCTTCCGTGGACTCACCCTTCCAGTTCCCGGCGGGCGCGCGCCGAAGCCGGGAGCCCGTGTCGGGGATGACGACCGGTCCAGCCGTAGGAAGTGTCTAGTGCTGTGGCCGGAATGGTTCACCGGGTCGCGACGCTCCCCCNNGTACGAGCCGCGGCCCTCCGCCTTGCGATGCACCGCACCGGACGCCGCGCCCCGGCACACCCGTCCGGCCACAGCACTAGGCTGGCCGCGTGGAGTCACCGTCACACCAGTCACTTGAGTCACTCGCGGAGGAGCTCGCCGCCCTGCCGCCCTCCCTGGGACCCGTGCGCCTGATCGGCATCGACGGGCACGCCGGATCCGGGAAGAGCACCTTCGCCGGGCGGCTCGCGCAGTCGCTGGGGGATGCCCCGGTACTGCACCTGGACGACGTGGCCACCCACGAGGAACTCTTCGGCTGGGAGCGGCGGCTGCGCGCGCAGGTGCTGGAGCCCCTGGCCGCGGGACGGCCCGCGCACTGGACCCCGTACGACTGGGTGGAGCGCCGCTTCGGACCGGCGCGGGTGCTGGAGCCGGCGCCGGTGCTGCTCGTCGAGGGGGTCGGGGCCGGCCGGCGGGCGCTGCGCCCGCATCTGGCGCGGCTGCTGTGGATGGAGACGCCGCGTGCGCAGTCCTGGGGTCGCGGGCGCGACCGGGACGGGCGTGAACTCTCCGCTTTCTGGGACGGATGGGAGCGCGCGGAGCGCGCGCACTTCTCGGATGACCCTTCGCGCCCCTTCGCCGACACCCTGGTGCGCCAGAGCGGTACGGGATACGAGTGGTCTTCCGGGGCGGATGCGACCGCGGGAACACCCGCTTCCGTCACCGAAGGTGACGAACTCCCCCGGGCCTGAGCGGACCGGGAATCCCGCCTCCGGCGGGCCTCCACCGACCCGCTTGACCTGGGGCCCGCAGCGGCCTTACGTTCTGGATGCGCGGCCTTTACCGGCTGCCGCGGACACGAAGCCCCCGATTGTTCCCCCGTGATCGGGGGCTTCGTTCTGCCCGCGGACCCCCGCCGCGCCCCTGTCACAGGAGGCGAATCCGCCCCGCCCCTTCACCCTGCGTCACGGCGTGCGCCCCGGGCGCGCACCCGAACCGGGCCCGTCGCACCCTACGTAAGGTGCGTAACCGCAGGTACGATGCAGCCCTGATTTCAGCGACACCAGTCGGGGGCACCGGGCAACTCGCGCGCTCGAAGCGGGAATTGCCGCGTACCACGGGGGCAGGCTTGTGGGGGACGTGATGGATTTCGGCACGCCGGGCAACGCACACGCCCCGGCCGAGCTCGCCTGGCTCCGCGGAGTCGACGCCTGCACCATGGGCGCCTACCCGCAGGCCGAGGAGGAGTTCCGGGCGGCCGTACGACTCGATCCCGCGATGGCCGACGCCTGGCTGGGCCTGCACGCGCTCCGGGTCGACACCACCAACGCGTTATTGCGCATGTACGCGCACCGGGACCGCTTCGGCGAACAGCGGGCCCGGCACCGGCGGACGCTGAACTCCTGGTACTGGCTGGGCTGGTGGGTGCAGCCGGTGCTGGAGAGCCGGCGGGACCTGCTGCTGGCGCACGCCTCGCACTGGCTGGACGGCCGCCACGTGCCCGAGCTGGACCAGGCGCTGGCCGCGCTGCCGCCGGTGGACGCCGACCCGCAGGTCCGGTTCCTGCACGCCTGCCGGGCCTACCTGGTCAAGGACTGGGAGCAGCTGGTGCGGCATACCGAGCCGCTGGTGGACGATCCGCTGCTGGGGATCGAGGCGGGGCTGTTCGGCGGGATGGCCCGGGTCCGGCTGGAGATGTACGGGCAGGCGGAGCCGCTGCTGTCGGCGGCGCTGATGCGCTGCCGCAGCGAACAGCCGCAGCGCAAGGAGCTGCGGTACTGGCTGGCGCGGGCGCACGAGGGTACGGGGCGCAGTGCGGCGGCGCTGCCGCTGTACCGGGCGGTGCACCGGGTGGACCCCTCGTTCATGGACACGGCGGCCCGGCTGACGGCGATCGAGGACGGGGACGACACCGACGGGATGGCCGACCTGGCGGGCATGGCGGGCTACTCCGGCTATGGAACGTACGGCGGGCACGGCCCGTCCCCGGCCGGCGGGAACTTCGCGGCGGTGGCGCTGGGCGGCGGCCCCGTCCAGGACATCGCGGCGGACGGCCAGGCGGAGCCCGACCCGCTGACCGTGCCGCCCGCTCCCCCGGGCCGGGTGGAGGGCGTACGGCGCAAGGTGTCCGTCCCGCCGCAGGGCGCGCCCGCGGGGCTGCCGCCCGGGCCGGCCGATCCCGAGGCGCTCGCCGAGGCGCTCGCGGAGCTGGAGCGGATGGTGGGCCTGGAACCCGTCAAACGGCAGGTGAAGGCACTGTCCGCGCAGTTGCACATGGCGCGGCTGAGGGCGGGCCAGGGACTGCCCGTGCAGCCGCCGAAACGCCACTTCGTCTTCTCGGGGCCCTCGGGTACGGGGAAGACGACGGTGGCGCGGATCCTGGGGCGGGTCTTCTACGCGCTGGGGCTGCTCGGCGGGGACCATCTGGTGGAGGCCCAGCGGGCGGACTTGGTGGGCGAGTTCCTGGGCCAGACCGCGGTCAAGGCGAACGAGCTGATCGATTCGGCGATCGGCGGGGTGCTGTTCGTGGACGAGGCGTACTCGCTGTCGAACTCGGGCTACAGCAAGGGCGACGCGTACGGGGACGAGGCGCTCCAGGTCCTCCTGAAGCGGGCCGAGGACAACCGGGACCACCTGGTGGTGATCCTGGCCGGGTACCCGGCGGGGATGGACCGGCTGCTGGCGGCCAATCCGGGGCTGTCCTCGCGGTTCACCACCCGGGTGGACTTCCCCAGCTACCGGCCGCTGGAGCTGACCGCGATCGGCGGGGTCCTGGCGGACGCGAACGGCGACCGGTGGGACGAGGAGGCGCTGGAGGAACTGCGGAGCATCAGCGGGCACGTGGTGGAGCAGGGCTGGATCGACGAGCTGGGGAACGGGCGGTTCCTGCGGACGCTGTACGAGAAGAGCTGCGCGTACCGGGATCTGCGGTTGTCGGGGTTCGCGGGGGAGCCGTCGCGGGACGACCTCGCCACGCTGCGGCTGGCGGACCTGATGCAGGCCTACGGGGAAGTCCTGTCGGGCCGCGGCCCCCAGGAACGCCCGGACCCCCCGCCTCTGTAGCCGCTGCGCGGGGCCTTCCCCACCCCGCCCCTTCCCTACACCGGGGCTTGCGACCCCGGCCGCCGCTCCCGGGGCTCCCCCGGACCCGGCGGGGGTTCCGCCCCCGGACCCCCGCCGGCGTTTGAGGCGCGGGCGCGTAGCGACCGTGTGGGGTCCGGGGCGGAGCCCCCGGGAAAGGCGGCGGGGCGCCGGCGCCCCGCCGGGGCTACGCGCCTCGGGCGTACGCGCGGTGGGCCGGGTCGCGGACTTCGCCCACCAGCATTTCCAGGACGTCCTCCAGGGCGACCAGGCCCAGGACCCGACCGGCGGGGTCGGCGACCTGCGCCAAGTGGGTGGCGTCCCGCCGCATGACGCTGAGGGCGTCGTCCAGCGGAAGGGTGGCGGACAGCGTCGTCATCCGGCGCCAGACCCGTTGCGGCACGGCCCGTTCCCGTTCCTCCAGGTCCAGGACGTCCTTGACGTGCAGGTAGCCCATGAAGGCGCCGCTGTCGGCCCGGACCGGGAAACGGGAGTAGCCGGTCCGCACCGTGAGCTGTTCGATCTGGCGCGGGGTGACGGACGGGCCGACCGTCACGATGCGGTCCTGGGCCAGGAGGACGTCGGTGACCGGGCGGCTGCCCAGTTCCAGGGCGTCTTCGAGGCGCTCCTGTTCGACCGGCTCCAGGAGCCCGGCCCGCCGGGAGTCCTGGAGCAGCCGGCCGAGTTGGGCACTGGTGTAGACGGCCTCGACCTCGTCCTTCGGCTCGACGTTGAAGAGCCGCAGGACGACCTTGGCGCAGGCGCCCAGCGCGGTGGTGACCGGACCGCACAGGCGGGCGAAGGCGACCAGGCCGGGGCTGAACCACAGAGCGGTCTTCTCGGGGGCGGCCATGGCGAGGTTCTTGGGGACCATCTCGCCGATGACCAGGTGCAGGAAGACCACCGCGGACAGGGCGACCACGTAGCCCAGGGGGTGGATCAGCCCCTGCGGTACGTGGACGGCGTGGAAGACGGGCTCCAGCAGCCGGGCCACGGTGGGCTCGGCGACCGCGCCGAGGGTGAGCGAGCACATGGTGATGCCGAACTGCGCGGCAGCCATCATGCGGGGCAGGTTCTCCAGGCCGTGGAGCACCTGCCGGGCCCGCTTGGAGCCGGCCGCGAGGGGCTCGATCTGGCTGCGCCGTACGGAGACGAGGGCGAACTCGGCGCCGACGAAGAAGCCGTTGGCGAGGACCAGCAGCAGGGCGAAGAGGAGTTGGAGCGCGTTCATCGGGATGCGCCCTCCAGCTCGGCCGGCTGCGGGGCCGGGTCGCCGGGGCGGCCGGGGCCGAGCCGGGGCGCGATGGCCGCCGGCTGCCCGGCAGCCGCTGCCCGCACGGGTTCCGGAAGCGGCCCGTACACACCGGCTGCGGGGACCGACGTCAGCCGGACCAGCCGCACCCGTTCGGCACGGTTGCGGCCGACCTGGCGGACGGACAGCCTCCAGCCGGGGAGCTCCGCGCGGTCCCCGGGGGCGGGGATCCGGCCGAGGAGGTCGGCGACGAGGCCGGCGACGGTCTCGTACGGCCCTTCGGGCACTTCGAGGCCTATCCGGCGCAGGGTCTGCACCCGGCAGCTGCCGTCGGCCTCCCAGGAGGGGCGGCCGTCCTCGGCGGGTACGGCGGCCAGCTCGGGGCCCTCGTCCTCGGCGAGGTCGTGCTCGTCGCGGACCTCTCCGACGAGCTCCTCGACGATGTCCTCCAGGGTGACCACCCCGGCGGTGCCGCCGTACTCGTCGACGACGACGGCCATCGGCTGTTCGCTGCGCAACCGTTCCAGCAGCGGCTGCACCGGCAGGGAGCCGGGCACCAGCAGCGGGGCGACGCAGATCCGCGCGACGACGGTGCGGCCGCGCTCCGCCTCGGGCACGGCGAGGGCGTCCTTGAGGTGGACCACGCCGGTGATCTCGTCGATGCGGTCGCGGTACACCGGGAAGCGGGACAGGCCGGTGGCGCGGGTCAGGTTGAGCACGTCGGCCGCGGTGGCCGTGTGCATGAGGGCGCTGACCTTCACCCGGGGGGTCATGACGTGCTGGGCCGTGAGCTCGCCGAGCGAGAGGGTCCGTACGAAGAGGTCGGCGGTGTCCTGTTCCAGGGCGCCGGCCTGGGCCGAATGGCGGACCAGGGAGACCAGTTCGCCGGGGGTGCGGGCGGAGGCCATCTCCTCGGTGGGCTCGACACCGAGCGCCCGTACGAGCCGGTTGGCGACGGCGTTGAGGCCGGCGATGACCGGTCGGAAGGCGCGGGAGAACGTGTTCTGGGGGCCGGCGACGAAGCGGGCCACCTGGAGGGGCCGGGAGACCGCCCAGTTCTTCGGGACAAGCTCGCCGACGACCATCTGGACGGCGGAGGCGAGCAGCATGCCGATGACGACGGCGACGCCGGAGGCGGCTCCCTCGGGCAGGCCGGTCGCGGCGAGCGGCCCGGCCAGCAGTGCGGCGAGGGCGGGCTCGGCGAGCATGCCGACCACGAGGGAGGTGATGGTGATGCCGAGCTGGGTCCCGGAGAGCTGGAAGGACAGCTCCCGCAGGGCTTCGACGACCGTGCGGGCACGGCGGTCACCCTCGGCTGCGGCGCGCTCGGCCTCGGCCTTCTCCACGGTGATCAGCCCGAATTCGGCTGCCACGAAGAATCCGTTGGCGAGGATCAGGACGAAAGCCGCCACGAGCAGGAGTAGCGGGATGGTCATGCCGCCGCCTCCGTGGGGAGGGCGGCGCGGGTATTACCGGACGATCCGTCCATTGCTGGAGGGAGTCACTCCTCAAGTCGCAGGTGCCCTGGCTCCCGGGGTTCCGGGGGGCCGGTGGGAGGGCGCACAGCTGCGCCCCGCCACCAGGGTAGTCATTGAGATCGCGGCCGCAACGGTACGCGGCGGCGAGGTCGGCGGGCCCGGTGGGCTCAGTGGTCGTTTTCGCCGGTTCCGCGGGATTCGACGAGGGCGCGCAGGGCGCGGGCGTCGCCGATCGCCCGGGCCCTGGCGACACCGGGCTGGATGCCGAGGACGGGCAGGCTGGTGCCGTCGCTGAGGTCGAGGAAGACCCACGGGTCGCCGGGGCGGAGGTTGACGCGCAGGATCTGCGCCCACTCCAGGCGGCGGGTCGTGGTCAGGTTCACGACGACGACCCCGGCCTCGTCCGCGACCACCTTGGGGCGGCTGAGCAGGACGAGGACGGAGGTCAGCAGCACGGCGGTGAAGACGAAGCTGATCCGCTCCCCCGGGCTGAGGTTCTCCAGCAGGAAGGCGATCGCCGTGATGGTGGCGAACATGGCGAGCCCGACGCTCAGCAGGACGGCCCGGGTGCGGGTCGGCCGGAAGGTGACCGGCAGGGCGGGCGGTACGGGCTGGGCGGCGGACTCGGCCATGGTGGTTCGGAGCCTTCTGGAGTTCTCGTGCGGCGGTCGGCGGTCAGAGACGGCAGGCGTGGATCGAGGTGGTGAGGATCGCGCGCGCGCCGAGCTCGTACAGGTCGTCCATGATCCGCTGGGCTTCCTTGGCCGGGACCATGGCGCGGACCGCGACCCATCCTTCGTTGTGCAGCGGGGAGACGGTCGGCGACTCCAGGCCCGGGGTGAGGGCGACCGCGCGCTCCAGGTGCTCGGCGCGGCAGTCGTAGTCCATCATCACGTAGCTGCGGGCCACCAGGACGCCCTGGAGACGGCGCAGGAACTGCTGGGCCTGCGGGTCGTCGGCGTCGGTGCCGTTGCCGCGGATGACGACGGCCTCGGAGGTGAGGATCGGCTCGCCGATGACCTCCAGGCCGGCGTTGCGCAGGCTGGTGCCGGTCTCGACGACGTCCGCGATGATCTGGGCGACGCCCAGCTGGATCGCGGTCTCCACGGCGCCGTCGAGGTGGACGACGGAGGCGTCGATGCCCAGGTCGGCGAGGTGCTTGGCGACGATGCCCTCGTACGAGGTGGCGATCGTCATGCCGTGGAAGTCCTCGGGGCCCTTCGCGGTGCCGGGCTTGGTGGCGTAGCGGAAGGTGGAGCGGCCGAAGTTCAGCGGCAGGATCTCCTCGGCGGAGGCGCCGGAGTCGAGCAGCAGGTCACGGCCGGTGATGCCGATGTCGAGCTTGCCCGAGGAGACGTAGATCGCGATGTCCTTGGGGCGGAGGTAGAAGAACTCCACCTCGTTCTCGGGGTCGACGACCACGAGCTCCTTGGACTCCTTGCGCTGGCGGTAGCCGGCCTCATGGAGCATCGCCGACGCCGGTCCGGAGAGTGAACCCTTGTTGGGGACGGCGATGCGCAGCATGGGGCTTCCTTTGGTGCGTAGATGCGTAGGTGCGTGATTGCTGAAGGCGGTGTTCGTGCCTGTTGCGCCGGGCTCAGAGGTGCTTGTAGACCTCGTCGAGGGAGATCCCGCGCGCCACCATCATCACCTGGACGTGGTAGAGCAGCTGGGAGATCTCCTCGGCGGCGGCCTCTTTGCCCTCGTACTCGGCGGCCATCCAGACCTCGGCGGCCTCCTCGACGACCTTCTTGCCGATGGCATGGACGCCCTTGCTCACGAGCTCGGCGGTACGGGAGGTGCTGGGGTCGCCGTTGGCGGCCTTGAGCTGGAGCTCCGAGAAGAGCTCTTCGAAGCTCTTGGGGGATTTGTTCGCCATGATGGTCCTCAGAATAAGGGGTCCCCCGCTGCCACTCAGCGCCAGGGTTCGCTGACGGTCCGCAGGGTCATGGCGGTGGAGACTGCGGCGGTGACCGCTTCGTGCCCCTTGTCCTCGTTCGACCCTTCGAGCCCGGCGCGGTCCAGCGCCTGCTCGTCGTTGTCGCAGGTCAGTACACCGAAGCCGACGGGGACTCCGGTGTCGATCGACACCTGCACCAGGCCCTGGGTGACGCCCTGGCACACGTACTCGAAGTGCGGGGTGCCGCCGCGGATGACCACTCCGAGGGCGACGATGGCATCGTAACCGCGACCGGCCAGTACCTTCGCCACGACCGGGAGCTCGAAGCTGCCGGGGACGCGGAGCAGGGTCGGCTCGTCGATGCCCAGCTCGTGCAGGGCCCGCAGGGCTCCGTCCACCAGTCCGTCCATGACCTTCTCGTGCCACTGGGCGGCGATCACGGCGACTCGCAGGTCTCCGCAGTTCTTCACGCTCAGTTCGGGTGCGCCCTTGCCGCTCACAGCTCTGCTCCTCGGGGGTTGGTGTCGTGTGACGTGTGGGGGTGTGTACGCGTGGAGGTGGGTACGCGGTTACTGGTTGCCGCAGGCGGACGTGGTCACGGCCGCGTCCAGCCAGGGCAGGTCGTGGCCCATCCGGTCCCGCTTGGTGCGCAGGTACCGCAGATTGTGCTCGCCCGCCTCTACGGGCATCGGCTCCCGGCCGGAAACCTTGATCCCGTGCCGTACGAGGGCGGCGGCCTTGTCGGGGTTGTTGGTCAGCAGCCGGACGCTGCGCACGCCGAGGTCGGCGAGGATCTGCGCGCCGGCCCCGTAGTCGCGGGCGTCGGCGGGCAGGCCCAGCTCCAGGTTGGCGTCGAGGGTGTCGCGGCCGAGCTCCTGGAGCTCGTAGGCGCGCAGCTTGGACAGCAGTCCGATGCCGCGGCCCTCGTGGCCGCGCAGGTAGACGACGACGCCGCGGCCGGCGTCCCTGATCCGTTCCATGGAGGCGTGCAGCTGGGGGCCGCAGTCGCAGCGCTGGGAGGCGAAGATGTCACCGGTCAGGCACTCGGAGTGCATGCGGACCAGGACGTCCTCGCCGGCGCTGCCGGCGCCGATGTCGCCGTGGACGAGGGCGATGTGCTCGACCCCGTCGACGGTGGAGCGGTAGCCGTACGCCGTGAACTCGCCGAAGGCGGTCGGCAGGCTGACCTCGGCCTCGCGGCGCACGGTGGGCTCGGCGGAGCGGCGGTAGGCGATCAGGTCCTCGATGGAGATGATCGTCAGGCCGTGCTTGCGGGCGAAGGGGATCAGTTCGGGCAGGCGCAGCATGACGCCGTCCTCGCCGGCGATCTCCACGATGGCGCCCGCCGGGCGCAGGCCCGCGAGGCGGGCGAGGTCGACGGCGGCCTCGGTGTGGCCGTTGCGGACCAGGACGCCGCCGGGCTTGGCGCGCAGCGGGAAGATGTGGCCGGGGCGGACGAAGTCGCCGGGCTCGCAGACCCCGCTCGCGAGCAGCTGCAGGGTGGTGGCGCGGTCGGCGGCGGAGATGCCGGTGGTGACGCCGTGGGCCGCGCTCGCGTCGACGGAGACGGTGAAGGCGGTCTGCATCGACTCGGTGTTGTTCTGGACCATCTGGGGCAGTTCGAGCCGGTCCAGCTCGGGGCCCTCCATGGGGGCGCAGATCAGGCCGCGGCACTCGCTCATCATGAAGGCGATGATCTCGGGGGTGGCCTTCTCGGCGGCGATGACGAGGTCGCCCTCGTTCTCGCGGTCCTCGTCGTCCACGACGACGATGGGCCGGCCCGCGGCGATGTCGCGGATGGCCTGCTCGACGGGGTCGAGGCGGAAGGCCTCTTCGGGGACGTCGAGGATGTCGGGCACGGGCTTGAGGGAGGTCATGCCGTTGCTCCTTCGAGGGCCGGGGCGGGGGCGGTGCGCGAGCGGAGCCACCAGTCGCGCATGCCCCACAGGACGAGCGCGCCGTAGATGACGTAGACGAAGCCGGAGAACGCGTAGCCGTTGGCGAAGTTCAGGGGGACGCCGACCAGGTCGACCAGGAGCCAGGCGAACCAGAACTCGACCATGCCGCGCGACTGGGCGTACATGGCGACGACGGTGCCGACGAAGATGTAGGCGTCGGGCCAGGGGTCCCAGGACAGCGCCGGGTAGGCGGTGAACAGCAGCGCTACGGCGACGGTGCCGACGGCGGCGGCGCCCGCCAGGACGCCGCGCTCGCGCCAGGCGGCGAAGCGGACCGCGAGGCCGCCGTCCTGGGCCTGCTGCCGGCCGCGGTGCCACTGGGCCCAGCCCCAGGCGGCGACGAGCATGACGACGACCTGCTTGCCGGCGCTGCCGGACAGCTGGCCGGCGGCGAAGGCCACGAAGAGGATGACGCCCGAGAGGAACTGGGCGGGCCAGGTCCATAGGGAACGCCGCCAGCCGAGGGCGAGCGCGATCAGGCCGATCGTGTTGCCGATCATGTCGGACCACTTGATGTGCTGGCCGAAGGCGGTGAAAGCCTCGGAGTTCAGCCAGTCCAGCGTGCTCACTGCCCCGCCTCCCGGTCCGCGCCGAGCAGGCGCTCCACGTACTTGGCGAGGACGTCGACCTCGAGGTTGACCGGGTCGCCGGGCTGCTTGGTGCCGAGCGTGGTCAGCGCGAGGGTGGTGGGGATGAGGCTGATGGTGAACCAGTCGGCGGCGGCCTCGACGACGGTGAGGCTGACGCCGTCGACCGTGATGGAGCCCTTCTCGACGACGTAGCGAGAGAGGTTCGCCGGGAGGGCGACCTTGACGAGCTCCCAGTGCTCGGAGGGGGTCCGGGAGAGGATCTCGCCGGTGCCGTCCACGTGCCCTTGGACCAGGTGGCCGCCGAGCCGTCCGCCGAGGGCCATGGGGCGCTCCAGGTTGACCCGGGAGCCCTTGGCCAGGGCGCCGAGGCTGGAGCGGTTCAGGGTCTCCTGCATGACGTCGGCGGTGAACTCGCCGTCGGCGGTCTCCACGACGGTCAGGCAGACGCCGTTGACGGCGATGGAGTCGCCGTGCTTGGCGCCCTCGGTGACGACGGGGCCGCGCAGGCGGAAGCGGGAGGCCTCTTCCAGCTGCTCGACGGCGGTGACCTCGCCCAGTTCTTCGACGATTCCGGTGAACACTTCAGTGCTCCTTGAGGGCTGTGGGGACGGACGGGGCCGTGGGGACGGCGGTGATGCGGATGTCGGTGCCGATGCGGACGGTCTCGGTGATGTCGAGCCGGAGCGCGTCGGTGAGGGTGCCGATGCCGGCGTCGGCGAGGGCGGCGGGGCCCGCGCCGAGGAGGACCGGGGCGAGGTAGCCGACGACCTTGTCGACGGCGCCCGCGGCGACGAAGGCGCCGGCCAGGGTGGGGCCGCCTTCGAGGAGGACGGAGCGGACCCCGCGCCGGTGCAGCTCGGCGAGGAGGGCGTCCACGGAGATCCCGTACTTGTCGTGCGGGAGCCGGGCCAGCTCCACCCCGGCGAGGTGGCGGGTGTCGGCGTCCTCGGCGACGGCGATCAGGGTGGGCGCGGCCTCGTCCAGGACGCGGGCGGTGGGCCGGATGGTGGCGTGGGTGTCCAGGACGACGCGCAGCGGCTGGTCGGCGCCTTCGATGCCGCGGACGGCGAGGTGCGGGTCGTCGGCGCGCAGGGTGCCGGAGCCGACGACGACGGCGTCGGCCTCGGCGCGCAGCCGGTGGACGTCGGCGCGGGACTCCGGGGAGCTGATCCAGCGGCTGGTGCCGTCGGCGGCGGCGATCCTGCCGTCGAGGGTGGCGGCGTACTTCCACAGGATGTAGGGGCGGCCCAGGCGTACGGAGGTCAGCCAGGCGGCGTTCCCGGCCTCGGCCTCGTCCGCCAGCAGCCCGGCCGTGGTGTCGATCCCGGCGGCGCGCAGGGTGGCGCCACCACCGCTGGCCTGCGGGTTCGGGTCGGAGACGGCGTAGACCACGCGGGCGATGCCGGCCTCGATGAGGGCCTGGGCGCAGGGTCCGGTACGGCCGGTGTGGTTGCAGGGTTCGAGGGTGACGTAGGCGGTGCCGCCGCGGGCGGCCGCTCCTGCCGCGCGCAGGGCGTGGACCTCGGCGTGCGGGCCGCCGGCCCGCTCGTGCCAGCCCTCGCCGACGATCGTGCCCGCGGCGTCGGTGATGACGCAGCCGACGACCGGGTTGGGGCTGGTGGAGCCGAGTCCGCGGGCGGCGAGCTCGATGGCTCGGCGCATCGCGCGGGTACCCGCGTCGGGTGCTGCGTGCGCGGCGTGTGTCGCCACCGGGTCCTCCTGCCTCATCGGGCACGGACTCCGGGGCCTGTCGGGATACGACAGATGAAGCGGTACAGCTCACACGGGGGCGCCGAGGCCGGAAAACGGTCCGATCAGACATATCCGTGGGGATATGCCGATGAACCGCCGACGGCGGCGTACCGGTGACTGGCCCGCCGCGCACTGCCTCCCATCCGGACTTTAACCGTCGGTCCAGGAATCTCACCTGGTCAACCGGCCGCTGGCTGCGGACGGGTCGCGGACTATAACCGCCGGTTCGGAATTACACCGACCCCGGAGTGCGCTGCTACTGGTACTGAAGCCAGTCTGCCACGGGTGATCGGCGGCCATGCGGGTGACGGGGTGTGGCCTGGCTCACAGGGGGGCCTTTTCGGGGACTCTGCCAAGTGGGGCGAGGGTTGGTCCAGACCTATTGACGGGGTGGTCTAGTCCTCTTAACGTTCCCTTCATCTTCTCCCGGGAACAGCCCGTCAGATGTGCGCACGTCACGGGCCAACAAGCGCCACCCTTCTGCATGTTGTGTCCTGAGGTGTCCTGCCATCCTCCCCTCCCCAGGAGGCACAATGCTGTCCCCCACACGTACGAGAGCGATGCTCCTGGCATCTGGCGCCGCGATCGCAGGACTGCTGGTGGGCGGGCTCTCGGCGGGCGTCTCCCATGCCGCCGACAACGAGTCGTGCCGCCCCGACGGGCTGTACAAAACGGCCGGCGTGGACGTCCCGTACTGCTCGGTCTACGACTCCGAAGGCCGCGAGAAGATGGGCGCCGACCACCAGCGCCGCGTCATCGGATACTTCACCGGCTGGCGCGACGGCAGCAACGGCGAGCCCGCCTACCTCGCGAACAACATCCCGTGGTCCAAGGTCACCCACCTGAACTACGCCTTCGCCCACGTGGGCGCCGACAACAAGATCTCCGTCGGCGCGGACAACGCGAACAACGCCGCCACCGGAAAGACCTGGCCGGGCGTCGCGGGCGCCGAGATGGACCCGGCCCTCCCCTACAAGGGCCACTTCAACCAGCTGACCAAGTTCAAGAAGCAGTACCCCAACGTCAAGACGCTGATCTCGGTCGGCGGCTGGGCCGAGACGGGCGGCTACTTCGGCGACGACGGCAACCGCGTCGCCTCCGGCGGCTTCTACTCGATGGCCACCAACGCCGACGGCTCCGTCAACCAGGCCGGCATCGACACCTTCGCCAACTCCTCGGTCGAGTTCGTCCGCAAGTACGGCTTCAACGGCGTCGACATCGACTACGAGTACCCGACCACCATGAAGGACGCGGGCAACCCGCTGGACTGGCAGCTGTCCAACGGGCGGCGCGCCGGCCTGGTCCAGGGGTACGCGGCCCTGATGAAGTCGCTGCGCGAGAAGCTCGACCGCGCGGGCGCCGCCGACGGCAAGCACTACCTGCTCTCCGTCGCCGCCCCCTCCTCCGGCTACCTGCTGCGCGGCATGGAGACGTTCCAGATGCAGAAGTACCTGGACTACGTCAACATCATGTCCTACGACCTGCACGGCGCCTGGAACGAGTACGTCGGCCCCAACGCCTCGCTGTTCGACGACGGCAAGGACGGCGAACTGGCCGCCGCGGGCGTCTACTCCACCTCCCAGTACGGCGGCATCGGCTACCTCAACACCGACTGGGCGTACCACTACTTCCGCGGCTCGATGCCGGGAGGCCGCATCAACATCGGCCTGCCCTACTACACCCGCGGCTTCAAGAACGTGCAGGGCGGCACCGACGGCCTGTGGGGCAAGGCCCCCGCGACCACCTGCCCGGCCGGCGCGGGCCTGACCAAGTGCGGGGACGGCGCGGTCGGCATCGACAACCTGTGGCACGACAAGGACACCAACGGAGCCGAGTCCCCGGCGGGCTCCAACCCGATGTGGCACGCCAAGAACCTGGAGAAGGGGGTCGTCGGCGACTACGTCACGAAGTACGGCTTCCCGGCGAACACCGCGCTGACCGGCACCTACGCCCGCAAGTACGACTCCACCCTGGTGGCGCCGTGGCTGTGGAACGCCCAGAAGAAGGTCTTCCTCTCGACGGAGGACGAGCAGTCCGTGGGCGCCAAGGCCGACTACGTGGTGAACAAGGGCATCGGCGGCACGATGGTCTGGGAGCTCGCGGGCGACTACGCGTACAACGCGGCCAAGGGCCAGTACGAGATGGGCGACACGCTCACCTCGCTGATGTACGACAAGTTCAAGGCGGCCGCCCCGTACGGCGCGAAGAAGGCGGCCGCAGCGCTGCCCGCGCAGGCCGTGGACATCAAGACGGAGTTCACCGAGTTCAAGCTGGGCGACTCCAACTACCCGCTCACCCCGAAGCTCAAGATCACCAACAACACGAAGGCGACGCTGCCCGGCGGCACCGAGTTCCAGTTCGACTACGGGACCTCGGCCCCGGCCAACGCCTCCGACCAGTCCGGCTTCGGCACGAAGGTCATCAGCAGCGGCCACACCGGCAACAACGTCGGCGGCTTCAAGGGCGACTTCCAGCGGGTCTCCCTGAAGCTGCCGGCCTGGCAGACACTGGCCCCGGGCGCCTCGGTCGACCTGGCGTTCAACTACTACCTGCCGGTCTCGACGCCCTCCAACTGGACGGTGAACATCTCCGGCACCACCTACGCCCTCGCCGGGGACCTGGCACGCGGCACCACGGTGACGGAGCCGGGCGGCACCCAGCCCCCGACCACCCCGCCGACCACTCCCCCGACCACGCCGCCCACCACCCCGCCCACCACCCCGCCCCCGACGGGCGGGACCTGCACCAGCCCGGCGTACGTGGCGGGCACGATCTACAACAGCGGCAGCGTCGTCTCTCACAAGGGCCACAACTGGAAGGCCCAGTGGTGGACGCAGAACGAGGAGCCCGGCACCACGGGCGAGTGGGGCGTCTGGAAGGACCAGGGCGCCTGCTGACACGCGGTGGGTGAAACCCTGACTGACGTGAGGACCCGGTGGCCCGGCGGCCACCGGGTCCTCGCACGTGCGCCCGTACCCACGTCCTACGTCCCACGTCCCACGTCCCACGTCCCTCTACGTCCTACGTCCTACGTCCTACGTCCTACGTCCTACGTCCCTACGTCCCTACGTCCCTACGTCCCTACGCATGCCCGTACGTGTGCCCGTACGGGCTCCTCGTAGGCTGCTCCGGTGAGCACCCATGTCACCGCAGCCGTCGCGGACTTCGAGGAACACCGGCCCCGGATGTTCGGCATCGCCTACCGGATGCTCGGCTCCGCCGCCGAGGCCGAGGACACCGTCCAGGAGGCCTACCTGCGCTGGAGCGCCGCCGACCGGAGCGACATCGAGCACCCCGGGGCCTGGCTCGCCAAGGTCGTCACCCGCCTGTGCCTCAACAGCCTCACCTCGGCCCGGGCCCGGCGCGAGGAGTACGTCGGCCCCTGGCTCCCCGAACCGGTCCTCACCGGGGACGGGGCCCTGGGCCCGCTGGAATCGGCGGAGCAGCGGGAGGGCGTGTCCATGGCCCTGCTGGTGCTGCTGGAGCAGCTCACGCCGGCGGAACGGGCGGTGTACGTGCTGCGCGAGGCCTTCGCGTACGGCCATCGGGAGATCTCCGAGCTGCTGGACCTCTCCGAGGCCAACTGCCGCCAGCTCCACCGCCGGGCGGCGGCCCGGGTGGCGGCGGGCGCGCCGAAGCCGCGCTTCGCACCGGACCCCGCGCAGTGGCACGGCCTGGTGGAGTCCTTCCTGACCGCGGCGCGCAGTGGCGACCTGGCCCGGCTGGAGAGCCTGCTGAGCGCCGATGTGCGGTACGTGTCGGACGGCGGCGGGGTGGTCAACGCGGCCAGGCGGCCGATCCTGGGCCGCAACAACGTGGCCCGTTTCGCCATCGGGGCGCTGGAGAAGTACGTGGCGGGCGTGCCGCTCACCGTCGCGGAGGTCAACGGATCACCCGCGCTGCTCTTCGGCGACCTGGGGGTCCTTGTGGTCGAATTCGAGAACGGACTGGTCAGCGGCCTGCGTGCCGTGGTCAATCCGGAGAAGCTGGAATTCCTTCGGCGGCAGCTGTCACATTCCTGAGGGCTGTCCGGTCTCCGCTGGTGAACGCACCCGACCGGGAAGGACGGACACCATGAGCACCACCCTTGTCACCGGAGGCACCGGAAACCTCGGCTCGCTCGTCAGCGAGCGGCTGAGGGCGGCGGGCCACGAGGTCCGCGTCCTGAGCCGGCGCGCCCCGGACTACCCCGTCGACCTGCGGGACGGCAGCGGGCTGGACGCGGCGCTGGCGGGCGCGGAGGTGGTCGTGCACTGTGCGAGCACCCCGCGCGGGGGCGACGAGGCGGCCGCGCAGCACCTGATCGACGCGGCCCGCCGGGCGGGGACCGTCCGGAACATCGTCTACATCTCGATCGTCGGGGTGGACGAGGTCCCCCTCGGCTACTACGAGACGAAGCTGAGGGTGGAGCGGATGCTGGAGGAGTCCGGGCTGGGCGTGACGATCCTGCGCACGACGCAGTTCCACGACCTGGTCGCGCAGGTGGTCGACATGGCGGCGAAGCTGCCGGTCGTCCCGCTGCCGAAGGGCGTCCGGGTCCAGCCGATCGCCGTCGAGGAGGTCGCGGACCGCCTGGCGGAGCTGGCGGTCCCCACCCCGTCGGGCCGCGTCCCGGACATGGGCGGCCCGGAGATCCGCACCCTGCCGGACCTGGCCCGCACCTACCTGAACGCAACGGGCCGCCACCGCCGGCTCCTCCCCGTCCCCCTGGCAGGCAAGGCCTACGCAGGCTTCCGCCGAGGCGGCAACCTGACCCCGTCCCACGCGGCGGGCCGAGGCACGTTCGGCGAGTACGCGGCGGGGCGGGGGCGGGGACGGTAGAGGGGGCCGGCTGGGGCGGGGACGGCCGCATCGCCCTGGGCGGGGACGGCCAGCAGGTCGGGGGCTCCGGGGTTCGGAAGACGCCCGGGCGGGACCAAGGCCCTGAAGCGGCGGGTGGCGGTGGCGGGACCCAAGCGGGTCGGAATCAGTGAGGGTTTGGGGGTTTCCCGTCAGTCTCATCGTCTCTCCGGTTCGGGCCGGTCCCTCAAGGGCGCTCCCTTCGGTCGCGTCGCTTCGCGATG
>NZ_JAGGOZ010000034.1 GCF_018614075.1 Streptomyces sp. ISL-94 | reverse complement strand
CCGCCGAAGCCATGAAAGAATGGCTCACACAGCCATTGACCTGCTAATTCGCAACCACTGCTAGAAACCGCCCAGCTTCACCAACGCGGACCTGCTCAAGGCGGACGAGTCCACCAAGGCGATGGAGGAGGCGAACCGCCAGTACCTCCACCAGGCGGTGAAGGACGTCACGAGCCTCGAAGTGGACCTGTGGATCGGCAAGGACGGCTATCCCGTCCGCGTCGACACGGTGCGGACGATCGACAACAGCGCGACGAAGGTCTCCGCCAAGTTCTCCGGCTACGGCACGGCCGCCCCGGTCGTCGCACCGCCCGCGGACCAGGTGGCGGACTTCGACGACGTCATGAAGGGCATCGACAACAGCCTCAAGGAGACCGACCGGACGCTGGAGGAGGCCGACCAGACGCTGAAGGACGCCGGACTGGGCGGCCTGAAGCGTTCCTGAGGAGCCCCCGAGGGGGCTGCCGAGGGGGCGATTTGCCTTGGCTCGACCGCTTCACGTACTCTTCCCCAGAAGCCAAAGACCGCTGGTCGTTGCCGTGCCCGCAAGGGAGCGGCGGCCGAAGGATCCGCTGACTGCGGACGTCCTGCGCAGGTGTTCGTGGAGAAGCTCCCGAAGTGATTCGGTCGAGCCGAAGCCCCGTGCGCTTGCGCCGGGGCGTTTCGTTTTGTTCAGCCCCTTCTGAGCGGTCCTCATCACCCGGAAGGAGGCCGACGCTCTATGGCAAGGCCCGACAAGGCTGCCGCGGTAGCCGAGCTCACGGACCAGTTCCAGAGCTCGAACGCCGCCGTGCTGACCGAGTACCGGGGTCTCACCGTCGCGCAGCTCAAGACGCTGCGTCGTTCGCTCGGTGAGAACGCCCAGTACGCCGTGGTGAAGAACACGCTGACCAAGATTGCGGCCAACCAGGCCGGGATCACCGCGCTGGACGAGCACTTCGCTGGTCCGACCGCGGTCGCCTTCATCACCGGTGACCCGGTGGAGTCGGCGAAGAGCCTGCGTGACTTCGCCAAGGACAACCCGAACCTCATCATCAAGGGCGGTGTCCTTGACGGTAAGGCGCTGACCGCCGATGAGATCAAGAAGCTTGCGGACCTCGAGTCCCGCGAGGTTCTGCTCAGCAAGCTGGCCGGCGCGTTCAAGGGCAAGCAGTCTCAGGCTGCCTCGCTCTTCCAGGCGCTGCCGTCGAAGTTCGTCCGCACCGCGGAAGCGCTTCGCGTCAAGCTCGCCGAGCAGGGCGGTGCCGAGTAATTCGGCTCGCGCACTGATCCACGCCGCCTAGTGCGTGGGTCGTAGCGGGCCGTTACGCCCGCCTCTTTATACATCCGGCACCTGCCGAATTAGTGGAAGGATCGCCCATCATGGCGAAGCTCTCTCAGGACGACCTCCTCGCCCAGTTCGAGGAGATGACCCTCATCGAGCTCTCCGAGTTCGTGAAGGCCTTCGAGGAGAAGTTCGACGTCACCGCCGCCGCGGCCGTCGCCGTTGCCGGCCCGACCGGTGCCGCCCCCGTCGAGGCCGCTGAGGAGCAGGACGAGTTCGACGTCATCCTCACCGGTGCCGGCGACAAGAAGATCCAGGTCATCAAGGTCGTGCGTGAGCTGACCTCCCTGGGCCTCAAGGAGGCCAAGGACCTCGTGGACGGCGCCCCGAAGCCGGTCCTCGAGAAGGTCGCCAAGGAGGCCGCTGACAAGGCCGCCGAGTCCCTCAAGGCTGCCGGCGCGGCTGTCGAGGTCAAGTAACACCTCTGGGGCCTCTCTGAGGCTCCGACCAAGGGCGATCACCCGTAAGGGTGGTCGCCCTTTGGCGTACCCGCAGTGCCTGACTTGCCCTGCTCTCGTTGGGGAGTAGGGTGATCTTCGTTGCCTCGAAGCAGGGTCCGGAGATGATCCGCTCGGAGCACGGGGCCTTGACGAACGGCACGGGGCGCGCAATTCTCAGACCCGTCGCAAGCTCGACCACCTCGATCCGAGATCCGAGGCATGGATCGGCTACGAAGAGGGCAGTACTGATACGCGCTCTGTGTACGAGGGCCGCATGTGTGGGACGCAGAGTTGGATTGACGACCGTGGGGAAGGCCTGTTGCCGGTTTCCGGAAACCTGGTCTGGACATCAGTGAGCCAAGTGGCTACACTGACCCTTTGCGCTGCCTGTTAGCTGACCCCTGCCCGTCGCCAGGGTCATGCCCACGCTCGAGCACACTGATTGATCCGCCCTAACCTGGTCTTTCGGCCAGAACGGGAGCGTCTGTCTTCTGTGTCGGCTGGGACCGGTACGCGCGTAGTGAGTCCGAGCCCTCGGAAGGACCCCCTCTTGGCCGCCTCGCGCAACGCCTCGACCAATACGAACACCGGTGCCAGCACCGCCCCGCTGCGCATCTCCTTTGCAAAGATCAAGGAGCCCCTCGAGGTTCCGAACCTCCTGGCGCTGCAGACAGAGAGCTTCGACTGGCTGCTCGGCAATGCAGCCTGGAAGTCTCGCGTCGAGTCGGCGCTTGAGAGTGGACAGGACGTCCCCACCAAGTCCGGTCTGGAAGAGATCTTCGAGGAGATTTCGCCGATCGAGGACTTCTCCGGGTCGATGTCGCTGACGTTCCGCGACCACCGTTTCGAGCCGGCGAAGAACTCGGTCGACGAGTGCAAGGAGCGCGACTTCACGTACGCGGCGCCGCTCTTCGTTACCGCCGAGTTTACGAACAACGAGACCGGAGAGATCAAGTCTCAGACGGTCTTCATGGGCGATTTCCCGCTCATGACCAACAAGGGCACCTTCGTCATCAACGGCACCGAGCGTGTCGTCGTGTCGCAGCTTGTCCGCTCCCCTGGTGTCTACTTCGACTCCTCCATCGACAAGACGTCCGACAAGGACATCTTCTCCGCCAAGATCATCCCGTCCCGGGGTGCCTGGCTGGAGATGGAGATCGACAAGCGCGACATGGTCGGTGTCCGCATCGACCGCAAGCGCAAGCAGTCCGTCACCGTCCTCCTGAAGGCTCTCGGCTGGACCACCGAGCAGATCCTCGAGGAGTTCGGCGAGTACGAGTCCATGCGCGCCACCCTGGAGAAGGACCACACCCAGGGTCAGGACGACGCGCTGCTCGACATCTACCGCAAGCTGCGTCCGGGCGAACCGCCGACCCGCGAGGCCGCTCAGACGCTGCTCGAGAACCTCTACTTCAACCCCAAGCGCTACGACCTCGCGAAGGTCGGCCGCTACAAGGTGAACAAGAAGCTCGGCGCCGACGAGCCGCTGGACGCCGGTGTGCTCACCACCGATGACGTCATCGCCACGATCAAGTACCTGGTCAAGCTGCACGCCGGCGAGACCGAGACGGTCGGCGAGTCGGGCCGGGAGATCGTCGTCGAGACCGACGACATCGACCACTTCGGCAACCGCCGTATCCGCAACGTCGGTGAACTGATCCAGAACCAGGTCCGTACGGGTCTCGCCCGTATGGAGCGTGTCGTGCGCGAGCGCATGACCACCCAGGACGTCGAGGCGATCACGCCGCAGACCCTGATCAACATCCGGCCGGTCGTCGCCTCCATCAAGGAGTTCTTCGGCACCAGCCAGCTGTCCCAGTTCATGGACCAGAACAACCCGCTGTCGGGTCTGACGCACAAGCGTCGTCTCAACGCCCTCGGCCCGGGTGGTCTCTCCCGTGAGCGGGCCGGCTTCGAGGTCCGTGACGTTCACCCGTCGCACTACGGCCGCATGTGCCCGATCGAGACGCCTGAAGGCCCGAACATCGGTCTGATCGGCTCGCTGGCCTCCTACGGCCGGATCAACCCGTTCGGCTTCATCGAGACCCCGTACCGCAAGGTCATCGACGGTGTCGTCACCGACGAGGTCGACTACCTCACGGCCGACGAGGAAGACCGCTTCGTCATCGCCCAGGCGAACGCCGCCCTGAACGATGAGATGCGCTTCACCGAGAACCGCGTGCTGGTTCGCCGTCGTGGTGGCGAGATCGACTACATCGCCGGCGACGACGTCGACTACATGGACGTCTCCCCGCGCCAGATGGTGTCCGTCGCGACCGCGATGATCCCCTTCCTGGAGCACGACGACGCCAACCGTGCCCTCATGGGCGCGAACATGATGCGCCAGGCCGTTCCGCTCATCAAGGCGGAGGCCCCGCTCGTCGGCACCGGCATGGAGTACCGCTGTGCGGTCGACGCCGGTGACTCGATCCGTGCGGAGAAGGACGGTGTCGTCCAGGAGGTCTCGGCCGACTACATCACCGTCGCCAACGACGACGGCACGTACACCACGTACCGCGTCTCCAAGTTCTCCCGCTCGAACCAGGGCACCTCGGTCAACCAGAAGGTCATCGTCAACGAGGGTGACCGGATCGTCGAGTCCCAGGTCCTCGCCGACGGACCGGCGACCGAAGAGGGCGAGATGGCCCTCGGCAAGAACCTGCTCGTCGCGTTCATGCCGTGGGAAGGTCACAACTACGAGGACGCGATCATCCTGTCGCAGCGCCTCGTGCAGGACGACGTCCTCTCCTCGATCCACATCGAGGAGCACGAGGTCGACGCCCGTGACACCAAGCTCGGCCCCGAGGAGATCACCCGGGACATCCCGAACGTCTCCGAGGAGGTCCTCGCGGACCTCGACGAGCGCGGCATCATCCGCATCGGTGCGGACGTCGTCGCCGGCGACATCCTGGTCGGCAAGGTCACGCCCAAGGGTGAGACCGAGCTGACCCCGGAGGAGCGCCTGCTCCGCGCGATCTTCGGTGAGAAGGCCCGCGAGGTGCGTGACACCTCGCTCAAGGTCCCTCACGGTGAGATCGGCAAGGTCATCGGTGTCCGCGTCTTCGACCGCGAGGAGGGCGACGAGCTTCCCCCGGGCGTGAACCAGCTGGTCCGCGTCTACGTCGCCCAGAAGCGCAAGATCACCGACGGTGACAAGCTCGCCGGCCGCCACGGCAACAAGGGTGTCATCTCCAAGATCCTTCCGATCGAGGACATGCCCTTCCTTGAGGACGGCACGCCGGTCGACATCATCCTGAACCCGCTGGGTGTCCCGTCCCGAATGAACCCGGGACAGGTCCTGGAGATCCACCTCGGCTGGCTCGCCAGCCGCGGCTGGGACGTCTCCGGCCTGGCGGACGAGTGGGCGCAGCGCCTCCAGGCGATCGGCGCCGACCATGTCGCTCCGGGTACCAACGTCGCCACCCCGGTGTTCGACGGTGCCCGCGAGGACGAGCTGGCCGGCCTGCTGCAGCACACCATCCCGAACCGCGACGGCGAGCGCATGGTGCTCCCGACCGGTAAGGCGCGTATGTTCGACGGCCGCTCCGGCGAGCCGTTCCCGGACCCGATCTCGGTCGGGTACATGTACATCCTCAAGCTCCACCACCTGGTCGACGACAAGCTCCACGCTCGGTCGACCGGTCCGTACTCGATGATCACGCAGCAGCCGCTGGGTGGTAAGGCGCAGTTCGGTGGCCAGCGATTCGGCGAGATGGAGGTGTGGGCGCTCGAGGCTTATGGCGCCGCCTACGCCCTCCAGGAGCTGCTGACCATCAAGTCCGACGACGTCACCGGCCGCGTGAAGGTCTACGAGGCCATCGTCAAGGGCGAGAACATCCCCGAGCCGGGCATTCCCGAGTCCTTCAAGGTGCTCATCAAGGAAATGCAGTCGCTCTGCCTCAACGTGGAGGTGCTGTCCTCGGACGGCATGTCCATCGAGATGCGCGACACCGACGAGGACGTCTTCCGCGCGGCGGAGGAGCTCGGTATCGACCTGTCCCGGCGTGAGCCGAGCAGCGTCGAAGAGGTCTGACGGGCCTGACGGGGGGCTCCGACAAGAGCCCCCCGTCATCCCCGGGACCGTTCAGACCATGATTGAGACTCGACCCCGAAAGAGGGATTGACGCACAGTGCTCGACGTCAACTTCTTCGACGAGCTGCGGATCGGCCTTGCCACCGCGGACGACATCCGAACCTGGTCCCACGGCGAGGTCAAGAAGCCGGAGACCATCAACTACCGCACCCTCAAGCCCGAGAAGGACGGACTCTTCTGCGAGAAGATTTTCGGTCCGACCCGGGACTGGGAGTGCTACTGCGGCAAGTACAAGCGTGTCCGCTTCAAGGGCATCATCTGTGAGCGTTGTGGCGTCGAAGTCACGCGCGCCAAGGTGCGCCGCGAGCGGATGGGCCACATCGAGCTTGCCGCTCCCGTTACCCACATCTGGTACTTCAAGGGCGTCCCGTCGCGCCTGGGCTACCTGCTGGACCTCGCGCCGAAGGACCTCGAGAAGGTCATCTACTTCGCCGCGTACATGATCACGTTCGTGGACGACGAGCGCCGCACCCGCGACCTCCCGTCGCTGGAGGCCCACGTCTCCGTCGAGCGCCAGCAGATCGAGAACCGCCGTGACGCGGACCTCGAAGGCCGTGCCAAGAAGCTCGAGACGGACCTGGCCGAGCTCGAGGCCGAGGGCGCCAAGGCCGACGTGCGCCGCAAGGTGCGCGAAGGCGCCGAGCGCGAGATGAAGCAGCTGCGCGACCGTGCGCAGCGCGAGATCGACCGTCTGGACGAGGTCTGGTCCCGCTTCAAGAACCTCAAGGTCCAGGACCTCGAGGGCGACGAGCTGCTCTACCGCGAGCTGCGCGACCGCTTCGGTACGTACTTCGACGGTTCGATGGGTGCCGCGGCGCTGCAGAAGCGCCTGGAGTCCTTCGACCTCGAGGAGGAGGCCGAGCGCCTTCGCGAGATCATCCGTACCGGCAAGGGGCAGAAGAAGACCCGTGCGCTCAAGCGCCTCAAGGTCGTCTCCGCGTTCCTGCAGACCAGCAACAGCCCCAAGGGCATGGTGCTGGACTGCGTGCCGGTGATCCCGCCGGACCTGCGTCCGATGGTGCAGCTGGACGGTGGCCGCTTCGCGACCTCCGACCTGAACGACCTGTACCGCCGCGTGATCAACCGCAACAACCGTCTGAAGCGACTCCTCGACCTCGGCGCGCCCGAGATCATCGTGAACAACGAGAAGCGCATGCTTCAGGAGGCCGTGGACGCCCTCTTCGACAACGGTCGTCGTGGTCGTCCGGTGACCGGTCCCGGCAACCGTCCGCTGAAGTCCCTGAGCGACATGCTCAAGGGCAAGCAGGGTCGATTCCGCCAGAACCTCCTCGGCAAGCGCGTGGACTACTCCGCGCGTTCCGTGATCGTCGTCGGTCCGCAGCTGAAGCTGCACCAGTGTGGTCTGCCCAAGGCCATGGCGCTGGAGCTCTTCAAGCCGTTCGTGATGAAGCGCCTGGTCGACCTGAACCACGCGCAGAACATCAAGTCGGCGAAGCGCATGGTCGAGCGCGGCCGCACGGTCGTGTACGACGTGCTCGAAGAGGTCATCGCCGAGCACCCGGTGCTGCTGAACCGTGCGCCCACGCTGCACCGCCTCGGCATCCAGGCCTTCGAGCCCCAGCTGGTCGAAGGCAAGGCCATCCAGATCCACCCGCTCGTCTGCACCGCGTTCAACGCGGACTTCGACGGTGACCAGATGGCCGTGCACCTCCCGCTCTCCGCGGAGGCGCAGGCCGAGGCCCGCATCCTGATGCTGTCCTCGAACAACATCCTCAAGCCGGCCGACGGCCGTCCGGTCACGATGCCGACCCAGGACATGGTCCTCGGTCTGTTCTTCCTGACCACCGACGGTGAGCTCCGTGACACCAAGGGCGAGGGCCGCGCGTTCGGCTCCACGGCCGAGGCGACCATGGCGTTCGACAACGGCGAGCTCGCGCTCCAGTCGTCCGTCGACATCCGCTTCCCGGTGGGCACCATCCCGCCGCGTGGCTGGGTGCCGCCGGTCGCCGAGGAGGGTGAGCAGGAGTTCCAGCCGGGCGACAGCTTCCGTCTGCGCACCACCCTGGGCCGCGCGCTCTTCAACGAGCTGCTGCCCGAGGACTACCCGTTCGTCGACTACTCGGTGGGCAAGAAGCAGCTCTCCGAGATCGTCAACGACCTGGCGGAGCGCTACCCCAAGGTCATCGTGGCGGCGACGCTCGACAACCTGAAGGCGGCCGGCTTCCACTGGGCGACCCGTTCGGGCGTCACCGTGGCCATCTCCGACGTCGTCGTGCCCGAGGCCAAGAAGGCCATCGTCAAGGGCTACGAGGAGCTGGACGAGAAGGTCCAGAAGCAGTACGAGCGCGGTCTGATCACCAAGGACGAGCGCACGCAGGAGCTCATCGCGATCTGGACCAAGGCGACCAACGAGGTTGCCGAGGCGATGAACGCGAACTTCCCCAAGACGAACCCCATCTTCATGATGGTTGACTCGGGTGCCCGAGGAAACATGATGCAGATGCGACAGATCGCCGGTATGCGTGGTCTGGTGTCGAACGCGAAGAACGAGACCATCCCGCGTCCGATCAAGGCGTCCTTCCGTGAGGGCCTCACCGTTCTGGAGTACTTCATCTCCACGCACGGTGCCCGTAAGGGTCTGGCGGACACCGCCCTGCGTACCGCCGACTCGGGTTACCTGACCCGTCGTCTGGTGGACGTCTCGCAGGACGTGATCATCCGCGAGGAGGACTGCGGCACCGAGCGCGGCCTGAAGCTGAAGATCGCCGTCCGCGGCGAGGACGGCGTGCTGCGCAAGGCCGACGACGTCGAGACCTCGATCTACGCCCGCATGCTGGCCGAGGACGTCGTCATCGACGGCAAGGTCATCGCGCCGGCCAACGTCGACCTCGGTGACGTGCTCATCGACGCCCTGGTCGCCAAGGGCGTCGAGGAGGTCAAGACCCGCTCGGTCCTGACCTGTGAGTCCGCGGTCGGCACCTGTGCCTTCTGCTACGGACGCTCGCTCGCCACCGGCAAGCTGGTCGACATCGGTGAGGCGGTCGGCATCATCGCCGCCCAGTCCATCGGTGAGCCCGGTACCCAGCTGACGATGCGTACCTTCCACACCGGTGGTGTGGCCGGTGACGACATCACGCAGGGTCTGCCGCGTGTCGTCGAGCTCTTCGAGGCCCGTACCCCGAAGGGTGTCGCCCCGATCTCCGAGGCCGCCGGCCGCGTGCGGATCGAGGAGACCGAGAAGACGAAGAAGATCGTCATCACGCCCGACGACGGCAGCGACGAGACGGCGTTCCCGATCTCGAAGCGCGCCAAGGTCATCGTGCACGAGGGCGACCACGTCGAGGTGGGCCAGAAGCTCACCATGGGTGCCACCAACCCGCACGACGTGCTGCGCATCCTCGGCCAGCGTGCCGTCCAGGTCCACCTGGTCGGCGAAGTCCAGAAGGTCTACAACTCGCAGGGCGTGTCGATCCACGACAAGCACATCGAGATCATCATCCGGCAGATGCTGCGCCGCGTGACGATCATCGAGTCCGGCGACGCGGAGCTCCTGCCGGGCGAGCTGGTCGAGCGGTCGAAGTTCGAGACCGAGAACCGTCGTGTGGTCACCGAGGGCGGTCACCCCGCCTCCGGCCGTCCGCAGCTGATGGGTATCACCAAGGCCTCGCTCGCGACCGAGTCGTGGCTGTCGGCGGCGTCCTTCCAGGAGACGACCAGGGTTCTGACGGACGCGGCGATCAACGCCAAGTCCGACTCCCTGATCGGCCTCAAGGAGAACGTCATCATCGGTAAGCTCATCCCGGCCGGTACGGGCCTCGCCCGCTACCGCAACATCCGGGTGGAGCCCACCGAGGAGGCGAAGGCCGCGATGTACTCGGCCGTCGGCTACGACGACATCGACTACTCGCCCTTCGGCACCGGCTCCGGCCAGGCTGTCCCGCTGGAGGACTACGACTACGGCCCGTACAACGGCTAAGAGCTCGTAAGACGAAGCCCCCCGCTGCTCCGAGAGGAGCGGCGGGGGGCTTCTTCGTTCCCACGGGGCAACCGTCTCCCCTACGGGGCGTTCGGCTGTCGCGGCGGAGGCGGGTCAGGCGCGCCGCCGCCGCACCGAGGCCACCGCGGCCCCGATGAGGACCATCAGGCCGAGAGCGGCCCCCGCCAGGCCCGGCGTGAGGCCCTTCGGGGTGAAGGTGCAGGAGACCTTGTCCGTGCCCGGGGCCAGCGGGACCGCGAGGAGGCCGTGGAAGCTGTCCGGGGTGCTCGTGCGGGAGCCCGCCGTGCACTGCCAGCCGGGGACGGCGGTCGTGGAGATGACCGCCGTGCCCGCGGCGGCCCGGGGGAGGGTGGCCTCGATGGTGTGGCCGCCCGCCTTGACCTCGGTGGCGCCGGTGGCGGTCAGGTGGGCCACCGCCTGGTCGAGGGCCGCGCGGTTCAGGCAGCCGAGGGGGTGCTCGCCGGCGGTGGCGCCCTGGGTGCGGGTCTTCACGGTGACGTCGACCTGGCCCGAGGCGGGGACCTTGCCGAGGGGGGTGACCCCCGTCATCACGTCCTCCAAGGGCTTCTGGGTGGAGCCGGAGGTGAGGGTGCCGTAGAGGGCGGGGGAGTACCAGTAGGCCTCGGAGCCGGGGGTGCACTGGGCGGCGTACGTCTGCTCGGAGGCGGTGCCGCCGCGGGTGACCTGCGGGACCTGGTAGACGGTGGCGCCCAGCACGGTCTCCTGGTGGGCGTAGACGCTGTCGGCCGGGTGGGGGGATGTGAAGTCCTGCGTGCGGACCGTGACCAGGGGCGGGGCGGGGAACTTCGAGCCGGTCCAGGTGTGCGGGGCGGTGCCCGGGCGGACCCGTGCGCCGATCGAGAAGATCGCGTCGAGCACCGGGTTGTCGGCGCCGAAGAAGGTCCGGCCGTCGTTCTTGAAGCCGTAGCCGAGGGGCTGGAGGGCCTGGTAGGTGGCCTCCGGGAGGTAGCTGCTGTAGTACTGCGGGCCCTCCGCCTGGAGGGCGAGGGCGTCGTTGTACGAGGTCTGCGGCGCGCCCGAGTCGGTCCGGTAGGCGGGCCAGCCGCTCACGCTCCGGACGGCGTCGAAGTGGTTGCCGATCGACTGGTTCGAGGTGGCGGCCGGCTTCGCCCAGCGCTCGCGAGCCCGGCGGGCGTCCGCGTTGGCCGCGGCGACCGCGGACTCGGCGAAGACGACGCCGATCATGAGGACGGCCGCGAGGGGGATCAGGCGGCGGCGCTCCTCCCCGAGGAAGAGCAGGACGAGCGCGAGCAGGGAGACCGCGCCGCCGCCGAGCACGGCGGGCCAGGTCCAGCCGCCGAAGTCGTTGGTGTGGCGCAGGAGGAAGGTGGCCGCGACCAGCAGGGCGGCGGCCAGGGCCAGGTGGAGCGGGCGCGGGCGGTTGGCCAGGGCCAGCCAGGCCACGATCACCACCATGCCGCTGAAGACGAAGGCCTCGCGGTACGGGTTGCCGTTCGGCACCGCCAGCCCGTGCCATGCGTACTGCGTGGGCGGGAACTGGAAGGAGACGGCCACGAGCAGCGTCGCCGCCGCCCACACCAGGCGGGTCCTCTTCGCGATCGCGGTGTTGAGGAGGAAGCTGCCGGCCAGGATCAGGCCCAGCGAGGCCACGTACAGGCGCGGGCGGCCGCCCCACAGGTGGGTGGCCGGGAGCATGCCCGCCAGGAAGAGCTCGATGCGTACGGGGTCGAAGGCGGCGGCCTTGGTGGGCTGCGCGGCGCCGCTGGACAGGAACGCCGGCAGGAGGAGGGGGAGGGTGAGCAGTATCCCGGTCCCGGCGGCCGTCGCCGCCCGCCACAGGGCGCGCAGCCGCTGCCGGCCCGTCATGTCGCGGGTGATCAGGCGGATGGCCAGCAGGATGCAGGCGGCCATCGTGGCCATCATCGCGGTGTAGAAGTTCCCGTACCAGGCGAGCGCGACCAGCACGGCCGCGCCCGGCCAGCGGCGCTCCTGCAGGCACCATTCGACGGCGATGCCGAGCATCGGGAGGGCGACCAGGCCCCACAGCCACATCGGGATGTACGAGGCGTCGCTGAGCGCCCAGCCGCACAGGCCGTACGTGGCTCCGAGCACCCCGCGCTGCCACCACGGGCCGGGGTGCAGCTTGCCGAGGTACACCGTCATCACGGCGGCGGCGGTGCCCATCGTGATCGGGGTGACCGCGAAGACGGCGAGGTCGACGTGGGCGCGCGGGACGAGGACCGCCAGCCACGAGAAGGGGTTGCCCAGGTAGGTGTAGTAGTCGGAGAGGAACTGCTGGCCGAAGCCGCCGCGCCAGCTGAAGAGCACGTCGCCGGCGGCCTGTCCGTGGACCAGGTCCCAGAGCGCGCGGTGGAAGGGCACGTACTGGTTGGCCTGGTCGTTGACGGCCCGGCCGGTGGTGCCGAAGGGGAAGGTGCCGCGGGCCACCCAGGCCGAGCAGAAGGCCGCCGAGGTGATCAGGAAGGCCAGCAGGGGCCCGTACAGCCGGCCGGCGGTGCGGCGGGGGGCCGGCCTCAGGTCCTGATCGGGGGGAGGAGCGTCGACTGTGGTCTGCTCCGGTGCCACGGTCCCCAATGTCCTGCTCCCTGCTGATCGACGGCTCGGGCGCCCGCGCCCGGGCAGCCGTCAGTTTAGGTCGCCGGGGTGGGGCGGCCCGCCGGGGCGGGCCGCCCGAAGCCCATGAGTCCGCGGGTTACCGGCCGCTGATCTGCCACGCCGTGACGGCGACCGCGGAGACGGCCGCCGGCGCGGTCACACGGGCGAGTGGCCGGCGGCAGGTCGCGGACGAGGGGGACGCGCAGCTCGCGGTCGGCGTCGTACGGCTGCTCGGTGCGGAGCCAGCCGGGCAGCAGGGCCTGTAGGCCGGGCACGGCCCCCGGCGAGGAGCCGGCCGCCGAGGAGCCTTGGCCGCCGCGGAGCCGGCCGCCGCGGAGCCGCGGCGCCGGGCACAGGACTGATCGCGCAGTCCCGCGGCCCGACCGGCACGGCCGCGGTCGGGTGCTACCACTTGCGCCCGGTGTGTTTTCGTGCTGGGCATTTGTTTTGACCTACCTCTGTGAGGTAGGTACGCTCTGACCTTGTGCCTGGGGTGTGCCTAGGCTCCTGTGCGTGTCCATCAACCGCATGTGAGCCGAGCCGGCCGCCGCGATCCATGCGTTTCCGTGCTTGCGCGGAGGTCCGCCGGATCCGACACACCCGACCGCGTGGGTCGGCAAAGTTCCAGGTTAGCTTCACTACACGGCACACAGAAACCGGAGAAGTAGTGCCTACGATCCAGCAGCTGGTCCGTAAGGGCCGGCAGGACAAGGTCGAGAAGACAAAGACTCCCGCGCTTGAGGCTTCGCCCCAGCGTCGCGGCGTCTGCACGCGAGTGTTCACGACCACCCCGAAGAAGCCGAACTCGGCGCTGCGTAAGGTCGCGCGTGTGCGTCTGACCTCTGGCATCGAGGTCACCGCTTACATTCCGGGTGAGGGACACAACCTGCAGGAGCACTCGATCGTGCTCGTGCGTGGTGGCCGTGTGAAGGACCTGCCGGGTGTTCGTTACAAGATCATCCGCGGTGCGCTTGACACCCAGGCTGTCAAGAACCGCAAGCAGGCCCGCAGCCGCTACGGCGCCAAGAAGGAGAAGTAAGAATGCCTCGTAAGGGCCCCGCCCCGAAGCGCCCGGTCATCATCGACCCGGTCTACGCATCTCCTCTGGTGACCTCGCTCATCAACAAGATCCTCCTGAACGGCAAGCGCTCCACCGCCGAGCGCATCGTTTACGGCGCCATGGAAGGCCTCCGCGAGAAGACCGGCGCTGACCCGGTCATCACGCTGAAGCGCGCGCTGGAGAACGTCAAGCCGTCGCTCGAGGTCAAGTCCCGCCGCGTCGGTGGCGCCACCTACCAGGTGCCGATCGAGGTCAAGCCCGGTCGTGCCGCGACCCTCGCGCTGCGCTGGGTCGTGGGTTACTCCCGCGCCCGCCGCGAGAAGACCATGACCGAGCGCCTCATGAACGAGCTCCTCGACGCCTCGAACGGCCTCGGTGCGGCCGTCAAGAAGCGTGAGGACACGCACAAGATGGCCGAGTCCAACAAGGCCTTCGCGCACTACCGCTGGTAGTCCCACCCCACATCGAGACCGAGAGAAGACCGAAGCCTTATGGCTACCACTTCGCTTGACCTGGCCAAGGTCCGCAACATCGGGATCATGGCCCACATCGACGCGGGCAAGACGACCACCACCGAGCGCATCCTGTTCTACACCGGTGTGTCGTACAAGATCGGTGAGGTCCACGACGGCGCCGCCACGATGGACTGGATGGAGCAGGAGCAGGAGCGTGGTATCACCATCACGTCTGCCGCTACGACCTGCCACTGGCCGCTCGAAGACGTTGACCACACCATCAACATCATCGACACCCCGGGTCACGTCGACTTCACCGTCGAGGTGGAGCGTTCGCTCCGCGTCCTCGACGGCGCCGTCACCGTGTTCGACGGTGTCGCCGGTGTGGAGCCGCAGTCCGAGACGGTCTGGCGTCAGGCCGACCGTTACGGCGTGCCCCGCATCTGCTTCGTCAACAAGCTGGACCGCACCGGCGCCGAGTTCCACCGCTGTGTCGACATGATCAAGGACCGCCTCGGTGCGGTTCCGATCGTCATGCAGCTCCCCATCGGTGCCGAGATGGACTTCCAGGGCGTTGTCGACCTGGTCACCATGAAGGCGTTCGTCTGGTCCGCCGAGGCGACCAAGGGCGAGATGTACGACATCGTCGACATCCCCGACACGCACACCGAGGCTGCTGAAGAGTGGCGCGGCAAGCTGGTCGAGACCGTCGCCGAGAACGACGACGAGATCATGGAGCTCTTCCTGAACGGCGACGAGCCGTCCGTGGAGCAGCTGCACGCCGCCGTCCGTCGCATCATCCTGAACTCCGGCAAGGGCAAGGGCGAGCCCACGATCACTGCGGTGTTCTGTGGCACGGCGTTCAAGAACAAGGGTGTTCAGCCCCTGCTCGACGCCGTCGTCCGCTACCTGCCGTCGCCGCTGGACATCGAGGCCATCGAGGGCCACGACGTCCGCGACGCCGAGGTTGTCGTGAAGCGCAAGCCTTCCGACGAGGAGCCGCTCGCGGCTCTGGCGTTCAAGATCATGAGTGACCCGCACCTCGGCAAGCTCACCTTCGTCCGGGTTTACTCGGGCCGCCTGGAGGCCGGCACTGCGGTGCTGAACTCCGTCAAGGGCAAGAAGGAGCGCATCGGCAAGATCTATCGCATGCACGCCAACAAGCGTGAAGAGATCGCCGCGGTGGGCGCCGGTGACATCGTCGCCGTCATGGGCCTGAAGCAGACCACCACCGGTGAGACGCTGTGTGACGACAAGAGCCCCGTGATCCTGGAGTCCATGGACTTCCCGGCTCCGGTCATCCAGGTCGCCATCGAGCCCAAGTCCAAGGGTGACCAGGAGAAGCTGGGTGTTGCCATCCAGCGTCTCGCGGAGGAGGACCCCTCCTTCCACGTTCACTCGGACGAGGAGACGGGCCAGACCATCCTCGGCGGTATGGGCGAGCTGCACCTCGAGGTGCTGGTCGACCGTATGAAGCGCGAGTTCAAGGTCGAGGCCAACGTCGGCAAGCCGCAGGTGGCCTACCGCGAGACGATCCGCAAGGCCGTCGAGCGTCACGACTACACCCACAAGAAGCAGACCGGTGGTACCGGTCAGTTCGCCAAGGTGCAGATCGCGATCGAGCCCATCACCGAGACCGACGGTCCGGCGTACGAGTTCGTGAACAAGGTCACCGGTGGCCGCGTGCCGAAGGAGTACATCCCTTCGGTCGACGCCGGTGCGCAGGAGGCCATGCAGTTCGGCATCCTGGCCGGCTACGAGATGACGGGCGTTCGCGTCACGCTTCTCGACGGCGGCTACCACGAGGTCGACTCCTCCGAGCTCGCGTTCAAGATCGCCGGTTCGCAGGCCTTCAAGGAGGCCGCGCGCAAGGCTTCTCCCGTGCTCCTTGAGCCGATGATGGCCGTAGAGGTCACCACGCCCGAGGACTACATGGGTGACGTCATCGGCGACATCAACTCCCGCCGTGGCCAGATCCAGGCCATGGAGGAGCGTCACGGCGCTCGCGTCGTGAAGGGCCTCGTGCCTCTTTCGGAGATGTTCGGCTACGTCGGAGACCTCCGCAGCAAGACCTCGGGTCGCGCCAGCTACTCGATGCAGTTCGACTCCTACGCCGAGGTTCCCCGGAACGTCGCTGAGGAGATCATCGCGAAGGCCAAGGGCGAGTAACTCTTCCGAGTACACGCTTTAGGCTTGTCACCGGCAGCCTCTGGGGCAACAGGAACCACTCCCGTTGCCCCGGGGACCGGCCGGCTTTCCAGCAAAGATCACCTGGCGCCGATCTGTAAGGCGTACCAGAACCACTCTCCAGGAGGACCCCCGTGGCGAAGGCGAAGTTCGAGCGGACTAAGCCGCACGTCAACATCGGCACCATCGGTCACATTGACCACGGTAAGACGACCCTCACGGCCGCCATTACCAAGGTGCTGCACGACGCGTACCCGGACCTGAACGAGGCCTCGGCCTTCGACCAGATCGACAAGGCTCCTGAGGAGCGCCAGCGCGGTATCACCATCTCCATCGCGCACGTCGAGTACCAGACCGAGGCGCGTCACTACGCCCACGTCGACTGCCCGGGTCACGCGGACTACATCAAGAACATGATCACCGGTGCCGCGCAGATGGACGGCGCGATCCTCGTGGTCGCCGCCACCGACGGCCCGATGCCGCAGACCAAGGAGCACGTGCTCCTGGCCCGCCAGGTCGGCGTCCCCTACATCGTCGTCGCCCTGAACAAGGCCGACATGGTGGACGACGAGGAGATCCTGGAGCTCGTCGAGCTCGAGGTCCGTGAGCTGCTCTCCGAGTACGAGTTCCCGGGCGACGACCTGCCGGTCGTCCGCGTCTCCGCGCTGAAGGCGCTCGAGGGCGACAAGGAGTGGGGCGAGAAGCTTCTCGGCCTCATGGCTGCCGTCGACGAGGCCATCCCGACCCCGCCGCGTGACACCGAGAAGCCGTTCCTCATGCCCGTCGAGGACGTCTTCACGATCACCGGTCGCGGTACGGTCGTCACCGGCCGTATCGAGCGTGGTGTCCTGAAGGTCAACGAGACCGTCGACATCATCGGTATCAAGGAAGAGAAGACCACCACCACGGTCACCGGTATCGAGATGTTCCGCAAGCTGCTCGACGAGGGCCAGGCGGGCGAGAACGTCGGTCTGCTCCTCCGTGGCATCAAGCGCGAGGACGTCGAGCGCGGCCAGGTCATCATCAAGCCGGGTTCGGTCACGCCGCACACCGAGTTCGAGGCCCAGGCCTACATCCTGTCGAAGGACGAGGGTGGCCGTCACACCCCCTTCTTCAACAACTACCGTCCGCAGTTCTACTTCCGTACCACGGACGTCACGGGTGTCGTCACCCTGCCGGCCGGCACGGAGATGGTCATGCCGGGCGACAACACCGAGATGTCGGTCGCGCTGATCCAGCCGATCGCCATGGAGGAGGGCCTGAAGTTCGCCATCCGTGAGGGTGGTCGTACCGTGGGCGCCGGCCAGGTCACCAAGATCACGAAGTAATTTCGTGCTCTGACCTGGTAGCTCGTTCAGCGAGCACCAAGTTGCACTGAAGGGCCCCGTCCCACCGCTCCGGCGGTGGGGCGGGGCCCTTCGGCGTGGCGGGGAGCGAACGGCGAACGACAGGAGGGCCGCACCCTTTCGGGTGCGGCCCTCCTGTCGTGACTGCGGCCGGTCAGCTCGCGCGGAGCGACTCGGTGAACTCCTTGCAGACGGCGTAGTCCGGCAGCAGCCCGGACGCGATGGCGTCGGCCAGCGACGGGGCGGCCTCGTCGCGGGCGGACAGCAGCGGGACGTCGGCCGGCCACTCGATGCCCAGGTCGGGGTCGAGGGGGTGGACCGAGTGCTCACCGGTCGGGTTGTACGTCTCCGAGCAGAGGTACGACAGCGTCGCGTCGTCGCTCAGCGCGCAGAACCCGTGGCCCAGGCCCTCGGGGATGTAGACGGCCCGGCGGTCCACGTCGTCGAGGCGGACGCCTTCCCACGTGCCGAACGTGGGGGAGCCGACCCGCAGGTCGACGATGACGTCGAGCACGGCGCCGCGTACGCAGGTCACGTACTTGGCCTGGCCGCGCGGTACGTCGGCGAAGTGGATGCCGCGGACCACGCCGGCGGAGGAGACGGAGAGGTTCGCCTGCGCCAGGTTCAGCGGGTGGCCGACCACCTCGGCGAGCCGGTCGAAGCGGTACCACTCGGTGAACAGGCCGCGCGGGTCCCCGTGCAGCTGCGGGGTGACCTCGAAGGCGCCCTCGATGGAGAGCTCGCGGAACTTCATCGCGCGGCCTCCTCGTCGAGCAGGGTCAGCAGGTAGTCGCCGTAACCGCTCTTGGTGAGGGGCTCGGCGAGCGCGCGCAGCTGCGCGGAGTCGATCAGGCCGGCCCGCCAGGCCGCCTCCTCGATGCAGCCGATCTTGAAGCCCTGGCGCTCCTCGATCACGCGGACGAACTCGGAGGCCTGCACCATCGATACGAAGGTGCCGGTGTCCAGCCAGGCGGTACCGCGGTCGAGGATGGTGACGTTGAGCTCGCCGGCCTGGAGGTATGCGTCGTTGACGGCGGTGATCTCCAACTCGCCGCGGGCGCTGGGCTTCAGCCCTCGGGCTATCTCGACGACCTGGTTGTCGTAGAAGTAGAGGCCCGGCACCGCGTAGCGGGACTTGGGCTTGACCGGCTTCTCCTCGATGGAGATGGCCTGGCCCTTCTCGTCGAACTCGACCACGCCGTAGGCGGTCGGGTCGGCCACCGGGTACGCGAAGACCCGGCCGCCCTTGGAGTCGGTGTGCTGGGCGAGGCGGGTGCCGAGGCCGCTGCCGTGGAAGATGTTGTCGCCGAGGATCAGCGCGACGGACTCGTCGCCGATGAAGTCGGCGCCGAGCACGAAGGCCTGGGCGATGCCCTCGGGGCGCTCCTGGACGGCGTACTCCAGGCGCAGGCCGAACTGGGAACCGTCGCCGAGCAGCCGCTCGAACTGGTCGCGGTCCTCCGGGGTGGTGATGATCAGGATCTCGCTGATCCCCGCCATCACCAGGGTGGAGAGGGGGTAGTAGATCATCGGCTTGTCGAAGACGGGCAGCAGCTGCTTCGAGACTGCCCGGGTCAACGGCCAGAGTCGTGATCCGGTGCCACCGGCCAAGAGAATTCCACGCATGGGTGAACCCTATGCGAGAGGGCGGGGGCGAGCCGAGCGGGCGGAGTGTGACGTTCAGCGGGCCGCTAGACTCTTCGTATTATGCGCATCCTTGTGACCGGCGGCGCCGGCTTCATCGGTTCAGAATTCGTCCGCCAGCAGCTCGGTGCAGATGCCACGGCGCAGATCACGGTCTTCGACAAGCTGACCTACTCCGGCGTCGAGGCGAACCTCGCCCCGGTCGCGGACCACCCCGGATACCGCTTCGTCAAGGGCGACATCTGCGACGCCGAAGCCGTCGACCAGGTGATGGCCGGTCACGACGTCGTCGTGCACTTCGCCGCCGAGTCCCACGTGGACCGCTCGATCGCGGGTGCGGGTCCCTTCGTGACGACCAACGTCGTGGGCACCCAGGTCCTCCTGGACGCCGCCCGCAAGCACGGGGTCGGCCGCTTCGTCCACATCTCCACCGACGAGGTCTACGGCTCCATCAACGAGGGCTCCTGGACGGAGGAGTGGCCGCTGGTGCCGAACTCCCCGTACTCCGCCTCGAAGGCCTCCTCCGACCTTCTGGCGCTGGCGTACCACCGCACCCACGGCATGGACGTGGTGGTCACCCGCTGCTCCAACAACTACGGGCACTACCAGTTCCCGGAGAAGGTCATCCCGCTGTTCGTCTCGAACCTGATGGACGGCAAGAAGGTCCCGCTGTACGGCAACGGCGGCAACGTGCGCGACTGGCTGCACGTCTCCGACCACTGCCGCGGCATCGATCTGGCCATGCGCAAGGGCCGCGCCGGCGAGGTCTACAACATCGGCGGCGGCACCGAGCTCACCAACAAGGAGCTCACCGGCGTCCTGTTGGAGGCCGCGGGCCTGGGCTGGGACATGGTCGAGCAGGTCGAGGACCGCAAGGGCCACGACCTCCGCTACTCCATCGACATCAGCAAGATCGGCGCCGAGCTCGGCTACGCCCCGCAGGTCACCTTCGAGGACGGCATCAAGGCCACCATCGACTGGTACCGCGAGAACCGCGCCTGGTGGGAGCCGCTCAAGGCGAAGGCAGCGCTGCAGAAGTGACCGCTGACGCCATGGCCACGCGCTGGCTCGTCACCGGCGCCGCCGGGATGCTCGGCCAGGACGTCCTGGCCGTCCTGAAGGACGCCGGCATCGAAGCCGTCGCGCTGGGCCGCGCCGACCTCGACATCACCGACCCGGCCGCGGTCCGGGCTGCCGTCGAGGGCACCACCGTCGTCGTCAACTGCGCCGCCTGGACCGACGTGGACGGTGCGGAGACGGCCGAGGAGGCCGCCACCGCCGTCAACGGCACCGGCGTACGCGTCCTCGCCGGGGCCTGCGCCGCCGCCGGTGCGCGCCTGCTGCAGGTCTCCACCGACTACGTGCTGCCCGGCGACGCCACGGAGCCGTACCGCGAGGACGCGGCGACCGGGCCCGTGAACGCGTACGGCCGCTCCAAGCTGGCCGGCGAGCAGGCCGTCGCCGAACTGCTGCCGCAGGACGGCTACGTGGTCCGCACCGCCTGGCTGTACGGCGAGCACGGCGCGAACTTCGTCGCCACCATGCTCAAGCTGGCCGCCCAGCGGGACACCCTGGACGTGGTCGACGACCAGCACGGCCAGCCCACCTGGTCGTACGCACTCGCCCGCCGGCTCGTCGAGCTCGGCCAGGCCGCGCTCGCCGGCCGCGCCCCGGCCGGCGTCTACCACGGCACCGCGAGCGGCCGCACCACCTGGTGCGGGCTGGCCCGCGAGGCCTACCGGCTGAGCGGCCTGGACCCCGAGCGGATCCGGCCGACCACCTCCGCGGCCTTCGTCCGCCCCGCCGTCCGCCCGGCCTTCAGCGTGCTCGCGCACGACCGCTGGGCCGAAGCGGGCCTGGCCCCCCTCGCCGACTGGCGCGAGCAACTGGCCGAGGCGCTCGGCACCCCCGGCTTCTCCGCACTGGCCGCCCAGGCCCGGGACGGCCGGGCGGGATGAAAACCCTGCTGAACAAGCTGACCGCGGCGCTGCCGCCGGGCACCGTCGCGGTGGCCGGCGGCACCGTCGTGCTCGGCGCGGCCTCGTACGTCCACCTGGGCGTCGCGGGCCACAGCCTGTCCACGGACGCCATGGCCAACGTCTCGGTGCTGTGGACGATCGTGATGTCCATCGGCATCGGCGTCTTCTTCCCCATCGAGCAGGAGCTCACCCGGATCGTCTCCGCCCGTGTGGTCCTGGGCCAGGGCGCCGCCCCGGTGCTCCGCCGGGCCACCCTGCTCACCGCGGGCATCCTCGGCGCGACCCTGCTTGTCCTGGGCATCGGCGCGCGGCCGATCGCCGAACTGCTGTTCCACGGCGACCGGGCCCTGGTGGCAGCCCTCGGCGGGGCTTTCGCCGCAATGGCCGCCTGCTACCTGACCCGCGGGGTGCTGGCCGGCCTCGGCCGCTTCGGCGCGTACGGCACCCAGCTCGCCGTCGACGGCGGCCTGCGGATCGTCCTCGCCTTCGCCTGCGCGGTGTTCGGGCTCAACTCGGCGCTCGCCTTCAGCCTCGTCCTGGCCGTCGCGCCCGTCGTCGCGACGCTCGTCACGCTGCCCGCGCTGCTGCGCGCGGTCGGTCCCGGCGAGCCGATCGCCTGGCGGGAACTGTGCAACGGGCTGGGCCTGCTCGTCTGCGCGACCCTGCTGTCCCAACTGGTCGTCAACGCCGCGGTGATGAGCACCAAACTGCTCGCCCCCTCCGACAGCGCGCTGATCGCATCCCTGATGAGCGCCCTGGTACTGGCGCGGGTGCCGCTCTTCGTCTTCGGCTCGCTCCAGGCCTCGCTGCTGAGCGGCCTCACCGCCGCCTTCACGGCCGGTGACCGGGTGGCCTTCTGGGCGATGCTCCGCCGGATCGGCATGGTCGTCGGTCTGCTCGGTCTGCTCGGCGGTGTGCCCGCCACCGTGCTCGGCCCGTGGCTGATCGAGGTGCTCTTCGGGGCCAAGGAGCCGGTCCTCGGCTGCCTCGACTTCTTCCTCCTGTCCGCCGGCACCGTGGCGTACATGTTCGCGATGGTGCTCGGACAGGCGCTCATGGTATTCAAGCGCCACAACCTGCAGTTGCTCTGCTGGGCCGTCGGCACGGCGGTCCTGGTGGGCATCACCCTCATGCCGGGTGATGTGTCGATGCGCGTGATCGTTGCCTACGCCCTCGGCTCCCTCGCCACCGTGCTCGCTATGCTGGCCGCACTGAGGCTGAGCTTCCCCGGAGCGGCCGCGGCAGCCACCGATGGGCCCGGACAGACGGCCGACACCGGCCGCCTGGGCGTGGGTGCGGTCGGAAAATGACCACGCCGGCCCAAGACGTCACACCGATCACCGCGCACTCCTTTGTGCCACATTCCGCTGGAGCTACCGTGTCCCAATACGACGATGTCTGGCTGGTCATACCGGCCTATAACGAGGGCCAGGTGATCGCCGACGTGGTCGAGGGGGCCCGCAAGACGTTCCCCAACATCGTCGTCGTCGATGACGGCTCCACGGACGACTCGGCCAAGCACATAGCGACGACCGGTGCCCACCTGGTCCGCCACCCGGTCAACCTCGGCCAGGGCGCGGCCCTCCAGACCGGCCTCACGTACGCGCTCGCGCAGCCCGCAGCCCGCTACTTCGCCACCTTCGACGCGGACGGCCAGCACCAGACCAAGGACGTCGAGAAGATGGTCGCGGTGCTGCGCAGCGGAGAGGCGGACGTCGTGCTCGGCTCCCGCTTCATCGAGCAGAACGGCCAGGTGCCGTGGATCAAGCAGGTCGTGCTGCGCACGGCCGCCGCAGTCAGCCCCACCGCCCGCAAGCTCAAGCTCACCGACGCGCACAACGGCCTGCGCGTCCTGGGCCGGGAAGCCGCCGAGCAGCTGAACATCACCATGAACGGCATGGCCCATGCGTCGGAGCTCGTCGGCTTCCTGGCCGGCTCCGGCCTGCGGGTCACCGAGGTTCCGGTGGACATCCTCTACACCGACTACTCGCGCGCCAAGGGTCAGTCCCTGATCAACGGCGTGAACATCCTTTTTGACATTTCGCTGCGGGAGCGTGGGCGTCGATGAAGTACTTCTGGATCCAGCTGCTGCTGATCCTGGGCTCCGTGTCCATGGCCCTGATGTTCATACGGACATGGGGGCAGGCGAAGAACCGGGCCTGGAAGCGCATCGCGTTCTCGGTGTTCGTCGTCGTCAACGTGTACGCGGTGCTCCGCCCGACGGACGTGACCTGGGTTGCCCAGCAGCTCGGCGTCGGCCGAGGCACCGACCTGGTGCTCTACGTGATGGTGCTCGCGATGGGCTTCCTCACGCTCAACACCTTCCTGCGCTTCCGCTCGCTGGAGAAGAAGATCACCGACCTGGCGCGGACCGTGGCCATCAACGAGGGCGTCCGGCACAACGACGAGCGCCTCGGCTCGGACACCGGCGCCCCGGCGAAGGCTGCTGCCGCTGTCCCTGCCGCCGCCGCAGATGCCGATGCCGATGCCGATGCCGACTCCGACTCCGTGAAGGCCTGACGCTCCATGGCGACCTTCGACTTCATGCTCCCCTACTACGGGGACGTGCGGCTGATGCAGGACGCGGTCCGCAGCGTCCTGGCGCAGACCGACCGTGACTTCCGGCTCGTCGTCATCGACGACGGCAAGGAGCCGGACGTACCGGGCTGGTTCGAGCAACTCGGCGACGACCGGGTGCACTACACCCGCAACGAGCAGAACCTCGGCATCACGAAGAACTTCCAGAAGTGCGTGCGGCTCTCCGAGGCCGACTACGTGGTCATCATGGGCTGCGACGACCTCCTGCACCCGCACTACCTGGAGACCGTCCGCGGGATCATCGCCGCCCCCGAGGGCATCGGCATGGTCCAGCCGGGCGTCGAGGTGATCGACGGCGACGGCCGGGTGACGCAGGGCCTGGCGGACAACACCAAGAAGCGGCTGTACGCGCCTCAGGTGAAGGGCCGCCGGCTGATGGCGGGGGAGGAGCTGGCCGCCAGCGTGCTGCGGGGCAACTGGCTCTACTTCCCCTCGATCGCCTGGCGCGGCGAGGTGCTGCGCAAGGTGAACTTCCGGGACGACTACTCGGTGATCCAGGACCTGGCGCTGGTGGTCGACCTCCTGGAGGGCGGCGAGGAGATGGTGATCGACAACTCGACCACCGTCTTCCAGTACCGCCGGCACGCCGTCAGCGAGTCGTCCGTACAGGCGTTCTCCGGCACCCGCTTCGCCGAGGCCGAGCGCTACTTCGCCGCGGTGGCCGCCCGCATGGACGCCCGCGGCTGGCCCAAGGCGGCCCGTGCGGCCCGCTTCCACAGCGCCTCGCGGCTGCACGCGCTCACCATGCTCCCCGGCGCGCTGCGCCGCGGGCACCGCGAGGGCGCCCGCACCCTGGCCAAGCACGCCTTCACCTCCGGGCAGGGCTGAGCCACCGGCCCGCCGGCCCCGTAGGGGACAAGAGACACGAAGAAGCGGCCTGCCGCCGGTCCTCGGACCGGCGGCAGGCCGCTTCTTCGTGTGCCGACCTGGCGTCAGGGCTGCTTCTTGACCGGCGTGCCCGGGCGCTCCGGCAGGTTGAACGCCCCGCAGACGTCCTTGGGGGCGTAGTGCGGGCACGTGCCGTTCGGCTGCTGGAGGGTGTGGGAGTACCAGGCCAGCGTGCCGAGCGAATTCTTGGAGGGGTCCTTCGGCATGAAGGCGTCGGCGGTCGCCGAGCCGGCCATGCCGTAGAGCAGGCCCAGAGCGCACAGCGCGCCGATGACGACGGACCGGCGCGCGGGCCCCCGGCCGGTGCGGCGGGGCAGCACCAGCGTCTCGTGGCTGCGGGACCAGTCCCGGATGCGCTGGACGGAGTAGTACACGGCCAGCCCGGTCAGCGCGAGCAGGCAGTACATGATCTGGATGCTCGTCCGCGGGTAGAGCTGGACGGCCTGGTCGCGCGCCATGTGCGAGGCGTACCAGTAGCGCAGCAGGAACGCGCTCGCCGTGCACGCCGCCAGGGTCAGCACCATCGGCTGGCGCAGGGCCAGGCCGAGTGCCACGGCCAGCCCGAGCACCAGCAGGATCGGGAAGAGCCCGACGCCGCCCAGCTCACCGAGCGGCGGCCAGCCGGCGAGCCGCTGCGGACCGGGGCTGTCGGCACCCCACATCGCGAAGTACGCCGGGTCGGTGTAGGTGTCGAAGTAGAAGTAGGTGTCCTTGGTCGTACCGCTCGCGCCGAGCAGGCGGACCATGTACCGGCCGGCCAGCGCGAGGAAGACCACCGTGGCGGCCAGCAGCGGCAGCAGCCCCTGCCACAGCGCCCGCACCCCGCCGGACCGGGCGAGGCCGCCCAGCACGATCGCGAAGAGCACGACCACGCCGACCGCGGACCAGACGAACCAGCCCGCGTACATCAGGAACAGCCCGGCGAGCAGGGCGCCGAGCCCGCCGCCGACGGCCAGAGCCTGGCCGCGGCTCAGCATCGCCGCGCGCATGGTCACCTGCACCAGCTTGGCGAACACCGGGATCACGACGACCAGGACGAGCGGGGAGTACGGCTTGTACAGGTCGAACAGCGGCAGTGCCGAGGTCAGCCCGATGCCGAGCGCCCACAGCGGGGGCAGCAGCATCCGCCACGCCAGGTAGGCGACCGGGCCGGAGATCGCGAGGAAGCCGATCATCACCCACTTCGCGGCGTACGCCACCTGACCGTCGAAGAACAGCTGGGCGACGAGCGCGAGGACGTGCGGGAAGCCCGGCGGATACTCCGGCGGCAGCGGCACCCCGTCGATGACGTTGAAGGCCCACGCCTGCAGGTTGCCGATGTCGCCGCCGTACCCGTTGAGCGGCCAGGTCGTACCGCGCAGGGCGACGACGTTGCCGGCCGCCGTCACGCCGGTCGCGAGCCCCGCCACCGTCGCGGCGCCGATGTTGACGGCGGCCCCCGGCCACCGCCGCGAGAGGGCGAGGTAGAGCAGAACGGTCACCGCGAGGAGCACCAGCAACCGGAGTTGGATGGCCGCCAGGCCGCTGACCTGCCCGATCCGCTGCATCGGGTTCACATGCAGACGCTTGCCCAGGTACGTGAGGAGAAGGGCGGCGAAGACCGAGACCGCGGCCTCGGCCGATACGAGGGCGATGGCGCGTCTGAAGCGGCCGCCGCGGCCGCGCGGGGCCCGGCGTTCGGCCACCGGGGACGGCGCGGGAGCGGTATCTATCATGACTGTTGACCTTACCGGCAGGCGCCTGCCGCATGTGAGTCGGTGGCCCTTGCCGGACAAGGCCCATGACCCCGCCCGCTTGGTACGGTTGGCCGTTGCGGGGGACGCGACGGCCGGGCACGCATGTGACACGGATCGCGCGGATTTCACCAGCGGGGACCGGATCCGAGAGAGCACCGATCACCTCGCTGCCCGGCGTGCCTACACAACCGCAGACCCCGAGGCTTTCGGGTGCTCGACGCGGTGACACTCGCGACGGAAGTGGATGAGATGACGAACCTGGCCTCCGACCACCTGGCCGGAGAGGCCGGTGCGGCGCGCAGCCGGACCGCAGCCCCGGACGGCGCGTCGGCACCACGCCGGGGCCGGAGACTGCCCGCCTGGACCTCCACGCGCTGGGCGCTCATCCTCGGCGAGATCGTGGTCAGCATCACTGCCGCCCTCGGCTACACGCTGCTGAGCAAGCACATCAGCGTGAACCCGATCATCCGCATCGGCCAGGTCAGCGGTCTCGCCAAGCTCCAGCAGTACGTGGCCGTCCTCGGCCTGCCGCTGCTCGCGCTGCTCCTGTACACCGCGTACCGGGGGACGCTGCGGCGCCACCAGACCGTGAAGCGCCTGGTCTGCGCGGCCCTGGCGGGCCTGGCGACCGGGGTCATCGCCGGTGGCGTCGTCGTCGCCCTGCGCGGTACGCCCTCGGCGCTCGGCGGCCAGGAGGGCGACCCCGGCGTCCTGATCGCCATGGCCAACTCGTTCCTGCACGGCGAGGGGATGTCCGGCATCTACCCGCCCGCATTCCCCGCGCTCATCGCCGTCTGGGCGAAGATCCGCTACGGCGGCGTCGGCGGGGCCGGCTACTCGCTGCACGACCTGCAGATCTTCTTCAGCGCGCTGGCGGGCCCGATGGCCTACCTCGCCTGGCGCCTGCTGCTGCGTCCCTTCTGGGCGCTGCTGATCGCCGTCCCCTCGGTCGTGCTCTTCCTCGACCCGATCCGCCCGTACAGCCACATCGTCATGATCGTGCTGCTGCCGCTGCTCGCGTACTGCCTGCGCGAGATGCGGCGGGCCGGCGAGCGCCCCCTGCGCTCGGCGCTGCTGCGCGGCGCCGGACTCGGCCTGATCTTCGGCCTGCTGTTCCTCTGGTACTCCGGCTGGTACGTGTGGTCCGCGCCCGGCGTCGGCCTGCTGGCCCTCTTCCTCTTCCCCTGGCGGCGCGGCGCGGCGGCCCGCAAGCGCGCCCTGGCCTTCGTCGGCACCACCCTGCTGACGGCCGGCGTCATCGGCGCCCCGCTGCTCTACCAGATGCTGCGGCTGCGCTCCCAGCACCCGGACCGCTACGCCTACCTCTCCGTCTACGCGGACCCGGCGTACGTCCTGGGCTGGGCCTCCGACCGGCCCGGTTCGCTGACGTACGAGAACTGGCCCGTGTCGGGCGAGATGGCGGGCCAGAGCGGCTTCGCGCTGCTGCTGCTGCTCGGTGTGGGGCTCGGCGTCGGCCTGGGCCTGCGCAGCATCATGGTCCGCACGGCCGCGGCCGTCCTCGTCGGCGCCTGGCTGGTCCGCTTCTGGTTCGCCTCGCACATGGCGCACGACCAGGCGGTGCAGCTCTTCCCGCGCACCACCTGGATGATCATGTACTGCCTGATGATCCTGGCCGTGCTGGGTGTGATGGCAGCGGTGCAGCGCGGCTCCGGCTGGGCCGAGCGCTCGCTGCGCCCGAGCGGTCCGGCCCCGGCGCGGGTCATTCCGCGGCGTGCGGTCCAGCAGCTCGCGGCGGGCATGGTGTGCGTCATCGCGCTGTTCGCGACGATGGGGGCGTCCTGGAACGTCAACCGGTACATGCCCTCGCCCGACACCGAGACGATGGGCATCGACGCCTACCGGGCGCACGGCCTCAAGAAGCCGGACGGCACGTGCCCGCGCTACTCCCCGTACAAGGAGTGCGCGGACGTCAGCACGTGGGACTGGAAGCCGAACCACGACGACGGCAGGATCTGGTGCGGCAACATCCCGTACGACAAGTGGCCGGTCGTCTGCGGACGCAAGCGCCCGTCGTAGGACGACTCGGACCCCGGTCCGCCCGCGGAAGTGGTCCGAGACCGCGGACCGCGGACCGCAGACCGCACGAGCACGAGACGCAACAGAGGCCCCACACCCACCGCGGTGCGGGGCCTCTGTCCTGACGCACACACCGGATGAGGGGCATGGGAAAGAACGACGAGGGCAGACCGGGCGTCTCCGACGAGGAGTGGGCCCGCTTCATGGAGCAGGCCGCCCAAGGGGCGGGGGAGGCGCCGAAGGAGCCGTCCGCGCGGGCGCGGATGGTGACCGAGCGGCTGCGGCGCGAACAGGGCCAGGAGCCGCCGGGGTGGCGGACCGGGCCCGCCTGGCAGGAGGCGCGGGGCCGCGGCACCGCCCGGCGGCGGCTCAAGGCCACCCTGGCCGTCGTGTTCATCGCCGGGCTCGCGCTGGTCGCCGTACGGCCGGAACTGGTGATCGACCGCCTCACGGGCAAGGCCGAGGACCGCCGGGAGCACGCCGCTCCGCTGCCGGCGGAGTCGGTACGCCCGACCGCGCCTCCCTCGCCGGCCCACCCGGACCGGCCGACCCCGGCAGAACCCTTCCGCGGCTCCCCGGCCCTCCAGTGGGCGGACGGCGCGGCCGGCATCGAACTGCCGGTGGCCACCGCAGTCAACGGGCTCAGCAAGGAGCAGGTCGCCGAGGGGCTCGGGAAGGCGAAGCAGTTCGTGGTCCTGGCCAACCTGGACCGGGCCACCCTGCGCGGGGAACGGCCGAAGGCCGCCCTGGACATGATCGACCCCGGTCAGAGGCAGATGCTGGACCGCCTGGAGCAGGCGCTGGACCACCCGAGCAGGGAGTCGGACCCGCTGCAGATGTTCACCCGTGCCAACCCGGCCGAGGTCCGGCTCGCCGGTGACGTGGTGAAGGTGCGGGGCCGCACGACCGTCGAGCCGGGCGAGAGCCCGGGCCAGGTCGACGTGCTCATGGACTACACCTTTGTCTACCCTCTGGTGCAGGCGAAGGCCGGCGCGGACGAGGTCAGCCGCACCATCGTGCGGCGCCGGCTTGAGTTCACCTTCGCCGATCCCCGGAAGTGGCGGATCAAGGCGGGCATGATGCAAGTCGGCCCGTACCAGTACGACATCGCGAACTCGGCCTGCTCCGTCTACGACGGATACGTGCATCCGCAGTTCCGGGACACGCCGGACGACGCGGGTCCGACGCCCTCCGGGCCGCCCCGGGACCCGTATGACCGGAGCAAGGACATCGACCGGGGGCAGGAGGAGGGCTGCGGGACTGTGTCCCGCACCTGACCGGGGAAGACCTCGCCGGGGTGACGCACGTGGTGCAGTTTGACCACACACCGTGGCGGGGTATTCTCTTCGGCCCGATTGGCCAGGTACGTGCCTCGTATGGCAGACTACTCAAGTTGCTCGGCTGAGTGCCGATGCTGCGCGCCTCCCGCCGGGAGGACCGGAAGCGAGTCCCACAGTACTCGTCGTTCTTAATCTGCCTTTCGGGGCAGCAATGGGGACGGACGTACGGGAATCTTCTGGGAAGCGTCAGCACGGTGCCCACCAGGCACTCGGTGGGTGTTTCTCCCCCGAAGCGCGGTCACAGGGACCGCACCCCCTTGGACGAGGGAATTTCCGTATGGGAATTTTCTGTAGAGGGAGTGCGACACGCCCGACCGCGTGGGTCGGAGGGAAGCGGTGGGATCCGTCCCGCAGCCGACCGAGAGCCAGAGCGTTTCCACATACAGACAGGACTACGGAGTAGCCATGGCGGGACAGAAGATCCGCATCCGGCTCAAGGCCTACGACCACGAGGTCATCGATTCCTCGGCGAAGAAGATCGTCGAGACGGTGACGCGCACTGGTGCGTCGGTCGCGGGCCCGGTGCCGCTGCCCACTGAGAAGAACGTGTACTGCGTCATCAAGTCGCCGCACAAGTACAAGGACTCGCGCGAGCACTTCGAGATGCGCACGCACAAGCGCCTGATCGACATCCTCGACCCGACCCCCAAGACCGTTGACTCGCTGATGCGCCTGGACCTTCCGGCCGGCGTTGACATCGAGATCAAGCTCTGAGAGGCGTCGAGAAGATGGCAAAGCAGATCAAGGGCGTCCTGGGCGAGAAGCTCGGCATGACCCAGGTCTGGGACGAGAACAACCGTGTCGTCCCGGTGACCGTGGTCAAGGCCGGACCCTGCGTCGTTACCCAGGTCCGTAAGAACGACATCGACGGCTACGAGTCGGTCCAGATCGCCTTCGGCGAGATCGACCCGCGCAAGGTGAACAAGCCCCTCAAGGGCCACTTCGCCAAGGCCGACGTGACCCCCCGCCGCCACCTGGTGGAGCTCCGCACCTCCGACGCCAGCGAGTACACGCTCGGCCAGGAGATCACCGCCGCTGTGTTCGAGTCGGGCGTCAAGGTTGACGTCACGGGCAACAGCAAGGGCAAGGGCTTCGCCGGTGTCATGAAGCGTCACAACTTCAAGGGCCTCGGTGCCGGTCACGGCGTCCAGCGCAAGCACCGCTCCCCCGGTTCGATCGGTGGCTGCGCCACCCCTGGGCGTGTCTTCAAGGGCATGCGCATGGCCGGTCGTATGGGTAACGAGCGCGTCACCACCCAGAACCTGACCATCCACGCGGTTGACGCGGAGAAGGGTCTGCTCCTCATCAAGGGTGCGGTCCCCGGTCCGAACGGCGGCCTCGTCCTGGTCCGTACCGCGGCCAAGGGGGCTTGAGGTAATGAGCACCATTGACATCCTTTCGCCGGCAGGCGACAAGGCCGGTACCGTCGAGCTCCCCTCGGAGATCTTCGACGCGAAGACCAGCGTTCCGCTGATCCACCAGGTCGTTGTCGCTCAGCTGGCTGCTGCCCGTCAGGGCACGCACAAGACCAAGCGTCGTGGCGAAGTCCGTGGTGGTGGCCGCAAGCCGTACCGCCAGAAGGGCACCGGCCGCGCGCGCCAGGGTTCGACCCGTGCGCCGCAGTTCGTCGGCGGTGGCGTTGTCCACGGCCCGCAGCCGCGTGACTACTCCCAGCGGACCCCGAAGAAGATGAAGGCCGCCGCTCTCCGCGGTGCCCTCTCGGACCGTGCACGTCACTCCCGCATCCACGTCGTCACCGGCGTGGTCGAGGGTGCCGCCTCCACGAAGGCCGCCAAGACGCTGTTCGGCAAGATCTCGGAGCGCAAGAACCTGCTCCTGGTCGTCGACCGCGCCGACGAGGCCGCGTGGCTGTCCGCCCGCAACCTGCCCCAGGTTCACATCCTGGAGCCGGGCCAGCTGAACACGTACGACGTGATCGTCTCTGACGACGTGGTCTTCACTCAGGCCGCTTTCGAGTCCTTCGTGTCTGGCCCCAAGGCCGATGAGACCGAAGGGAGCGACGCCTGATGTCTGAGGCGACCGTTACCAGCAAGACCTTCACCGATCCGCGCGACCTGCTGATCAAGCCGGTTGTCTCGGAGAAGAGCTACGCGCTGCTGGACGAGAACAAGTACACGTTCATCGTCGCGCCCGGCGCCAACAAGACCCAGATCAAGCAGGCCGTGGAAGCGGTCTTCTCGGTCAAGGTCACCGGGGTCAACACGATCAACCGTCAGGGTAAGCGCAAGCGCACCAAGACCGGTTTCGGCAAGCGCGCCAACACCAAGCGCGCCATCGTGACCCTTGCCGAGGGCAACCGTATCGACATCTTCGGCGGCCAGGCCTCCTAACGGAGGTCTAGTCGTCCGGAATCGGACGAGGACTGAGAAATGGGTATCCGCAAGTACAAGCCGACGACCCCGGGCCGTCGTGGCTCCAGCGTCGCCGACTTTGTCGAGATCACGCGGTCCACGCCGGAGAAGTCGCTGGTTCGCCCCCTGCACAGCAAGGGCGGCCGTAACAACACCGGTCGGATCACCGTTCGCCACCAGGGTGGTGGACACAAGCGCGCCTACCGCGTGATCGACTTCCGTCGTCACGACAAGGACGGCGTGCCGGCCAAGGTCGCGCACATCGAGTACGACCCCAACCGCACCGCGCGCATCGCGCTCCTGCACTACGCGGACGGCGAGAAGCGCTACATCATCGCGCCGAAGGCTCTGAAGCAGGGCGACCGGATTGAGAACGGCCCCACGGCCGACATCAAGCCCGGTAACAACCTGGCCCTCCGTAACATCCCGGTCGGTACCACGATCCACGCGATCGAGCTCCGTCCCGGTGGTGGCGCCAAGTTCGCCCGTTCCGCTGGTGCCTCCGTGCAGCTGCTGGCGAAGGAGGGCACGATGGCCCACCTTCGTATGCCGTCCGGCGAGATCCGTCTCGTCGACGCCCGCTGCCGCGCCACGGTCGGCGAGGTCGGCAACGCCGAGCAGTCGAACATCAACTGGGGCAAGGCCGGCCGCATGCGCTGGAAGGGCGTTCGCCCGTCCGTCCGCGGTGTCGCGATGAACCCGGTTGACCACCCGCACGGTGGTGGTGAGGGCAAGACCAGTGGTGGTCGCCACCCGGTCTCCCCGTGGGGTCAGAAGGAGGGTCGTACTCGCTCGCCGAAGAAGGCTTCGAGCAAGTACATCGTCCGCCGCCGCAAGACGAACAAGAAGCGCTAGGAGCGGGTTTAGATGCCGCGCAGTCTCAAGAAGGGGCCCTTCGTCGACGACCACCTCGTAAAGAAGGTGGACGTCCAGAACGAAGCCGGCACCAAGAACGTCATCAAGACCTGGTCCCGTCGCTCGATGATCATCCCCAGCATGCTGGGTCACACCATCGCGGTGCACAACGGCAAGACCCACGTCCCGGTGTTCGTCACCGAGTCGATGGTCGGCCACAAGCTCGGCGAGTTCTCGCCGACTCGCACCTTCCGCGGCCACGTCAAGGACGACCGGAAGTCGAAGCGCCGCTAAAGGCGGGGTGGTTACGACTATGACTTACACCGAAGGGACAACCATGGAAGCCAGGGCCCAGGCGCGGTACATCCGCGTCACGCCCATGAAGGCCCGCCGAGTGGTGGACCTTATCCGTGGCATGGATGCCACGGAGGCTCAGGCGGTCCTGCGTTTCGCCCCGCAGGCCGCGAGCGTGCCGGTTGGCAAGGTGCTTGACAGCGCCATCGCCAATGCCGCACACAACTACAACCACCCGGACGCCTCCACGCTGGTCATCAGCGAGGCGTTCGTGGACGAGGGCCCGACCCTGAAGCGGTTCCGTCCGCGTGCGCAGGGCCGTGCCTACCGGATCCGCAAGCGGACCAGCCACATCACCGTGGTCGTCAGCAGCAAGGAAGGTTCCCGGTAATGGGCCAGAAGGTAAACCCGCACGGGTTCCGGCTCGGCATCACCACCGACTTCAAGTCGCGTTGGTACGCCGACAAGCTGTACAAGGACTACGTCAAGGAAGACGTCGCCATCCGTCGGATGATGACGTCCGGCATGGAGCGCGCCGGCATCTCGAAGGTTGAGATCGAGCGCACCCGTGACCGCGTGCGTGTGGACATCCACACCGCTCGTCCGGGCATCGTCATCGGCCGCCGTGGCGCCGAGGCCGACCGCATCCGCGGTGACCTCGAGAAGCTCACGGGCAAGCAGGTCCAGCTGAACATCCTCGAGGTCAAGAACCCCGAGCTTGACGCTCAGCTGGTTGCCCAGGCCGTTGCCGAGCAGCTCTCCTCCCGCGTCTCCTTCCGTCGCGCCATGCGTAAGAGCATGCAGGGCACGATGAAGGCCGGCGCCAAGGGCATCAAGATCCAGTGTGGCGGCCGTCTCGGCGGCGCCGAGATGTCCCGCTCCGAGTTCTACCGCGAGGGTCGTGTGCCGCTGCACACGCTGCGCGCGAACGTGGACTACGGCTTCTTCGAGGCCAAGACCACCTTCGGCCGTATCGGTGTGAAGGTCTGGATCTACAAGGGCGACGTCAAGAACATCGCCGAGGTTCGCGCCGAGAACGCTGCGGCCCGTGCGGGTAACCGCCCGGCCCGTGGCGCGCAGGGCGCTGGCGACCGTCCCGCCGGCCGTGGTGGCCGTGGTGGCGAGCGCGGCGGCCGTGGTGGCCGCAAGCCGCAGCAGGCTGCTGGTGCCGAGGCCCCCAAGGCCGACGCTCCCGCCGCCGCTCCGGCCGAGAGCACCGGAACGGAGGCCTGACCGACATGCTGATCCCTCGTAGGGTCAAGCACCGCAAGCAGCACCACCCGAAGCGCCGCGGTATGGCCAAGGGCGGTACTGAGGTCTCGTTCGGCGAGTACGGCATCCAGGCGCTGACCCCGGCGTACGTGACGAACCGCCAGATCGAGGCGGCTCGTATCGCGATGACCCGCCACATCAAGCGTGGCGGCAAGGTCTGGATCAACATCTACCCGGACCGCCCGCTCACCAAGAAGCCTGCCGAGACCCGCATGGGTTCCGGTAAGGGTTCTCCCGAGTGGTGGATCGCGAACGTGCACCCGGGCCGGGTCATGTTCGAGCTGTCCTACCCGAACGAGAAGATTGCTCGTGAGGCGCTCACCCGCGCTGCTCACAAGCTTCCGATGAAGTGCCGGATTGTTCGGCGCGAGGCAGGTGAGTCGTGATGGCGACGGGAACCAAGGCGTCCGAGCTGCGTGAGCTCGGCAACGAGGAGCTCGTTGGCAAGCTGCGCGAGGCCAAGGAGGAGCTGTTCAAGCTCCGCTTCCAGGCGGCCACGGGTCAGCTGGAGAACAACGGCCGGCTCAGGTCCGTCCGCAAGGACATCGCTCGCATCTACACCCTGATGCACGAGCGTGAGCTCGGTATCGAGACGGTGGAGAGCGCCTGATGAGCGAGAACAACGTGACTGAGAACAAGACCGAGCGCGGTTTCCGCAAGACCCGTGAGGGTCTGGTCGTCAGCGACAAGATGGACAAGACCGTCGTCGTCGCCGTCGAGGACCGCGTGAAGCACGCCCTGTACGGCAAGGTCATCCGCCGTACGAACAAGCTCAAGGCGCACGACGAGCAGAACGCTGCCGGCGTCGGCGACCGCGTCCTCATCATGGAGACGCGTCCGCTGTCGGCGAGCAAGCGCTGGCGCATCGTCGAGATCCTCGAGAAGGCCAAGTAAGTATCTGAGGGGTTTCCCTCAGGTTCGTTCCGCCAGGCTCGGTGGGGGCTGCCGCTCTTCGGAGTAAAGCCCCCGCCGGGAACCGGCAGACAATCAGGAGATAGACGTGATCCAGCAGGAGTCGCGACTGCGTGTCGCCGACAACACTGGTGCCAAGGAGATCCTTTGCATCCGTGTTCTCGGTGGCTCCGGTCGCCGCTACGCGGGCATCGGTGACGTCATCGTCGCCACCGTCAAGGACGCGATCCCCGGTGGCAACGTGAAGAAGGGTGACGTCGTCAAGGCGGTCATCGTTCGCACCGTCAAGGAGCGCCGCCGCCAGGACGGCTCGTACATCCGCTTCGACGAGAACGCCGCTGTCATTCTCAAGAACGACGGCGACCCTCGCGGCACCCGTATCTTCGGCCCCGTGGGCCGTGAGCTGCGCGAGAAGAAGTTCATGAAGATCATCTCGCTCGCGCCGGAGGTGCTGTAAGCATGAAGATCAAGAAGGGCGACCTGGTCCAGGTCATCACCGGTAAGGACAAGGGCAAGCAGGGCAAGGTCATCGTTGCCTTCCCCGCCGACAACCGTGTCCTCGTCGAGGGTGTCAACCGGGTCAAGAAGCACACCAAGGCTGCGCAGAACCAGGCCGGTGGCATTGTGATCACCGAGGCCCCGGTCCACGTCAGCAACGTTCAGCTGGTTGTGGAGAAGGACGGCAAGAAGGTCGTCACCCGCGTCGGCTACCGCTTCGACGACGAGGGCAACAAGATCCGCGTTGCCAAGCGGACGGGTGAGGACATCTGATGGCTACCACTCCGCGTCTCAAGACGAAGTACCGCGAGGACATCGCGGGCAAGCTGCGTGAGGAGTTCTCCTACGAGAACGTCATGCAGATTCCCGGCCTCGTGAAGATCGTGGTCAACATGGGTGTGGGCGACGCCGCCCGCGACTCCAAGCTGATCGACGGCGCCATCAAGGACCTGACGACGATCACCGGTCAGAAGCCGGCCGTCACGAAGGCCCGCAAGTCCATCGCGCAGTTCAAGCTGCGCGAGGGTCAGCCGATCGGCTGCCACGTCACCCTCCGCGGTGACCGCATGTGGGAGTTCCTGGACCGTACGCTGTCGCTCGCGCTGCCGCGTATCCGTGACTTCCGCGGTCTGTCGCCGAAGCAGTTCGACGGCCGTGGCAACTACACCTTCGGTCTCACGGAGCAGGTCATGTTCCACGAGATCGACCAGGACAAGATCGACCGTACCCGGGGTATGGACATCACCGTGGTCACCACGGCGACCAACGACGCTGAGGGCCGCGCGCTCCTTCGTCACCTCGGCTTCCCCTTCAAGGAGGCGTAAGCGAGATGGCGAAGAAGGCTCTCATCGCGAAGGCTGCCCGCAAGCCCAAGTTCGGTGTGCGTGCGTACACCCGCTGCCAGCGCTGCGGTCGCCCCCACTCCGTGTACCGCAAGTTCGGCCTGTGCCGCGTCTGCCTTCGTGAGATGGCTCACCGTGGCGAGCTGCCGGGCGTGACCAAGAGCTCCTGGTAAATCACCCTCGTCCGCAAGGACTTGGGCGGTACCAGGCACTCTCGGTAAGCATCTGGACGGCGGGTGCCCGGCCGCGCATGCCTTAGGCTTGTGTGGTTGGGCGTCCGCCGCCCATAACGACTTACTACGCCGTAGGTCCCCGCACCGCACCCGTCCCGCCACTGAGTGGGGAGAGGGATGGCGCATACAGGAAACCCCGGCGAGAGAGGCCGAAGGCCACTTCATGACCATGACTGACCCGATCGCAGACATGCTCACGCGTCTGCGTAACGCTAACTCGGCGTACCACGACACCGTCGTGATGCCGCACAGCAAGATCAAGTCGCACATCGCAGAGATCCTCAAGCAGGAGGGTTTCATCACCGGCTGGAAGGTCGAGGACGCCGAGGTCGGCAAGAACCTCGTCCTCGAGCTGAAGTTCGGGCCGAACCGCGAGCGCTCCATTGCGGGCATCAAGCGGATCTCGAAGCCCGGTCTGCGTGTGTACGCGAAGTCCACCAACCTGCCGAAGGTCCTCGGCGGCCTGGGCGTGGCGATCATCTCCACGTCCCACGGTCTCCTGACCGGTCAGCAGGCAGGCAAGAAGGGCGTAGGTGGGGAAGTCCTCGCCTACGTCTGGTAGTCGGGAACGGAGGAAAAGCAATGTCGCGAATCGGCAAGCTCCCCATCCAGGTTCCCGCCGGTGTGGACGTCACCATCGATGGCCAGACGGTCGCTGTGAAGGGCCCCAAGGGTTCCCTCGCGCACACCGTTAAGGCGCCCATCGCAGTCGTCAAGGACGAGGACGGCGTTCTGAACGTCACCCGCCCGAACGACGAGCGTCAGAACAAGGCCCTGCACGGCCTGTCCCGCACGCTGGTGGCGAACATGATCACCGGTGTGACCACGGGATACGTCAAGGCTCTCGAGATCAGCGGTGTCGGTTACCGCGTGGCCGCGAAGGGCTCCGACCTGGAGTTCCAGCTCGGCTACAGCCACCCGATCCTGGTGGAGGCGCCCGAGGGCATCTCCTTCAAGGTCGAGTCGCCGACCAAGTTCTCGGTCGAGGGCATCGACAAGCAGAAGGTCGGCGAGGTCGCCGCCAACATCCGCAAGCTGCGGAAGCCCGACCCGTACAAGGCCAAGGGTGTCAAGTACGCCGGCGAAGTCATCCGCCGCAAGGTCGGAAAGGCTGGTAAGTAGCCATGGCATACGGTGTGAAGATCGCCAAGGGAGACGCGTACAAGCGCGCTGCCAAGGCTCGCCGCCACATCCGCATCCGCAAGAACGTCTCGGGTACGGCGGAGCGTCCGCGCCTCGTCGTGACGCGTTCGAACCGCAACATCGTTGCTCAGGTCATCGACGACCTCCAGGGTCACACCCTGGCGTCGGCGTCGACCCTGGACGCTTCGATCCGCGGTGGCGAAGGCGACAAGAGCTCGCAGGCTCAGGCTGTCGGCGCGCTCGTCGCCGAGCGTGCCAAGGCCGCGGGTGTCGAGACCGTCGTGTTCGACCGCGGTGGCAACCGATACGCCGGGCGCATTGCCGCTCTGGCTGACGCCGCCCGCGAAGCCGGGCTGAAGTTCTAAGCCCCGGTTCCGGGACTCACGGACGTAACAGAGAGAGGTAATCCAATGGCTGGACCCCAGCGCCGCGGAAGCGGTGCCGGTGGCGGCGAGCGGCGGGACCGGAAGGGTCGCGACGGTGGCCCTGCCGCCGAGAAGACCGCTTACGTTGAGCGCGTTGTCGCGATCAACCGCGTCGCCAAGGTTGTCAAGGGTGGTCGCCGCTTCAGCTTCACCGCGCTGGTCGTGGTGGGCGACGGTGACGGCACTGTAGGTGTCGGTTACGGCAAGGCCAAGGAAGTTCCCGCGGCCATTGCCAAGGGTGTCGAGGAAGCCAAGAAGAACTTCTTCAAGGTTCCGCGCATCCAGGGCACCATTCCTCACCCGATCACGGGCGAGCGTGCCGCGGGCGTCGTGCTGCTGAAGCCGGCTTCCCCCGGTACCGGTGTTATCGCCGGTGGCCCGGTGCGCGCCGTTCTGGAGTGCGCCGGCGTTCACGACATCCTGTCGAAGTCGCTCGGCTCGTCCAACGCGATCAACATCGTGCACGCGACCGTTGCTGCGCTCAAGGGCCTGCAGCGTCCCGAGGAGATCGCGGCTCGCCGTGGTCTGCCCCTCGAGGACGTCGCCCCCGCGGCTCTGCTTCGTGCCCGTGCCGGGGCGGGTGCTGCGTAATGGCCCGCCTCAAGATCACGCAGACGAAGTCGTACATCGGCAGCAAGCAGAACCACCGCGACACTCTGCGTTCGCTCGGGCTCAAGCGCCTGAACGACGTGGTCGTCAAGGAGGACCGCCCCGAGTTCCGCGGAATGGTGCAGACCGTCCGCCACCTCGTGACGGTTGAGGAGGTTGACTAACATGGCTGAGAACAGCCCGCTGAAGGCCCACAACCTCCGTCCCGCCCCCGGTGCCAAGACCGCGAAGACCCGTGTCGGTCGTGGTGAGGCGTCGAAGGGTAAGACGGCCGGTCGTGGTACGAAGGGCCAGAAGGCCCGCTACCAGATCCCGCAGCGCTTCGAGGGTGGGCAGATGCCCCTCCACATGCGCCTGCCGAAGCTCAAGGGCTTCAAGAACCCGTTCCGCACCGAGTTCCAGGTTGTCAACCTGGACAAGCTCGGCGCTCTCTACCCCGAGGGTGGAGAGGTCACGGTGGCCGACCTGGTCGCCAAGGGCGCGGTTCGCAAGAACAGCCTCGTCAAGGTCCTGGGCCAGGGCGAGATCTCCGTGGCGCTGCAGGTTTCGGTTGACGCCGTCTCCGGCTCCGCCAAGGAGAAGATCGCCGCCGCCGGTGGCACTGTCACCGAGCTCGTCTAAGACGAATTCAGTGGCTAAATAGCTCGAAACCCGACCGGGGATGCCTCACATATGGGGCATCCCCGGTTGGTCGTTCCACGGGGGGCGCAGTCGCCGGTAAGGTGGCCTGCACCTTTGCATGTACGTATTCGTCGATCCCTCAGACCGTCACCTCTGACGCAGTAGCGCGGGGGTCGCAGGAGGCACCGTGCTCACCGCGTTCGCCCGGGCGTTCAAGACGCCCGACCTGCGCAAGAAGCTGCTCTTCACGCTCGGCATCATCGTGCTGTTCCGGCTCGGGTCCCACATCCCGGTACCCGGCGTGAGCTACAAGAACGTTCAGATCTGTGTCGACCAGGCAGGCAACAGCAACGGGCTGTTCGGTCTCGTCAACATGTTCAGCGGCGGTGCGCTGCTGCAGATCACGATCTTCGCGCTCGGCATCATGCCGTACATCACGGCGAGCATCATCCTGCAGCTGCTGACCGTGGTCATCCCGAAGCTGGAGAACCTCAAAAAAGAGGGACAGTCCGGCACGGCGAAGATCACCCAGTACACGCGCTATCTGACGGTCGCGCTCGCGATCCTGCAGGGCACCGGCCTCGTCGCCACCGCCCGCACCGGTGCCCTGTTCCAGGGCTGCCAGGTCGCCAGCCAGATCGTCCCGGACCGGTCCATCTTCACCACGATCGTCATGGTGGTCACCATGACCGCCGGTACCTGTGTCGTCATGTGGCTCGGTGAGCTCGTCACCGACCGCGGCATCGGCAACGGCATGTCGATCCTCATGTTCATCTCCATCGCCGCCGGCTTCATCGGCGCCCTCTGGCAGATCAAGCTCCAGGGCAAGATCGCCGACGGCTGGGTCGAGTTCGGCGTCGTCATCCTCGTCGGCCTCGCGATGGTCGCCCTGGTGGTCTTCGTCGAGCAGGCGCAGCGACGGATCCCGGTCCAGTACGCGAAGCGCATGATCGGTCGCCGTGCGTACGGCGGCACCTCGACCTACATCCCGCTCAAGGTGAACCAGGCCGGTGTGATCCCGGTCATCTTCGCCTCGTCGCTGCTGTACATCCCGGCACTGATCGTCCAGTTCAGCGGGTCCACCGCGGGCTGGGCCACCTGGATCCAGAAGCACTTCGTCAAGGGCGACCACCCGTACTACATCGCGGCCTACTTCCTCTTGATCGTCTTCTTCGCGTTCTTCTACGTGGCGATTTCCTTCAACCCCGAGGAAGTTGCAGACAACATGAAGAAGTATGGTGGGTTCATCCCGGGTATCCGCGCCGGTCGACCTACCGCCGAGTACCTGAGTTACGTACTCAACCGGATCACCTGGCCGGGGTCGCTGTACCTGGGTCTCATCGCTCTTGTGCCGACGATGGCGTTGGCCGGCTTCGGAGCGAACCAGAACTTCCCGTTCGGCGGGACGAGCATCCTCATCATCGTGGGTGTCGGTCTGGAAACCGTGAAGCAGATCGAGAGCCAGCTCCAGCAGCGTAATTACGAAGGGTTCCTCCGCTGATGCGAATCGTCCTCGTCGGACCGCCCGGTGCGGGCAAGGGAACGCAGGCCGCGTTCCTTGCCAAGAACCTGTCGATCCCGCACATCTCCACGGGCGACCTGTTCCGGGCCAACATCAGCCAGGGCACCGATCTCGGCAAGCAGGCCAAGGCGTACATGGACGCCGGCGACCTGGTCCCCGACTCGGTCACCATCGGTATGGCCAAGGACCGGATGGAGCAGCCGGACGCCGCGAACGGCTTCCTGCTCGACGGTTTCCCGCGCAACGTCTCGCAGGCCGAGGCGCTCGACGTGATGCTCCAGGCGGAGGGCATGAAGCTCGACGCCGTCCTCGACCTGGAGGTCGAGGAGGACGAGGTCGTCAAGCGGATCGCCGGCCGCCGGATCTGCCGCAACGAGTCGGCCCACGTCTTCCACGTGACGTACGCCCCGCCGAAGGCCCAGGGTGTCTGCGACACCTGCGGCGGCGAGCTGTACCAGCGCGGCGACGACTCCGAGGCCACGGTGCGCAACCGGCTGGAGGTCTACCACACGCAGACCGAGCCGATCATCGACTACTACAAGGCCCAGGGCCTGCTGGTGACCATCCCGGCCCTCGGTGAGGTCGCGGACGTCACCAAGCGTGCGATGGACGCCCTCAAGAAGTAGTACCCCCGCTGTGCGGATATGGCCGCGGTGTCCTCAGGACACCGCGGCCGTACTGTTGAGAAGACTCGTTTCGAAGCTGGAAGGCGTTTTTATGGTCCAGATCAAGACCCCCGAGCAGATCGCGAAGATGCGCGAGGCGGGGCTGGTCGTCGCGGCGATCCACGCGGCGACCCGTGAGGCGGCCGTTCCGGGCGCCACGACACGGGATCTGGACATGGTGGCCCGCAAGGTGATCGCCGATGCCGGGGCCAAGTCGAACTTCCTCGGCTACGGCGGCTTCCCCGCGACCATCTGCACCTCGGTGAACGAGGTCGTCGTCCACGGCATCCCGGACGACAAGACGGTCCTCAAGGACGGCGACATCATCTCGATCGACGCCGGCGCGATCGTCGACGGCTGGCACGGCGACGCCGCCTACACCGCCTTCGTGGGCACCGGGCACGCCCCTGAGCTCCTGGAGCTCTCCAGGGTGACCGAGGAGTCCATGTGGGCCGGCATCGCCGCCATGAAGCTCGGCAACCGCCTCGTGGACATCTCGAAGGCGATCGAGACGTACATCAAGCGCCAGCCGCGCCCGACCACGGGTGAGCACAGCCTCGGCAAGTTCGGGATCATCGAGGACTACGGCGGCCACGGCATCGGGTCCGAGATGCACATGGACCCCCACCTGCTGAACTACGTCTCGCGCAAGCGGGGCAAGGGGATCAAGCTCGTCCCGGGCGTCTGCCTGGCGATCGAGCCGATGGTCTCCCTGGGCACGGCCCAGACGGAGGTCCTGGCGGACGACTGGACGGTCATCACGACGGACGGCACCTGGTCCTCGCACTGGGAGCACTCCATCGCGCTGACGGAGGCCGGGCCCATCGTCCTGACCTCCCCGGACTGCGGTAAGGCCAAGCTGGCGGAGTACGGGGTCACCACGGCCCCCGACCCCCTCGGCCTGGCCGGTTAACGATCTACACTCTTGGGCACACTTTCCGGATTCGTCTTTATGGGTGCCCTGACGTAGACTGACTCGTCGGCTCTCGTGCACTTCCATGCCTGCATGGCGCACGAGGCCGATCAAGGTAGCCGATTCGAAAGGCGAAGCGTGGCCAAGAAGCAAGGTGCCATCGAAATCGAGGGCACCGTGATCGAGTCCCTCCCGAACGCGATGTTCAAGGTGGAACTCCAGAACGGTCACAAGGTCCTCGCGCACATCAGCGGCAAGATGCGCATGCACTACATCCGCATCCTCCCTGATGACCGGGTTGTCGTGGAGCTGTCTCCGTACGACCTGACGCGTGGCCGGATCGTCTACCGATACAAGTAGATCTTGTCTTCACTCCCGCCTGGGCGACTTGTCCCGGCGCGGGTGGTGGCACTGACCCGGAGAACCTCACCAACATGAAGGTCAAGCCGAGCGTCAAGAAGATCTGCGACAAGTGCAAGGTGATCCGCCGTCACGGTCGGGTCATGGTCATCTGCGACAACCTGCGCCACAAGCAGCGCCAGGGCTGACGCACGCCGACCGACCTGCCTTCCGCAGTTCTTCGCGCGACGTAAGAAAACGTACATACGCAGAACCCGCCCAGCCCTGAGAGGGGCCGGCGGTACCTCCGGCGGGGGCCGGGGACCCGGGCGTACCACCACCCATCAGGTGTGGTCGGCGGTCGGGGTCGGTTCTGCGGAAGACCCCCGAACACACAGGAGCCATTGAATGGCACGCGTTTCCGGTGTTGACATCCCGCGCGAAAAGCGTGTGGAGATCGCACTTACCTACGTCTTCGGTGTCGGTCGCACCCGGTCCAAGGAAATCCTTGCGGCCACCGGTGTGAACCCGAACACCCGCGTTCGTGACCTGGCCGAAGAGGACCTGGTCAAGATCCGCGAGTACGTGGACGCCAACCTCCGCACCGAGGGTGACCTCCGCCGCGAGATCCAGGCTGACATCCGCCGCAAGGTCGAGATCCAGTGCTACCAGGGCATCCGTCACCGTCGTGGCCTGCCCGTGCACGGTCAGCGCACCAGCACGAACGCCCGTACCCGCAAGGGTCCGCGTCGCGCGATCGCCGGTAAGAAGAAGCCGGGCAAGAAGTAGTCCTGTTCAGCGGTCTTGCGCTGTAGGACCGACCACCTCCCGTAGGAGATTTAGATGCCCCCCAAGGGTCGTCAGGGCGCTGCCAAGAAGGTGCGCCGCAAGGAAAAGAAGAACGTCGCTCACGGGCACGCCCACATCAAGAGCACGTTCAACAACACCATCGTTTCGATCACCGACCCCTCGGGCAACGTGATCTCCTGGGCCTCCGCCGGCCACGTCGGCTTCAAGGGCTCGCGCAAGTCCACCCCCTTCGCCGCGCAGATGGCCGCCGAGTCGGCCGCCCGCCGCGCGCAGGAGCACGGCATGCGCAAGGTTGACGTCTTCGTCAAGGGTCCGGGTTCCGGCCGCGAGACCGCGATCCGCTCCCTCCAGGCCACCGGCCTCGAGGTCGGCTCGATCCAGGACGTCACCCCCACCCCGCACAACGGCTGCCGCCCGCCGAAGCGCCGCCGCGTCTGACGCAGCGGACGCACCTGTGCGTTCTTGAGTGTCCGGGCGGTACGAACCCTTCGGGGGACGTACCGCCCGTACCCTTGTAGTAGCCGTGCCCCGGTACGGCATCCCGTCGGGCGTCAAATAGTGGGCGTCCACGACTGAAGGAACACAGACATGCTTATCGCTCAGCGTCCTTCGCTGACCGAAGAGGTCGTCGACGAGTACCGCTCGCGGTTCGTGATCGAGCCGCTGGAGCCGGGCTTCGGCTACACCCTCGGCAACTCCCTGCGCCGTACGCTCCTGTCCTCGATCCCGGGTGCCGCTGTCACCAGCATCCGCGTGGACGGCGTCCTGCACGAGTTCACCACCGTGCCGGGTGTCAAGGAAGACGTCACCGACATCATCCTCAACATCAAGCAGCTGGTCGTCTCCTCGGAGCACGACGAGCCGGTCGTGATGTACCTGCGCAAGCAGGGTCCCGGCCTGGTCACCGCTGCCGACATCGCGCCCCCGGCCGGTGTCGAGGTGCACAACCCGGACCTCGTCCTCGCCACGCTCAACGGCAAGGGCAAGCTGGAGATGGAGCTGACCGTCGAGCGCGGTCGCGGCTACGTCTCCGCCGTCCAGAACAAGCAGCTGGGCCAGGAGATCGGTCGCATCCCGATCGACTCCATCTACAGCCCGGTCCTCAAGGTCACCTACAAGGTCGAGGCGACCCGAGTCGAGCAGCGCACCGACTTCGACAAGCTGATCGTCGACGTCGAGACCAAGCAGGCCATGCGCCCGCGTGACGCCATGGCGTCCGCCGGCAAGACCCTGGTCGAGCTGTTCGGTCTGGCGCGCGAGCTCAACATCGACGCCGAGGGCATCGACATGGGCCCCTCGCCGACGGACGCGGCCCTGGCCGCCGATCTGGCGCTGCCGATCGAGGAGCTCGAGCTCACGGTCCGCTCGTACAACTGCCTCAAGCGCGAGGGCATCCACTCCGTGGGTGAGCTCGTGGCGCGTTCCGAGGCCGACCTGCTCGACATCCGCAACTTCGGTGCGAAGTCGATCGACGAGGTCAAGGCGAAGCTGGCCGGCATGGGCCTGGCCCTCAAGGACAGCCCGCCCGGATTCGACCCGACCGCCGCCGCCGACGCGTTCGGCGCGGACGACGACGCCGATGCCGGTTTCGTCGAGACCGAGCAGTACTGATCCTTCCCGTCGCCGGCGGTTGAGGTCTTGGCCTCGATCGCCGGCCGGGTTTGATTTGCCCGGGCCCGGCAGGGCCCTGACGAGACTTTCCCGCGGCATCCGCCTCGGGGGAACTGACACCGGTACCTGACACGGCCGGTGCAGATATGAAGGAGTATCACCATGCCGCGTCCCGCAAAGGGTGCCCGTCTGGGCGGCAGCGCCGCGCACGAGAAGCACCTCCTCGCGAACCTCGCGAAGGCGCTCTTCGAGCACGGCCGCATCACCACCACCGAGGCCAAGGCCCGTCGCCTGCGTCCCTACGCCGAGCGTCTGGTCACCAAGGCCAAGAAGGGCGACATCCACAACCGTCGCCTGGTGCTGCAGACGATCACGGACAAGAGCATCGTGCACACGCTGTTCACCGAGATCGCCCCGCGCTACGAGAACCGCCCCGGTGGTTACACGCGCATCACCAAGATCGGCAACCGTCGTGGCGACAACGCCCCGATGGCCGTGATCGAGCTGGTCGAGGCCCTCACGGTCGCCCAGCAGGCCACTGGTGAGGCCGAGGCCGCCACCAAGCGCGCGGTGAAGGAGGCGGAGGCTCAGGCCGAGGCCACCGAGACCCCCGCCGAGGAGACCAAGGAGGCCTGATCCCCCGGGATCACGTCTGCTTGATCGGCTCTGAACGGGCCCGCCCCTTCCCGGGGCGGGCCCGTTCGGCATTCGTTGGAAAGATGCGGCTGAGAGGATCGGTCACGTGAGTGACGAGGTGGAGCCCGGGCACGTCCGGGTGCGGCTGGACCTGAGCTACGACGGCAAGGACTTCTCGGGCTGGGCGAAGCAGCGCGTGCTGCGGACCGTCCAGGGCGAGCTGGAGTCGGCCCTGCAGACCGTGATGCGGCTGTCCGAGCCGGTCGAGCTGACCGTGGCCGGGCGTACCGACGCGGGCGTGCACGCGCGCGGGCAGGTCGCGCAGTTCGACCTGGCCGAGGAGGTGTGGGCCGAGCACCACGACAAGCTCCTGCGCCGCCTCGCCGGCCGGCTGCCGCACGACGTGCGGGTGTGGAAGGTCGCCGAGGCTCCCCAGGGCTTCAACGCGAGGTTCTCGGCGATCTGGCGCCGCTACGCCTACCGCGTCGGCGACCACCAGGGAGGGGTCGACCCGCTGCGCCGCGGCCACGTGCTGTGGCACCCGTGGCCCTTGGACGTGGACGCCATGAACGAGGCCGCCGCCCCGCTGCTCGGCGAGCACGACTTCGCCGCTTACTGCCGTAAGCGAGAGGGGGCCACGACCATCCGCACGCTCCAGCAGCTCAGCTGGGAGCGCGGCGAGGACGGGGTCGTCACCGCGACCGTCCGCGCCGATGCCTTCTGCCACAACATGGTCCGCTCGCTGGTCGGTGCCCTGCTGCACGTCGGGGACGGCCACCGGCCGACCGACTGGCCCGGCAAGGTGCTGCAGGCGGCCGTACGGGACTCCTCGGTGCACGTGGTCAAGCCGCACGGGCTCACCCTGGAGGAGGTCGGCTACCCGGCGGACGAGCTGCTGGCCGCGCGCAGCAAGGAAGCGCGCAACCTGCGGACACTGCCGGGCGCCGGCTGCTGCTAGGTACCCGATAAGCGTTTGGGCGGATCGGTGCCGGACCTGGACAATGCCCGGCATGGGACATCTCGAAGCCAGCCACCTGGAGTACTACCTTCCCGACGGGCGGGTACTGCTCCCTGACGTCTCCTTCCGGGTGGGGGAGGGGGCGGTGGTCGCTCTCGTGGGGGCGAACGGGGCCGGCAAGACCACCCTGCTCAAGCTGATCTCCGGGGAGCTCCAGCCGCACGGCGGCGGGGTCACCGTCAGCGGCGGGCTCGGCGTGATGTCGCAGTTCGTGGGCTCCGTACGGGACGAGACGACCGTACGTGACCTGCTGGTCTCGGTGTCCCAGCCGCGCATCCGGGAGGCTGCCGAGGCCGTGGACCGGGCCGAGCAGCTGATCCTGACGGTCGACGACGAGGCCGCGCAGATGGCCTACGCGCAGGCGCTCAGCGACTGGGCCGACGTCCAGGGGTACGAGGCCGAGACCCTGTGGGACGTGTGCACCATGGCCGCGCTGGCCATCCCGTACGACACCGCGCAGTTCCGCGAGGTGCGCACGCTCTCCGGCGGTGAGCAGAAGCGGCTGGTCCTGGAGGCGCTGCTGCGCGGGCCGGACGAGGTGCTGCTGCTCGACGAGCCGGACAACTACCTCGACGTCCCGGGCAAGCGGTGGCTGGAGGACCAGCTCAAGGCCACCCGCAAGACCGTCCTCTTCGTCTCGCACGACCGCGAGCTGCTGTCCCGCGCCGCCGAGAAGATCATCAGCCTGGAGCCGAGCCCGATGGGCACGGACGTGTGGGTGCACGGCGCGGGCTTCGACACCTACCACGAGGCCCGCAAGGAGCGCTTCGCCCGCTTCGAGGAGCTCAAGCGGCGCTGGGACGAGGAGCACGCCCGCCTCAAGGCCCTGGTGCTGCGGCTGCGCAACCAGGCCGCGAGCAGCCCCGACATGGCCTCGCGCTACCGGGCGATGCAGACCCGCTTCCAGAAGTTCGAGGAGGCCGGCCCGCCGCCGGAGCCGCCGCGCGAGCAGGACATCCGGATGCGGCTCAAGGGCGGCCGTACGGGCGTGCGCGCCCTCACCGTCGAGAACCTGGAGCTCACGGGCCTGATGAAGCCCTTCTCCCTGGAGGTCTTCTACGGGGAGCGGGTGGCGGTGCTCGGCTCGAACGGCTCCGGGAAGTCGCACTTCCTGCGGCTGCTGGCGGGCGAGGACGTCAAGCACGCCGGCACCTGGAAGCTGGGTGCACGCGTGGTCCCCGGCCACTTCGCGCAGACCCACGCCCACCCCGAGCTGTTCGGCCGCACGCTCGTCGACATCCTGTGGACGGAGGCCGCGAAGCCGCTCGGCGCCGCGATGGGCGTCCTGCGCCGGTACGAGCTGGAGCGCCAGGGCGACCAGAAGTTCGAGAAGCTCTCGGGCGGCCAGCAGGCGCGTTTCCAGATCCTGCTGCTGGAGCTGGCCGGGACCACGGCGCTGCTGCTGGACGAGCCGACGGACAACCTGGACCTGGAGTCCGCGGAGGCGCTCCAGGACGGACTGGAGGCGTACGAGGGCACTGTGTTGTGTGTCACGCACGATCGCTGGTTCGCGCGCACTTTTGACCGTTACCTGGTCTTCGGTTCGGACGGTGTGGTGCGGGAGACTCAGGAGCCCGTCTGGGACGAGCGGCGGGTCGAACGGAAGCGGTAGGAGCGAGGGGGAGGCGTCGTGGGCCTGCGGCCTAGCATCTGGCTCATGAAGTGGGAGAGCCCGGCCGCCGGGAACCGCCTGATCGACTGGCTGCTGAGGCCGTCCTCGCGCCCCCTGCAGCTCGCCTCCCTCGCGGTGGTCCTCGGGATCGCCGTGTCCACGAGCCTGCGGGAGAACTGGGGCTCGGACAACGCCTTCGTGGTCAAGGCCGCGCAGACGCTGCTGGCGGGCGGCTCCCCGTACGAGGACAGGCGCTTCCTGTACCTGCCGAGCGCGGTGCTCATGGCGGTCCCGGAGGCGATGCTTCCGCAGACGGCCCTGAGGTGGCTGCTGCCGGTCGGGATGTCCGGGCTGCTGGGCGCCGGCTGGCTGGCCGCGCTGCGGCTGTTCTCGGTGCCGCTGCGCTCGCGCCTGGCGGTCGGCGGTTTCGCGGTCCTGGCCCTCGCCTACAAGCCGTACGTGAACCTCGTGCTGATCGGGAACTGGACGGCCATCTCGGCGGCCGCGCTGCCGGTGGCGCTGCTGCTCGCGCACCGCAGGGCGTGGGGCGCGGCCGGGCTGGTGGTCGGGCTGGCCATCGCCTGCAAGCCGATGCTGGTGCCGATCGGGCTGCTGTTCCTGCTGGCCCGGCAGTGGCGGGGGCTGGCCGCGGCCGTGCTGGTGCCGCTGGGGACCTCGCTGGCCGGCGCGCTGATGATGCCGAGCCCGTCGCTGTTCTTCACCAAGACCCTGCCGTTCCTGTTCCAGGGCCAGGACTCCTACGCGCTGCCGTGGGACGCCTCGCCGATCGCGGTGCTGCCGCGGCTGGGGGTGCCGGAGCCGCTGGCCGTGCTGGCGGCCTTCGCCGGCGCCGGGGCCGGGCTGTGGGGGGCGTGGGCGCGGTGGCGGCGGACAGACGACTGCGACCAGGGCGAACTGCGGCTGGTGGAGACGGCCTGCATGGTGATGCTCGCCGCATTCCTGGTCTCGCGGCCGTCCTTCGACCACTACCTGCTCGTGGTGCTGCCGCTGCTGCTGGCCTCGGCGGTCCGGCCGGGCTCGATGCCGCGCTCGCCCTGGTTCTGGCTGGCGCTGACGCCCCAGGTGGCCTTGATCCCGTGGCCCTCGGAGCTGGCCCACAAGCGGCGCGCCTTCAAGGACTGCGCCACCCTGTGCGGGCTCGCGATTCTGCTGGCGCGTCGTGCGCTGCGCTCCGGTCGGGTTACTCTAGGGCCCGTAACAACTGCGGGGTCCCCACCCAGGACCGAACCGGAGTGCGCCGCGACGCCAGCAGGATCGGCATCGCGGACCGCGTTTTGACCCGTACGGGTCTTCTTGGGTATTCTGCTGGTTTGTTATGCGTATTGGCTTGCTCATTCTCACGTGAAAGGGCCTTACGCCGGTCCACCGGGCCGATAACCAGCGGTTCACACGGGTTGCGTCCCCGATGTGAACGAGGGCTGTCGTGATCGTCCGTGGTGACCCTGTCAGGACCCTTCCCGCGGGGCTTGCGCCCTATGGGATACCACCACTGAAGAAGCGAAGGCATACGCGTGCGTACGTACAGCCCCAAGCCCGGCGACATCTCGCGCCAGTGGCTCGTCATCGACGCCCAGGACGTTGTCCTCGGCCGTCTGGCGACCCAGGCCGCTGCCCTCCTGCGGGGCAAGCACAAGCCGACCTACGCCCCCCACATGGACATGGGCGACTTCGTCGTCATCGTCAACGCCGACAAGGTTCACCTGTCCGGCAACAAGGCGACCCAGAAGATGGCGTACCGCCACTCGGGCTACCCGGGCGGTCTCCGCTCGGTCCGCTACGACGACCTCCTGGCGAACAACCCGGAGAAGGCCGTCGAGAAGGCCATCAAGGGCATGCTCCCCAAGAACACCCTGGGCCGTCAGATGCTCTCGAAGCTGAAGGTCTACTCGGGCGACCAGCACCCCCACGCTGCGCAGCAGCCGGTGCCGTTCGAGATCACCCAGGTCGCGCAGTAGTTCCGGCCACCCCCTAAGACGTAGAAAATTCTGAGGAGCATCGTGGCCGAGACCACCGCCGAGACGACCCCCGTCGACGAGTTCGAGGGCAACGTCGAGGAGTACACCAGCGAGTCTGAGGTCCCCACCGAGGGTGACTACAGCACCGAGTCCCTTGCCGGCCGCTTCGGCGACCCCCAGCCGGCCGCCGGCCTGGGCCGTCGCAAGAACGCCATCGCCCGCGTCCGGATCGTTCCGGGCACCGGCAAGTGGAAGATCAACGGTCGCACCCTTGAGGACTACTTCCCCAACAAGGTGCACCAGCAGGAAGTCAACGAGCCGTTCAAGCTGCTCGAGCTCGACAACCGCTACGACATCATCGCCCGCATCGCGGGTGGCGGCGTCTCCGGCCAGGCCGGCGCCCTGCGCCTCGGCGTGGCCCGTGCGCTGAACGAGGCGGACGTGGACAACAACCGCCCGGCGCTGAAGAAGGCCGGCTTCCTCTCCCGCGACGACCGTGCGGTCGAGCGCAAGAAGGCCGGTCTCAAGAAGGCCCGTAAGGCTCCGCAGTACAGCAAGCGTTAATCTGCGCCTGCTGTTCAGCAACGAAACCGCCCCGGCAGCACTCTCCGTGCTGTCGGGGCGGTTCGTTTACCGCCACAAGCGGCAAAAACCTGTCACATGCGGTCACAGACGAAGCGGAAACTCGGGAGGACAACAGTGGGACGACTCTTCGGGACGGACGGTGTACGCGGCGTTGCCAACGCGGATCTGACGGCGGAGCTCGCGCTCGGCCTCTCCGTGGCGGCTGCCCACGTACTGGCGGAGGCAGGCACCTTCGCAGGCCACCGGGCCACCGCCGTGGTCGGCCGGGACCCCCGGGCCTCCGGCGAATTCCTCGAGGCCGCGGTCGTGGCCGGCCTCGCGAGCGCGGGCGTGGACGTCCTGCGCGTCGGTGTGCTGCCCACCCCGGCGGTGGCGTATCTCACCGGTGCGCTGGGTGCCGACCTCGGCGTGATGCTCTCCGCCAGCCACAACGCCATGCCCGACAACGGCATCAAGTTCTTCGCGCGCGGCGGGCACAAGCTCGCCGACGAGCTGGAGGACCGGATCGAGTCGGTCTACGACGAGCACCGCACCGGCGCTCCCTGGGACCGGCCCACCGGCGGCGGCGTCGGCCGGATCTCGGACTACACCGAGGGCTTCGACAAGTACGTCGCCCACCTCATCGCGGTCCTCCCCAACCGCCTCGACGGCCTGAAGGTCGTCCTCGACGAGGCCCACGGCGCCGCCGCGTACGTCTCGCCCGAGGCCTTCGCGCGGGCCGGCGCGGAGATCATCACGATCGGCGCCGAGCCGGACGGCCTGAACATCAACGACGGCTGCGGCTCCACCCACCTCGGCCTGCTCAAGGCGGCCGTCGTGGAGCACGGCGCCGACTTGGGCATCGCGCACGACGGCGACGCCGACCGCTGCCTGGCCGTGGACGGCACCGGCGCCGAGGTCGACGGCGACCAGATCCTCGCGGTGCTGGCGCTGGCCATGCGCGAGGCCGGCCAGCTGCGCGAGAACACCGTCGTCGGCACCGTCATGTCGAACCTGGGCTTCAAGCTGGCCATGGAGGCCGAGGGCATCCAGGTCGTGCAGACCGGCGTCGGCGACCGGTACGTGCTGGAGTCGATGAAGGAGCACGGCTACGCGCTGGGCGGCGAGCAGTCCGGCCACGTGATCATCCTCGACCACGCGACGACCGGCGACGGCACCCTGACCGGCCTGCTGCTGGCGGCGCGGGTCGCGGCCACCGGCACGTCCCTGGCCGAGCTGGCCGGCGTCATGAAGCGGCTGCCGCAGGTGCTGGTCAACGTTCCCGACGTGGACAGGTCCCGGGTCACCACCTCCGCCGAGCTGGCCGCGGCCGTGGCCGACGCCGAGCGCGAGCTGGGCACCACCGGGCGCGTGCTGCTGCGCCCGTCCGGTACGGAGCCGCTCGTACGGGTGATGGTGGAGGCCGCCGACATCGAGCAGGCCCGCGCGGTCGCGGGCCGGCTGGCGGACGTCGTGAAGTCGGCGCTCGGCTAGTCGTACGCGGTGTTCAGACGCGTGGCGCACCCGGTGGCCGGATCATCCGGTCGTGCTGGGTGCGCCACAGCAGTTTCCAGGCGATGAGGGTGAGCGTGCCCGCGAGGATGATGCCGCCCAGGTTGAGCAGCAGCTGCTCCGCGGAGCCCCACATCTGGGCGAACTCGCCGTAGCTGAGGGCCACGGCGGCGTTGGCGCCCGCCGGGACGGTGGTGACGGAGATCGCCACGCCGACCAGCGCACCGGCCTTCGCCGAGGTCAGCGAGAGCATCCCGGCCACGCCGGCGAGCAGCGCCACGACGAAGGAGAACGGGTCGGGCTGCCAGATGAAGCTCGTGTTCGGCCGGGGGGTGTCGAGCACCCCCTGGTGGAACAGGCCGAGCGCGTTCATCACCAGGCTGAAGACCGTCGTCGCCACGATCGCCGCGCCGAAACCGACCAGCAGGGCGAAGAGCGAGCGCGCGGCGAGCTTCGGCTCGCGCTGCACCAGGCCCGTGCAGATGCCGGCGAGCGGGCCGAACTCCGGGCCGACCGCCATGGCGCCCACGATCAGGATCGCGTTGTCCAGGGCCACACCGCAGGCCGCGATCATCGTCGCCAGGATCATGAAGGCGCTGTAGGTGATCGTGAGGGTGGACTCCTCGTGGGTCGACTCGGAGAGCTGTTGCCAGATCACCGCGTCGGCGGCCTCGCCCGGGGCCTCCTCCTCCGCCTCGTCGGCGCGTGTGGAGATCGACAGGTCGATGTTCTCGACGGCGATCGACCCGCTCTTGTCGATGCCGAGCCTGCGCATCTCCTGGAGCAGCTCGTCGGCCGCTTCGCGGGCCACGTCACACAGCACCAGATCGCCCTCGGGGTTGCGGGCGGCCCCGGGCAGTACGACCAGATGGGTGGTTCCGACGGTCTGGTCGATCAGTGACACCACCTGGTCCGTGAGGTGGTGCGGGGTGATCATCCGAAGATGCAGCATGCCCGCACCCTAGCCACTGGAAGCCACTAGAGCTTGCGCAGGCTCAGTTTCTGGACCTTGTGGTCCGGGCCTTTCCGGACGACCAGGGTGGCCCGGCCGCGGGTGGGGGCCACGTTCTCCAGCAGGTTGGGCTTGTTGATGGTCCGCCACATCGTCTGCGCGTACTCCATGGCCTCCTCCTCGGAGACCTGGGTGTACTTGCGGAAGTAGGAGAAAGGATTCTGGAACGCGGTCTCGCGCAGCTTCCGGAAGCGGCCCAGGTACCAGCGCTCGATGTCCTCGGGGCGCGCGTCCACGTACACGCTGAAGTCGAAGTAGTCGGCGAGGCCGACGCGGGTGCGGCCGTCCTTGCCGGGGAGGGCGGGCTGGAGCACGTTGAGGCCCTCGACGATGAGGATGTCCGGGCGGCGTACGACGAGCTCCTCGCCCGGCACGATGTCGTAGATCAGGTGCGAGTAGACCGGGGCCCTGACCTCGTCCTTGCCGGCCTTGATGTCCGCGACGAAGCGGGTGAGCGCGCGGCGGTCGTAGGACTCGGGGAATCCCTTGCGGGAGGTGAGGCCGCGCCGCTGGAGCTCCTTCATCGGGTACAGGAAGCCGTCCGTGGTGACCAGCTCCACGCGGGGGTGCTCGGGCCAGCGTGCGAGGAGGGCCTGGAGCAGACGGGCCACGGTGGACTTGCCGACGGCGACCGAGCCGGCGACCCCTATGACGAAGGGGGTGCCCTGCTGGGCGCCGTGGCCGTTGCCCGCGTCGCCGAGGAAGGTGTTGAGGGTGCCGCGGAGGTTGCTGGTGGCACCGACGTAGAGGTTGAGGAGGCGGGAGAGCGGCAGGTAGACGTCGCGGACCTCGTCGAGGTCGATGACGTCGCCGAGGCCGCGCAGCCGCTCGACCTCGTCGGCCGTCAGCGGCAGAGGGGTCCGCTCGCGCAGCGCGCTCCACTCGGCGCGGGTGAGGTCGACGTACGGCGAGGCATCGGGGCCCCGGCGGTGGGCGGGGCGCGTGGGGTGCCCCTCCTGGCCGGTGTGCTCCGTTGGACTGTCCGGCGTGTTGCTTCGTGGCGGCGAAGTGATCACACCGCCATTGTCGGGGCTCGGGGGCCGTTGTGGGTGGTGTGGTCGGTCACGTACGTCAGGTCCGCACGGGACCGGGGGTGGCCGGTACGGCGGCGACCCGGGGGTGCCGGGACGGTTGCACGGGGACGGTACCGATTCCAGCCTCTTGGGGTCTCGTGCCGGTCACGATCGGCCGGTCGCACGGGAAAACACCGAACGAGTGATCGTTTCGGCAGTAGATTGCCGGATGTCGCAGTCCTGAAGCGTGGCCGCCCCGCCTGTGCCGGGGTGCCGCTCCTGCGGTTCCTGTTCTCGTTGTCTGGGGGAGTCCTTCCGTGCGTACCGCTCTTGTCCGTCGTACCGTCCTGACCGCGTCCGCGGTGTCGCTGGCCCTGCTGGGCACCGCCTGCGGCGCCGAAAAGGCCGACCCCGAGGCGGACGCCAAGCCGTCCGCCCCGGCGACTTCCGCGGCCCCGGCCGCCAAGGGGAAGACGGCCGCGGAGCTGACCCCGCTGCTGGTCACGCAGGCCGAACTGCCGGACTTCAAGGTGGAGGCGGACGCCGCCGCGGCCGCGGCCGCGAAGGAGAAGCCCGCCGAGAGCGACAAGCCCGAGTGCAAGCCGCTGATCCAGCTCCAGTCGTACGCGGCGCAGGGCAAGCCCGCCGGCACCGCGCTGGTCGCCGCCACCTCCAAGCCGAAGCCGGCCGCCGAAGGGGCGAGCATGGGGGAGAAGCTGGACGCGGCCATGAAGGGCCTCAGCGTGACGAGGACCTCCGTCGCCCTGAACTCCTACGACGGCAAGGGCGCCGAGGAGGCCTTCACCGCGCTGAAGACCGCGGTGACGGCATGTGCCGGCGGGTACACGGTCACGGCCGAGGGCGAGACGACGAAGATCGAGAAGGTCACGCCCGGCGCCCCGGTCGCGGGCGGCGACGAGTCCCTCACCTTCGCCGTGGTCATGGACCTCAAGGACGGGGACAAGGCCACCTGGCAGTACGCGGCGGTGCGCAAGGGCGGCACGCTGGCCACCTTCAGCAGCATGAACCTGACCGGCGACGCCGAGCAGCCGAAGCCGGTCATCGAGGCACAGGTCAAGAAGCTCGGCTAAGGCTTCCGAGGGCCCGTTCGAACGATTCCTCAACCCCGCTCCGGCGTATGCGCCGGGGCGGGGTTTTCGTCTTGTTCGGCTACAGGGCAGACGGCCGACTTCGGCGTACGCTGCGGCCTATGTGCGGAATTGTGGGTTACGTGGGAGCGCAGTCGGCGCTCGATGTGGTCATCGCCGGACTCAAGCGGCTCGAGTACCGCGGCTACGACTCGGCGGGGATCGCCGTCCTCGCCGACGGGGGGCTGGCCGCCGTCAAGAAGGCCGGGAAGCTGGTCAATCTGGAGAAGGCGCTGGTCGGCAACCCGCTGCCGGCCGGATCCACCGGGCTCGGGCACACCCGGTGGGCCACCCACGGCGGGCCCACCGACGTCAACGCCCATCCCCACCTGGACAACTCCGGGCGGGTGGCCGTCGTGCACAACGGCATCATCGAGAACTTCGCCGTGCTGCGCGCCGAACTGGCCGAGCGCGGACACCGGCTGGAGTCCGAGACGGACACCGAGGTCGTGGCCCACCTGCTCGCCGAGGAGTTCTCGGCCACCGCGGACCTCGCGGCGTCGATGCGGCTGGTGTGCCGGCGCCTGGAGGGTGCCTTCACGCTGGTCGCGGTGCACGCCGACGAGCCGGACGTGGTGGTCGGCGCGCGCCGGAACTCGCCTCTGGTGGTGGGCGTTGGGGAGGGTGAGAACTTCCTCGCCTCGGACGTGGCCGCCTTCATCGCCCACACCCGGTCCGCGATCGAGCTGGGGCAGGACCAGGTCGTCGAGCTCCGCCGCGACGGGGTCACGGTGACCAACTTCGACGGGTCGCCCGCGTCCGTGCGGGCGTACCACGTGGACTGGGACGCCTCGGCGGCCGAGAAGGGGGGATACGACTACTTCATGCTCAAGGAGATCGCGGAGCAGCCGAAGGCTGTCGCCGACACCCTCCTGGGCAGGATCGACGCGAACGGCTCGCTGACCCTGGACGAGGTGCGCATCCCCGACTCGGTGCTCAGAGAGGTCGACAAGGTCGTGATCGTGGCGTGCGGTACGGCGTACCACGCGGGCATGATCGCGAAGCTGGCCATCGAGCACTGGACCCGCATCCCGTGCGAGACGGAGCTGGCGAGCGAGTTCCGCTACCGCGACCCGATCCTGGACCAGCGGACGCTGGTGGTCGCGATCTCGCAGTCCGGCGAGACCATGGACACCCTGATGGCGCTGCGGCACGCGCGCGAGCAGGGCGCCAAGGTGCTGGCCATCTGCAATACGAACGGGTCGACGATCCCGCGCGAATCGGATGCCGTGCTGTACACGCACGCCGGTCCGGAGGTGGCCGTCGCCTCGACCAAGGCCTTCCTCACGCAGCTGGTGGCCTGCTACCTGGTCGCGCTGTACCTCGGACAGGTGCGCGGCACCAAGTGGGGCGACGAGATCGAGTCGGTGATCCGGGAGCTGTCGGACATCGCCGCGGCGGTGGACACGGTACTGGAGACGATGGAGCCGGTACGGGCGCTCGCGCGCTCACTGGCGGACAAGAACACGGTGCTGTTCCTGGGGCGGCACGTCGGCTATCCGGTGGCGCTGGAGGGCGCGCTCAAGCTCAAGGAGCTGGCGTACATGCACGCCGAGGGCTTCGCGGCGGGCGAACTCAAGCACGGGCCGATCGCGCTGATCGAGGAGGACCTGCCGGTGGTCGTGGTCGTCCCGTCGCCGCGCGGCCGTTCGGTGCTCCACGACAAGATCGTGTCGAACATCCAGGAGATCCGGGCGCGCGGGGCGCGGACCATCGTCATCGCGGAGGAGGGCGACGAGGCGGTCGTCCCGTACGCCGACCACCTCATCCGGATCCCGGCCACGCCGACGCTGCTCCAGCCCCTGGTGGCGACGGTGCCGCTGCAGGTGTTCGCGTGCGAGCTGGCGACGGCGCGGGGGAACGAGGTCGACCAGCCGCGTAACCTCGCAAAGTCCGTGACGGTGGAGTAGCTGGAGTTGGGGTTGTCGTTGTGATTATCGGCGTGGGGATCGATGTCGCGGAGATCGAGCGGTTCGGCGCGGCGCTGGAGCGGACGCCGAACATGGCGCAGCGGCTCTTCCTCGACACCGAGTTGACCCTGCCGAGCGGCGAGCGGCGCGGAATCGCCTCGCTCGCCGCCCGGTTCGCGGCGAAGGAAGCCCTGGCCAAGGCGCTGGGCGCGCCCGCCGGACTGCTGTGGACCGATGCCGAGGTGTACGTGGAGGGCTCCGGGCAGCCGCGTCTGCGGGTGTCCGGGACGGTCGAGGCGCGCGCTCTCGAACTGGGCGTGAAGTCCTGGCACATCTCGCTGAGCCACGACGCCGGTGTCGCGTCGGCCGTGGTGATCGCCGAGGGATGACGCCTGCCGTGGGGCAGGGTGGTGGCATGCGTACTGCTTACAGCGTGGAGACCGTACGGGCCGCCGAGCGGGAGTTGATGGCGCGGCTGCCCGAGGGCGCCTTGATGCAGCGGGCGGCGGCCGGGCTGGCCGCCGTCTGCGCGGGGCTGCTGAGGAGGGTGTACGGGGCGCGGGTCGTGCTGCTCGTGGGGCCCGGGGACAACGGCGGGGACGCCCTGTACGCGGGCGCGCGGCTGGCGCGGCGGGGGGCCGGGGTGACGGCGGTGCCGATGGATCCGGAGCGGATGCACGCGGGCGGGCTCGCCGCGCTGCGGGCCGCCGGGGGGCGGGTCGCGGAGGCCGTCCCGCGGCGGGCGGACCTCGTACTGGACGGACTGCTCGGGATCGGCGGGCGGGGCGGCCTGCGGCCGGCGGCCGCGGCGCTGGTGGAGCGGATCCCACCGGGGGCGCCGGTGGTCGCCGTGGACCTGCCGAGCGGGGTGGACGCGGACAGCGGCGAGGTGGCGGGGCCGGCGGTACGGGCCGATGTGACGGTGACCTTCGGCGCGTACAAGCCCGGCCTGCTGATCGACCCCGGGGCCTCGCGGGCGGGGGTGGTGCGGCTGGTGGACATCGGGCTGGAGCTTCCGGCGCCGGAGGTGGAGGCGCTCCAGCACGCCGATGTGGCGGAGCTGCTGCCGGTGCCGACGGCGTCGAGCGACAAGTACCGGCGCGGCGTGGTCGGGATCGTCGCCGGGTCCGCGCAGTACCCCGGGGCGGCCGTGCTGGCCGTCGCCGGCGCGCTGCGGGGCGGGGCGGGCGCCGTGCGGTACGTGGGGCCGGCCGCGGACGCGGTGCTGGCCCGGTACCCGGAGACGCTGATCGGGCCGGGGCGGGTCCAGGCGTGGGTGGTCGGTCCGGGGCTGGGGGACGGGCGCGCCGGGGAGGTCGCGAAGCTGCTCGCGCAGGACGTCCCGGTACTGGTCGACGCGGACGGGCTGCGCGGGCTGGACGCGGAGGTGCTGCGGGCCCGGACGGCCGCGACGCTGCTGACCCCGCACGCGGGGGAGGCGGCGGCGCTGCGGGGGGTCTCGCGGGAGTCGGTGGAGGCGGGGCGGCTGGGCGCGGTGCGGGAGCTTTCGGACCGGTACGGGGCGGCGGTGCTGCTCAAGGGGTCGACGACGCTGGTCGCATCCGGCGGTTCGCCCGTCCGGGTGAACCCGACCGGGACTCCGTGGCTGGCCACCGCGGGGAGCGGTGACGTGCTGTCCGGGCTGGCCGGGTCCCTGCTGGCGGGCGGGCTGTCCGGAGCGGACGCGGGGTCGGTGGCGGCGTACCTCCACGGCCTGGCGGCCCGGCTCACCGGCGGGCCGCTGCTGGCCCAGGACGTGGCCGCCGCCCTGCCGGCCGCGTGGCGCGAAGTCCGCCGACCGTGACGGGTCCGGGTGCGGCGCCGCTGCCCGGGGCTCTGCCCCCGGACCCCCGCGCCTCAAACGGCGGCGAGGCTGGGTTGTGCCCCCCGAGCCTGTGAGGCCGGGGCTCCGCCCCGCTCCCCGCCGGGCGGCTGCCAGGGCAACTCAGCCGTATTCAGCCCCGCCGGCGTTTGAGGTGGAGCGAAGGGTCTGGGGCGGAGCCCCCGCAGCGGCGCCGCACACGCAGCGCCCCGACCAGGGGCCGGTGGGGATTCTGAGAGACTGTGCGGGATGAACGAGACACCGACGCGCGTGTACGCCGAGATCGACCTTGATGCCGTACGGGAGAACGTGCGCGCGTTGCGCGAGCGGGCGCCCCGGGCCGGGCTGATGGCCGTCGTCAAGGCGGATGCCTACGGGCACGGGGCCCTGGCCTGCGCCAAGGCCGCCCAGGAGGCCGGCGCCACCTGGCTCGGGACCGCCACGCCCGACGAGGCTCTCGCGCTGCGCGCCGCCGGGGTCGAGGGCCCGATCCTGTGCTGGCTGTGGACCCCCGGCGGCCCCTGGCGGGAGGCCGTCGAGGCCGGCATCGACGTCTCCGTCAGCGGGATGTGGGCCCTGGACGAGGTGCGGGAGGCAGCGCGTGCGGCGGGGCGGACCGCCCGTATCCAGCTCAAGGCCGACACCGGCCTCGGCCGCAACGGCTGTCAGCCCGCCGACTGGGAGGACCTCGTAGGGGCGGCGTCCGCCGCCCAGGCCGAGGGCACCGTCCGGGTCACCGGCGTCTGGTCGCACTTCGCCTGCGCCGATGAGCCCGGCCACCCCTCCATCCAGCTCCAGCTCGCCGCCTTCCGCGACATGCTCGCGTACGCCGAGAAGGAGGGCGTCGAGCCCGAGGTCCGGCACATGGCCAACTCGCCCGCGACCCTCACCCTCCCCGAGTCCCACTTCGACCTGGTCCGCCCCGGGCTGGCCCTGTACGGGGTCTCGCCCGCGCCGGAGCTCGGCACCCCGGCCCAGCTGGGCCTGAGGCCCGTCATGACCCTCAAGGCCTCCCTCGCGCTGGTCAAGACCGTCCCGGCCGGGCACGGCGTGAGCTACGGGCACCACTACGTCACGGACACCGAGACCACCCTCGCGCTGGTCCCGGCCGGTTACGCCGACGGCATCCCGCGGCACGCCTCGGGGCGCGGTCCGGTCCTCGTCGGCGGCAGGATCCGCCACGTGGCCGGGCGCGTGGCCATGGACCAGTTCGTGGTCGACCTGGACGGCGACACGGCCGCGGCGGGCGACGTAGCCGTCATCTTCGGGGACGCGGAGCGCGGCGAGCCCACCGCCGAGGACTGGGCTCAAGCGGCGGACACGATCGCGTATGAGATCGTCACCCGTATCGGAGGGCGCGTGCCCCGGGTGTACCTGGGCGCCTGACACGGAGTGAGGGCGGCGGCGTGAGCGGCGTGAGCGGCGTGAGCGAGAACTGGCGCAAGGCAGGCTGGGCCGGCGCCGCCATCGGCGTGATGGCCGCCGGCGCGGCGGCCGGTGTCGCGGTCGAGCGGATCACCGTCGGGCGCGGCATACGCAGGAAGGCGCGCCTGGCCCTCGACGCGGCCGGGGACTACGGGTCCCTGCGCGGCTCCGAGGGGACCTGCCGGGCCGAGGACGGCACGCTGCTCCACTACGAGGTCGACGAGCTGCCGGAGGAGGGCAAACGGCGCCGCATGGGCCGCAAGCCCGCGCCCCCGGCCACCGTCGTCCTCTGCCACGGCTACTGCCTCGCCCAGGACTCCTGGCACTTCCAGCGCGCCGCCCTGCGCGGAACGGTCCGGGCGGTCTACTGGGACCAGCGCAGCCACGGCCGCAGCGCCCGCGGGCTGGCCCAGGCGGACGGCGAGCCGGTGACCATCGAGCAGCTCGGCCGCGACCTCAAGGCCGTCATCGACGCGGCCGCCCCCGAGGGCCCGCTGATCCTCGTGGGTCACTCGATGGGCGGAATGACCATCATGGGATTCGCCGAGCAGTTCCCCGACCTCGTGCGCGACCGCGTCGTCGGCGTCGTCCTGATCGGCACCTCCAGCGGACGCCTCGCCGAGGTGACGTACGGGCTGCCCTCCATCGGCATGGGAGCCGTGCGCAAGCTCCTGCCCGGCGTGCTCAAGGCGCTCGGATCCCAGGTCGAGCTGGTCGAGAAGGGCCGCCGGGCCACCGCCGACCTCCTCGCCGGCATGATCAAGATGTACTCGTTCGGCTCCCGGGACGTGGACCCGGCCGTCGCCCGCTTCGCCGAGCGGCTGATCGAGGCCACCCCGATCGACGTCGTCGCCGAGTTCTACCCGGTCTTCCAGACCCACGACAAGACCGCCGCGCTCCAGCGGTTCGCGGACATCCCGGTCACCGTCATCGCCGGGGACAAGGACATGATCACCCCGGCCGCGCACAGCGCGGCCATCAAGGAGGCGCTGCCGGGCGCCGAGCTGGTGGTCCTGGAGTCCACCGGGCACCTGATGATGCTGGAGCGCCCGGAGACCGTGACGCGGCTGCTGACCGGAATGCTGGCGCGCACCGGAGCGGTCCCGGGCTCCGCACCGACTAACGTTGGCAGGCATGGAAGAAGTACCGCTGGAAGCACAGCGCAGCCAGGCACCGGCAACGGCAACGGGACCCGCAAAGGGACCGGCAACGGGACCGGCAGCGGGACCGCCAACGGCGCCGACCGCAGTCCGGGAAGCAGCGCCGGCAGCAGCGCAGGCACCGGCGCCTGAGGGCGCGGTCGAGGTCCGGATCACCGTCGACTCCCCGGACGCGATGCAGGAGCTGGGCCGCAGGCTCGCCCGCCTGCTGCGCCCCGGCGACCTGGTGCTGCTCACGGGCGAGCTGGGCGCGGGCAAGACCACGCTGACCCGCGGCCTCGGCGAGGGCCTGGGCGTGCGCGGGGCCGTGACGTCGCCGACCTTCGTGATCGCCCGTGTACACCCCTCGCTGACCGGCGGGCCGGCGCTGGTGCACGTGGACGCGTACCGGCTCGGTGGCGGGCTGGACGAGATGGAGGACCTGGACCTCGACGCCTCGCTGCCCGAGTCCGTGGTCGTCGTGGAGTGGGGCGACGACAAGGTGGAGGAGCTCTCCGACGACCGGCTGCACGTGGTGATCGCTCGGGCGGTCGGCCACGAGGAGGTCCTGGACGACGTACGGGAGGTCTCGGTCCGCGGGATCGGGGCGCGCTGGGCCGACGGGTCCGGGCTGGACGCGCTCGCGGGCGCCCTCTCCGGGTAAACGTACCGACAACTCGTCGGCAAGATATTGCGCCGGTGGTGGTGGGCGTGGTCACATGGTACCGAGAGTTTCTTAGGTATGCCTAAGTTCGGCGTTCCGGGGCCCAGGAGGCAGCCATGTCGGCACCAGCGGGAGCACCGCGCGACCCCCGTCCGTCCGCCGTGTCCATGCGGGCGCTGCTCGCCGCGGGGGTGGCCGCCACCGCTGTCTCGACTCCGCCCGCGCGGGAACGCGCGCTGGAGGGCGGGGAGCCGGAGGGCGCCGGGGCCGCGGCCACCGTCGCCCCGGAGGGCGTCGCGGGCGGCGCAAGCGAAGAGGCCGCTCCGGAGTCCGAAGCAGCCTGAGTCGCACGTACGGGTGAAAACCCGGCCGTCGGGTCAGGGAACGACGACGACCTTCGAGTTGATCGTCGCGAAGGCCCACATCGCGTCGCCGTCGGCCTTCGCCATGCGGATGCCGCCGGTCTTCTTGCTGGGGTCGGGCTCCGGCGTCGCGCCGTCCGCGCGGGCGCTGAAGCCGATCGCCACGCCCTCCGAGGAGGCGAACCGAACGACGTGCTCGATCGGCACCCCGTCCGACCCGGTGACCGAGCCCGAGCGGGAGCCGACCGTGTAGGTGCCGGCCTTCGGGTGGACCGTGCTCGGCATCACCGTGAAGGACTTCGGCTGCTGGCCGGCGGCGGGGTCGCCCACCAGCCAGACCCGCTTCTGGCCCACCGAGTACACGACGCGCACCCCGGTGCCGGAGCCCTCCGGCACGGGCACCGGCTTCGCCGGGTCCGGCTTGGCCGCGGACTGGCTCGGGGCGGGGGCCGGGCCCTGTTCGGCCGCCCTCGGCGGGTGCGCGGGAGCCGTCGCGGATGCCTGGTAGCCGAGGAAGCCGACGGCGGCGATTGCCGCGGCGGTGAGCCCAGCCACGATTCCCGAGCTGCTGCGTGCCACCTTGCTCCACCTCTCCGCGCCGCCACCTGGATTCCTGGTCGAAAGGTAGCAGCCGGCCCGCTCCACGCCCGGCCGCGAGGGCTCGGGTTCAAGGAGTCGTAGGCTGTTCGCGTGCTCTTGCTCGCTGTAGATACCGCCACGCCCGCCGTCACCGTCGCCCTGCACGACGGCGATTCCGTCCTCGCCGAGTCGAACCAGGTCGACGCCCGCCGCCACGGGGAGCTGCTCCTGCCCTCCGTGGACCAGGTGCTCGCCGAGGCCGGGGTGAAGCTCGAAGCAGTCACCGGCCTCGTCGTCGGCGTCGGCCCCGGCCCATACACCGGGCTGCGCGTCGGCCTCGTCACGGCCTCCACCTTCGCGGCCGTGCTGGGCGTGCCCGTGCACGGCCTGTGCACCCTCGACGGCCTCGCCTACGCGGCCGGGGCCGCCGGGATCGAGGGTCCCTTCACCGTCGCCACCGACGCGCGGCGCAAGGAGGTCTACTGGGCACGCTACGAGGACCCGCGCACGCGCGTCGGCGAGCCCGCCGTGGACCGCCCGGCCGACATCGCCGAGCAGGTCGCGGGACTCCCCGCGGTGGGCCAGGGCGCGCTGCTGTACCCGGAGGTCTTCCCGGACGCGCGTGCCCCCGAGCACCAGTCGGCCGCGGCCCTGGCCGCCCTGGCGGCGGAACGACTGGCCGCCGGGGCGGAGTTCCTGCCTCCGACGCCGCTCTACCTGCGCCGCCCCGACGCGCAGGTGCCCAAGAACTACAAGGTGGTCACCCCGCAGTGACGCCCGCCCCTGATGTCGTGCTGCGTGAGATGCGCTGGTGGGATATCGAGCCTGTGCTGGAACTGGAGCACGAGCTGTTCCCCGAAGACGCCTGGTCCGCCGGGATGTTCTGGTCCGAGCTCGCGCACGCCCGCGGCCCGCGGGCCACGCGCAGGTACGTCGTCGCCGAAGACCCCGCGACCGGCCGTCTGGTGGGCTACGCCGGCCTGGCCGCCGCCGGGGACCTGGCCGACGTACAGACCATCGCGGCCGCCCGCGACCAGTGGGGGACCGGGCTCGGCGCCCGGCTCCTGACCGAACTGCTGCGCGCCGCCACCGCCTTCGAGTGCGCCGAGGTGCTGCTGGAGGTACGGGTGGACAACACCCGCGCCCAGAAGCTCTACGAGCGCTTCGGCTTCGAGCCCATCGGCTTCCGGCGGGGCTACTACCAGCCCGGCAACGTGGACGCGCTCGTGATGCGGCTGACCGACCCCGCACAGGCACCAACCGGGGCCCCTGAGACCTCTGAGACCCCTGAGACCCCTGAGACCTCTGAGAACACTGAGAGCAGTGAGAGCAATGGCTGACGAACCTCTCGTCCTCGGCATCGAGACCTCCTGCGACGAGACCGGCGTCGGCGTCGTCCGCGGCACCACCCTCCTCGCGGACGCGATCGCGTCGAGCGTCGACGAGCACGCGCGCTTCGGCGGGGTCGTGCCCGAGGTCGCCTCGCGGGCCCACCTGGAGGCGATGGTCCCCACCATCGAGCGCGCCCTGAAGGAGGCCGGCGTCAGCGCCCGCGACCTCGACGGCATCGCGGTCACGGCCGGTCCCGGCCTGGCGGGGGCGCTGCTGGTGGGCGTCTCGGCGGCCAAGGCGTACGCGTACGCGCTCGGCAAGCCGCTGTACGGGGTGAACCACCTGGCCTCGCACATCTGCGTGGACCAGCTGGAGCACGGACCGCTGCCGGAGCCCACCATGGCGCTGCTGGTGTCGGGCGGGCACTCCTCGCTGCTGCTGGCCCCCGACATCACGAGCGATGTGCGGCCGCTGGGCGCGACCATCGACGACGCGGCGGGCGAGGCCTTCGACAAGATCGCGCGCGTGCTGCAACTGGGCTTCCCGGGCGGTCCGGTCATCGACCGGCTCGCGCGCGAGGGCGACCCGAAGGCGATCCACTTCCCGCGCGGGCTGACCGGGCCGCGCGACGCCGCGTACGACTTCTCCTTCTCCGGGCTCAAGACGGCGGTCGCCCGCTGGATCGAGGCGAAGCGGAAGGCGGGCGAGGAGGTTCCGGTGCGCGACGTGGCGGCGTCCTTCCAGGAGGCCGTGGTGGACGTGCTCACGCGCAAGGCGATCCGGGCGTGCAAGGACGAGGGCGTCGACCACCTGATGATCGGCGGCGGTGTGGCGGCCAATTCCCGGCTGCGCTCGCTGGCGCAGGAGCGGTGCGACGACGCGGGGATCATCCTGCGGGTGCCGCGGCCGAAGCTGTGCACCGACAACGGCGCGATGGTGGCGGCGCTGGGTGCGGAGATGGTCAAGCGGAACCGGGCGCCCTCGGACTGGGACCTGTCGGCGGACTCCTCGCTGCCGGTGACGGACCCGCACGTTCCGGGCACGGCCCAGGAGCACGGCCACGACGAGGCCCACACCCACACCCACACCC
>NZ_JAGGOZ010000033.1 GCF_018614075.1 Streptomyces sp. ISL-94 | reverse complement strand
TCCGGCCACAGCACTAGACGGCCCGTTCCGACCGGCCGCGGCGAGTGATCCACATCACTTTTGAAAACCTAGTAGGTGCGCGGTTTTCGCGTCTACCGTGGGGCGTCCTCGCCCCGCCGCCCGCCCCGGCGCCCGCCCCCGCCCCCGCCCCTCAGGAGTCCGGCCATGAACGCCACCCCCGCCTACAAGGACGCCTCGCTCCCCGTGGACCGGCGCGTCGAGGACCTGCTCTCCCGGATGACGCTGGAGGAGAAGGCCGGCCAGCTCTTCCACTCCATGCTGATGATGAACCCGGACGGCACCCCGGTCACCGAGACCGACGGCTCGATGCTCCCCTTCACCACGCCCGAGCTGATCGAGGACCGCCTCCTCACCCACTTCAACCTCCTGGGCACCTACGGGGCCCGCGAGATGGCCCAGTGGCAGAACACCGTCCAGGAGATGGCCGCGGCCACCCGCCTCGGCATCCCGGTCACCCTCTCCACCGATCCGCGCCACGCCTTCACCGACAACGTCGGCGCCTCCTTCAACGCCGGCGCCTTCTCCGCCTGGCCCGAGGCCCTCGGCCTGGCCGCCATCGGCGACCCCGAGCTGGTCCACCGCTTCGCGGACACGGTCCGCCGCGAGTACCTGGCCGTCGGCTTCCGCGTCGCCCTGCACCCCCAGATCGACCTGGCCACCGAGCCGCGCTGGGCCCGCCAGTCCGGCACCTTCGGCTCCGACGCCCGCCTGACGGGCGAGCTCGTACGGGCCTACGTACGCGGCCTCCAGGGCCCGGAGCTCGGCCCCGCATCGGTGTCCGCCATGGTCAAGCACTTCCCGGGCGGCGGCCCCCAGAAGGACGGCGAGGACCCGCACTTCGCGCACGGCAAGGAGCAGATCTACCCGGGCGGCATGCGCGAGCACCACCTGGAGCCCTTCAAGGCGGCCATCGCCGCCGGCTGCGCGCAGATGATGCCGTACTACGGCCAGCCGGTGGGGACGGACTGGGAGGAGGTCGGCTTCGGCTTCAACAAGGGCGTGATCACCGGCCTGCTCCGCGAGGAGCTCGGCTTCGAGGGCATCGTGTGCACCGACTGGGGGCTGCTCACCGATGCGGCGATCTTCGGCCAGACGCACCCCGCCCGGGCCTGGGGCCTGGAGCACCTGGGCGTCGCCGAGCGCGCCGCCCGCGCCCTGGACGCCGGCTCCGACCAGTTCGGCGGCGAGCAGTGCCCCGAGGTCGTCGTCGAACTGGTCCGCTCGGGCCGCGTCGCGGAATCCCGGATCGACGACTCCGTACGCCGGCTGCTGCGCGAGAAGTTCCGGCTGGGCCTGTTCGAGAACCCGTACGTCGATCCGGACGCGGCCGCCGAGACGGTGGGCCGGGCCGACTTCGCGGCCATGGGCGCCGCGGCCCAGCGCCGCTCGCTCACCGTCCTCACCAACCCCGGGGGCCTGCTGCCGCTTTCTGCCGAGCAGGCACCGAAGCCGAAGCTGTACGTGCGGAACGTGGACGAGGCCGTGGCCGCAGCGTACGGCGAGGTCGTGGCCGACCCGGCCGCCGCCGACCTGGCCGTCCTGCGCCTGCGGACCCCGTACGAGCCGCGCGGGAACCTCTTCGAGTCCTTCTTCCACTCGGGTTCGCTGGCCTTCCCGGAGCCCGAACTGGCGGAGATCCTGGCCCTCTTGGACACCGTCCCGACCCTGGTCTGCATCAACCTGGAGCGGCCCGCCGTCATCCCCGAGATCGCCGAGCGCGGCGCGGCCCTGATCGCGGACTACGGCGCCTCGGACGACGCCCTGCTGGACGTGGCCTTCGGCCGCGCCGTGCCCGAGGGCCGTCTCCCCTTCGAGCTCCCGCGCTCGATGGCGGCCGTGGCCGCCTCCCGCCCGGATGTGCCGAACGACACGGAGGACCCGGTCTTCGCGCACGCCCACGGGCTGCCCTTGTAGGGGCCGCACAACGCGAGGCGCCTGACCGCCTCGCCCGCCGGGTGCCGTTCCCGTGGGGGGGGCGGCACCCGGTACATCACCCTCTCTACCAGGGCGTTCCGCACAAATGCCCTGTCCGAACCCGACATAGCCGCAGGCCGGTGCCTCCTCTACGCTGCACCCCACCACGCAGATCTTCAGGGGCGGGACCGGGACATGGAACAGACGCACACCACCCACAACAACACCTCGGCGACCCCCGGCGCCCAGCGGCGGGTACTCGTCGTCGAGGACGACCACACCATCGCGGAGGCGATCGCGGCGCGGCTGCGCGCCGAGGGCTTCCAGGTGCAGACGGCCTCGGACGGGCCTGCCGCCGTCGCCGCGGCCGAGAGCTGGCTGCCCGAGCTGCTGGTCTTGGACGTGATGCTGCCCGGCTTCGACGGCCTGGAGGTCTGCCGCCGGGTCCAGGCGCAGCGGCCGGTGCCGGTGCTGATGCTCACCGCCCGGGACGACGAGACCGACCTGCTGGTCGGCCTCGGGGTCGGCGCGGACGACTACATGACGAAGCCGTTCTCGATGCGCGAGCTGGCCGCACGGGTGCACGTGCTGCTGCGGCGCGTGGAGCGGGCCACGCTCGCCGCGACCGCCCCGCGCGGGGCCACGCTGCGGCTGGGCGATCTGGAGATCGACCACGCGCAGCGCAGGGTCCGGGTGCAGGCCGAGGACGTGCACCTGACGCCGACCGAGTTCGACCTGCTGGTGTGCCTGGCCGGGACCCCGCGGGCGGTGCTCTCGCGGGAGCAGCTGCTGGCCGAGGTGTGGGACTGGGCCGACGCGTCCGGGACCCGTACGGTCGACAGCCACATCAAGGCGTTGCGGCGCAAGATCGGCGCGGAGCGGATCCGTACGGTCCACGGCGTCGGGTACGCCCTGGAGACCCCGGCCCAGCCGTGAGCACCCCGTCGGCGAGGCAGCGGGAGCGGGACCGGCAAAGGCAGCGGCAATGGGAGCGGCAGCGGGCCGCCGGGGGCCTGCAGGCCTTCTCGCCGTTCTCGATCAAGACCAAGCTGGGCACCCTCGTGGTGGTCTCGGTCTTCATCACGACGGGCCTGCTGCTGGTGGCCCTGCGCACCGACACCGAGCTGCGGTTCATCACGGTCTTCTCGGTGATCGCCTCGATGCTGATCACCCAGTTCGTGGCGCACAGCCTGACCTCGCCGCTGGACGACATGACGCGGGTGGCCCGTGCGATATCCCACGGGGACTACACGCGCCGGGTGCGCGGGGCCGGGCGCCGCGACGAGCTGGGCGACCTGGCCGCCACGATCAACCTGATGGCGGACGACCTGGAGGCGGTGGACCGGCACCGCAAGGAGCTCGTGGCCAACGTCTCCCACGAGCTGCGCACGCCGATCGCCGCGCTGCGGGCGGTCCTGGAGAACGTGGTCGACGGGGTCTCGGCGGCCGATCCGGAGACCATGCGCACGATGCTGAAGCAGACCGAGCGCCTCGGCCGCCTGGTGGAGACCCTGCTGGACCTGTCCCGGGTGGACAACGGGGTGGTCCCGCTGAAGGCCCGCCGCTTCGAGGTGTGGCCGTACCTGTCGGGCGTGCTGAAGGAGTCGGCGCTGGCGGCCGCCGGCCGGCCGGGGCTGCTCTCCGGTTCGGGCGGGCACACCCGCAACGACGTACACCTGCACCTGGACGTCTTCCCGTCCGAGCTGACGGCGTACGCGGACGCGGAGCGCCTGCACCAGGTCGTGGCGAACCTGATCGACAACGCGGTCAAGCACAGCCCCGCGCACGGCCGGGTGACGGTCCGCGCCCGGGCCGGCGACGCGCCCGGGAGTCTGGCGCTGGAAGTGCGGGACGAAGGCCCCGGCATCCCGGAGGCGGAGCGGCACCGGGTCTTCGAGCGGTTCAACCGGGGCAGCGCGGGCGGCGGCGACGGCGGCACGGGGCTGGGCCTGGCCATCGCCCGCTGGGCCGTGGAGCTGCACGGCGGGCGGATCGGAGTGGCCGAATCGTCACGGGGCTGCCGCATCCTTGTCACGCTTCCGGGCAGCTCGCACGCACCGGGTTGACGTAGGGTTCGAGTGGGAAGGACATGATCTCGGCCACACATAGCCGGGGTCCGTCAGGGGTGCGAAGCCATGGGGGCCGCAACCACGGTGCCCCCTACCCGAACCACGCTTGTTTCCCGCCATTCCAGGCGGCGAAACCCGCCGTTCGATGTGACCTGCATGACGGATCTCCCGCCCGGTCTGCATCTCACCCCCCAGGAGGCGTAGCCTTTATTCCCGCTGTCCATACCTTGTGAAGCGGAAGAGGGCGGTTGCCGCCGTGTCGCCACAGTCCCCGAGTAACCCGAGCACCACGACCGAAGCAGCAGAGGGCGGGAAGACCCCTGCCTCAGGCTTCGGCGCCAATGAGTGGCTCGTCGACGAGATCTATCAGCAGTACCTCCAGGACCCGAACTCGGTCGACCGGGCCTGGTGGGAGTTCTTCGCCGACTACAAGCCGGGGGGCGCTGCCGCTCCCGCTCCGGTGAAGGCGGATGAGCCCGAGAAGTCCCCGACGACGACGGACGGCGCCTCCGCACAGGCCGCCGGAACCGCCGCCGCAGCACCGCAGGTCTCCGACGCCGCCGCGACGGGGGCGGCGCGCGCCGCCGCCGCGCCGCCGACCTCTCCGCCTGTGTCAGCTCCTGCCCCTGCTCCTGCCATCCCCTCTGGTGCCCCTGCTGTGACTGTCACCTCCCAGGCCCCGGCCGCCGCACCGGCCGCGCCCGCCTCCCCCTCCGTAGCCCCGCAAAAGGCCGCGCCCCCCACCGAGGCCCCCGCGGGCCCCGAGCTGGTGACGCTCCGCGGCCCGGCGGCTGCCGTCGCCAAGAACATGAACGCCTCCCTCGACGTCCCGACGGCCACGTCCGTCCGCGCCGTCCCCGTGAAGCTCCTGTTCGACAACCGGATCGTCATCAACAACCACCTCAAGCGCGCCCGGGGCGGGAAGATCTCCTTCACGCACCTGATCGGCTACGCGATGGTGCAGGCGATCAAGGCCATGCCGACCATGAACTACTCCTTCGCGGAGAAGGACGGCAAGCCGACCCTGGTCAAGCCGGAGCACGTCAACTTCGGCCTCGCGATCGACCTGGTGAAGCCCAACGGCGACCGCCAGCTCGTCGTCGCCGGCATCAAGAAGGCCGAGACCCTCAACTTCTTCGAGTTCTGGCAGGCGTACGAGGACATCGTCCGCCGCGCCCGCGTCGGCAAGCTGACGATGGACGACTTCACCGGCGTCACCGTCTCGCTGACCAACCCCGGCGGCCTGGGCACCGTGCACTCCGTGCCCCGCCTGATGCCCGGACAGTCGGTCATCATGGGCGTCGGCTCCATGGACTACCCCGCCGAGTTCCAGGGCACCTCGCAGGACACCCTGAACAAGCTGGGCATCTCCAAGGTCATGACCCTGACCTCGACCTACGACCACCGGGTCATCCAGGGCGCGGCCTCCGGCGAGTTCCTGCGCATCGTCGCGAACCTGCTGCTCGGCGAGAACGGCTTCTACGACGCCGTCTTCGAGTCGCTGCGCATCCCGTACGAGCCGGTCCGCTGGAACCGCGACATCGACGCCTCGCACGACGACGACGTCACCAAGGCCGCCCGCGTCTTCGAGCTGATCCACTCCTACCGGGTCCGCGGCCACGTCATGGCCGACACCGACCCGCTGGAGTACAAGCAGCGCAAGCACCCCGACCTCGACATCACCGAGCACGGCCTCACCCTGTGGGACCTGGAGCGCGAGTTCGCGGTCGGCGGCTTCTCCGGCAAGTCGATGATGAAGCTGCGCGACATCCTCGGCGTGCTGCGCGACTCGTACTGCCGCACCACCGGCGTCGAGTTCATGCACATCCAGGACCCGAAGCAGCGCCGCTGGATCCAGGACCGCATCGAGCGCCCGCACTCCAAGCCGGAGCGCGAGGAGCAGCTGCGCATCCTGCGCCGGCTGAACGCGGCGGAGGCCTTCGAGACCTTCCTGCAGACGAAGTACGTCGGCCAGAAGCGCTTCTCCCTGGAGGGCGGCGAGTCCGTCATCCCGCTGCTCGACGCCGTCATCGACTCGGCCGCCGAGGCCCGCCTCGAAGAGGTCGTCATCGGCATGGCCCACCGCGGCCGCCTGAACGTCCTGGCGAACATCGTCGGCAAGTCGTACGCGCAGATCTTCCGCGAGTTCGAGGGCAACCTCGACCCGAAGTCGATGCACGGCTCCGGCGACGTCAAGTACCACCTGGGCGCCGAGGGCACCTTCACCGGCCTGGACGGCGAGCAGATCAAGGTCTCGCTCGTCGCGAACCCCTCGCACCTGGAGGCGGTCGACCCGGTCCTGGAGGGTGTCGCCCGCGCCAAGCAGGACGTCATCAACAAGGGCGGCACGGACTTCACCGTCCTGCCGCTGGCCCTGCACGGCGACGCGGCCTTCGCCGGCCAGGGTGTCGTCGCCGAGACGCTGAACATGTCGCAGCTGCGCGGCTACCGCACCGGCGGCACCGTGCACGTGGTCATCAACAACCAGGTCGGCTTCACCGCCGCCCCGGAGTCCTCGCGCTCCTCGATGTACGCGACCGACGTGGCCCGCATGATCGAGGCGCCGATCTTCCACGTGAACGGCGACGACCCGGAGGCCGTGGTCCGCATCGCGCGGCTCGCCTTCGAGTTCCGCCAGGCGTTCAACAAGGACGTGGTCATCGACCTCATCTGCTACCGCCGCCGCGGACACAACGAGTCCGACAACCCGGCCTTCACGCAGCCGCTGATGTACGACCTGATCGACAAGAAGCGCTCGGTGCGCAAGCTGTACACCGAGTCCCTCATCGGTCGCGGCGACATCACGCTGGAAGAGGCCGAGCAGGCGCTCCAGGACTTCCAGGGCCAGCTGGAGAAGGTCTTCGCGGAGGTCCGCGAGGCCGCGGCGGCTCCGGCCGCCGGCGCCCCGGTGACGCCCGCGCAGACCGCGCAGGAGTTCCCGGTCGCCGTGAACACCGCCATCTCCCAGGACGTCGTCAAGCGCATCGCCGAGTCCCAGGTCAACGTCCCCGAGGGCGTCACCGTCCACCCGCGCCTGCTGCCGCAGCTGCAGCGCCGCGCGGCGATGATCGACGAGGGCACCATCGACTGGGGCATGGGCGAGACCCTGGCCTTCGGCTCGCTGCTGATGGAGGGCACCCCGGTCCGGCTGTCCGGCCAGGACTCCCGCCGCGGCACGTTCGGCCAGCGCCACGCGGTCCTCATCGACCGGGAGACGGGCGAGGACTACACCCCGCTCCTCTACCTGTCGGACGACCAGGCGCGCTACAACGTCTACGACTCGCTGCTCTCCGAGTACGCGGCCATGGGCTTCGAGTACGGCTACTCGCTGGCCCGCCCGGACGCGCTGGTCCTCTGGGAGGCCCAGTTCGGTGACTTCGTCAACGGCGCGCAGACCGTCGTCGACGAGTTCATCTCCTCGGCCGAGCAGAAGTGGGGCCAGACCTCCGGCGTCACGCTGCTCCTGCCGCACGGCTACGAGGGCCAGGGCCCGGACCACTCGTCCGCGCGTCCCGAGCGCTTCCTCCAGATGTGCGCGCAGGACAACATGACGGTGGCCATGCCGACCCTGCCGTCGAACTACTTCCACCTGCTGCGCTGGCAGGTCCACAACCCGCACCACAAGCCGCTGATCGTCTTCACCCCGAAGTCGATGCTGCGTCTGAAGGCGGCGGCGTCGAAGGCGGAGGAGTTCACGAACGGCGCGTTCCGCCCGGTCATCGGCGACACGCGCATCTCCTCCGGAGCGGGTGACCCGAACGCGGTCCGCAAGGTCGTCTTCTGCGCGGGCAAGGTCTACTACGACCTGGAGGCCGAGCGCGAGAAGCGCGGCATCACCGACACCGCCATCATCCGCATCGAGCGCCTCTACCCCCTCCCGGGTGCGGAACTCCAGGCGGAGATCGCCAAGTTCCCGAACGCGGCGAAGTACATCTGGGCCCAGGAAGAGCCGGCGAACCAGGGTGCGTGGCCGTTCATCGCGCTGAACCTGATCGACCACCTCGACCTGGCGGTCGGCGCGGACGTCCCGGCCGGCGAGCGCCTGCGCCGCATCTCCCGCCCGCACGGCTCGTCCCCGGCGGTCGGCTCGGCAAAGCGCCACCAGGCGGAGCAGCAGCTCCTGCTGAACGAGGTCTTCGAGGCGTAGTCGCTGCGCGGCTCAGCAGTACGGAAGGCCCGGCTCCCCTCTCGGAGCCGGGCCTTCCGGCATTTCAGCCTCGCCGGCGTTTGAGGCGCGGGGTCTGGGGCGGAGCCCCAGGAAACCCGGCTCCGCCGGGCACCGGGCTCTGCCCGGACCCTCCCCCGGACTTCGTCCGGGGGGACCCCCACTCAAACGCCGGCGAGGCCGACTATGGCTGGGGTTCGAAGTCCCAGTACGGGCGGGTGCGTTGTTTGGCGGAGACCGTGTGGACGTGCTGAGGGCCCAGGCTGCGGGTGAGGGCCTTGATGCCCGCGTCCTCGTGCTTCGCGGCCTCCGCGTCCTCCCGTACCGACCGGAGGTCCGCGGCCAACGCGATCTGCGCGCTCAGTGTCATCGGGTGGTCGGGGCCCAGCACTTGTTCGGCCGCGCGCAGCGTCGACCGGCTCAGGTCCAGCGCGTCCTCCAGGCGGCCGGTGATGTTGCGGTGCCCGGTGGCGTTGAGGGCGCAGCCCAGTGTCCAGGGGTGGCGGTCGCCGAGGGCGCCGCGCATGCCGACGAGCGCCTGCTCGGCCAGGTTCAGCGCCTCCACGCGCTCGCCCTGGGCGCGGAGGACCAGGCCGAGGTTGCCGACCGTGCCGATGCTGTACGGGTGGGCGAGGCCGAGCTGCGACTGGTAGCCGCGGACCACGTCCTCGGAGATCCGGCGGGCCTCGCTGAGGTCTCCGTACTCCCTGAGGTAGGTGGCGTAGTCGGAGGCCACCATCAGCGTCCACGGGTAGTCGACGCCGAAGACCCTCGTCGCGCGCTCCCAGACGGTCCGCAGCCGCAGCCCCGCGCCGGGGATGTCCCCGGAGCGGCGCAGGCACAGCCCGAGGTTGTGCTCGGCGCGCAGGGTCTGGGGGTGGCTGGGGCCGAGGACCTGGGTGTTGAGCTTGACGCCCTGCTCCTGCCGGGTCTGGGCCTCCCGGTAGCGCCCCATCAGCCGCAGGCCCATCGCGCAGGCGATGCCCGAGGACAGGGTGGAGATGTGCTGGGCGCGCAGGACCCGTTCGCGGCGGCGCAGGGTGTCCAGGTCGAGGTCGTAGGAGTCCTGGTAGCGGCCGAGGAGGCGGTAGGTGGCGGCCAGGTTGTTCTGGGCGGCGAGGGTGGTGGAGTCGTCCTCGCCGAGCAGCTCGCGGTAGGTGGCCAGGCCGTGTTCGAAGATCTCCTTCGCCTGCTCGAACCGGGCGATGCACAGCAGGACGCCGCCGTACGAGCTGGTCGCGCGCAGGGTCTCCAGGTCGCGCGCGCCCCGCTCCTGCATGAGCTGGTCGGCGCGGGCCCGGGTGAGGGTTTCGGCGCGGCGGAAGAAGCCGAGGTTGCGCAGGGCTCCGCCGTACTGGTAGCTGAGCTCGCGGACCTTGGGGTGGTCCTCGCCGAGCATGGCCCGCCAGATCTGGTCGGTCTCCTCGCTGAGGCGCAGGCAGGTGCGGTACTCCCCGGCGAGGATCAGGTAGCGCAGGCAGTGCAGCAGGAAGGTCTGGATCCGCGGGTTGCCGCTGGTCAGCACCCCGGAGGGGGTGAGGTGCGGGATGAGTTCCGCGTACCGGGGCCACAGCCGGGAGTCGGAGGGCCGGCCGGGGTCGGCGGCGGCGAGGACCTGGCGGACGGCGCGGGCGAGCGGTTCGGCCTCGTCCTCGGAGAGGTCCTCGCGGACGATGCCGTGGACCATGCGGTGCAGCTGTACGGTCTCCAGCCCGCCGCCGCCTTCCTCCACGGGCAGGTCGGAGTACTCCAGGCGGACGACGGAGAACTGGACGAGCTTGTTGAGTGCGGCGTTCCACCGGATCTGGTCGTTGATCAGTCCGGCGAGCTGTTCGGGCACGTCGTCGGCGGGGAATTCGCGCAGCAGCCGCAGCGGCACCGGGCCGGGCGCGAAGAAGACGAACAGCCGCAGCAGGGCGAGGGCGTCGGGGAAGTTCTCCCGGACGTTGTTGAGCAGTATGGCCAGGGCGGTCGGGAAGGGCAGCGGGTAGTCGTCGGAGACGGTGACGGCCTGACGGGAGTCCAGCCGGCGCTGGAGCAGCGCCAGGTAGTCGCCGACCGTCAGCGGGGAGTCGGCGAGCCACCCGGCGGTCTGGTCGAGGGCGAGCGGGTAGTCCTCCAGGGCCTCGGCGAGCTGGTCGGCCTCCTCGGCGGTGAGCCGCAGGGCCCGGCGGCGGATGAAGGTGATGGACTCGGGCCGGGCGTAGAGGGGGACTTCGACGAGGCTGGTGTGCCGGGAGGCCCATTCGCGGTTGCGGGAGGTGATGATGACGTCGCCGGCGCCGGAGGGCAGCAGGTCGGTGAGGTCGTCGGGGTTGTCGCAGCCGTCGAAGACCAGCAGCCAGCGGTTGTACGGGGATCCGCGCCGCAGCGCTTCCAGGACGGCCCGGATCTGCTCGCCGTAGCTGCCGGCGCCGAGCGGCAGCCCGAGGGCGGGGGCCAGGTCGGCGAGGCGTTCGCGCAGGGTGGGCCGGTCCTCGGCGGGGACCCACCACACGACGTCGTACTCGGAGGCGAAGCGGTAGGCGTACTCGGTGGCGACCTGGGTCTTGCCGACGCCCGAGAGCCCCAGCAGGGTGACGGTGGAGGCGCCGGGCGGGGCCTCGGCCAGTGCCGCGCGCAGGGTGCCGATGACGTCGTTGCGGCCGGTGAAGCGGGGGTTGCGGCGCGGGACCCGGCCCCAGATCTCGGGCGGGTCGTTGGGGAAGCGGGGGCCGCGGCGGCCGGAATCGGTGCCGATCCGGTCGGTGGACAGCTCCAGGCGGCGCAGCACGCGGTACTCCGCCTCGTAGGCGTCGAGGCCCCACAGGTCGGCCTTCTCCAGGACCGCGACGGCGCTGGGCAGCGGGGCGTCGGTGAGGCAGACCGCGGCGTACCGGTCGGGGTGGCGGTCGGTGACCGTGCGCAGGGCGGTGTTCCACTCCTCCTCTTGCCTGTCGCCATGGGTGCCGGCGGAGAAGTAGCGCTCGCTGAGGATGAGCAGGACCCGGCTGCCGGAACGGGCGAGGTCGTCGAGTGCCGGGGCGAGGCCGGGACTGTTCTGCGGATCCCAGCGCTGGAGTGAGACGCGGTGGCCGTGCTCCTCCAGCCGGTGGGCGATCCACACGGCCCAGGGGCGGTTGAACCCCGCGAAGCTGATGACGAAGCGCTGCGGGTGGGCGGCGCCGTCGCGGTCCTGCCGACTACCGGTGGTCATGCAGCCGTCTCCCTGTAATCCGGACGGTGGACGGGTTTGAAAGGTACCGCAGCGGACGGCCCGTCAGACCGCCGCGAACGGCGCGAGTTCGGGGTGTTCCCCGCACCAGGCGCGGCGCTCGCGGTCGACTGCCCTTCGGGCGGCGGCGTGCTGGTCGCCGGGCGGCGGCAGGTCGTCCATGGCCCGCTCGGCGGCGGCCATGGCGTCGGTGAACTCCCGTCCCGCCGGGGTCAGTCGGTCGTGCGCGCGCAGGACGGGCAGGACGGCCGCCACCTGGGCCCGGACCCGGGCGTGCTGGGCCCAGGCGCCCCGGGCCCCGTAGAGGGCGGCGCGCTGCCAGTACCCGGCCAGGGCCAGGTGGGCGTAGGCGCCGTGCAGGAGTCCCTCCAACGGGCGCGGATCGCTGCGCCAGGGGGCCCAGTGCCGGGGGGTGCGGTCGGCGGTGTGCAGGGTCAGGACGTCGGCGAGGGCGGTGAGTTTGCCGTGCTGGACCTCGTGGACGAGGGTGGCGGCGAGTGCGGGCGGGGCCTGGGCGCGGGCCAGGACGGAGCCGGGGGCCGCGGGCAGGGTGGCGCCGCTGGAGCGGGAGCCGCCGGCCAGCGGCACGATGGAGCGCAGCAGCTGGACGGTCTCCTCCGCGCGGGCGGTGTCGTACCGCTGGAGCAGGGTGAGCGCGCCGGACCACTGGGTGTCCCAGCGCTTGTGCCCCTTGGGGGTGAGCCGGCGGGCGGGGCGTACGGGTGCCGGGCGGTCGGGGCAGGGTGCCCGGTAGGGGTCGAGGTCGTCGAGGGCGGTCCCGCCGCCGGGGAGGGTGTGCAGGGGCAGGGTGGCGGGGTCCTGGGGGTCCCAGGAGCGTTCGGTGACGGCGAGCCGGCCGGGGCGCTCCGGGCGGAGCAGGCCGAGCGTGGGCAGGACGAGCCGGCCGTGCAGGGGCCGCAGGGTGTGGGTGAAGGCGATCCCGGCGCGCAGGGCGGCGGCGACGGCGAGGGCCCCGAGGTGGCCGAGGTCGGGCGGGGGGCCGTACGGGGCGTGCAGCCGGCGCAGCGTCTCCTCGGCCCACACCCCGGTCGCCGGGTAGTGCAGTACGTCGCGCACGGCGCCGGGGTCGTGCCGTTCGGCCTCCTCCAGCAGGGCCCAGTGGTCGGCGGTCTCGCCGGACCGGCCGCCGCCGGGGGCGCCGTCGAGGACCGCACGCAGCAGGACCAGGCGCTTGGAGCGGCGTACGTCGCGCACCAGTCGGGTGCCGTCGGCGGAGGGCTCGGTGGAGGCGAGGGCCCGCAGGGTGTGGGAGGGCACGGTGAAGGCGGCGAGGGCGGCGGCGGTCACGAGGCGACCGCCGGCCGGACGGGGGCGGACACGCGCGCGGGGGCGGGCACGGCGGTGGGGGCGGCCGGTCGGGCGGGCGCGGGCACACCGGTGACCGCAACCGGCCGGGCGGGCGCGGGCACACCGGTGACCGCAGCCGGTCGGGCGGGCGCGGGCACACCGGTGACCGCAGCCGGTCGGGCGGGCGCGGGCACACCGGTGACCGCAGCCGGTCGGGCGGGCGCGGGCACACCGGTGGGAACGGCGAGCCCGGTGGGGGCTGCCACGCCGGTGACCGCAGCCGGGCGGGCGGCGGGAGACCGGTGGGGCAGGGCCGCCTCGCCGGACGGGATGGACGGGACGGGCGGGGCAGGCGGGGCAGGCGGGGCAGGCAGGGCGGCCTCGCCGGGCGGGCCCGGCTGTCGGGCCGCCGTGGCGAGGGCCGCGGCGATGTGGCGGATGAGGAGCTGGAGGTCTGCGCAGTACACGGACGGCCCGTGGAAGCCCTCGCCGGCGCGGTAGCGGTGCGGATAGTGGCCGCCGCCGCACACTTCCACCAGCTCGCAGGCCCGGCATCCGGCGGCGAGCGCGTCCCGCCCGAGCTGGCGGGCGGCGAGCCCGGGGTGGCCGAGGAGCTGGTCGAAGCTGTGGGTGGCGAGGGTCATCCCGGTGGCGGCCGCGCCCTCGTAGGCGGACTTGAGCGAGTCGGCCTGTTCGATGGAGCCGTCGGTCTCGATGACGGCGGTGGCGGCGGGTGCGAGCCCGAGGGTCTCGGTGGCGGCGGGCAGGCCGAGCAGCAGGGCGATGATCTCCTCGAAGGTCCGGATCCGGGTGCGCCGCACCCCGTCGTGCCACCAGCGTTCGAAGACGGCGAGGAGCCAGTCGGCGTACGGGGTCGCACCGGGTCGGTGGCCGGGCGGCGGGGAGCTCCAGTTGGCGAGCGGCAGCAGCAGGCCGACGCTGGGCGGGGCGAAGGCGAGCAGGGACTCGTACGTCTCCACCGGGTCCTGGTCGAGGTCGATGACGCAGAGGACGCCTGCGTAGCTGTCCGGATGCCGGGCCAGGAGCCGCAGGCCGCGGGCGGCGGCGCCGAATCCGGGGCGCCCGGCGTGGTCCACGCGCCGGGAGTTGTGCGCGGGCAGTCCGCCGTCGAGGCTGACGCCGACGCGTATCCCGGCGGCGGCGAGCGCGGCGAGGCGGCCGCGGGTGAGCAGGGTGCCGTTGGTCTGGACGGTGGCGGTGACCCGGGTGCGCGGGGCCGCGACGGCCACGGCGGCCCGGACGGCGTCGACGGGTTCGGCCAGCCGGGCGGGTGCGGTGAGCAGGGGTTCGCCGCCGTGCAGGACGAGGTCGACGCGGGTCAGGGCGTGGGCGGCGGCATGTTCGGCGATCCGCTCGGCGGCGCGGGCCGCGGTGGCCGGGGCCATGACGGCGGGCTGGCCGCGCCAGCTCTGGTCCGCCATCTCGTAGACGTAGCAGTAGGTGCAGGCGAGGTTGCAGCGGCTGCGTGTCTTGAGCACGAACTGGCGTATGGGGTGGGGCCGGTGTCCGGCGGCGCGCAGTGCGGCGACGTCGAGCCGGGTGTAGGGCCAGGGGGCGTGGCGGGCGTGCCGGTCGTGGACGGACTGCGGCGGCCCCGTGCGGTGCGCGGGCAGCACGGCGTCGCTCGTGTGCGTGTGCCTCATCGCTCCCCCTCCACCCTCCCCTGCGGACGGTCCATCCCTGCCCTCCGGATGGTCCCGGCTAACGGCGGAAAGCGGTCAACTCCAGCCGCACCGGGCGGGGTCAGGCGACTCCGGAGTCGAAGGCGTTGAGGATCTCGGCGGGGTGGGTGACCCGCTCCACCATGCCTTCGATCACCTGGGCGAGCACGGGATGGTCGATCCCGCGCAGGGCGGCCAGGTCGAGCCCGGAGAGGTCCGGGAGCCGCCCGGGGCAGGCGGGGGTCTCCGCTGCCACTTCCTGATCCTTCGTCACCATGGGCCGTCCGTCCCCCTGTTGCTTGCCGTGTTCGATGGTCCACTGCCCTTTCCCTCCGGCCGGTGCGCGGAAACAAGCGCGGCGCCGCCGTCAGAGCCCTGCCTCCAGGGCCCGGACCCGTGCGCGGAGCGCTTCGGACCGTTCGCCCGCCCGTCGCTCGCCGCCCCCGCCGCCCCCGCCGCCCCCGGCACCCGCGCCGCCCGCCTCAAGCCGTGCCCACAGCTCCAGCGCCGAGCGGTACGCGTCCAGGGCCGCCCGGGGCCGGGCCAGGCGCTCCAGTACCTCCCCGCGCAATTCCTGTACACGGGCGGCCAGTTGAACGGCTGTGTCGGTGGCCCGCCGCTCCGCGCGGTCGGCCTCCAAGGCGGCCCGCCAGGCCCGCCGGTAGGAGTCCGCCGCCCGGTCGAGGCGGTCGGCCGCCCGGGTGTGGCCGTGGATCTCCTGCTGCACGTCGCCGTGGTCCCGCCAGGCGCGGGCCCGCTCCAGCGGGTCGCGGCTGTGCCGGACGGCCAGTTCCAGCAGGTACTCCGCCTCCCGCAGGTCCACCGGGTCGCCCTCATAGGCGTGCCTCAGCCTGAGCCCGGTGGCCAGCCTCAGCAGCCGGTGCGCCGATCCGGGGTCGGACTGCGGTACGGCGGCCCGGCTCTCGCGCAGGACGCGTACGGCGGCTCCGGTGAACCGCCGCCCGTCGGCGGCCCGCGCCCGGTCCAGGAGTACGTCGCCCCACTCGGGCAGCAGCTCCCCGAAGGCCTCCGCGTCCCGGGGGATCAGCCGCCGGGCCCGGCCGTAGGCCTCGGCGGCGTCCTCCAAGGCCGCCGGGCCGGCGTCCCGCTCGTACCGTGCCCGGTGCACCCGGGCCAGGCACACCAGGGCGGCCACCCGCAGCTCCTGGTCCCCGCCCGCCTCGGCGAGGGCTTCGTCCAGCTGTGCGGCGGCCTCCTCCAGGCGTCCGGGCAGGTGGCGCAGGGCGCCGGCCAGTTCCACCCGCGCCCGGGCGCGCGCCCCGCGTCCGGCGGCGGGGTCCAGGGCCAGGCGGGCCGCGGCCTGTTCGGCCAGGGCGGTGCGCTCGGCCGGGTCGGGGGTGCGGGGCAGCAGGGCCAGGAGGACCCGGCCCAGGGCCCGCCCGGGCTCCGGATGGGAGGCGGTCCCGTCGGCGGGGCCGGCCAGGGGCTCCAGGGCGGCGCGCGCCTCGCGCAGCGGGCCCGGATCGTCGCGCAGCGCGCTCAGCCGGATCAGGGTCTCGGCCCGGCGCACGGCGCACTCCCGCCGCAGCCCGGGGCCGGCGGCGGCGCCCGCCGCGGCGAACTCCCGGTCCGCCGCGGCCAGCAGCTCCGCGTCGGGCTCCGCCGCCAGGGCCCGCTCGTAGTACACCCGGCCGAGCAGGGCCCGCGCCGGAGCCCTGCCCAGGCCGGCGAGGGCGCGCTCGGCCTCGGCGAGGAGTTCGGGGTCACGCTGCGCCGCCCACAGCCGCAGCAGCGCGCCCGCCAGCTCGGTCTCGGCCTCCTCCGGCGGGTCACCGGGTCCGGCGGGGGAGGCCACGGCCCGGCGCAGTACGGCCACGGCCTCGTACAGTGCCCGGGCGTCGCCGTCCCCGTCCGCGTCCCCGTCCGCGAGCCGGTCCCGGGCGGCCTGGACCGCGCCGGCCCTGCCGGGCACCGGGGGCGCGGGCTCCCGGACGGCCGGGCCCTCGTCCGGCATCCCGGGCAGGTAGCGCCGTACGACCTTGGCCGAGACCTGTGCGAAGGCCTGCGGGAGCCGCCCGGCGGGAGCCCGTTCGGGGTCGCCGGCCGCGGTGCCGGCCTCCGCCATGGGCGCACCGGTCAGCTGCGATACGGCGAGTGCCGGGAAGTTGCGTACGCCCCGGCCGAAGTGGGCCAGTACGTACTCGGAGCAGTGTTTGAGCACCAGCGCGGCCTCGTCCCGTCCCAGCGGCCCCAGCAGTACGTCCTGCACCCCGGGTACGAACTCGTACCACTGCCCGGGCACTTCGGTGCTGCGCCGCAGCAGCCCGCCGAGCAGCACCTCCGCCAGGTCCGAGGGCTCGGAGTCCGGCAGCATCGTGCGCTGCACCAGCCGCATCACGGGCAGCGTCAGCGGGGCCGCCGACAGGTACACCGCCAGCTGTACGGCGCGGGGCGCGGCCGAGGAGCGGAACCGGGCCACCAGCTCGCGCGGCGGGCGTACGGCGCGCGGCGGGGGCAGCGGCGCGGCCGGGTGAGCGGCCAGGACCCGGCCCACCTCGGCCGGTACCGGGCCGGTGCCGAGCCCCGCGACGAGCCGGGCCCACGCCCCGAGCGCGGTGGCGCTCGGCGGCAGCACCGGTACGGTCAGCCCTCCCGTGGGCCGCCCGGGCAACGGCGGCCGGTCCGACCGGAATTTCAGCTTCACCCCGCTCCCGCCGATGCCGCCCTCGGCCCGGGAGAGCGTGCCCCGCTCGGTCGGCAGCCAGCTGCGGGCCCACAGCCGCTGGGGCAGCGGCTGGACGACCACGCACGGGGTGCACTGGGCCCAGCGGTACAGCAGCCGCTGGGCCGTGCCCTCGCGCCAGAGCGGTCCGGCGCAGTCGGAGACGACCATGGTCAGCGCGCGGCCGGTGGGGTCGCGCAGCTGGTCCCCGGAGCGCAGGCCGGGTCCGGCGACCGGGCTGCGCCCGAGCGCGGCCGTGCCGTCCGCGAGCCGGTGGAGGTAGTGCACCTGGACGTCCCGGAAGGCGCCGAGCCGCTCGCACACGGACCGCAGTTCCTCGAACATGTCCTGCCACACGGCCATCGACGGCGACGCGTCCATCACCAGCCGTACGGTCGCCTCGCGCCGGCTCTCCGGCCGGAGCACCGGGATGACCGGTCCGAGGGCCCGGGCGCTGGCCTCGACGGTGGCCTCCTCGTCGAGCACCATCCGGGTGGGCGGGCCGGGCGGCCGGTGCCGCTGCAGGGCGCGCAGGGCCCGCTGGATCTCCAGGATGCGGGGCAGCGCGGCCGCCCCGGGCACCCGTACAGGCACCGCGCGCTCCGCGGGCGCCTCCCCGGGTAGTTCGGCCTCGGCCGCCTCGCCGGCGCGGCCGGCCCCGGCCACGTAGAGCCTGACCGGATCCTCAGCCTCCGCCTCTGGCCGTACGGGCGGCTCGGGCGGGCTGACCGGATCCTCCTCCTCCGGCTCCGGGGGCGGCTCGCGCGTCCCCGGCTCGGCAGGTCCCGGGCGGCGGATGCGCCCGGCCAGCCACAGCGCGTCGGCGAGCTCCTCGGCGGACGGGTCGAGCCCGGCGGCGCGCAGCAGCGCGGCCAGTTCACGGATGCCGGGCGGGCGGGCGGACGGCCCGCCGGGCGGCGCAGCGCGTGGGGGCACGGCCCGTCACCTCGGGCGGTCGAGGCGCTGGATGAGCAGGTCCGCGAGGTCCTCGCGGGTGGGCGGGGCGGCGTAGTGGGTCAGGTAGACGGCGTTGAGCAGCTGGTCGGCGGCGACCAGCTCGGACTGGGAGCGGTTGAGGAACTCCCGGATCAGGTCGGCCCCGAGCCGGGCGGCCTCCTCGCCCAGGTGGGCGCGGACCATGGTGGCGAGCCGTTTCTCGCCTGGCTGGCCCAGCTTGAGCTGGATGCACCGGCGCAGCAGGGCGGCGGGGAAGTCCCGTTCCCCGTTGCTGGTCAGGATGATGAAGGGGAACGCCCGGCAGCGCACCCGGCCGCCCCGGACGGTCACCTTCGCCCCGTCGTCGGTGAGGACCTGCACCTCGGGCTCGGTGTCGGCGACCCGCTCCAGCTCGGGGAGGGCGAACTCCCCTTCCTCCAGCACGTTCAGCAGGTCGTTGGGCAGGTCGATGTCGCTCTTGTCGAGCTCGTCGATGAGCAGGACGCGCGGCCGTCCCGTGGGCAGCAGCGCCGTGCCGAGCGGCCCGAGCCGGATGTACTTCCCGATGCCGGGCACCCCGCCGGGAGCCCCCGCCGGTGTCCCGCCCGGAGCCCCCGCCCGCGTCCCGCCCGGGGAGCCGCCGCTCGCCGCCAGCTGCACGTCCTGGAGCCGGGCCAGCGCGTCGTAGCGGTACAGCCCGTCCTGGAGCACCGTCCGCGACACCACCGGCCAGCGCAGCACCCGCCCCAGCTTCAGCTCGTGGGCGACGGCGTGCGCGAGCGTGGACTTGCCCGTCCCGGGAAAGCCGGTCACCAGCAGCGGCCGCCGCAGGTACAGCGCGGCGTTGATGGCCTCCAGCTCCTCCGGCTCGGGCCGGTGCAGCTCCGCGGCCTGCCGGTGCGCGCCGAGCCGCCGGGCGATGTTGCCGTCGGCCACCGACGCGCCCGCGGCCGGGCCGCCCTCCTCCCCCACCGGGCCGCCGTCGAAGTCCCGCCACGGCGGCGGATCGGGCAGGGCGTCGATCCCGTCGTGGGGTTCGCCGACACCGCGGTAGATGAGCCATTCGTCGTTCATGGGTGCTGTTCCCTCCTGCCGGTCACAGGTCCCCCTGGAGCGGCTCGTCCTCGGGCAGGGCGCGTGCGGGGTCGTCCCAGACGAGCGCGATCCCCGCCGCCCAGTACGCGTCCGGGTCCGCCCCGAACGCCCGCCCCCGCAGGGCCTGGAACCGCAGGGGCAGCACCTCCCCCCGGCCGGCCTCGACCAGCTCCGCCCGCAGCCCCCGGTGGAACGGAGCGCACGACATCCCCGGGTCCGCGGGGGGCCGCCTGCACACCACCACCCCGTATCCGGCGTCCCGCACCGCGTGCAGCGCCCCGCGCGTCGGTTCCGGCCCGGGCGCCCGGCAGTGCACCGGCACGGTGTTGTCCGGCAGCGCGGCGAGCCACGGCGCCGACGGGCTGCGCGGGCGTCCCCGCAGGCAGTCGGCCCGTTGGTCCAGCAAGGGTCCGGCCTGGACGCGCGCCCACCGGGCGGCCGCGGCGGGGCTCGCGGTCCCGCGGGCGTGGCGCAGCACCACCGGCCGCTGCACCCCCAGCGGCACCCCGCCCGACAGCACCCATTCGTCCACCGCGATCCCGAACAGCTCGGGGTCGACGGCCACTTCGAGCAGGGCTGCCGCCTCGTGGGTGTCGCAGCGCCTGAAGCCCTCGGCGAGCGGGGCCCGCAAGGCCTCGCGCAGCCCGCGCGGTGGGACCCGTACGCCGGACTCCACCGGCGTGAGCCGCCCGGGGTGCGCCGGGCCGGCCAGCACGGAGACCGCCCAGTCGTAGACGTCCTCCCAGCCGTGGGGCCATAACTCCAGCAGGACCGACGCCCCGGTCGGCAGCCCGCCCGCCGGCCGGGCCGGGCCGCGTACCGCCCGCACGGCCGAGGCCCGCCGACGGCGCTCCCGGTCGGCCAGGCCCCGCTCGTGGCGCTCGCCGAGCTCCCGGCGCAGGGGCCGCCACAGCCGCTCGGCCGTGGCCCGTACCCAGTCCCACAGGTCCTCGTCGGCGCCGGGGGCGGGCGGCTCGCGGTAGTCGGCCACGCTCACGTCCGTCGCGTAGCGGAGCATCGCCGCGGCCTCCCCCGTGCCGCCCGGCGGGTCGCGCAGCAGCCCGATCCCGTCGCGCCAGCTCAGCGGGGCGAGCGGATGGGGGTCCGGCTCCTCGCCGCGCGCCGCCTCGACCAGGGCCCGTACGACCTCCGAGGAGCCCGGCGGGGGCAGTTCGGCGAGCAGCCCGTACAGGGTGGTGCGCTCGCCGGGGGTGAGCCGGCCGCGCCCCTCGTGCGGGTCGGCCTCGGTGGGGAGTTCGCCGTGCACGTCCGTCCAGGTCCGCCGGCTGTCGAGGTCGCTCAGGTGCTGGTCGTAGTGGTGCCGGTCGTGGGCCTGCATGACCCGGCGGTAGAGCCCGATCTGGCCGCGCGCGGCCATGGGCAGGGTGCGCAGCTGTACGACGGAGACGGCGAGCCCTCCGCCGCCGGTGTGCCGCCGGGCCTTCACCACTCCGACGACCTCGCCGCGGGCCAGGTCCACCACGGGGCCGCCGGACATCCCGGGCTCGATCTCGTCGTCGTCGCCGAGCCGGATGGCGGCGCCATTGCCGGCGGTGCCGCGCAGCCGGGTGGTGCGGCCGGTGATCTCGGGGGTGCCGAGGTCCTCGGTGCAGCCGAAGTAGGCGACCTCGTCGAAGCGGGGCTTGGAGCGGTCGGTCAGCCATACGCAGGCGTGCGAGACGGGGGCGAGCACCCGGATGAGCGCCAGGTCGGGCAGGTCCCACAGGGCCCGTCGGCCGGGCCGCCGCTCCTCCAGCCGCTCGGGCAGTACGCATTCCACGCGCCCGGTGACGGTCCCCGTGCCGCCGTTGCCCCCGGAGGAGAAGGTGATGCCGACCTCGCGCCCCGTCAGACGCACCGCAGCACCCCCTTCGCCGACCACGTGCGCGCACGTCAGGATCCAGCCGGGAGCGATGAAGAAGCCGCTGCCCCAGGTGGGTCCGGTCCCGGGAGTCTCATACCCGGCCGAGGGGGCGTGGACGCGTACGGTCGCCGCCTGGACGAGGGGCTCGAGGAGTTCGAAGGCGCGCGCTGAGCCGACCGTGCGCCCCTCCGTCATCCGCGCCCCCCGCTCGTGAGGCATCCAGGCTACCGCCGGGTCACCTCGGGCGGGAGGTGTCTTCGCGTCCGCGGATTATCCTGGCGGGAAACGCCCCCTGAACACCCTCATCACGGCACGGAGCCCGACTTGTACTTCACCGATCGCGGCATCGAGGAGCTGGAGAAGCGGCGCGGCGCTGAGGAGGTCACCTTCGAGTGGCTCGCCGAGCAGCTGCGCACCTTCGTCGACCTGAACCCGGACTTCGAGGTCCCGGTGGAACGCCTGGCCACCTGGCTGGCCCGCCTGGACGACGACGAGGACGCCGACGAGTAGCCCGCCCGGGCCCGGCCCCCGCGGCCGGGCCCCTCGGCACGCTCGCGCGCTGCCCCTGGGCCAACGTCGAAGGAAGCGGCCACTACCTCTACTGGTTCATCCAGCCGGGCCAGAAACCGGAGCAGTGGACGGTCGCACTGAATGGAAGCCCGAGGAATGGACCGTGATGGCCGATGCCGGCCGCGGCCCGGAGGGGGAACATCACCCCGTCCCATGCGCCCGGTTCGTCCTGTCTGCCCTCACCGGAGAGATCCGGTCCGGCGTCCTCAGCGCCCTTCCCGCCGACGCCCACGAGTTCGAACCCAACAGCGACACCCTGTAGACGAGCCCGTCCGGGGCAAGCAGCAAGCGCGCTGCAGGACGTCCGTCCCGTCCGGTCCCGGACCCGCCTCGCCCTTTCGGCCGATGCGAGTCGGCACGCCGACACCGAGAACGGCCCGGCTGCGCGGAGCAGTCGGGCCGTTCTCATGCGCGCTCTGACCAGCGCGGCGGGTGCACAAGGCGCCGGATCAGGCGGCCTTGGTCTCCCAAAAGATGCGATCGTTCCCCTGGGCGCAGGCATCCGTGATCACACAGCGTTCCCGCTGGGCGGGAACATGCAGCGTCTCTGATTGGCTTAGCGATCCTGTGCGTTGCGCAGGATCAGGTGCAGCAATATGCCCTGCACAAGCCAATCGTGTTCGTGCCCTGGTGCCGACTGGTAAAGCCATCGGCCCGCGTGGCACATCCCTCCGGACACTGGCCGGTCAGACTTGCGCGGTCTACCCGGGGAGGGCGCCCGACGTCGCCTGGGCGCCGGCGTGATGGAAACACTCTGTCACAGCATCACTACGGATTGCTAATCCGACTGGTGAGCCTGCGACCCCAGGCGGGGCTCGTACGCACCGCCTGGGGCCGCAGAGAGCACCTACCAGACCTTGGCGACCACGTTGCTCGGTTCGCCGCGCCAGACCAGTCCCCCGGCCTCGGACGCGGTCATGCCGAACTGATCCCGGCCAGGCCGGCCGAGCCTCTGCCAGGACTTGTAGGCGTTCTCCACCTCGGTCCACAGCTTCCGCGGGCCGTACTGCTCGGTGACGAACTCCTCCGCGCCCTCGGTGAACTCGACGGTCGCCCAGGACTTCCGGTCGTTGGCCAGAAGCCAGTACGTCGCCTCGCCCGGCGCCTCGTCGCCGCCACGGTGCAGCTGCCCCCAGACCTCAGGGACGTGCAGCCCGATCCAGAACTCGACGTCGCCCTGGTGGTGGATGTCGTACGGGTTGGTGCGGGTGGTGCCCTCCTCTCCCTTCTCCTCGTGGTAGATGTCCGAGATGACGGCGTGCCGGTTGCGCTGCTGGCGGGCCCACATGAAGTCGGGGTTCCCGCCGAAACGGCCGATGCCGCGGCAGCCCGCGACGTCGAGGGTCACGTACGAGTACGAGTGGAAGGCGTTCCCGAACGGGGCGACGATCCGCCCTCCGTCCTTCACCTGCCCGAGCAGTTCGCCCGGGATGGCCTCCAGGCAGCAGGTCGCGATCACCTTGTGGAAGGGTGCTCGGTCCGGACAGCCCTGGAGGCCGTCACCGTGGAGGACCGTCGGTTGGTACCCCGCGAGACGCAGGTTCTGGCGGCCCTCGAGGAAGAGTCCCTCGTCGTACTCGACGGTCGTCACCTGGCCGTCGCCGAGCTGCCGGCACAGCCACGCGGCCATGTAGCCCGTGGCCGTGCCGATCTCGAAGACGTTGTCTCCGGGCTGGATATCCGCCAGGGCGAGGATCTCGAGCATGGCCGACGGCTTCGACGAGGACGACGTCGGTGTTCCTGGGCCCTCGGGCGCCCCGTCGTCGTACTGGGTGACGAGAGGGGTGTCCGAGTAGACGGCCGCGGCCCAGCCGACGGGATCGGTGAAGCGGTCCAGTTCCTGCATCCGGTCGGGGATGAACATTCCCCGATCGACCGCCCGGACCGTTGCCGCCCAGTCGGGCGGCAGGGTGCCGGCCTCCTCCAGGGCCTGGACGAGGTGTCGCTGGGTGTGCACGCCGTTCCCCTCTACTTCGACTTGGGCGGCGTCTGGGGGTTCGACGGCGGGGTGTTCCTCGGCGGCGGGGTGACGTTCGGCGGCCGGTCCCGGTGTCCGTCCGACGAGGCCGTGTCCGGCTTCCCTGAGTGCTTCATGCGAGGCATTGGGTGGTCCCTTCTCTCATGGTCGGATCGTGCATGACCCGCCCCGGGTGGAGCGGGAGTACGTGGGGGCCTATCGGCCGAAGACCCCGTATGTGAGCGCGCCACCGACGGCGACAACGGCCAGGAGGTAGAGAGCTTGCTCCTGCCAGGGCTTCACCGGGGCCCCTCCCGGAGGTGCCCGTCAGGCGGTCCGCCCGGGGGGCTGCTCGGAAGGGAGTTCATGTGCTCGTCCTCTTCGGGCCCCGGCCAAGGATGTCTGCGCGCTGCCAGCAATGGACGGGGTCGTGCCAGACGGCCCAGGCGTAACCGCAAAGTCGGCAGTCGGCCATGGGGCCGCCATACCGGATCGCAATATCGGCCAGCAACTGGCAGCCAGCGCACCTCATGTGGTCGCTGGTGCAGGCACCGCCGGATGCGCGGGGGAGGGCTCGACCTCCAGGGTCAGCCGCGAAAGGTCGAAGGCTTGCCTCTCCATCCGGGGCAGGTCGCCAGTCCAGCTCATCGACACACGACCTCCGGCTCGGGAGGCACCGGGGGCTGCCGCTCCTGGCACCTCGCGTGCACGGCCCAGGCCGGGACACGGATCGTCTCCGGGGTGCTGGCCGGCTCGGCAACGAAGATTCGGCGAAGGGTGGCCCCGGGAACCCGGATGGGCAGACGGGGGCGCCTCTGACCGCTCACCACTCTCGGCCGCCGTGCTCCGGCTCCCGCTGGAGCGCCTTCACGAAGGTCTCGACCACGCGCGCAAGAGCGCGGGCGTAGGACCAGTTCGGAAACGCGCTGTCCATCGCGGGCCCGGTCGCGAGTACGTCCTGCCAGTCCCGCAGTCCTCCGCGCGCTCGAACAGTCAGCAGCTCCTCGGGCAGCGCGGCGACCTCCTCGACCAAGCGGTGCCCGTGCTTCAGCAGGGTGACCGTGTGCTGGGCGAGCTTGGTCGGGTCCGGTACGAGATGCATCGGGCCGCGCAAGACGGTGAAGGCGGCGAGGAGGTCACTCCCTCGGTCCTCGACGGCCGTGGCCAGAACGTGCGCGGCCTCGGATGCGTTGGCAGCGGAGTTGTCCGCCCTCTCATTCGGCCGGGAGGCGACTTGGCCCCGTGCCCGGGGGGTCTCGGTCATGCTGCCGGCCTCCCTTGCAGCGCCTCGGGCAGGCAGACGACGAAGACGCCGAGCTGGCCGACCCAGTCCCTCCAGCCGGTGCGGTCGCCGGAGGTGTAGGCCAGGTGCGACTCGTCCGGTACCAGCAGCCCGGACACCTGCCTTTCGCGGAAGAGCGCTTCGAGGCTCGGCCAGGTGTGCCGTGCGGCGCGGGGCGTCTCAAGGGATCCCATGTCATACGCGGTCGCTCCGGGCAGCACGGTCCAGTCCCTCGCCTCCGCGTACTCCTTGAGAGCGGCGAACACCTGCTGGGGACGCACGGCCGCCTCTTCTTCGAGGCAGGCGTAGAGCGCCACGTTGACGCGGGGGATGCCAGCGGCGGCGTCCGCGATGTTCCTCCGCCGTTCGAGAGTCTGGAGGCTTCGGTTCATGTCCCAAAGAATCCCGCGCGCGTCCGGCCAGGAACAGAAATGCCCCGTGCGACTTCGAGCATCCATAGATGCCGAACTCGTACGGGGCATAGGACTGTTGACGGTGCAACAGATGAGAGTCGCACGCGCCGTGGGAGTTAGAGTGCGGTCCTCCGGTCGGCTGCCGCGAATCCGGAGTCGACCGGCGTACGCATACCGATCAGCTTCGAAACGCGGGCCAGCCGCACGTTGGACTGTCGGCCGACCTTCTCGGCGATCACGCTCGGGAGGGTCTGGTGCCGGGCCCACTCGGGGGCGCCTCGGAGTGCCACCTCGAGGGTCTCCAAGGAGGCATCCCACATCTTGGCGTCGGCCTGCGCCATCGCCTTGTCCATGGCGTAGCGGTTCCGGGCCGCTTCGGTGAGCTGGGCGGTTTCGCCGTCGTGGATGGACTGGATGAGGGTAAGGGCCTTCCCCGTCTGGCCCATCGCCACGTTGATACCGACCGCCTGGGTGGTCGCGGTGACCGGGCCGAACAGGGTGCCGTGGGCGCGGTGCTCGGTACCCATGCGGGCCCCCGTCGCGTTGGACTGGGACAGGAAGTCGGCCGCGCGCTCCTTGTCTCCCTTCCGAGAGGCCACGACCGCGGCGAAGTTCACGTGGCTGCCGTACACGGCCAGCTCGTCCGGTGTGGCCCGGGAGAACCGCGGCTCGATGTCGGTCGCGGCCTTCTCCGCCAGGCGCAGGGCGTCGTCGAGGCGTGCGTCCCTCATGTAGACCCAGGCGCGTCCGGAGTCCACGAGGGCGGGCCGAAGTGCGTCGTCGCCCTTCTCGGCCGCGTTGCGGGCGTGACCGATCGCCGCGTAAGCGAGGTCTCTGACGCCGACGAGGTTGGCCACGTAGGCGGCGATCCGGTACACATCCGAGAGGGCGCCCCACATGATGCTCTGCTGCCCGGTGGGCCGGTCCCGCAACGTGGCTGCGGCTGCGACGAGGAGGGGCGTGACGGTGGCGCCGGCCTCGGTGTAGTGGCCGCGCCAATACATCTCCCAGCAAAGGGCCGTTGCACGCCGGAGGTCGTCGTGCGTTGCCGGCTCGGCGGCTTCGGGGAGGAGACCGGCGGCTGTGTCGTGCACGGCGGCGGACAGGGCGCGGACCATCATCCGGTCGTCCTGGTCCATCGCGCGGCGGGGTGGCTGCTGGCCTTCGATGACGGAGATGTCCGCGCCGAGCGCTGCGGAGATCGCCATGAGCGTTGGAAAGGTACGGCGGCGGTCCTGTTCCGCAGCCTGGATGGTGGCGACCGACAGGCCGGTCATGGCGGCGAGCTGCTCCTGGGAGATCGACTTTCCCCGAAGGATCTTGATGCGTTCGCCAGTGCTGTACGAGGACCACGAGGGCATAATGGGCTCCGTTCTGAACCTCAGCTATTCAGAACGGTACCGGCCAGTTGGCGTGTTGGGCATGGCGATCTCGTCCAGCGCTTGCGGGCCAGAAACGCAGAGATGCCCACCTCCCGTCGAGGAGCGGCTGGGCCACAAGCTCCAGGGCGTCGAGGGGACCTACTTGCACACCTCCCCGGCCATGGAGCGCGGGATCTCCCGGGGCCTCCAGTGGGCGTGGGAGACGCCGTCAGCGGCGAGGCGAGCGAGACGTCGCGGAAGGAGTGGGCGGCGACGGCGGCGTGATCCACTTTCATCTCCCAAACGTCTCCCAGATGATCTCGTGAGAGCCCAACGGCCCGGCCGCGCGAAGCGGTCGGGCCGTTGCCATTGCCATTGCGCTCTGACCAGCGCGGCGGGGTGAACCGGGGCGCCGGATCAGGCAGCCTTGGTCTCCCAGAAGATGCGGTCGATCTCGGCGATCAGCTCAAGGGCCTTCTGGCCGGTCGCCGGGTCGTTCGACGCCTTGGCGGCCGAGAGGGCCTTGAGGGTGTCGTTGACCAGGGTGTGCAGCTGCGGGTACTTCTCGAAGTGCGGGGGCTTGAAGTAGTCGCTCCACAGCACCGAAACGTGGTGCTTGGCGAGCTCGGCGCGCTGCTCCTTGATGGTGATGGCGCGCGCGCGGAAGTCGGCGTCGTCGTTGGCCTGGTACTTCTCCTGCACGGCCTTGACGGACTCGGCCTCGATGCGGGCCTGGGCAGGGTCGTACACGCCGCACGGCAGATCGCAGTGGGCGGAGACCTTCGCCTTGGGGGCGAAGAGGCGGGAAAGCATGGAGTGTGTCCTCCTCGTGATCGTCTTCTCAAGGGGGAGATTACTCGCTCGGAAACCGGATTTCGCGGGCGCCCCCGTGGGCTTAGGACAAAAGTCCAGGGTCGCGCGCGGACCGGTGAGCGAATGTACGGACCCGTACGGCAGCATGCGGGGGTGACGAGGAGGACGCGCATGGTGGAGAACAGGCGCCCGCGGAAGCAGTTCGGGGTGGTGGAGGTGACGGGGCCGTCGATGACGCCCACCCTCAACCACGGGGACCAGGTGCTGGTCCGGTACGGGGCCGGCATCCGGCCGGGTGACGTGGTGGTGCTGCGCCACCCCTTCCAACAGGACCTGCTGGTGATCAAGCGGGCGGTGGAACGGCGGCCAGGCGGCTGTTGGTGGGTGCTCGGCGACAACCCGTACAACGAGACCGGCGACAGCACCGTCTACGGGCCGGTGCCCGACGAGCTGGTGCTGGCGACCGCCGTCCTGCGCTTCCGGCCGCGCGAGGAGCATCAGCGCTCGCTGAGGGCCCGGCTCTCCTGGGCGGTCTCGGCGCTGCGCCCGCTGTGGGCGGACGCCTCGGCCTCCAGCCGCTTGCGGGCGCGGTAGGCCGCCACGTTGGCCCGGGTGGCGCAGCGGTCGGAGCAGTAGCGCCGGGAGCGGTTGGTGGAGGTGTCGAGGTAGGCGTTGCGGCAGGGCGCGGCCTGGCACACGCCGAGGCGGTCGGGGCCGTGCTCGGTGAGGGCGAAGGCCAGGCCCATCGAGGCCATCGCGGCGTAGCCCGCGGAGGCGTTCGAGGGGTGCTCGGCCAGGTGGATGTGCCAGTCGGGGCGGCCGTCGTCGCCGATGGTCTCGTGCCCGGAGACCTGGGGGCTGACGGGGAACTCCATGAGCAGCGAGTTCAGCAGGTCGACGGCGAGGACGTGGTCGCCGCTGTCGGCTGCCTCGAAGACGGTGCGCAGCCGCCCTCGCACGTTGCGGAAGCGGGTGACGTCGGTGTCGGTGACGCGGCGTGCCATCTGCACGCTGGCGCCGAACAGGGCGCGGACGGCGTCCACCGAGGTGAGCGAGTCCTTGTTGCGGGCCGGCTCCTCGGTGTTGACCAGGCGCACGGCGAAGTCCGAGTAATGGGCCAGTTCCACTTGTAGTCCTTACGGCTGCGGATCATCGTCTCCGGGTAACGGCTGAGATGTCTACGAGGGTATTACGTATGGAGGGGTCGGGGATGGCTCGTACGACAGGAATGACGGGACCGACACAAACCAGTGCCTACTGGCAGGCCTGGCAGGACAGCTGGGACCGCCGGCAGGAGTGGTACATGCCCGACCGCGAGGAGCGGTTCCGCGTGATGCTGGACATGACCGGGGCGCTGGTGGGCCCCGCTCCCCGGGTACTGGATCTCGCGTGCGGTACGGGAAGTATCACGGACCGCGTCCTCAAACGGTTCCCGGAAGCCACCAGCACGGGCGTCGATCTCGACCCGGCGCTGCCGGCCATCGCCCGGGGCCGCTTCGCGGGTGACGAGCGGGTCTCCTTCGTGACCGCCGACCTCAAGGACCCCGACTGGCGCGCGGCCCTCCCCCACGACACGTACGACGCGGTGCTGACGGCCACGGCCCTGCACTGGCTGCCCAGCAAGGACCTCGCCGTCCTGTACGGGCAGCTCGCGCCGCTGGTCCGCCCGGGCGGGGTGTTCATGAACGCCGATCACATGCCCGATCCGGCCACCCCGCGCATCGACGCCGCCGAGCACGCGCACCGGCACGCCGGGATGGACCGGGCCAAGGCCGCCGGGGTGCCGGACTGGCGCGAGTGGTGGGCCCTGGCCGCCGCGGACCCGGTGCTGGCCGAGCCGGTGAAGCAGCGCTTCGAGATCTACGGGGAGCATGCCCACGGCGACACCCCCTCCGAGGCCTGGCACGCCCGCACCCTCCTCGACGCGGGCTTCGCGGAGGCCCGTACGGTCTGGCGCTCGCCCTCGGACGCGCTGGTCCTAGGCCTCAAGTAGGGACTTGCACGGCGAGCAGGGACTTGCACGGCGAGCAGGGACTTACGCCGGCAGACGAAGAAGGGCGGTACGGGAGAGACCCGTACCGCCCTTGCGCCCTCCCCGGCGCTACAGCACCTTGGAGAGGAATGCCTTCGTCCGGTCGTGCTGCGGGTTGCCCAGCACGTCACGCGGATTGCCGGACTCGACGACCACGCCGCCGTCCATGAAGACGAGGTTGTCGCCGACCTCGCGGGCGAAGCCCATCTCGTGGGTGACCACGATCATGGTCATGCCCGACTCGGCGAGGTCGCGCATGACGTCGAGGACGTCGCCGACCAGCTCCGGGTCGAGGGCCGAGGTGGGCTCGTCGAAGAGCATCAGCTTCGGCTCCATGGCGAGCGCGCGGGCGATGGCCACGCGCTGCTGCTGGCCGCCGGAGAGCTGGGAGGGGTAGTTCCCGCCCTTCTCGCCGAGGCCGACCCGGTCCAGGAGGCGCACGGCGCGCTCGCGCGCCACCGCCTTGGACTCGCCCTTGACCATGACCGGGGCTTCCATGACGTTCTCAATGGCCGTCATGTGCGGGAAGAGGTTGAAGCGCTGGAAGACCATGCCGATGTCCCGGCGCTGGGCCGCGACCTCGCTGTCCTTCAGCTCGTAGAGCTTGTCGCCCTTCTGCTTGTAACCCACCAGCTGGCCGTCGACCGAGAGCCGGCCGGAGTTGACCCGCTCCAGGTGGTTGATGCAGCGCAGGAAGGTCGACTTGCCGGAACCGGACGGACCGACCAGGCAGAAGACCTCGCGGGGCGCGACCTCCAGGTCGATCCCGCGCAGGATGTGGGCGGCGCCGTACGACTTGTGGACGCCTTCTGCCTTGACCATCGGCTGGGCGGTCACTTCGCCACCTCCGTACGGCGGAACATGTTCAGGTTGGCCTTCAGCCGCTGGAACGGCGTGGGCGGCAGGCTGCGCAGCGAACCGCGGGCGTAGCGGCGCTCCAGGTAGTACTGGCCGACGCTGAAGACGCTGGTCAGGGCCAGGTACCAGATGGACGCGACGAAGTACATCTCGATGACCGCGCCGGCCGTGGTGCCGATGTTGGAGCTGGCCCGCAGGAGTTCGGTGTACTGCACGGCCGAGACCAGGGACGAGGTCTTCAGCATGTTGATGAACTCGTTGCCGGTCGGCGGGATGATCACGCGCATCGCCTGCGGGAGCACGACCCGGCGCATGGTCTGCGTCTGCGTCATGCCGAGCGCGTGCGAGGCCTCGCTCTGCCCCTCGTCGACGGACTGGATGCCGGCCCGGACGATCTCCGCCATGTAGGCGCCCTCGTTCAGGCCGAGGCCCAGGAGGGCGACCATGAACGGCGTCATGACGTCGACGGTCTCGTTCTTGTAGATCGGACCGAGGTTGATGTACTGGAAGATCAGCGGGAGGCTGAACCAGACCAGCAGCTGCACGTAGACCGGGGTGCCGCGGAAGAACCAGATGTACAGCCAGGCCACGAAGCTGGTGACCGGGTTCTTCGAGAGCCGCATCACGGCGAAGAGGATGCCGAGCACGAGGCCCAGCGCCATGGCGGTGATGCTGATGAGCACCGTGTTGCCGAGGCCGGTGATGACCGAGGGGTCGAACAGCTTGTCGCCGACCGTCCCCCAGATGATCTTGCCCTCGGAGAAGGCGTAGACGAGCCACGCGAGGAGTATGGCGACGACCACAGCGCTGATCCAGCGGCCGTAGTGCCGTACGGGGATGGCCTTGATGGCCTCGTAGGGAGTTCCCGAGGCGCCGGGTCCGGCCGGAGGAGTTGCGGCCGGACCCTTGTCGATCTTGTCAGTCACAACGACTGCCCTTCAGTGGAGCTCTCGGATCACTTGCCGGCGTTGACCGTGGCGGACGGCACGGCGCTGTCCTTCACGTTCCACTTCTCCAGGACCTTGGCGTAGGAACCGTCCTTGATGATGGCGTCGAGTGCTTCCTTGAGGGCGTCGCGCAGCTGGGTGTTCTCCTTGGAGACCGCCATGCCGAAGAAGCCGACGTCGGCCTGCTGGCCGCCGACCTCGAAGTCGTTGCCGCCGCCGGAGGTCTTCGCGGTGTACGCGGTGACCGGGAAGTCGTTCAGGTCGGCCACGGCGCCGCCGGCCTTGACGCGGGTCTGGGCCTCGGCGTCGGTGTCGAAGGCCTCGATGGTGAGCTTCTTGTCACCGCACTTCTCGGCCTGGGCCTTGAAGGTGTCCTCGTACGTGGTGCCGCGCTGGACGGCGACCGTCTTGCCGCACAGGTCGTCGAGGGACTTGATGTTCTCCGGGTTGCCCTTCTTGACCAGGAGCGAGACGCCGGAGGAGAAGTAGTCGACGAAGTCGACGCCCTTGCCGATCTTGGCACCCTTGTCGTCCAGGCCCTCCTGGCGCTTCTTGTTGTCGGTGATCGACGACATGGCGAGGTCCTGGCGGCCGGTCTCCAGCGAGGTGATCAGGCCGTCGAAGGTGCCGGAGGTGAACTGGAACTTCACACCGAGCTGCTGGCCGAGCGCCTCGGCGATGTCGGGGTCGACACCGACGATCTTGGAGCCCTCGGTGAACTCCATCGGGGCGTAGGCGGCGTCCGTGCCGACCTTGATGACACCGGCGTCCTGGATCTTCTTCGGCAGCTTGGAGAACAGCGGGGCGTCGCTGGTCTTCTCCTTGGTCGCCGAACCGCCGTCGGTCTGGTCGCCACAGCCGGTCAGGATCAGGGCGCCGGCGACCGCGATCGCGCCGACCGCGGCGATCCGGGACCGGGCGGCGGTCGAACGACGGGTGATGCTTGCGGTCATGAGCTGGTTCCTCCGGCTGGTGGAAAAGCATCGAAAAACGGTCGGACACGCACCTTCGAGTGTCGCGACCTTGTGTGATTACGGCATCTTGCCATTCGGACTGGCGCATTCAGGCTGCCCGTCAGGTCAAAATCAGATAACGGACACCCTGGATCACCCCACAGGACTGCGGGCAAGAGCCCTCAAGACCGCAGGAACCGCCGCGATCAGGCCTTTCCTGCTCAGTTTTTGCGGGATGTCTCGCCCATTGGACACAGAGGTTTGGACTTTCAGCCAAAACCGGGACAAGCGGCCTATGGTCGAGCAGGAATCGACTCGTCTGGGTGAGTGTTCTTCGGGTAGAACAGATCCTTACACCCCTCATCCGGGGCTCAGGGCGCGCGTGCGGCGCGCCCGCGCGTACGAACCTCCCCTTCGCGGAGACGGGCCAACCGTCGATGCGGAGTACGGACGCGGTGCCCGCCCACCCCTTAACCAGGAGTGGCCACCCTCAATGAACAAAAGGACCTAAGGGGTCACACGAAGTGGCAGCGGAGATCGTCAACCCTCGCAGTGACAGTGCGACGGACAACAACCCCGACGCGGTGTTCGCACTGCACCGGGGCGGCAAGATGGCCATCCAGGCCACGGTGCCGGTCAACGACAAGGACGACCTGTCCCTGGCGTACACGCCCGGCGTGGCGAAGGTGTGCACCGCCATCGCCGAGCAGCCCGACCTGGTGAACGAGTACACCTGGAAGTCGAACGTGGTCGCCGTCGTCACCGACGGCACGGCCGTGCTCGGGCTCGGTGACATCGGTCCCGAGGCCTCCCTCCCCGTGATGGAGGGCAAGGCCATCCTCTTCAAGCAGTTCGGCGGTGTCGACGCGGTCCCGATCGCGCTCGCCACCAAGGACACGGACGAGATCATCGAGACGGTCATCCGCCTCGCCCCGTCCTTCGGCGGGGTGAACCTGGAGGACATCTCCGCCCCGCGCTGCTTCGAGATCGAGCGGCGCCTCCAGGAGGCGCTGGACATCCCGATCTTCCACGACGACCAGCACGGCACCGCCATCGTGACGCTGGCCGCCCTGCGCAACGCCGCGAAGCTCACCGGTCGCACCCTCGGCGACCTGCGCGCCGTGATCTCGGGCGCGGGCGCGGCGGGCATCGCCATCGCCAAGATCCTCGTGGACGCGGGCATCGGCGACGTGTGCGTCACCGACCGCAAGGGCGTCGTGTCCGCCGACCGCGACGACCTCACGGACGTCAAGGCGGAGATCGCGGGCCTGACCAACAAGACCAACCAGACCGGCTCGCTGGAGCGGGCCCTGGCGGGAGCGGACGTCTTCATCGGCGTCTCCGGCGGCACCGTCGCCGAGGAGGCGGTGGCCACGATGGCGAAGGACGCGTTCGTCTTCGCCATGGCCAACCCGAACCCGGAGGTCCACCCGGACGTCGCGCACAAGTACGCGGCGGTCGTGGCCACGGGCCGTTCGGACTTCCCGAACCAGATCAACAACGTGCTGGCGTTCCCGGGCATCTTCGCGGGTGCCCTCAAGGTGCGCGCCACCCGGATCACCGAGGGCATGAAGATCGCCGCCGCCGACGCCATCGCCGGTGTCGTGGGTGACGAGCTCGCCGCCGACTACGTGATCCCGTCGCCGTTCGACGAGCGCGTCGCCGAGGCCGTCGCCGCGGCCGTCGCCGCCGCCGCCAAGGCCGACGGCGTGGCCCGCCTGGCCTGACCGCCGCGCTGTACGGGTAGAGGCCCGGCCGGAACCCTCCGGCCGGGCCTCCGCGTTTCCCGGCGGGGCGCCCGTGCGGTGAACGCCTCACCATCCAGGTGCCGGAAGGGCTGGAATCCGTAGGCTACCCAGCGGTAGCGTCGCGGCATGTTCGCTGCCTATGCCGCCCGAATCGACCGTGACCAGCCGCTGACCGGCCTTGAGCTGGGCGAGCGCCCAGCGCCCGAGGCCCGCCCCGGCTGGGTGACCGTGAACGTCAAGGCCGCCTCCCTCAACCACCACGACCTGTGGTCGCTGCGCGGGGTCGGTCTCGGCGAGGAGAAACTCCCGATGATCCTCGGCTGCGACGCCGCCGGGATCGACCAGGACGGCAACGAGGTCGTCCTGCACTCCGTCATCGGCCAGAGCGGCCACGGAGTCGGACCCGACGAGCCCCGCTCGATCCTGACCGAGCGCTACCAGGGGACCTTCGCCGAGCAGGTGTCCGTCCCCGCCTGGAACGTCCTGCGCAAGCCCGCCGAGCTCTCCTTCGAGGAGGCCGCCTGTCTGCCCACGGCCTGGCTGACGGCCTACCGGATGCTGTTCACCAACGCCGGGGTGCGCCCCGGGGACTCCGTCCTGGTGCAGGGCGCCGGCGGCGGGGTCGCGACCGCCGCCATCGTCCTCGGCAAGGCGGCGGGCCTGCGCGTCTTCGCGACCAGCCGGGACGAGGCCAAGCGCAAGCGGGCCGTGGAGCTGGGCGCGGTGGAGGCGTACGAGCCGGGCGCGCGGCTGCCGCAGCGCGTGGACGCGGTGATCGAGACGGTCGGCGCGGCCACCTGGTCCCACTCGGTGAAGTCCCTTCGCCCCGGCGGCACCCTGGTCATCTCCGGCGCCACCAGCGGGGACCGTCCGGCGCATGCCGAGCTGACCCGGATCTTCTTCCTGGAGCTGAAGGTGGTCGGCTCGACCATGGGCTCGAAGGACGAGCTGGAGGACCTGCTGTCCTTCTGCGCGGCGACCGGGGTGCGCCCGGTCATCGACGAGGTGCTGCCGCTGGACCGGGCCCGGGAGGGCTTCGAGAAGCTCCAGTCGGGCGACCTCTTCGGAAAGGTCGTCCTGACGGTCTGACAGTCGATGTCAATCAGGGTTGACACCACCTCCCGCGTCAACCTACATTGACATGCATGACGGAAGCCACCGATCTCGCCGAGCGGGCCGGTGACCGAGACCCGCGTGTGGGCCTGCGTGCCGTGGCCGCCCTCCGGAGGCTGCTGGAGCAGCTGGAGGCGGTACAGGTACGCAGCGCCCGCGCGCAGGGGTGGTCCTGGCAGGACATCGCGGCCGAGCTGGGCGTCAGCCGGCAGGCCGTACACAAGAAGCACGGGAGGCTCTGATGTCGGCACGCTCTCCGAGGTCCTGGCGGACCACGGAGTCACCTACGCCGCGGCCGAGGCGCGCCTGGCCGCGTAGGCCGTGCCTAGTGCGTGACCGGAAAGGTTGACCGGGTCGCGACGCTCCCCCNNCCCGGCACACCCTTCCGGCCAGCAGCACTAGCCGGCCGGGTGCAGCGCGCTCGTGAGGCGGGCCGCCGCCGCGGCCAGGTGGGCGCGGGCCTCGGCCAGTTGGGCCGCGGAGACGCCGTGGTCGCGGGCCGCGTCGCGGATGTCGTCGCGGAACCGGTCCAGCAGCCGGTCCAGGTCGCGCGCCGGGTCCCCACTGGGCTTCAGGTCATCGGCCCAGTCGGTGTCCGCCGGCGGGGACATGGTGGCGGTGGTGGCGGACGGGGCGCCGCCGAGCCAGGCTCCCGCCAGGCTGCCCAGGACGCCGCCCGACTTGGCGAACTGCTCCTGGAGCTGGCCCGCGATCCGCTGGACCTCCTCGCGCGCCCGCTCCTGGGCCTCCTTGGCCTGGCGGCGGGCCTGCTGGGCCTCCTCGCGGGCCCGGCGGCTCTCGTCCTTCGCCCGGCGCGCCTGCTCCTTCCACTCCTGCCTCGCCTTGCGCAGCTCCTCCTTGGCCGCCTTCCAGGACTCGTCCTCGACCCGGGTCGCCGACGCGGAGGCCGCCGCCCGCATCTCGCGGCGCAGGTCGCCGGCCGCGCCCCGGACGTCGTCGCGGATCTCGGCGGCGAGCTCGGTGACCGAGTCGCGGATCTCCAGCTCCAGGTCGGCGAGTTCGCCGCTGCGGTCGGCCAGTTCGGCGCGGCCCGCCTCGGTGATCGAGTACACCTTGCGCCCGCCCTCGGTGGCGTGTGTGACCAGGCCCTCGGCCTCCAGCTTGGCCAGACGCGGGTACACGGTGCCCGCGGAGGGCGCGTACAGGCCCTGGAAGCGCTCCTCCAGCAGGCGGATCACCTCGTACCCGTGGCGCGGGGCCTCGTCCAGCAGCTTCAGGAGGTAGAGGCGGAGGCGGCCGTGGGCGAAGACGGGCGGCATGTCAGAGCACCTTCTTGTCGAACGCGAGAGGGGCGGCGGGGGTGTCGGCGTCGGCCTGCGGGCGGCGCAGCAGCGCGATCGAGCCGGAGACCGTGGTGGCCCGCAGGGTGCCCGTACCGGAGCCGAGGGTTCCGGTGATCCGCTTGGCGCCCAGCTGGCCGGAGACCCTCAGGTCCTCGAAGGCGTTGGAGACGCCGCCGGTGGCGGTGTTGGCCTCCACGCGGGCGTCGGCGGGGTGCGGGAGCCGGATGGCGACCTGGCCGGAGACGGAGTTCAGCGCGATGTCCACGGGCCGCGGGGCGGCCGGGTCGAGGTCCAGGTCGATGAGCATGTCGCCGCTGACCGAGTCGGCCCGTACGCTCACGCCCGCGCCGTCGACCACGGTCAGGCCGCCGGACACCGAGTGGAAGCCGAGGTCGCCGGTGACGGACTGGGCCTCGACGCTGCCGGAGACGGTGTGCGCCTTGACCCGACCGGACAGGCCGACCAGCGTGGCGTCGCCGGAGACCCCGTTGACGTCGGTGCCGCCGGAGATGCCGGAGACGAAGGAGACGGCGTCGACCGCGGCCACCTGCACCCGGGTGGCGGCGGGGACGGTGAGGGTGACGGCCGCGCTGCGCTCCCAGGCCTTGCGGCCGGAGGCGGAACCGGACCAGGCCTTCCACGGCTTGGCCTCGAACCACTTCTTGAAGCCCTGGGAACCGTTCCAGGGCAGGTCCTCGTAGGAGACGGTGAGGGTGCCGCCCTCCTGCACCACGTACAGGGGCGGTCCGTCGACCTCGGTCACCTCCAGGCGGGCCGGGCCGTCCTCGGCGGCTACGACGTTCACCGTGCCGCCGACGAGGCGGACGCGGAGCTCGGCAACCGGCTCCTCGAAGGCGAGCTTCTGCGGTTCGGCGATGTGCCACGTCGACGGTGACGACTGCTCTGCCATGGGGCTGATCCTCCTCGTGCGTTCACGGACGGGGCTCGACGACGCACGCAACATATCGCGTCTTCTAGGTAACACGATATATCGCGGTCGGGCGAAGTCAAGCACGATGCCGAGGCCGTCGTGCGTTGGCTCGCCGCCGCTCCGGGGGCTCCGCCCCCGCGCCCCCGCGCCTCAAACGCCGGCGAGGCTGGGGTGGTGCCCCCGGGTGGGGTCTTGACCGCCGGTGCCGTCCGCGGGGTCCCTCCGGGACGTCTCCTCGGCTCGCGCACCAAGGCACGGACCAGCCTTTGAGCGTGGTTGCGCGCTCGTCCTGCGGGGACGCCCCGGAGTGCCCCCGCTCCCCCGCAGGCCAACCCGGTCCCGGGCACGGGGGAGTCGATTTGCAGCCCCGCCCGGAGACACCACCCCAGCCCCGCCTGCGTTTGAGGCGCGGGGCGCGGGGCGGAGCCCCGTGGCCCCCGGCCGGGGGCGGGTCAGGCCGCCAGCAGCGGGCTCGCGTGCCGGTGGAGCCACGCCCGGTACGGCGGTGTGCGCAGGGCCGCCTCGCGGTAGGCGGCGCGCAGGTCCGCGTAGACCTCCGCGTGGGCGCCCGGGCGGGTGGCCAGCAACAGGCGTACCGCCAGGGGGTCGCCCGACAGCGGGCGGATCGCCATGTCGTCCCGCGGCCCGGAGGTCGGCTGGCAGGGGGCGACCGCCTCGCCGGAGACGATCAGCGAGGTCGCCGTGTGGTAGTCGGCGTGCAGGACCGGCGGGTCCAGCCCGGCCCCGGCGAAGACCCGCCGCAGGCCGTCCCATTCGCCATCGACCGAGGGGTCCACCGTCCACCGGTCGGCGGCCAGGTCCCGTAAGGAGACGACGGCCTGGCCCGCGACCGGATGGTCCCGGGACATCGACACGAACTGCGGCTCCCGCTCCATCAGCACGTGCAGCTGGAGCCCCGCGGGGACCCGCAGCGGGCTGCCCTCCACCTCGTGTACGAACGCCACGTCGAGCTGTCCCGAACCCACCATCCGCAGCAGCGCGTTGGCGGACACGTCCACCACCAGAGAGGTCTCCGTGTCCGGCAGCCGCCGGTGCAGCCGCCGCAGCCAGCCCGGCAGGGCCCGGCTGGCCGTGGAGCCGATTCTCAGCCGCGGCCCGTTGGCCAGTGCCCGTGCCTCCGCCACCAGCGCGGCCATCTCGGCGAGCAGCGGCCGGGCCCGACCCAGTACGGTACGGCCGAAGGGGGTGGGCCGGCAGCCAGTGCGTTCGCGCAGGAACAGCTCGCCGTCCAGGGCTCGTTCGATCCGGCGCAGCTGGGTCGTCAAGGAGGGCTGGCTCACGCCGAGTTGCCGGGCCGCCTTGTGCAGGCTCCCGGCGTCGGCGATGGCGCACAGGGCGCGCAGGTGCCTGACCTCAAGCTCCATGCCCTGAGGGTAGGCCGGGCCCCGCTGACCGCACCAGCCGCCGACAGCCCCTCGAATCCCGCCATTCTCACGGCAGTTGAGCTGTCGAAATCTTCCCGATAGGCCCGCGCTATCGGCCAGTGACATCATCCGCCGGGCGCTTCCGCTCCCTCAGAATCCGGTCACGAACCACCACCCCCCACCGCACCGGACGAGTAGGAGCTCCCCCACATGCGCCACTCCCGTAAGGCCGTTCTGGCCACCACGCTCGGCCTCGGCCTGGCCGCCGCCCTCGGCGGCGTCGTCCCCACCGCCAGCGCCGCCACCGCCCCGGCCGGCAGTCCCGCGAGCTACGCGGCGTACGAGAACTCGCAGGAGAACCAGGCCGCCAACAAGGCCTTCTTCGAGGCCGTGCAGCGCGCGGTCGCCGAGCAGCGCACCGCTAACCCGGGCGTCCTGGCCGTGACCGTCACCTACAACACCCGCAACGCGCCGAGCTTCCGCACCCAGATATCCCGCTCCACGCAGATCTGGAACAGCTCGGTCGGCAACGTGAAGCTGCAGGAGGTCTCCTCCGGCGGGAACTTCTCGTACCGCGAGGGCAACGACTCGCGCGGTTCGTACGCGAGCACAGACGGGCACGGCCGTGGCTACATCTTCCTCGACTACCGGCAGAACCAGCAGTACAACTCCACCCGGGTGACGGCGCACGAGACGGGCCACGTCCTCGGGCTGCCGGACCACTACTCGGGCCCGTGCAGCGAGCTGATGTCGGGCGGCGGCCCGGGCACCTCGTGCCAGAACGCCACCCCGAACAGCACCGAGCGGGCGCGCGTGGACCAGCTCTGGGCCAACGGCCTCGCCGCCTCGGACCTCGCCGCCTCGGGCCTCGGCTCGAAGGGCTAGCCGCCCCTAGCCCTCCGGCGCGGCGTACCGCTCGCACTCCGGGTTCCGGCAGGGGCCCGGAGCCCATTGCGGTACGAAGATCCCGAGGGACTTGTGCCGTCTCACCACCGTCTTGACGGGGCTCCCGCAGGCCGGGCACGTCTGCTGCTCGTGCCCGGCCTGGGGGGCGACCGTCTCGTGCGGGTGCTGCTCGTGCTGTTCACCGGCCATACCTCCACGGTAGGCCCGCCGGCGCTCCCGTGCGAGGAAGTACTGCCCGTTGAAGGAGTCTGGCCGGTTGCGCACCTACCCCCGCGGCTTGCGCCACATCGGCCACATCAGCGGCCCGTCCGGCAGCCGCACCGCCTCGCCCGTGACCTCCCAGCCCAGCCGCTCGTACAGCCGCCTGCTGCGCTCGCTGCTCGCCTCCAGGTACGCCGGCACGCCCTCGCGGTCGCAGCGCTCCAGCACCGGGCGCATCAGCCCACTGCCCAGCCCCTCGCCCTGGCGGCCCGGGGCGACCGCGATCATCAGCAGGTACTCGTGCTCCTCCGACGTCGGGTGGACCGCGCCCGTCAGCCGGCCGACCAGCTCGCACCGCTCGTTGTCCGGGTCGGCGACGGCCCGCATCTTCGCCGGGATCTCGTCCTCCCCCTCCGGCTCGCCCGCCGGGATCCGCAGCCACAGCGCGGCCGCCGAGCCGTCCACGGCGTAGTCGATCCGGCCCTCGGTGAGCGCCACGTCCACGAAGACCCCGAGGAACGTGCCGTGCACGGCGGCCCGGTGGTCAGGGTCCGGGAAGACCCAGCTGCTCACGGGGTCGGTGCGGAAGGCCTCGTCGAGGAGGCGTGCCACCGCGTCCCGGTCCGACTGTTCCGCCTGACGTATCTCCAGCGCCACCGGTCACACCTCTCGCTCCATCGTCAACAACCGTGAGCGATCCTAGGGTTGCGGACAGGGCCGAAGGGCGTGCGGCAGCGGAAAGGCCTGTTCCGACACCCTGTGGATGGCGGAACAGGCCGTGCACACCCCCGCCGCCGCGAGGTCACCTCGTACGGCGCGTCACGAACTCCGCCAGCGCCAGCAGCCCGCCCGCCGCCCCGAGGTCCGGAACCGCCCGGGACAGCTGCTGCACCGCCCGGCCCATCCGGTCCGCGGCGTGGGCCTGCGCCCAGTCGCGCCCGCCGGCCCGGTCCACCGCCTCGGCCGCCCGCTGCACGTCGTCCCCGGTCATGGGGCCGGCGTACAGGGCGGCCAGCTCATCGCCCGCCGTGGTGCCCGAGGTGAGGGCGGCCACGACCGGAAGGGACTTCTTGCGGGCGATCAGATCGGCTCCGGCGGGTTTGCCGGTGTGCCCGGGAACCCCCCAGATGCCGATCAGGTCGTCGATGAGCTGGAACGCCAGCCCCGCCTCCCGCCCGAAGGCGTCCATGGCGTCGACCTCGTCCGGTCCGGCCCCCGCGTACAGCGCGCCCAGGGCGCACGCGCACCCCAGGAGGGCCCCGGTCTTGGCCGTCGCCATGGTCAGGCACTCGTCCAGCGAGACGTCCGGGCGCTCTTCGAAGGCGCAGTCCGCCTGCTGGCCCGCGCACAGCTCGATGACGCAGGCCGAGAGCCGGGCCGAAGCCGGCGCCGAGGCCGGGTGCGGGTCCTCGGCGAGCAGTCCCAGCGCCAGCGACATCATGGCGTCGCCCGTGATGATCGCGTCCGCCATCCCGAAGACCGTCCAGGCGGTGGCCCGGCCGCGACGGCGGACGTCCCTGTCGATGACGTCGTCGTGCAGCAGCGTGAAGTTGTGCGCCAGCTCGACGGCCACTGCCGCGCGCACCGCCTCGTCCGGCTGCCAGCCCGGCCCGTGCAGGGCCTGGGCCGCCGCGAGCACCAGGGCCGGCCGGATGGCCTTCCCGGCGTTGCCGGCGGCCGGGGTGCCGTCGGCCTGCTCCCAGCCGAAGTGGTACATCGCGACGCGCCGCATGGAGCCGGGCAGGCTCTCGACCGTCCGGCGCAGTTCCGGGTTGACCGTTTCTCTTGTCCGTTCCAGGAGGGCGGCGGCCTCCTGGCCCTCGCCCGTCGCGACGGCGTTCAGCGCCAACGGCCGATCTCCACGTTCTCCAGCACGCCGAGCGCGTCCGGCACCAGCACGGCGGCGGAGAAGTAGGCGGTGACCAGGTAGGAGATGATCGCCTGCTCGCTGATCCCCATGAAGCGGACCGACAGGCTCGGCTCGATCTCGTCGGGGATGCCCGGCTGGTGCAGGCCGATCACGCCCTGGTCGTCCTCGCCGGTGCGCATGCACAGGATCGACGTCGTACGGGCGTCGCTGATCGGGATCTTGTTGGACGGGAAGATCGGCACCCCCCGCCAGGACGGCACCCGGTGGCCGTCGACGTCGATCGACTCCGGGTACAGCCCGCGCTTGTTGCACTCGCGGCCGAAGGCGGCGATCGCTTTGGGGTGGGCGAGGAAGAGCTTGGATCCGCGCCGCATGCTGAGCAGCTGGTCCATGTCGTCGGGGCTGGGCGCGCCGCCGTGGGGCTGGATGCGCTGGTCGTAGTCGGCGTTGTGGAGGAGGCCGAAGTCGTGGTTGTTGAGCATCTCGTGCTCCTGGCGCTCGCGCAGCGCCTCGACCGTGAGCCGCAACTGCTGCTCGGTCTGGTTCATCGGCTGGTTGTACAGGTCGGCGACGCGGGTGTGCACGCGCAGGACCGTTTGTGCAATGGAGAGTTCGTACTCGCGGGGGCGGGCCTCGTAGTCCACGAAGGTGCCGGGGAGCACGGCCTCGCCCTGGTGGCCGGCGGAGAGCTCGATGGCGGCCTCCCCGTACTTGTTGGTCCGCTGCGGGGGCAGGGACCGTACGGCGTCGATGTGCGCGCGCAGCGAGTCGACCCGGTCGGCGAGCAGCTGGAAGTCCTGGCGGGTCAGGACGAGCGCGGTGCCCGCGGTGGCGGCGCGGGCGGTGTACTCCCAGATCGCCTCCTCGTCGACGAGGGAGTCCTCGCCGAAGAAGGCGCCGTCGGCGACGGTCCGCAGGACGGCGTCCTCGCCGTAGGGGCCGGGGCCGATCTGGTCGATGCGGCCGTGGGCGAGGAGGAACACCTGGTCGGAGGCGTTGCCGAAGGAGGTGAGCTCCTGGCCGGGCTCGAAGTCGATCTGACGGCACCGCCGGGCGAGTTCGGCGAGGACGTCGAGGTCCTTGTAGTCGCGCAGCAGCGGGAGCTCACCGAGTTCGGCGGGGATCACCTGGACCTGGGTCCCGGTCTTGATGAATTCCACGATGCCGTTGCCGACCGAGTAGCTCAGCCGGCGGTTGACGCGGTAGGTGCCGCCCTGCACCGAGACCCACGGGAGCATCTTCAGGAGCCACCGCGAGGTGATTTCCTGCATCTGTGGCGCGGACTTGGTCGTGGTTGCCAAGTTCCGCGCGGCCGATGTCGCCAGACTGCGTTGCGGTGTCTGGGTCTCGGATTCGGAACCTGCCTGGACCGACATGTCTTTCCTTTCGATCACTCCATGGATCTGCGGGATGCAGCCTTTCAGTACGGAACGTGATGGGACCATTACACAAAAGGGTGGGACTACTCCGTCCGGGTGCGGGGCACTGTCTGGGGTTCAACTCCCCTCTCAGGGACCCCTCCGGACCCACCACTTTCCGGCCATCGCACCGCCCACGGGCCGTTAATTTGAATTCGTCGATGCTGGAGCACCTCGCGGACGCCGGGCACACCGCCCCGGTCACCGTGCTCCACGCCGACCGCTCACCCGCGGACCACCCCGCTGCGCGGCGACCACCGGGCCCTGACGCTCAAGCTGACCGACGCCTCGGCCCGCTTCTGGTACGAGTCCGGAGCGGAGCCGGGCGACGGCGAAGGCCTGATCGACCTGACGGCCGTCCCGGTCGCGCCCGGCACCCGGGCGTACCTGTGCGGGCCGCTCCCCTTCATGCGCGCGGTGCGCGAACAGCTGCTGACCAAGGGCGTATCGGCCGCGGACATCCACTACGAGGTGTTCGGCCCGGACCTGTGGCTGGTTTCCGCCTAATGCGTGTCCGGAACATGCCCTAGCGGCGGAAGGCCCGCCTCCACTACACCGGAACGTAACGAACCGCGTACGCACCGTAAAGGAGGCGGTCATGGCCGCACCCATGTCCGCAGACCGCTTCTGCAACGCCCTGCGCGCCGAGGGCCTGACCGTCGTCGAGGTCGGCGCCTGGCGCACCCACAACCGCAACAACAAGGGCCCCTGGGGACCGGTGCACGGGGTGATGATCCACCACACCGTCAGCCGCGGTACGTCCTTCACCGTCGACCTCTGCCGCAAGGGCGACGCCGCTCTGCCCGGACCGCTCTGCCACGGGGTGATCACCAAGGACGGCCGCACCCACCTGGTCGGCTTCGGCCGCGCCAACCACGCGGGGGCGGGCGACTCCGACGTGCTGGCGGCGGTGATCGCGGAGAAGCGACTGCCGCCGGACAACGAGGCGGACACCGACGGGAACCGCCACTTCTACGGCTTCGAGTGCGAGAACCTCGGCGACGGCAAGGACCCCTGGCCTGCGGTCCAGCTGAACGCCATGGCCCGCGCGGCGGCCGCGGTGTGCCGGGTCCACGGCTGGACCTCCCGCTCGGTGATCGGCCACCTGGAATGGCAGCCGGGCAAGGTCGACCCCAAGGGCTTCACGATGGACTGGCTGCGCGAGCGCGTGGCGGAACGCCTGAAGTAACCCGCACCCCATCTCACCCCTGACCGCCGGTCAGGGGTGGTCATACCAGGAGAAGGCGGCGATCCGCCAGCCGTCCGGGGTCCGGACGAACTGGATGGTCTTGGTCCCGGCCCCCTCGAACGGCTCGCCGTCCAGAATCCCGGACTTCGCGTACTCGCCGAACCGCGAGGCGATGTCCCCCGCGATCTCGGTCCGCTCGGAGGTCTCCCACTCGGCGAACTCGACCAGCCGCCCGCCGCCCAGCAGCCGCTCCCGGGGCTCGATGAACTCCTCCACGGTATAGACCGTGAGCTCCGGGCCAGTCATGACGATCACGCCACCGGGAAGCACCAGCCGGCGGATCCGCGCCACATCGGCGGTCTTGCCGCCCCGGTTGTCGAAGGCACCGAAGAACTCGGCGGTCAGCAGGTCTATCTCGCCCTTGGACATGGCGGGACCGTAACACCGCCATGCCGCACCGGTCAGCCACCACCGGCGGATGAACCAGCCACGGACCTCGACGCCGGACTGGTCCCCCGCCACCGCCCTCACGCCACTGACGTGCGACGGCACGGACCGGCGCGGCCCACAATGGGTGCGTGAACCGCCCAGCCGACCCTGACGTGCTCTTGCGGCCCCGGCCGCCCTCTCCCCTGCAAGAGATCCGTGACGAGCGGTTCGACCGGCACGGCGTACAGCTGCTGCTGAAGCGGGACGACCTCGTGCATCCGGTGATTCCGGGGAACAAGTGGCGCAAGCTCGCGCCGAACCTCCGGGCGGCGCTCGCGCAGGGACACGGCACGCTGGTGACCTTCGGCGGCGCGTACTCGAACCACCTGCGGGCCACCGCCACGGCCGGGCGGCTGCTGGGGCTGCGGACGGTCGGCATCGTGCGCGGCGACGAGCTGGCCGGGCGTGCGCTCAACGACTCCCTGGCCCGGTGCGCCGCGGACGGCATGCGCCTGCACTTCGCCTCCCGCGGCGACTACCGCCGCAAGGCGGAGCCCGGGACGCAGGCCCGGCTGCTCGCCGAGGCCGGTGCGCGGGGCGCGTACGTCGTCCCGGAGGGCGGCAGCAACGCCCCGGCCCTGGGGGGCTGCGCGGAACTGGGCCGCGAGCTGCGCGGGTGCGCCGCTGTGGCGGCGGTGGCCTGCGGGACCGGCGGCACCCTGGCGGGCCTGGCGGCGGGGCTCGCCCCGGGCCAGCGGGCGCTGGGCGTCCCGGTGCTGGCGGGCGGCTTCCTGGCGGCGGAGATACGTTCCCTCCAGGAGCAGGCCTTCGGCGGCCCGGCGGGCGACTGGGCCCTGGCCGAGGACTTCCACCACGGCGGCTACGCCCGCGTCCCGGCCGAACTGGATGCTTTCGCCGCCGACTTCGCGTCCCGCCACGGCCTCCCGGTGGAACGCGTCTACGTGGCCAAGCTCCTGTGGGCGCTGACCGAACTCACCGCCTCCGGGGCCTTCGCGCCCGGCACCACCCTGGCCGCCGTGGTCACGGGCCGGCCGTAACCCGCCGCGGGCGCAACCGGTACGCCGGCCCACCGCGGGCGGCGCGAGAAGTACCGCCGGACGGAGACCGGACGACCGCGCCCGGGTTCACGTGAGGAGCGGCGGCCCGCCCCCAGGGGCCGTACCCGCTCCGCCACGCGGGAGATCGCGGGGGATCAGGCCGACTCTTCGCGGTAGGCCGCCGCCTCCTCCAGGTCCAGCCTGCGCAGCAGCCCCCGCAGCATCTCGTCGTCGATCCGCCGCTGGTCCCGCAGCGCCACGAAGACCTCCCGCTCCGCCTCGATCATCTCCCGCGCCAGCCGCCGGTAGACGTCGTCCGCCGACTCCCCCGTCACCGGGTTGACCTCCCCCAACCGCTCCCACACCGCGTTGCGCCGCCGCTCCAGCACCGTCCGCAGCCGGTCCGCCAGCGGCGGCGGCAGCGTGCTGTTCTCCGGCTCCTCCAGCAGCTCCGCCAGCCGCTCCTCCGCCGCCCGCGAGGCCTCGCTCTGCGCCTGCGCCTCGGCGAGGGTCTCGGCCTGCAGGTCCCGCGGCGGCAGCTTCAGCATCCGGATCAGCGGCGGCAGCGTCAGCCCCTGCACCACCAGCGTCCCGATGACCGTCGTGAAGGTCAGGTAGAGGATCAGGTTCCGGTGCGGCACGGTCATCGGCACGGAGAAGGCGATGGCCAGCGAGACCACCCCGCGCATCCCGGCCCATCCCACGATCACCGGCGCCTTCCAGTCGGTGTCCGGCTCCCGCGTGCGGATCCGCTGCGAGACCCAGCGCGGCACGAAGGTCGCCGGGAACACCCACAGGTACCGGGCCACCACCACCGCGAGGAACACCACGACCGCGTACCAGGCCGCGGCCACGCCCTCGTACTCCCCCAGCCCCTTCAGGACCACCGGCAGCTGGAGTCCGATCAGCGCGAAGACCACCGACTCCAGGGCGAAGGCGACCACCTTCCACACGGCCTCCTCCTGGAGCCGGGTGGCGAAGTCGACCTGCCAGTTCCGGTGCCCGAGGTACAGGGCGACGACGACCACCGCCAGCACACCCGACGCGTGCACCCGCTCGGCCGCCGCGTACGCCACGAAGGGGATCAGCAGCGAGAGGGTGTTCTGGAGCAGCGGCTCCTTCAGCCGCTTGCGCAGCTGGTGGATCGGCACCATCAGCAGCAGGCCCACGCCGACCCCGCCCACCGAGGCCACCAGGAACTCCGCGATCCCGCCCGCCCAGCCGGCGCTCACCCCGACCGCCGCCGCCAGCGCCACCTTGTATGCGGTGATCGCGGTGGCGTCGTTCACCAGGGACTCGCCCTGGAGGATGGTCGTCATCCGGTTCGGCAGCCCGAGCCTGCGGGCGATGGCGGTCGCGGCCACCGCGTCGGGCGGCGCGATCACCGCGCCCAGCACCAGCGCCACCGGCAGCGACAGGCCCGGCACCACCAGGTACGCCGCGTACCCCACGGCCAGCGTCGCGAAGAGCACGTACCCGACGGACAGCAGCGCGACGGGCCGGATGTTCGCGCGCAGGTCCAGGTACGAGCTGTCCACGGCGGCCGTGTGCAGCAGCGGCGGGAGCAGCAGCGGCAGCACGATGTGCGGGTCGAGGGCGTACGGGGGCACGCCCGGGACGTACGCGGCGAGCAGACCTGCGGCGACCAGCAGCAGCGGCGCGGGCACCGGGGTCCGGCGGGCCAGCCCCGCGACGGCCGCACTCGCAGCGACCAGCGCCACCAGCGGCAGTACCTCCATCGATGATCCATCCTCATCCGTCGTGCGCCCGCACCCTGGTCGTACGCTGGCCATCATGAGCGAGTGCACCCACGTTGCCGAACTACCGCGCCCCGAGCCCATCCCGTCTGCCCAGACCTGCCCCGAATGTCTGGTGATCGGCAGCCATCCCGTACAACTGCGGATGTGCCTGGGGTGCGGGTACGTCGCCTGCTGCGACTCCTCGCCCCACCGGCACGCCACGGCGCACCACCAGGCGACCGGCCATCCGGTCATGCGGAGCTTCGAGCCGGGCGAGATCTGGCGCTGGTGTTTTGTCGACGGTTCGATCGTCTGAGGCGGGGTAGGTCAACCCTCCGCCGGTTCCCCTGATTTGATCCCGCAGACCCCTAGCCACTGTGCGTACCCATGGGCTTACCATCGGTCACTGGCCGGGGGAAAGGGGCTGCCCGCAAGCGGGCGCCCATCAGGGGTGCCGCGACACGATCGCCCGGATCGCGATAGCGTCACCGGGCGAACAGAGCTCGTACCACCTTGGAGGTGAGGGGTTGTCCCAGATCGCAGGCGAGCCCGGGACCCAGGACTTCGTGGAAGTCCGGCTGCCCGCTGCGGGTGCCTACCTGTCGGTGCTGCGGACGGCCACGGCCGGCCTCGCCGCACGTTTGGACTTCACCCTCGACGAGATCGAGGACCTCCGCATCGCGGTGGACGAAGCCTGCGCGATCCTGCTCCAGCAGGCCGTGCCCGGCTCCGTCCTCAGCTGCGTCTTCCGTCTGATCGAGGATTCGCTGGAGGTCACGGTTTCCGCGCCGACCACGGACGGGCGTGCGCCGGAGCGCGACACGTTCGCGTGGACGGTGCTGTCGGCGCTGGCCGGCAAGGTCGAGGCCACGGTCGAGGAGAACCGGACGGTGAGCATCAGCCTCTACAAACAGCGCGGCGCGGGACCAGGACCGGCGTGAGCGGCGGGGAGGTCCCGGTGTGGGGCGGGGATCGCCCCAGGGTGCGTCACGAGGTCGACGGCGGCATCCCGGAGCAGCAGCACGCCCGGCCGCATCCGGCTGACGCGGATGCGGAAGACGGCTTTTTGGACTCGGCGGAGCGACGGGCGGGCCCTATGAGCGAGAACCAGCACGAACACGCACAGCCATCTCAGCCATCACCGCCCCCGGAGGCCGCTGCCACGGCCCCGGTGGTGCCCGATGTCTCCGATGTGCAAGCGATCTCCGTGCCGCTGTTCCCGGTGTCGGTGGCATTGCCGGATCCGCGCGACCGAAGTGGCGCGCGGGCCCTGTTCATCGAGCTGCGGGCGCTGCCCGAGGGCTCGGTGGAGCGGGCGGAGCTGCGCAATCGCCTCGTACGGATGCACCTGCCGCTGGTCGAGCACCTGGCACGGCGCTTCCGCAACCGCGGTGAGCCCCTCGACGATCTGACCCAGGTCGCGACGATCGGCCTGATCAAGTCGGTGGACCGGTTCGACCCGGACCGCGGGGTGGAGTTCTCCACGTACGCCACGCCCACGGTGGTCGGCGAGATCAAACGCCACTTCCGCGACAAGGGCTGGGCGGTCCGGGTGCCCCGGCGCCTTCAGGAACTGCGGCTGTCGTTGACGACGGCCACGGCGGAGCTGTCCCAGCAGCACGGCCGCTCCCCCACCGTGCACGAACTGGCCGAGCGGCTGGGGATCTCCGAGGAGGAGGTGCTGGAGGGGCTGGAATCGGCCAACGCCTACAGCACGCTCTCGCTGGACGTCCCGGACACCGACGACGAGTCGCCGGCGGTCGCGGACACGCTGGGCGCGGAGGACGAGGCCCTGGAGGGCGTCGAGTACCGCGAGTCCCTCAAGCCTCTGCTGGAGGGGCTGCCGCCGCGGGAGAAGCGGATCCTGCTGCTGCGGTTCTTCGGCAACATGACCCAGTCGCAGATCGCGCAGGAGGTCGGCATCTCCCAGATGCACGTCTCCCGGCTGCTGGCCCGCACCCTGACCCAGCTCCGCGAGAAGCTCCTGGTCGAGGAGTAGAACGGGGAACGGGGAACGGGCTATCGGGCCTCTTCGCGGGGCCCGATTCCCAGCGCCTCGGTCGCCGTCGGGTTCACCAGGAGTGCCACGACGGCCACCGCGGCCACAGCGAGTCCCACGGCGGCAGCGATCATCGCGCCGCCGGTGGTGTAGAGCGTCCAGGCCACCGGCAGCGCCATCAGCTGGGTGATCAGCGCCGGGCCGCGGCTCCAGCGGCGGCCCAGGCGCAGTCCGCGGGCCGCGATCAGGGGCAGCGCGGCGAGCGCGAGCAGGGTGACCCCGCCGGTCTCGGCCTGCTGCGGGGAATCGGGGTCGCCGGCGATGCCCACGAACAGCATGTAGACGCCGAGGCCGGCCAGCGCCAGGCCCTCCAGGGCGGTGAGCGCCGCGGCGGCGGTCAGCCGGCCGGGCAGCGCGGCCGTCTCGGCGGCGGGGACGGGGACGGCAGGGGCGGCGGCATTCGGGGGCTGCTTCTTACTCACCCCAGCAGGGTAGCCGCGTGCCCCGGGCCGGGAGGGGACGGGCAGTAGGGTCGGCAGCCGAGGGGGTGGGTAGTCTGGCGCTCATGCGTGCACTTCTCGTGGCCAACCCAGCAGCGACGACGACCAGTGCGCGCACGCGCGACGTCCTGACCCACGCCCTGGCCAGCGAGATGAAGCTGGAGGCGGTGACCACCGAGTACCGGGGGCACGCCCGGGACCTGGGCCGCAAGGCCGCGCACGAGGGGCTGGACCTGGTCGTCGCCCTGGGCGGGGACGGCACGGTCAACGAGGTGGTCAACGGGCTGCTCCACGACGGGCCCGATCCGGAGCGGCTGCCCCGGCTGGCCGTGGTTCCCGGCGGCTCCACCAATGTCTTCGCCCGCGCGCTCGGGCTGCCCAACGACTCGGTCGAGGCGACCGGCGCCCTGCTGGACGCGCTGCGGGAGCGGCGCGAGCGGACGGTGGGCCTGGGGCTGGCGGCCGGCACCCCGGGCACGGAGGACGAGTCGGTTCCGGCGCGCTGGTTCACCTTCTGCGCGGGCTTCGGTTTCGACGCGGGCGTGGTGGGGCGGGTCGAACAGCAGCGCGAGCGCGGCAAGCGTTCGACGCACGCCCTGTACGTACGGCAGCTCATGCGCCAGTTCTGGGAGGAGCCGAACCGCCGGCACGGCACGGTGACGCTGGAGCGCCCCGGCGCGGATCCCGTGACGGATCTGGTGCTGTCGATAGTCTGCAACACCTCGCCGTGGACATATCTGGGCAATCGCCCGCTGTACGCCTCCCCGGAGGCGTCGTTCGATACTGCGCTTGACGTATTGGCACTGGACCGTTTGTCAACTCCGGCGGTCGCCCGGTACGCGACACAGCTCCTGACCTCGACTCCTGAGCGGGGTCCGCACGGCAAGCACGCGGTGTCTCTGCACGATCTGACCGACTTCACCTTGCATTCGAAGGTGCCGCTTCCCTTCCAGATGGACGGCGACCACCTCGGACTGCGCACCAGCGTTCGGTTCACAGGCGTTCGCCGTGCACTGCGTGTGATTGTGTGAGTGGAAGAGCCCAAAGCCCTTTCACTCGAACGTTTACACGCCGGTCCACCCTCACGATGTAGGGCTGTGACCTACTAGACACCGACGAATCAAAAAAAACTTTCCGGAAGGGGTTGTATCCCCGTCCGAGGTTTGCGAATCTCTACATGGCGATCGGGACAGCCCGCAGAACCGGCACCCACACAGACCGCCAGAACCCCCCAACGAATCTCTGGACCGCACCAGGCGACTGGGCGTCGGCCCTTCCCTCGCGGAGGGATTCGTGAAAGCGTTCACATTCACAAGCAACGTGCATGTCACACAAGAGAGGTAGCAGCCATGGACTGGCGTCACAACGCCGTTTGTCGTGAGGAAGACCCCGAGCTGTTCTTCCCCATCGGCAACACCGGTCCTGCGCTGCTGCAGATCGAGGAAGCCAAGGCCGTCTGCCGTCGCTGCCCCGTCATGGAGCAGTGCCTGCAGTGGGCGCTCGAGTCCGGTCAGGACTCCGGCGTCTGGGGCGGTCTCAGCGAGGACGAGCGCCGCGCGATGAAGCGCCGCGCCGCTCGCAACCGGGCGCGCAACGCCAGCGCCTGACAACGACTTTCGAGCCTCGACGCGCAGCGCGTAGTACCAGATAGGCGCTCAGCAACGTGCTCTTGAGCCCCGGACCGAGAAGTTTTCGGTCCGGGGCTCAGTGCTGTCCGGGGCGGATCCGCGCCACGGGGCCGTCACGCTGAGTGAAGCCCTCGCCCGGTACTCTGCGCTACTTCTGCGAGCTCGACGGGATGTCAAGGACGACCTTGGTGCCGCGCGGCTCCACCGGGACCATGTCGAAGGTGCCGCCGAGCTCGCCCTCCACGAGGGTCCGGACGATCTGCAGTCCGAGATTGCCGGCCCGCTGGGGGTCGAACCCCTCGGGCAGTCCCTTGCCGTCGTCGAGCACGGTGATCAGCAGCCGCCCGTCCGCGCGGCCGGTGCCGGAGCGGGTCGCGGAGACCTCCACGGTGCCGCCCTCCCCCTGGGTGAAGGCGTGCTCCAGGGCGTTCTGCAGGATCTCGGTCAGCACCATGGCGAGCGGGGTGGCGACCTCGGCGTCCAGGATGCCGAAGCGGCCGGTGCGCCGGCAGTCGACCTTGCCCGGGGAGATCTCGGAGACCATCGCGATCACGCGGTCGGCGATCTCGTCGAACTCGACACGCTCATCCAGGTTCTGAGACAGCGTCTCGTGCACGATCGCGATCGAACCGACGCGGCGCACGGCCTCGTTGAGCGCCTCGCGGCCCTGTGGCGAATCCATCCGGCGGGCCTGGAGCCGCAACAGGGCGGCCACCGTCTGGAGGTTGTTCTTCACCCGGTGGTGGATCTCCCGGATGGTCGCGTCCTTGGTGATCAGTTCGCGTTCGCGACGGCGCAGTTCGGTGACGTCGCGGCAGAGCACCAGGGAGCCGATCCGGGTCCCCTTGGGCTTCAGCGGGATGGCGCGCAGCTGGATGACCCCGCCGTTCCCCTCGACCTCGGTCTCCCTCGGGGCCCAGCCGCTGGCGAGCTTGACGAGCGCCTCGTCCACCGGTCCGCGCGAGGGCGCGAGTTCGGTGGTGGTGTCGCCCAGGTGCTGGCCGACCAGGTCGGAGGCGAGGCCGAGCCGGTGGTAGGCGGAGAGCGCGTTCGGGGAGGCGTAGGTGACCACGCCGTCGGCGTCGAGCCGGATCAGGCCGTCGCCGACGCGCGGGGAGGCGTCCATGTCGACCTGCTGGCCGGGGAACGGGAAGGAACCCGCCGCGATCATCTGCGCCAGGTCGGAGGCGGACTGGAGGTAGGTCAGCTCCAGCCGGCTCGGTGTACGCACAGTGAGCAGGTTGGTGTTGCGGGCGATCACGCCCAGGACCCGGCCCTCGCGGCGGACGGGGATCGACTCGACGCGGACGGGCACCTCCTCGCGCCACTCGGGGTCGCCTTCGCGCACGATCCGGCCCTCGTCGAGCGCGGCGTCGAGCAGCGGGCGCCGGCCGCGGGGCACCAGGTGGCCGACCATGTCGTCCTGGTACGAGGTGGGGCCGGTGTTCGGGCGCATCTGTGCGACCGAGACGTACCGGGTGCCGTCGAGGGTGGGCACCCACAGCACGAGGTCGGCGAAGGACAGGTCGGAGAGCAGCTGCCACTCCGAGACCAGCAGGTGGAGCCACTCCAGTTCGGTTTCACTGAGAGCGGTGTGCTGGCGTACGAGGTCGTTCATGGAGGGCACGTGGCGAGCGTACCCCGGGTACGCCTCATGACTTTCCCCACGGGATTACGCAGGAGTACCCAGGAGGCCCCGAGGCCGCGTACTGTTGGAGGAACCGACGGGATTCCACGGGCCGTCATTGGATGGACAGAACAGAATGGTCTAGTCCACAATTGACTAAGCTTCCGCCCTCCCCGCACAGGAGGACGGATCGAGGTAAGCCGCGCACTCTGCCCTGACTGCGTCGGCACCTCCCACCGGCCGCGGGAACCGCACACCCGCCGGCCGTAAGTACTCCGGGCTACGGTGCCGGGCGGGCTGAGGGTCCCGTCGGGCACCGTGGCCCAGAGGAATGTCACGCGGAATGTCACGCGGAATGCACCGCGGATCTCACGCGGAATGCACCGCGGAACGCAGCGCGGAACGCCTCCGCGAAACTACACAGGCCAGGCCACCAGCGCCCGTACCGCGACCGCCTCCAGCTCCTCCCGCGTCGCCCCGTCGCGCGCCTGCTGGGACCTCCCCTGGAGCACCGCGCCGGCATACCGGGCCAGCGCCCGCGCAATGCGGGGGCGGCCGCCTTCGCCGGGATCGAGGACACCGGCGAGGAGACCTACGACCGGGTCCACGCGCTCACCGTGAACGCGGTGGGCCCCGGAATCATCGGGACGGACCTGAATGCGGCCTGGCCGTCGGACCCGGCGGCCCGCGCCCACGCCGCCTCCCGCTCGGTCTTCGGGCGGATCGGTACGACGGAGGAGGTCTCGGACGTGGTGGCCTTCCTGGCCTCGCCGGACTCCCGCTGGGTGACGGGCCGGCACCTCGACGCGACGGGCGGCCTCCAGCTCGCGCTGGTGTAGGCCGCCCCCTCCCCCGAAAGGCCTCAGGGCGGGATCGGGGTCAGCATGGAAATCGCGGAGCCAAGCGCCGGCGGGCCCGGCTCTGCTAGATTGGTCTATACCACAACTTGCCCAGACCCTCCTCTCAGATCGGCAGGCCCCGCGTGGAAGTTGTCATCGTCCCGGACGCCAAGGCAGGCGGCGAGCTCATCGCGGAGGCCATGGCCGCACTGGTCCGCCGCAAGCCCGACGCCCTGCTCGGCGTGGCGACCGGCTCTACCCCGCTGCCCATCTACGAGGCCCTGGCCGCCAAGGTGAAGGCGGGCGAGGTCGACGCGTCCAAGGCCCGCATCTGCCAGCTCGACGAGTACGTCGGCCTGCCGGCCGGACACCCCGAGTCCTACCGGGCCGTGGTGCTCCGCGAGGTCGTCGAGCCGCTCGGCCTGTCCGAGGCCTCCTTCATGGGTCCCGACGGCTCGGCCGAGGACATCGTCGGCGCGTGCGCGGCCTACGACCGCGCGCTCGCCGAGGCCGGCGGCGTCGACCTCCAGCTGCTGGGCATCGGCACGGACGGGCACATCGGCTTCAACGAGCCGTGCTCCTCTCTGGCCTCCCGCACCCGCATCAAGACGCTGACCGAGCAGACCCGGGTCGACAACGCGCGCTTCTTCGACAACGACATAGACCAGGTGCCGCACCACGTCATCACGCAGGGCATCGGCACCATCCTCGACGCCCGCCACCTGGTGCTCCTGGCCACGGGCGAGGGCAAGGCCGAGGCCGTCGCGCAGACGGTGGAGGGCCCCCTGTCCGCGCTGGTCCCGGCCTCCGCGCTGCAGATGCACCGGCACGCCACGGTCGTGGTGGACGAGGCGGCCGCCTCGAAGCTGAAGCTGGCGGACTACTTCCGGCACACGTACGCCGACAAGCCGGCCTGGCAGGGTCTGTAGCCGCCCGACCGGAAGGGCGGGGCTCCCCTCGGGGGAGCCCCGCCCTTCGCCGTACCGTCCTTAGCCGTACCGTGCGGCACCACCGCGCAAGCGGCCCCGGGCTCCGCCCGGGCTTTGCGGGGCTCCGCCCCGCACCCCGCGCCTCAAACGCCGGCGGGGCTGGTTTTTGCGGATCTGCGCCTCACGGGTGCCGCTGGGCACAAACCCAGCCCCGCCGGCGTTTGAGGCGCGGGGGCTCGGGGGCGGAGCCCCCGCAGCGGAGGGGCGTCTAGGTGCCCGCGATGGCCTCGGCCGCGGCGCGGCCGCAGGCTCGGGAGGCGCCGTGCGTGGCGACGTACAGGGCCCCCCGCGGCGCGGCCTGCGGGACGCCCATCTCCACGACAACCGTGTCCGGCCGCGCGGCGACCAGCGCGTCGACGACCTCCGTCATCCACGGATACCGGTGCTCGTCGCGGACCACCGCGACCACCGTGCGCGAGCCCGCCGCCGCCAGGATGTCCGCGGCCGAGGCGCCCGCCGGGTAGACGCCCGACTCCGTGCCCGGGAGCAGGGAGGCCAGTTCCGCGGCCACGCCCCACGGGGTCTCGTCGCCCACCGCGATGTTCGCCACGGGCGCGAGGGTGGCCACGTACGGCGGGACGGCGAGCGGCCGCGCCGTACCGGTGACGGCGACGGCGCGGCGGGCGGCGGTCAGGCCGATGCCGGACGCGCGGCTCCCCTCCAGCCGCGCGTCCGGACGGGCCCGGCGGGTCCACTCGGCGAGCCCGCGGACCCGGGCGGCCGCGTCCGCGAGGCGCTCCTGCGGGAGCGTGCCCTCCCGTACGGCCGCGACCAGCGCGTCGCGCAGCCGCAGCACGGTCTCCTCGTCGGCGAGACCGCCGCCGACGCAGATGGCGTCGGCCCCGGCCGCGATGGCGAGGACCGAGCCGCGCTCGATGCCGTACGTCCCGGCGATGGCGTTCATCTCCATGCCGTCGGTGACGATCAGGCCCTCGTAGCCGAGCTCCTTGCGCAGCAGGCCGGTCAGGATCTGCGGGCTGAGGGTGGCCGGGCGGGTCGGGTCGAGGGAGGGCACGAGGATGTGCGCGCTCATCACGGCCTTGGTGCCGGCCGCGATGGCCGCCTTGAAGGGGACGAGCTCGCGGGCCTGGAGGGTGTCCAGGTCCACGTCGATGCGCGGCAGCGCGTGGTGCGAGTCGACGTTGGTGTCGCCGTGGCCGGGGAAGTGCTTGGTGCACGCGGCGACGCCGGCGGCCTGGAGGCCCTCCACGTACGCGGCGGTGTGCCGGGCGGTGAGGTGGGTGTCGGCGCCGAAGGACCGGACGCCGATGACCGGGTTGGCCGGGTTGGAGTTGACGTCCGCGGAGGGGGCCCAGTTGAGGTTGACCCCGCATTCGGCGAGGCGCCGGCCCAGCTCGCGGGCGACCTCCCGGGTGAGGTCGGTGTCGTCGACGGCGCCGAGTGCCAGGTTGCCGGGGAAGGACGAGCCGCCCCGGACCTCCAGGCGGGTGACGTCGCCGCCCTCCTCGTCGATGGCGACCAGGACGTCGTCGCGCTCGGTACGCAGCTGCGCGGTGAGCGCGGCGAGCTGCTCGGCGGAGGTGATGTTGCGGCCGAACAGACCGACGGCGGTGAGGCCTTCGCGGACCTGGCGCAGCAGCCAGACGGGGGCGGTGGTGCCCTCGAAGCCGGGCTGGAGGACCGCGAGGGCGTCGCGGGTGACCTGATCGTTCGAACCAGACGCTGGGGTGCGGTGCGCAAGGACAGTCATGGTGCCGTTATCCCTTCACGGCGCCGGCGGTCATGCCGCCGACGGCCTTGCGCTGGAGGAAGATGAAGATCAGCAGGACCGGGACCGCGAAGAGCGAGGACGCGGCCATGGTGGCGCCCCAGTCGTTGCCGAAGGCGGTCATGAACTCGGTCAGCCACAGCGGGAGGGTCTGCGCGGTCTTGTCCTTGTTGAGGATCAGGACCATCGCGAACTCGTTCCAGGCGGTGATGAAGCCGAAGAGCGAGGTGGACATCAGGCCGGGGGCCAGCAGGGGGAAGATCACCTTGCGGAAGGCCTGGCCGCGGGTGCAGCCGTCGATCTGGGCGGCCTCCTCCAGGGTCACCGGGACGGCCGCGATGAAGCCGCGCAGGGTCCAGATGGTGAAGGGGAGGATCATCACGAAGTAGATCGCGGTGAGCAGCGGGAGACTGTTCAGCATCTCGCTGTCGCGGGCGATCATGTACATCGCGATGACCATGACCTCCCAGGGGGCCATCTGGGCCATCATCACGGTGAGGACGAGGCCCTTGCGGCCCTTGAACTTCATGCGGGCGATGGCGAAGCTCGCGGCGAGGGCGACGAGCAGGGCCAGGACGACGGCGCCGACCGTGACCAGGACGCTGTTGGTGACGTACGTCCAGAAGTTGGCGACCCCGGTGGCCTTGGTGAAGTTGTCCAGCGTCGGGGTGAAGACGAAGACGGGGTCCTTCGTGAGGATCTGGCCGGCCGGCTTCAGGGCCGAGGAGAACATCCAGTAGACCGGGAAGACGAAGACGGCGGCCAGGAGGAGCGCGCCGAGGTTCTTGGCGACGGTCCCGGGGCGCAGCGGCCGGCGGGTGCGCAGCTGCTGTGCGGGCTCGGGGGCGGAGGTCGTGCTCACTGCTCCTCCTCCTGCTTCAGGATCAGGCGGAAGTAGAAGGACATGACGATCACGAGGATCACGATCGTCAGGACGGAGATCGCGGCGGCGAGGCCGTAGTGGGCCTGGCTCTGGCCCTCGACGTAGGCGAAGACCGGGAGGATCTCGGAGGCGCGGTCGGGGCCGCCCTTGTTCATCGCGTAGACCTGGGTGAAGGCCTTGAAGACCCAGATCACCTCGAGGAAGGTGGTGATGAGGAAGAAGGGCTTGAGGTTCGGGAAGACGATCTTCCAGAAGGTCTGCCAGCCGTTGGCGCCGTCCATCCGGGCGGCCTCGTACAGCTCGGCGCCGACCGTGGTCAGACCGGCGTACATGTTGAGCGCGACGAAGGGGATGGAGCCCCAGACCACCAGGATCGTGACGATCACGAGGGTGGAGAGGCCGGTCTCCATCCAGTTGTGCTGTTCGTAGCCGGCGAAGCCGGCCGTGCGCATCACCCAGTTCATGACGCCGAACTGCTCGTCGAACAGCCACCGGAAGACCTGCACCGAGGCGACGATCGGCATGGCCCAGGCCATCACGAGCGCCATCGACAGAACCAGGCGCATCTTGGTGCCGAGCCGGTTGAGCAGGATGCCGATGAGGCTGCCGAGCACCATGATCAGTGCGACGTTGGCGGCGGTGAAGGCGAAGCTGCGGACGACGACGGTCCAGAACGTCGAGTCGGCCAGCAGCTCGGTGTAGTTGGCGAACCCCGCGAAGGGGTACTTCCGCTGGATGAACTCGATCTTGTTGATGTCCTGGAAGGACAGGATCACGTTCTTGATCAGCGGGTACAGCAGCAGGGTCGCGAGGCTGAGCACCGCGGGCAGGATCAGCAGGTAGGGCAGCCACCCCGAGGGGAGCGGCTTTCTGCTCCCGCGAGGAGCCGTATGGCTGGGGCCGGCGGGGGCGGTGGGCGCCTGCGGCGGCCGTCCGGCGGACTTCTGTGGTGCGTCCTGTGGAGCGCTGGTCGCCGCTCCCTGGGAGTGCACGGTCATGGCTTGGTTTCCTCGCGGTTGACTGTGGAGTCAAATGCGCGACCGGGGGCGCGGCAGGCGGCTGGGCGCCTGCCGCACCCCCCGGTGCATTCACACTGCTGGGTCGTGCGGGTGCTGCGGGGCGGGGCTGTTACTTGTTGATGCGGTTCGCAATTTCCTTGTCCGCGTCCGCGCCCGCCTTGGCGGCGTCGTCACCCTTCAGGACCTTGGTCATGAACTCCTTGATCGGGTTGGGCTCGGTCTCGACGTTCGCCCATCCCGCGGTGACCGGGGTGATCTTGCCGTTGGCGCCGGCCTTGGCCATCGACTCGGCGAAGGAGCCCGCGGCCGGGGCGAAGTTGGCGCCGGCCTGGTTCGGGAGCAGCGCGCCCTTGGTCTCGGCGGCGTACTTGGCCATCTGGTCCTTGCCGGCGGCCAGGGCCAGCCACTCCTTGGCGAGCTCCTTGTTCTTGGAGCGCTCGGCCACGGCGAGGTTGGAGCCGCCGAGGAAGACGGTGCCGGGCTTGTCGGCGGTCTTGCCGGGGATCGGGAAGTAGCCGAAGTCGGCCTCCTTGCCCGCGTCCTTCAGCGCCTTCTCGGCACCGCCGGCCTCCCAGCCGAGACCGATCCAGGAGGAGACGCCGCCCTTGGGGACGATGTCGGTGGACTGCTGCGGGGTGGCCTCGTCCTTGTCCTTGGGGGCGGTGGAGAAGGACTGCAGCTTCTTGTAGAACTCCATCGCGGAGGCGGCCTGCGGGGTGCCCAGACCGCCCTTCCACTTGGCGCCGTCCTTGACGGCGAGGTCGCCGCCCTCGTCCCAGATGAAGCCGGCGAGGACGTACCAGCTCTGGCCGGGGAGGTAGATCGGCTGCGAGGCCGGGTCGGCCGCCTTCAGCTTCTCCAGGCCGGCCACCCACTCGTCCCGGGTCTTCGGCGGGGTGACGCCGGCCTTCTCGAAGGCCTTCTTGTCGTAGATGACGACGCGGTTGGCGGCGTACCAGGGGGCGGAGTAGAGCTTGCCGTCGACCTCGGCCGAGGCGAGCATGCTCTTCTGCCAGGCGTCTGCGCCGAGCTTGGCCTTGTCCTTCGTCAGGTCGGCGAGGCCGCCGGTGACCGCGTAGCCGGCGGTCTGGGTGTTGCCGAGCTCAAGGACGTCCGGAGGGGTGTTCTCGGAGAGGGCCGTGGTGACCTTCTCCTGGATGCCCGTCCACTTCTGCTCCTCGACCTTGACCGTGACACCGGGGTGCTTGGCCGAGAACTCCTTGTTGACCTCGTCGATCCAGGCCTTCGGTGCGGAGCCGTCCATCACCCAGACGGTGATCTCCTTGGCGCCACCCGACGCGTCGGCCTTCGGCTTGTCGTCGCCGCCGTTGCCGCACGCCGCGACTCCGACCATCATGCCCACGACACCGACCGCCGCAATGAGCTTGCGCTTCACGCCACCCTCCTCAGGGATGCTGCCTGCAACTTCCCTCGCCCGCCGCGGTGACGTACCAAGTACTGCCCGTGGGGCCGGGATCCGATCCATATTGGTGTAGACCAGTAGCTGGAGCTTGGCCTAGACCTTTAGGGGTGTCAAGGGTCTAATGAGCGGGTGCTCGGTCCGTTATCGGACCGACACCTGGACAGGGAGAAGGCCTGTCTCCCCGCACGTGTCACGATGTGACCGCACATATCGGAGGAGCCGGTGACGGCAGCGAAACTGGAGTCGGGAAGGCGGGCGGCGATGGCCACCGAAGGGGCGATCACGGAGCCGGAAGGCGGGGCGGCCACTCGCACGGCACGTGTCCCCAAGTACTACCGACTCAAGCGGCACTTGCTCGACATGACCGAAACACTGCCGCCCGGCACCCCGGTGCCGCCGGAGCGCACGCTCGCGGCCGAATTCGACACCTCGCGGACCACCGTCCGCCAGGCCCTCCAGGAGCTCGTCGTCGAGGGCCGGCTGGAGCGGATCCAGGGCAAAGGCACCTTCGTCGCCAAGCCCAAGGTCTCCCAGGCGCTCCAACTCACCTCGTACACCGAGGACATGCGGGCCCAGGGGCTGGAGCCGACCTCCCAGCTGCTCGACATCGGCTACGTGACGGCCGACGACACCCTCGCCGGGCTGCTCAAGATCACCACCGGCGGCCGGGTCCTGCGCATCGAGCGGCTGCGGCTGGCCAGCGGTGAGCCGATGGCCATCGAGACCACCCACCTCTCGGCCAAGCGCTTCCCGGCCCTGCGCCGTTCGCTGGCCAAGTACACCTCCCTCTACACGGCCCTCGCCGAGGTGTACGACGTCCACCTCGCCGAGGCCGAGGAGACGATCGAGACCTCGCTGGCCACCCCGCGCGAGGCCGGCCTGCTCGGCACGGACGTCGGCCTGCCGATGCTGATGCTCTCCCGGCACTCGCTGGACGCCGACGGGGAACCGGTGGAGTGGGTGCGGTCGGTGTACCGCGGCGACCGGTACAAGTTCGTCGCCAGGCTCAAGCGGCCCGCAGTCTGAACGCCACCGTCCGCATACCGGAATGCGGACGGGGTCTTACGTTGACCGGGCAATCCCCCGTAGATTCCCTGCGCTTACGCAGATGATCGACGAGGGGACGAGTGCCATGCCGAAACCGGAATCAACCGGAACAGAACGGGACGCGGCGAGTCCGGGCACCACGCCGGGCTCGCCTTCTCCGACGTCCCCGACCTCCCCGAAATCCATCGCCGTGTGGGTGCTGGTCGGACTCGTGGGAGCCATCGGCTGGGGCGTCCTGGCCCTCTCGCGCGGCGAGGAGATCTCGGCCGCCTGGCTGCTCGCCGCCGCGCTGGGCTCGTACGCCATCGGCTACCGCTTCTACGCGCGCTTCATCGCCCACCGCGTCCTGAAGGCGGACAAGACCCGGGCCACTCCCGCCGAACGCCTCGACAACGGTGTCGACTTCCACCCCACCGACCGGCGGGTGCTCTTCGGCCACCACTTCGCCGCCGTCGCCGGCGCCGGCCCGCTCGTCGGGCCCGTGCTCGCCGCGCAGATGGGCTACCTGCCGGGCACCATCTGGATCGTCGCCGGCGTGATCTTCGCGGGCGCCGTCCAGGACATGGTCACGCTGTTCTTCTCCACCCGCCGCGACGGGCGTTCGCTCGGCCAGATGGCGCGGGACGAGATCGGCCCCGTGGGCGGAGCCGCCGCCCTGGTCGCCGTGTTCGCCATCATGATCATCCTGCTGGCGGTGCTGGCGCTGGTCATCGTGAACGCGCTCGCGCACTCCCCGTGGGGTGTCTTCTCCATCGGCATGACCATCCCGATCGCCCTCTTCATGGGCTTCTACCTCCGCGTGCTGCGGCCGGGCCGGGTCACCGAGGTCTCCGTCATCGGCGTCGCGCTGCTGCTGCTCGCCATCGTCGCGGGCGGCTGGGTCGCCGAGTCCTCCCTCGCCGACACCTTCACCCTGGAGAAGGAGACGCTGGTCATCTGGATGATCGCGTACGGCTTCGTCGCGTCGGTGCTGCCGGTGTGGATGCTGCTCGCGCCCCGCGACTACCTCTCCACCTTCATGAAGGTCGGCACCATCGCCCTGCTCGCCCTGGGTGTGGTCATCGCGATGCCGACCCTGAAGATGCCGGCGGTCACCGACTTCGCGGCCCGCGGCGACGGTCCGGTCTTCGCCGGCTCAATGTTCCCGTTCGTCTTCATCACCATCGCGTGCGGCGCCCTGTCCGGCTTCCACGCCCTGGTCTCCTCGGGCACCACCCCGAAGATGATCCAGAAGGAGACCCAGGTCCGGGTCATCGGCTACGGCGCCATGCTGACCGAGTCCTTCGTGGCCGTCATGGCGATCATCGCGGCCTCCATCATCGAGCCCGGCCTCTTCTTCGCCGTGAACTCCCCCGGCGGTGTCATCGGCACCACCGTCGAGACCGCCTCGCAGGCGGTGACGAACTTCGGCTTCGCCATCAGCCCCGAGGCCCTCGCGCAGGCCGCGAAGGACGTCGAGGAGGCCAGCCTGCTGTCCCGTACGGGCGGCGCGCCGACCTTCGCACTCGGAATGTCGGAGATCTTCTCCGCCGTCATCGGCGGCGCCGGGATGAAGGCCTTCTGGTACCACTTCGCCATCATGTTCGAGGCGCTGTTCATCCTGACAACGGTCGACGCGGGCACCCGCGTGGGCCGGTTCATGCTCCAGGACACCCTTGGCAACGTGCACAAGTCCTTCAGGAACGTCAGCTGGAAGCCGGGCGTCTGGCTGGCGAGCGCTCTCGTCGTCGGCGGCTGGGGCTACTTCCTGTGGGTCGGCATCAAGGACCCGCTGGGCGGCATCAACCAGCTCTTCCCGCTGTTCGGCATCGCGAACCAGCTGCTCGCGGCGGTTGCCCTGGCCGTCTGCACCACCCTGCTGGTCAAGTCCGGCCGGCTGAAGTGGGCCTGGGTGACGGGTGTTCCGCTGGCGTGGGACGTGGCCGTCACGCTCACCGCGAGCTACCAGAAGATCTTCTCGGACGACGTGAAGGTCGGCTTCTTCGCCCAGCGCGACAAGTACCAGACCGGGATCGACGCGGGGAAGGTGCTGCCGCCCGCGAAGAACGTGGACGACATGCACACCGTGGTCACCAACGCCACGGTGGACGGCGCGCTGTCGGCGCTGTTCGCCATCCTGATCATCATCGTGCTGGCGGACGCGGCCCGGACCTGCTTCAAGGCCGTCAGCAGCCCGGAGTCCGTGAAGCTCTCCGAGGTCCCGTGGACCGAGTCGAAGATCATCGCCCCGGCCGGGCTGGTCCCGACCGCCGAGGAGAAGGCGGAGCTCGCCGCGGCGGGCCTGGACTCGGGCGGCGGACGGGTGAAGGAATCGCTGTCTTCATGAGCGTGCGCAGCCTGATGAGCGTCCGCGCTCTGCTGGCGCGGGTCCGGTTCTACGTACGGGAGTTCTCGGGGGAGGCGGCGTACGACCGCTACGTCGCCCACGCCCGCTCCCACGACCCGCACGCCGAGGTCCAGACCCGCCGGGCCTTCGAACGGGCCCGCACGGACGCCCGCGAGGCGGACCCCCGCGAGGGCTTCCGCTGCTGCTGAGCGGTGTATGAAGGGGCCCCGCCGTCCGGCGGGGCCTTCTGCGTACTCAGCGCACCCAGTCCTTGAGGGCCTCGGTCTGGAGAGTGATCCCCACGGGGTCAGGGAGTTCGACGCCCTTGCCGAAGGGGACGGTGCGGACGCTCTCGTAACGGCTGCCGTCCGGCTCGCTGTAGACGGTGACCTCGCAGGTGTCCCGGTCGATCAGCAAGTACACCGGAATGCCGGTCTCGGCGTAGCCGCGGGGCTTCTCGTGTCGGTCGCGCGCGTCCGTGTCGGTGTCGTAGGACGTTACCTCCACGACCATGAGGGCAGGCTCGGGCTCGACCCACTCCCCTTGGCCGGCGAGAGCGCCGCTCGGCGCCAGGACGCCGTCGGGCCGCGCACGGCCGCTGCGGTACTGCTGGATCTTGATCCCCTGCTCGGCGTAGAGCCACAGCTCCGGCCGGGACTGCATGCAGATCCGCGTCAACCACTCGATGATCGTCCCGTGGTCCCCGTCCGGCACCGCTTTGACCCCCAGCCTCCCGTTGATGAACTCAAACCGCAGCCCCTCGACCTCTCTGGCGGCTATCCGCGCCACGGTCTCAAACTCTTCGGTCAGCATTTGGGGCCGGTCGGTCATCACGGTCATGCCTCGCTCGCCTTCATCGACGGTCTTCCTCCGACGATAGCGCCGGACCCTGACACCCGTCCTGCACACTCGGCCGCATGGACATCGTGATCAGAACGGCCGTACCGGACGACTACGCGGAGCTGGGCGACATCACCGCGCAGGCCTATCTCGACGACGGACTCCTGGACAACAACGAGGACGACTCCTACGAACGATCGCTGCGCGACGTCGCCGGCCGGGCCGCCGACGCCGAGGTCCTCGTGGCCGCGCTCGGCGGGGTGTTGCTCGGCGGGGTGACCTTCGCCCCGCCCGGCAGCCGCATGGCCGACATCGCCGGGCCCGGGGAAGCCGAGTTCCGGATGCTGACCGTGGCCCGCGCCGGGCGCGGCCGGGGTGCAGGCGAGGCCCTGGTGCGTGCCTGCGTAGAACGGGCGCGGGCCGTCGAGGGCGTGACCCGCCTGGTGCTCTCCACCCAGGCGCAGAGCCCCGCCGCGCACCGGATCTACGAGCGGCTGGGCTTCGTACGGACCCCCGAACGGGACTGGTCCCCCGTCCCCACGGTGCCCCTGCTGACCTACGCGTTGGAGCTGGAAGCGCCGGAGGCGTAGCAGGCCGACACAACATGTGGGGGGTCGCGCATCAACCTCCCCCCACATGTATGCTCATGGCTGCTGTCGCCGCAGGGGAATCCGGTGCGAATCCGGAACTGTCCCGCAACGGTATGAAGTACACCGATTGGTGCAAGCGCAAGTCCGAAGACCTGCCGACAGCGCGCCCGGCTCGACCGAACCGGGTGCCGATACGTCCGGGCCTCGCGGTTGGGCCGGTGGACGCCATGCGGTGTACGCGTTCCTGCCACGCCCGCATGCGCCTCCCCGCGCCCTGCCCGCCGATGCCGGGCCGAGCGAGGGAGAGCTCCCGCCGTGACCATCGCGCCTTCCGCACCGCGCGCCGAGTCCACTTCTGGCGACCACACCGAGGGCCCGGGGGCCACGCTGCTGCGTACCCTCACCGAGCTGACGGCCGACCTCCCCAACACCGACCCCGGTCGGGTCGCCGCCGCCGCGCTGCGCGGCCGCAGTTCCGCCGCCGACGCGGCCGAGCTGCGCGGGCTGGCCACCGAGGCCGCCGCCGGCCTGATCTCCGAGGACCCGGCGTACTCCAGGCTCGCCGCCCGGCTGCTGACGCTGGCCGTGCGTGACGAGGCCGCCGGCCAGGGCTCCACCTCCTTCTCCGCCTCGGTCGAGGTCGGCCACCGCGAGGGCCTCATCGCCGACCGCACCGCAGAGTTCGTACGGACCCACGCGAGCCGTCTGGACTCGCTGGTGCAGCACTCCCTCGCCGAGGGCGCGGACGACCGCTTCGGCTTCTTCGGCCTGCGCACCCTGCACAGCCGCTACCTGCTGCGCCACCCGATCACCCGCCAGGTCATCGAGACCCCGCAGTACTTCATGCTGCGCGTGGCCTGCGGCCTCGCCGCGGACGAGTCCGTCCAGGCCGTCGAGGAAGTGGCCTCGCTGTACCGGCTGATGAGCCGCCTCGACTACCTGCCGTCCTCCCCCACGCTCTTCAACTCCGGCACCCGGCACCCGCAGATGTCCTCCTGCTACCTGCTGGACTCCCCGCTGGACGAGCTCGACTCGATCTACGACCGCTACCACCAAGTGGCCCGGCTCTCCAAGCACGCGGGCGGCATCGGCCTGTCGTACTCCCGCATCCGCGCCCGCGGTTCGCTGATCCGCGGTACGAACGGCCACTCGAACGGCATCGTGCCGTTCCTGAAGACGCTGGACGCCTCCGTCGCCGCCGTGAACCAGGGCGGCCGCCGCAAGGGCGCCGCCGCCGTCTACCTGGAGACCTGGCACGCGGACATCGAGGAGTTCCTGGAACTGCGCGACAACACCGGTGAGGACCAGCGCCGTACGCACAACCTGAACCTCGCGCACTGGGTGCCGGACGAGTTCATGCGCCGCGTGAACGCCGACGCCGACTGGTCGCTGTTCTCCCCGGCCGACGTGCCCGAGCTGGTCGACCTGTGGGGCGACGCGTTCGACGCCGCCTACCGCAAGGCCGAGGAGTCGGGCCTGGCCCGCAAGACCATGCCCGCCCGCGACCTGTACGGCCGGATGATGCGCACCCTCGCGCAGACCGGCCAGGGCTGGATGACCTTCAAGGACGCCTCCAACCGCACGGCGAACCAGACCGCCGAGCCGGGCACGGTCGTGCACTCCTCGAACCTGTGCACCGAGATCATCGAGGTCACCAACGACGGCGAGACGGCCGTCTGCAACCTCGGCTCGGTCAACATGGGTGCCTTCGTCGTCGACGGCGAGATCGACTGGGAGCGGCTGGACGAGACCGTCCGCACCGCCGTCACCTTCCTCGACCGCGTGGTGGACATCAACTTCTACCCGACCGAGCAGGCGGGCCGTTCCAACGCCCGCTGGCGCCCGGTGGGCCTGGGCGCCATGGGCCTCCAGGACGTCTTCTTCAAGCTGAAGCTGCCCTTCGACTCCCCCGAGGCGAAGGCCCTGTCCACCAAGCTCTCCGAGCGCATCATGCTGGCCGCCTACGAGGCCTCCTGCGACCTCGCCGAGCGCAGCGGCCCGCTGCCGGCCTGGGAGCAGACCCGCACCGCGCGCGGTGTCCTGCACCCGGACCACTACGACGTCGAGCTGAACTGGCCGGAGCGCTGGGACGCGCTGCGCGCCCGTGTCGCGAAGACCGGCATGCGCAATTCCCTCCTCCTCGCGATCGCCCCGACGGCGACGATCGCCTCGATCGCGGGCGTGTACGAGTGCATCGAGCCGCAGGTCTCCAACCTCTTCAAGCGCGAGACGCTGAGCGGTGAGTTCCTCCAGGTCAACGGCTACCTGGTGGAGGAGCTGAAGCAGCTCGGCGTGTGGGACGCGCAGACCCGCGAGGCGCTGCGCGAGTCCAGCGGCTCGGTCCAGGGCTTCGGCTGGATCCCGGCCGAGGTCCGCGAGCTGTACCGCACGGCGTGGGAGATCCCGCAGCGCGGCCTGATCGACATGGCGGCGGCCCGCACCCCGTTCCTCGACCAGTCCCAGTCGCTGAACCTGTTCCTGGAGACGCCCACCATCGGCAAGCTCAGCTCGATGTACGCGTACGCCTGGAAGCAGGGCCTGAAGACCACGTACTACCTGCGCTCGCGCCCGGCGACGAAGATCGCCCGCGCCGCGCAGGCCGCCACCCCGGTGGCGCTCCCGCAGGCCGTCGACGCCGACGCGCTGGCCTGCTCCCTTGAGAACCCCGAGTCCTGCGAGGCCTGCCAGTAATGAGCTCCAACGACACCAAGAACCTCCTGGACCCGGGCTTCGAGCTCACGCTCCGCCCCATGCGCTACCCGGACTTCTACGAGCGCTACCGGGACGCGATCAAGAACACGTGGACGGTGGAGGAGGTCGACCTCCACTCGGACGTCGCCGACCTCGCGAAGCTGACGCCGGCCGAGCAGCACATGATCGGCCGCCTGGTCGCGTTCTTCGCGACGGGCGACTCGATCGTCTCGAACAACCTGGTGCTCACGCTCTACAAGCACATCAACTCCCCGGAGGCGCGCCTGTACCTGTCGCGCCAGCTGTTCGAGGAGGCCGTGCACGTCCAGTTCTACCTGACGCTGCTCGACACCTACCTGCCCGACCCGGACGACCGCGCGGCCGCCTTCGACGCGGTCGAGGAGATCCCGTCGATCCGCGAGAAGGCGCAGTTCTGCTTCAAGTGGATGGACTCGGTAGAGAAGATCGACCGGTTGGAGACGCAGGCCGACCGCCGCCGCTTCCTGCTGAACCTGATCTGCTTCGCGGCGTGCATCGAGGGCCTGTTCTTCTACGGCGCCTTCGCCTACGTGTACTGGTTCCGCTCGCGCGGTCTGCTGCACGGCCTGGCGACCGGCACCAACTGGGTGTTCCGCGACGAGACCATGCACATGAACTTCGCCTTCGAGGTCGTGGACACGGTCCGCAAGGAGGAGCCCGAGCTCTTCGACGACGCCCTCCAGCAGCAGGTCACCGACATGCTGAAGGAGGCCGTGGAGGCGGAGCTGCAGTTCGGCCACGACCTGTGCGGTGACGGCCTGCCGGGCATGAACACCGAGTCCATGCGCGAGTACCTGGAGTGCGTCGCGGACCAGCGCCTGGTCCGCCTCGGCTTCCCGCCGGTGTACGGCTCGTCGAACCCGTTCTCCTTCATGGAGCTCCAGGGCGTCCAGGAGCTGACGAACTTCTTCGAGCGCCGCCCGTCGGCCTACCAGGTCGCGGTCGAGGGCACCGTCGACCTGGACGAGGACTTCTAGGCCCCGTCCGGCCGTCCGGCCGCCGCCCCCGCCCGGCTGCTGGGGGCGGGGGCCGGCTCAGTGACCGGGCGCGTGCCGCACGGCAACACGGGGCGTACGAGTGCGGGCCTCTTCACGCCGATGCCCCTTGCGGACGACCTGCTCGCGCTGCTGGGCCGCGCGCAGCTGACGGTCGACGCGGCGGTCGCGGGCGGCTCCCCAGAGCGAAGGGCCCAGCAGGAGGGCGGCGATGACGAAGACGACGGCGTAGTCCAGGAACGTGTTCATGCCTCCAGCCTCGTCGGATCGGCGAGAATCAGACAGTGGCAGGACTGTCACGAAAGAGCGAATTACTGCCACACTGGCGTCATGCTGAAGAACGTGGCCGTAGCCCTCGTCAATGGTGTCGCCCCCTTCGAGCTGGGCATCTTCTGCGAGGTGTTCGGGGTCGACCGCAGTGAAATGGGGCTGCCGGTCTACGACTTCGCCCTGTGCGCGGCGGAGGACCGGCGCTCCATGACGGGGGACGGGCATTTCGACATCGTCGTCCCGCACGGGCTGGAGCGGCTGGAGAGCGCGGACCTGATCTGCGTCCCGGCCGACCGGGCCGCGGCGACCCGGGACTACCCCGAACCCCTGCTGGAGGCCCTGCACCGGGCCGTGGACCGGGGCGCGCGCGTGCTCAGCGTGTGCAGCGGGGCGTTCGTGCTCGGCGCGGCCGGGCTGCTGGACGGGCGGCGCTGCACCACCCACTGGATGCACGCCCCCGCCCTGGCGCGCCGCTACCCGCGCGCCCTGGTCGACCCCGACGTGCTCTACGTGAACGAGGGCCGGGTGACCACTTCGGCCGGCACCGCCTCCGGTATCGACGCCTGCCTGCACGTGGTCCGCCAGGAGCACGGCGCCGAGGTGGCCAACACCATCGCGCGGCGCATGGTCGTACCGCCGCACCGCGACGGCGGGCAGGCCCAGTACATCCAGCGCCCGCTGCCCCGTACGGCGTGCGACACGGTGGGCGAGGTGATCGGGTGGATGGCCCGGCACCTGGACGAGGAGATCACCGTCGAGCAGCTCGCGGAGCGCGCGCACATGTCCCCGCGGACCTTCGCCCGGCGCTTCCTCCAGGAGACCGGCACCACCCCCTACCAGTGGGTGCTGCGCCAGCGGGTGCTGCTCGCCCAGGAGCTGCTGGAGTCCACCGACGACACGGTCGACGCGATCGCGGGCCGCAGCGGCTTCGGGAACGCGGCGGCGCTGCGCCACCATTTCCTCCGCACGCTCGGCACCACGCCGAATTCCTTCAGGCGCACCTTCCGCGGGCCACAGGCCGTGGCCTGAGCGGCACGCACTGGCCGAGAACCGTAGAACACTTGACCCAAACCACCCCCCTCTGTAGTCGAGTGGTGTCGTACCGTGATGACGCCTGGCCTGACCGCCCCGCACAGCGCCCGGTCGGACACACCTCACGACAGCCCAGGGGGGCCTTTCATGTCCCGTATCTCCCGCATCGCCACCGCCGCCGCGTTCGCCGTTCTGCTTCTCGGTGGCGCGACCGCCACCGCCTCGGCGGACTCCGGCTGGGGCTCCGCTCCGGCCGACAGCGGCTGGGGCTCGGCGCCCGCCGACTCCGGCTGGGGCTCCGCTCCCGCCGACAGCGGCTGGGGCTCGGCTCCCGCCGACAGCGGCTGGGGCTCGGCGCCCAAGTAGTCCGAAGCGGCGCCATGCGGAAGGGCCCCGCTCCGATCCCGGAGCGGGGCCCTTCCGCATGGTGTAGTGGTGTGTCCCGGCCGCGTATCCCGGCGGCGCAGATCAGTCGTTCGGGACCGTCTCGTAGCGCGGGGTGCCCTCTTCCATCTGCCGCAGGGCGTCCTTGCGGTCCCGCTTCGAGAGCCGGTCGATGTACAGGTACCCGTACAGGTGGTCGGTCTCGTGCTGGAGGCAGCGCGCGAAGTAACCTGTGCCGCGCACCTTGATCGGGTTGCCCTGCGCGTCCTGGCCCTCGACCTCGGCGTAGTCAGGGCGGGCCAGGGAGGCGTACGCCGTCGGGACCGACAGGCAGCCCTCGTTGGAGTCGTCCAGCACCCGCGCGGCCGCCGGCAGCTCCACCAGCTTCGGGTTGACCACGACACCGGTGTGCCGCACGCCGTCGTCGTCCGGGCAGTCGTAGACGAACACCTTGGCGTCCACGCCGATCTGGTTCGCGGCCAGGCCCACGCCCTCGGCGGCCTTCTGGCTGGCGAACATGTCGTCGATCAGCTGCGCCAGCTCGTCGCCGAACTCGGTGACGTCCTTGCACTCGCGGTGCAGGACCGGGTTGCCGACGACGGTGATCGGGCGGGCGGTGCCGCGCTCACGGTGGGCGAGCTCGCGCTCCGCACAGTCCTCCGTGTCCACGACGTACCCGTCGTTCGGGCCCCCGACAACGTCGACTACCTCGTTCTCCTGCTGCGACATGTCCGCCGTACGCCTTCCGTAAGTCCAAGTCACCGGTGGTCGCCTATGGCCACCGATGTGCCCGTACAGCCTACGGCCCGGCTCAGCAGACTTCTTCGAGATCCCGCCACTCCCGGCTGTCCGGGCTGTCCGCGACCCATCCGTCGAGCAGCCCGCGCACCAGGCCGGCCGGCGCCGCGAGGCCGCACTCCCGCTCCGGCACCCACAACGAGCCGGCCGTGCGGTGCCCCAGCGGTCCGGGATGCCCCGGCTCACTGTGGTCGTGCGGGTCCAGGTGCTCGCCGTCGCCCTCGTCGCTCGGCATCTCGCTCTCCGAGCAGGTCCGGCACAGCAGCCGCACCGACGAGGACCAGTCCTCGGCGGCGAAGCCCGCGTCCGAGGCCAGCTGCTCCAGCGCGTCGCGGTCCGCCTCGGTGGCCGCCTCCAGCAGCACCACCCAGGTCGGCACCGGCGAGGGCGCCCACAGCTCGATCTCGTCGAAGACGGGGTACGAGGGTCCGGCCGCGGTGATCCGCTCGCCGTGCGGGACCCCGTCGTGCAGGACGACCTCGCCCCAGCGCCGCCCCGAGGAGGGCAGCGGGATGGAGAGGACCTCCAGCCGGGCCGGGTCCAGCCGGCGCCCCCAGACCACCTCGGCCTCGCCCTCGGGCGACAACCGTACGGCCGCGCTGCCGAGCTCCATGCCCACGGGCTCGCCGTTGCCGCCCGCGCCGTGCGGGTCTCCGGGCACCTTCAGCCCGTACGCCTGCCAGGCCCGCCGGGCCAGCGGCCAGTCCTGGAGCGCGGTCGCGGCGATGCCGACGTTCCACCAGTCCGGGGCGCCGGTCTCACGGTCCAGCAGGGCCACGGCGCGCAGCCCGGCGGCCCGCGCCTGCTCCCAGTCGTGCCGGAACTTGTGCAGCAGGGCCAGGTTGAACCAGGACTCGGACAGCCAGGGCTCCAGGTCCGCGGCTCTGGTCAGGAGCGCGCCCGCGTCGTCGTACCGCCCGTCGCCGATCAGCGTGAACGCGCGGTCGGTGGCCTGCCGCCACGAGGCGGAGGGCCGATGCCGTACCTTCCCGAAGATCCTCACGATTCCCGCCTGCCTGGGGGCACCTCCCAGCGGTCGCTGGGGGATAACGGTGCAGCCTTGCGGACACTCCTACGGTCCCTCTTACTGGCATCCAACCATGCCCACTCTGACGGCCGCTCATTACCCATGGGTTACCCCGGTGGGACGGGCACCACTCTGTCATGTCCGCCCCTGGCCAGAACCCTCGCCAAGCACTCGACGACCTCCGGCTGGTAATCGTGCCCGGTGCCCAGGCGGAGCCGTTCAAGGGCGGCCAGTGAGCCGCCCGGGTGACGGCTCACGCCGGCCAGGTCGTCGTACGCGTTGACCGCGCGGACGATGCGCGCGGCGACGGGCTGCTCCCGGTACGGGTCCGCCTGCCGCTCCACCACCACGGCGACCTCGGCGGCCACCCCGGTCTGGCGGGCCACCTCCCCGCCCAGCTCGGCGATCCGGCGGGCCTCGGCGGCGGGCAGCTCGGCGGTGGCGCCGGCCGGAACCGGGTCGACGAGGGAGAGCTGCCCGATGTCGTGCATCAGGGCGGCGTACTCCAGCACCGTGAGCTCCCGCTCCGACAGGCCCAGCTCCCTGCCGACGGCGCAGCTCAGGGCGGCGACCCGGCGGGAGTGCCCGGGCGGCGTGTATCCGGCGATCTCGGTGGCGCGGGCCAGCGAGGTGATGGTCTGGCGGTAGGTGGTGCGGATCGCGGTGATCCGGTGGAAGGACATCTGGGTCAGCAGCAGGGGCACGCAGAAGACGGGCAGGGCCCACAGCCCGGCGACGGCCGCGCCCAGGGCCATCACGACGCCGGTGGCGCAGATCGCCGAGCCGATGCCCAGCTGGGCGCGCAGCTCGTCGCGCAGCAGCGGACCGTACGGCCAGCCCGTGCTCGCCCCGGCCAGGGCCGCGGCGAGCACGGCGTCGCACAGGGCCGTGAGGCCGAGGAGGCAGAGCAGGAAGAGGACGAGGTACGGGCCCTGGCCGACCAGGTCCTCCAGCCGGCCGGAGTTGTAGAGCGGCTGGAAACAGACGGCGGCGAAGGCGACGGTCAGGACCCGGCGGGCCACGTGGTCGACGGCGGGGCCCCGGCCGCGCGCGACGTGCGGGACGATCCCGGCGAGGGCGGCCGCGACGACGACCGCGACGATCTGGAGGACGCCGTGGTGGGTGGGCTGCCCGGCGTTCTGGCCGAGCAGGGCGTAGGCGAGGGCTCCGGCGGAGCCGAGCGGGGCGGGCTGTCGGTCGGCTGCCTCGGCGGGGTGGCCCGTGCGCTGGTCCCGGCGGGCGAATTCGCCGAGGGTGATCAAGGTGCCGAAGGCCAGGGCGGTGCCGGGCTCGACGATGCCGTTCCACAGGGTGTGGCCCAGGCCGACGACGGTGAGCAGCCCGGCCGCCCCCCGCACGGTCCACACGGCGGTCCCCCTCACGGCCCGCCCCCCGCCCGGCGGCGGGCCTGCGCGTCCGCGGCCCCGGTCTCGCCCGGCCCGTCGGCGCGCGGGGGCGGGG
>NZ_JAGGOZ010000032.1 GCF_018614075.1 Streptomyces sp. ISL-94 | reverse complement strand
CATTCTTAGGGAACCGCCGTGACCACGATCGCCACCACCCCCGAGCAGCTCATCGCCGGCTCCCGCGAGCGCATCGACGCCATCGACGACCGGATCATCGGCCTGATCCAGGAGCGGATGGCCGTCTCGACCGTCATCCAGGAGGCCCGGATCGCCTCGGGCGGCCGCCGCGTGCACCTCTCGCGCGAGATGGAGGTGCTCTCCCACTGGAGCGATGCACTCGGCAAGCCCGGTACCGCCCTGGCCATGACGCTGCTGGAGCTGTGCCGCGGCCGCGTCTGAGTCCCCTCGCCTTGAGCGGGTGTTCGTCACTCGTCCGGGCGGTGACCGCCCCCGGGCGCCCTTCGTTGGTGAGGATGTCCGCACCAGCCAGGTGCGGGACCGCAACACCACGCGTGGCTCCGCAGGAGCGATGAGACGTACGCCCCCGTGGAGCGTGCGTCGTGGGACCTCGCTCCCTCGCGTGACCGGACGGCAGGGGACAGCAGCCCGGTCGCCCCGTAAAGAACGGCCGGCCCAGGGGACGCCCCGGGCCGGCCGTTCCGCGTTGCCTTCACCGTGTGAGGGACACCACAGACCGGTCTCCGGGATTCCGGTACAACCTTCCGTAGCGACCGTCTGTCACTCATGTAACCGCGGTGGGTACCGCGCTCGGAGGGGGAGTGCGGTGCCGACCCCGGCCTATCCGGCCGGGTCCGGCGCCCTCGGCGGGATCTCCGGGACCGCCAGGAACGGCAGCCGCAGCGCGCCGAAGGCCTCCTTCGGGACGGCCGGGCGGGCCGGTTCCACCGCCGCGAGGCGTACGTAGGCCTCGCCCTGTTCCGGGCGCGGGTCCTGCTCGCCGTTGTTGGGCCAGTACGACATCGCCCGCTCCGCCTGCGCCGTGATCGTCAGCGACGGGTTGACCCCGAGGTTCGCCGAGACGGCCGCGCCGTCCACCACCGAGATGCCCGGGTAACCGTAGAGCCGGTGGTACGGGTCCACCACGCCCTCCTCCGCCGAGGCGCCGATCGGGCAGCCGCCGAGGAAGTGCGCGGTCAGCGGGGTGCCCATCAGCTCGCCTATGTTGCTGCCCGGGAATCCGTTGATCTCCTCGGCCAGCAGGGTCGCGGCCTGCGTGGCCTCGGCGATCTGGACGGGGTTGGGCGCGCCGTGGCCCTGGCGGGCGGTGAGCAGGCCCTTCCCGATGCCGCCGGGCTTGCGGTAGGTCGTCAGGGAGTTGTCCAGCGACTGCATGACCAGGCCGATGATGGTCCGCTCCGACCAGCGCCGGTTGGACAGCGACCGCGCCAGCTGCAGCGGGTGGCGGGCGGTGCGGGCGAACCAGGCGCGGACCCGGTGCTTGGCGTAGGGCACCTGGAGGACGGTCATGAACCCCATGGCGTTGGAGCCCTTGCCGTAGCGGACGGGCTCGATGTGGGTGTCGGCGTTGGGGTGCACCGAGGAGGTGATCGCCACGCCGCGGGTGAAGTCGGCGCGCTGCTCCTTGCCGGGGCCTGCGCCGTGGCGCTTGCGGTAGCGGCGGTCGTCGGTCTGCGCGCCGACCAGGCCCTCCGAGTTGGTCCGGGTCAGATCGCCGAGCCGACCCGAGATTTTCGGGAGCTCGCCGCGGTCCTTCATCGTGTGCAGCAGGGTCTGGGTGCCGTACGTGCCCGCCGCGACGACCACGTACCGGGCGCGCAGCACCTTCGCCTTGCCCCGGCGGCGGCCGTCGGTGGGGACGGTGCGGACGCGGTAGCCGCCCTCGGGGTGCTCGGAGAGGGCGGTGACCGTCGTCATGGGGTGGATGACGGCCCCGGCGCGCTCGGCGAGGTGCAGGTAGTTCTCGTTGAGGGTGTTCTTCGCGCCGTGCCGGCAGCCGGTCATGCACTCGCCGCACTCGGTGCAGGCCTTGCGGGCGGGGCCGGCGCCCCCGAAGTAGGGGTCGGCGACCTCGTCCCCGGGCCGGACCTTCGCCTGCCCCTCGGCATCCTCGCCGTCTCCGAAGAAGACGCCGACCGGGGCCATGTGGAAGGAGTCCGCGACGCCCATCTTCTCGGCGGCCGCCTTGAGGTGGACGTCGGAGGGGGTCATCGTCGGGTTGAGGCGCACCCCGAGCATCCGCTGGGCCTGCTCGTAGTACGGGGCGAGTTCCTCGCGCCAGTCGGTGATGGACGCCCACTGCCGGTCCTCGAAGAAGGGGGTGGGCGGCACGTAGAGGGTGTTGGCGTAGTTGAGCGAGCCGCCGCCCACGCCGGCGCCGGCGAGCACCATCACATTGCCGAGCAGGTGGATCCGCTGGATCCCGTACAGCCCGAGGGCCGGGGCCCACAGGTAGTTGCGCAGGTCCCAGCTGTTCTTCGGCAGGCTCTCGCGGGTGAAGCGGCGTCCTGCCTCCAGGACGCCGACCCGGTAGCCCTTCTCGGTCAGCCGCAGGGCCGAGACCGACCCCCCGAAGCCCGATCCGATGACGATGACGTCGTAGTCGTACGACTCAGACACGGTGCTGCCCCTTAGCGGAGTCTGATTTAGCGGAATCGGAGTGCCTTCATGACCTTGAGGCTGCGGGTCATGAACGCCGCGTACTTCTCGTCGTCCATGCCCAGCGAGGGCGCCATCGGGAGCAGTCGCTGGTGGGCGACGGTCTGGGCCTCGGTGTACTTGAGGATGCCCTCGGAGCCATGGCGGCGGCCGAGGCCGGAGTCCTTCATTCCGCCCATGGGGGCCTGGGCGCTGCCGTAGGCGGGGGCGTAGCCCTCGTTGATGTTGACGGTGCCGGTGCGCAGGCGGGCGGCGACGGCGTGGCCGCGGCGGGAGTCCTTGGTCCAGACGCTGGAGTTCAGGCCGTAGGCGGTGGCGTTGGCCTCGGCAATGGCCTGGTCCTCGTCGGTGAAGCGGTAGACGGAGACGACCGGGCCGAAGGTCTCCTCGCCGCACACCGCCATGGGCGCCTCGACCCCGTCGAGGATGGTGGGCTCGTAGAAGAGCGGGCCGATGTCGGGGCGGGCGGTGCCGCCGGCGACGAGGGTGGCGCCCTTGGCGACGGCCTCGTCCACGTGCCGCTGCACGGTCTCCAGCTGGCGTTCGCCGACGAGCGAGCCCATGTCGGCGCCGTAGGCGAGGGAGGCGCCGAGCCGCATGGCCTTCGTACGGGCGGCGAACCGCTCGACGAACGCGTCGGCGATCGAGGCGTGGACGTAGAGCCGCTCGATGGAGATGCACAGCTGGCCGGCGGAGGAGAAGCAGGCGCGGACGGCGCCCGCGGCGGCCTTCTCGATGTCGGCGTCGTGCAGGACGAGCATGGCGTTCTTGCCGCCGAGCTCCAGGGAGACGCCGACGAGGCGGTCGGCCGCGCCGCGGGCGACCTCGCGGCCGGTACGGGTGGAGCCGGTGAAGGAGACGTAGTCGGCGTGGCGGACCACCTCGGGGCCGACGACGGGGCCCTCCCCGAGGACGATCTGGAAGACCTCGGCGGGCAGCCCGGCCTCGATCAGCAGGTCGCGGGCCCACAGGGCGGTCAGCGCGGTCTCGGTGTCGGGCTTCATGACGAGCGCGTTGCCGGCCACGAAGGCGGGCAGGGCGTCGCCGACCGACAGTTCGAGCGGGTAGTTCCAGGGGGCTATCTGGCCGACGACCCCGCGAGGCTGGCGCAGCTCGGTGACCTTGGTGAGGGTGGGCATCGCGCCCGTGTGGCCCTTGGGGCGGAGGTACGAGGGGGCCTTGCGGCCGTAGTGGCGGGCGGCGACGGCGACCGCCTGGACCTCCTCGTGGGCGTGCAGGCGGGCCTTGCCGGTCTCCAGCTGGATGAGGTCGAGGACCTCGGCCTGCCGGGCGAGGACCAGGTCGTGGAAGCGGAGCAGCACGGCCGCCCGCTTGCGTACGGGGACTGCGGCCCAGGCGGGCTGGGCGGCGCGGGCCCGCTCGAAGGCCTCGGCGATGTCCTCGGGGGTGGCCTCGGGGAGCTCCGCGAGCCGGTCCCCGGTGAAGGGGGTGTGGTTGGCGGTGCGGCCGGAGCCGATGACTCCGCGGGTGAGGCGGGCGACGAGGTCGGGGGTCACCACGTCGGCGGCGGTCCGGGCACCGGCCGGGGCCGGGGCGACCGGGTTGGTGGGTTCCGGTGCGGTGCGGAGGGGGGCCGGGGCCTGCGAGTCCGTCATGGCGGTGAGCGTATTGCGCCCGGAGGCCTTTGGGTACCCGTGGGTAACCGGATTTTGCCATTTCCGCCAGCGATCGCTGGCAGGATGCGTGGAATCCGCCGTCCTACTGCTTCCCGGCGGGCGGCTCCCAGCCGCTGAGCACGGTGTCGAACTGCTGCTGGGTCGTGGCCCAGTCGGCGGCGGGCCCCGACATGTAGATCGCGTACTCGGTTTCGTCCGGGGCGATGTACATCTGCTCGACGGCCCGGCGGGGGCCGGCATGCGTCCCCTTCTCGGTCCAGCTGAAGTCCCAGAGCGCAGCCCGGGTGCTGTCCCGGAAGGTGTTCTGGTTCAGCCTCTGCTTCTTGTAGTCCGTCCGCTTCTGCACCTGCTTCTCCAGGTCGATCAGGTGCATGTACGGGGTGTCGTAGTCCGGGGTGGAGTCGGCGGCGATCCGGATGAAGTGCTTCCCGTTGTCCGGGGTGTAGTCGATCTGGTCGCCGTCCATCTGGCGCTTCCACCCGTCCGGGACGAAGAGGGTGAAGCCCGTGGGGTCGGTGACCTCGGTCCACCCGGCCGGCGCGGCGAGGGTCTCCTCCTCCTCGCCCTCGTCGCCCGACTTCCCGTCGGCGTTGCTCGTGGTCCGGTCGGAACCGCCGCCCTTGTCGGCGTCACCCGTGAACTTGAGCAGGCCGAACACACCGCCGCCGCCGAGCAGCGCCGCCACCAGGGCGATCACCGCGGCGCGCTTGATCCAGCCGTTCGCCGGGGCGGGTGCGGGGGCGGGTACCGGCGCCGTCTCCCGGGGCTCCGGCAGCGGGGCCGTCTGCCCGGTCTCCGTCGCCGGCGCCGCCGGCTCCTCGGGCCGGTGCTGCGCCGGGGCGAGTTCCTCCGAGGTCACCGCGCGCGTCGGCACGTACGCCTGCGCCGCCTTCGGCTGCCGGCCCTCCATCGCCTCCAGCAGCATCCGCTCCGTCTCCTCGGCCGAGGGCCGCTCCGCCGGATCCTTGCGCAACAGGGCGGTGATGACCGGCCCCAGCGCCCCGGACTGCTTCAGAGCCGGCGGTTCGTCGTTGACCACGGCTTGGAGGCTGGAGATGGGCGAGGTGCGGCGGAACGGCGAGCGGGCCTCGACCGCCGTGTACAGGGTCGCGCCCAGCGACCACAGGTCGGAGGCGGTGCCCGGGGTGCCGCCCGTGACCCGCTCGGGGGCCAGGTAGTCGATCGAGCCGACGATCTCGCCGGTGCGCGTGATGGACGAGTCGCCCTCGATCGCCGCGATCCCGAAGTCCGTGAGCAGCACCCGGCCGTCCTTGGCGAGCAGCACGTTGCCCGGCTTCACGTCCCGGTGCAGGACGCCGACCGCGTGCGCGGCGCGCAGCGCGCCCAGCACGTGCAGCCCGATCCTGGCCGCCTCGCGGGGCTCGATCCGGCCGGCCGCCTTGGCCGCCTCCGCGAGGGAGGGGCCGTCGATGTACTCCATGACGATCCACGGCCGGTCGTCGTGTTCCAGCACGTCGTGGACGGTGACGACCGCCGGATGCTGGATCCGGGCCGCGGCCCGGGCCTCCTTCTGCGTCCGGGCGTGCATGACGTCCCGGTCGGCCTGGGCCACGTAGAGACCGGCCGTCAGTTCCTTGACGGCGACGGTCCGGTGGAGCAGCTCGTCATGCGCGCGCCACACCTTGCCCATGCCGCCGCGACCGATCGGCTCGACGAGCCGGTACCGGCCCGCCAGCACGGCGCCCCCACCTGTCTGCTGTTCCACGAAATCCCGCCGCTCTCTGCACTTCAGGTCAGATTACGGAGCGCCAGGGTGCTGTCGGAACCGCCCGGCCGTCGAAAGCCCGCACTGTGACGCAATCGCCGTACTGACCGCCCGTCAGCCACCGTTCAGCCGCCCGACTTGTAACTCGTCGTGGCCTTTTCGAAGACCTCGGTGACCTTCCCCTGTTCGTCCTCGGGGCCGGTCACCATGACGACGTGGTAGCTGCCGCCGAGCGCGACGACGAAGTTGCGGGCGAAGACGTTGCGGCCGGTGCCGTCGATCCACGTGTACCGGCCCGTGGCGCGCAGCTGCTGGCCGACCTTGGTGGTCTTGATGTCGCCGACGGTGGACCAGGTGGAGGTCCGGTACGGGGTCAGCTCCGGTTCCTTGTCCTTCTGGTACGCCGCCGGGTCCGGGTTGCCCTGGACCTTGTCCCGGCCGGGGACGACGGTCAGGACGAACTGGCCGTCGGTGTAGCGGACCTGGCCGGCCTCGTTGATGCCGCGGCGCTCCCAGCCGTCGGGGACGGCGATCTCGAAGTGCTCCGGGTCCTGCTGGGTGGTGTAGCCGGGCGGGGCCGGGGCGGCCGTCTGGGGCGCCGGGTCGGACTCGGGAGTGCCGCTGGGTGTCTGTGAGCCACTCGGACCGGGACTCTGGCTCTGGCTCTGGCTCTGGCTCTGACCCTGGCTCTGCTTGGGCGGTGACTGCGCACTGTCGCCCGGGGTGTTCTTCGGCCCCTCCGGGGCGGCGGAGCGGGGCATGAACAGCAGCGCGTACGCCACCGCTCCGGCGAGGAGGACCAGGATGCCGACGAGCAGGGTCCGGCCGAGGGAGCGGGGCTTGCGGGGGGCCGCGGGATTGCGGTGCCGCCCGTGGAGGTCGCCGCGACGGCGTACGACGGGCAGCCGCGCGGGATCCGGCTCCGGCAGCGGCGCCGCCTCCGGCTCGGGGGCGGACCGTACGAGGGAACGCAGCCAGCCGCGGAGCTCCTCGAAGTCGGGGCGCTCGGTCGGGTCCTGACGCAGCAGCGACTCCACGACGGGGCGGAGCGCGCCGCACTCCTCCGCGAAGGCGGGGGGCTCGGAGCACACCATCTCGACGAGCTCGGCGACGCTGTCCTCGGGATACGGGGCATGCCCCTGCACGGCGCGGTACAGCAGCGCGCCGAGCGCCCAGAGGTCGGTGGCGGACCCGACGGGGGGCGCCAGCTGCCAGTGCCCCTGCACGGGCCCGGCCTGCTCGGGAGCCCACCGCTCGGTGACGGCCCCGACGACGGCCATCCGCGTCTGCCGTGCCCGTTCGGCTCCCAGCGCACTGGGCTGCGCCGCCGCCGTGTAGGCCCGTGCCCCGCCGCCCGCCACAGCCACCTCATCGGCCTGCCGGTACCCCTGCGGCAACGCCAACCGCGCGGGCAGCCCGGGCCGCCCGCCGCCCTCCACCTGCCTCTGCCCCTGCCCCTGCCCCTGCCCCTGCCCCTGCCCCTGCTCCTGCCCCTGCTCCCCGGCCTCCGGCCAGGCCCGCGGCTCCAACTCGGGCCAGGGCCCCGGCCGCTGTGGCGCGGGCCGGCCTTCCGGTACGGGTTCGGGCGACTGGTCCGGCTCCGGGTCCGAGAGGGACGGACGGCGCGGGGTGGCTCCGTGCCAGGGCTCGGTGGTGCCGGTCTCCGGGGTGCCGTACGGGTACGAGTACCCCTGCGGCAGGGCCGACCCCGCGGGCTTCGGCTCCGGCACCACGATGGGGCCGGAACCGGCCTTGCGCTGCTCGGTGACCTTGGCGGCGGCCGCCCGGGCCCCGGCCCGGTACGCGGCGATCGCCCCGGCCCGCGCGGCGGCCTGGAGGTCGGGCCGCTCCTCGGGCCGCCCGGGGGCGATGTGATCGTTGTACCGCGGCCCGGTGTCGTACCCCGGAGCCACCAACGGCGCGTACGAGGGCCCGCCGTCATCCCGGCCCGCGCCAGGCGCAGCGGCCGGACCACCGGACTCGGCATCAGTGCCCGTGCCAAGCGCGGCGGCCGGACCACGGAGCTCGACATCGGTGCCCGCAGCAGGCGCCACGGCCGGCCGGCCGAACCCGCCGTCCCCGCCCGCCGCAGGCGCAGCGACCTGCCCGCCGATCCCGGCACCAGGGACGAGCGCTGCCCCCTCCGAGCCGGCCGCAGGCGCGGCGGCGGGGGCCGCACCACCCCACCCCGCGTCCCCGCCGGAGGTGTCACGGCCCGGAACGGGGTCGTAGCCGCACAGGGCCTCCTCCGCCGCGCCGGCCGCGAGGCCGGTCAGTACGACGCGCCCGTCCTCGCACACCAGCACCGTCCGCACCGTGATGTTCCGGTGCGTCCACCCGTGCGCGTGCAGCACCCGCAACGCGGTCAGGACGTCCGAGGCCACCTCAGCCGCCCGGTACGGGCTCAACGTCTCATCGGCGATCAGCGCCGCCAGCGGCCGCGCCGGGACCAGTTCGCTCACGATCCACAGCGACCCGCCCTCGGCGAAGACGTCGAAGACCTGGTCCAGCCGCGGATGGTCGGGGATGGCGGCCGCCGCCTGCGCCGCCTCGATGGCGCGCCGTACGGCCGGCAGGTCCGCCGGGTCGCGGCGCCCGGCCGCCGGGACGGCCCGCGGGCCGTCGAGCAGCTCCGCGTCCACGACCTCCGGCAACGGCACCTGCCGTACCAGGACTTCCTGCCCGCTCCGCGTGTCGAAGGCGCGGGTCTCGATCAGCTCGTACTCGTCCGACGGCGGCAGCGGCAGGCGGTACCGGTGGGCCAGGATCCGGCCCGCGTACTCCTCCACATCGCCTCCCCCGAGTGCTGGGGGCACCCCCGTGGCCCCGCTGACACGATACGTCGCCGGGGCCGCCCGCGTCCCGAGGTCAGCCGAGCGACTGGAAGGTCTCGAAAGCGGTGGTACGCATCTGCGTGCACTCGGGGCCGTCCCACTGGTCGGCGGCGCAGCTGATCATGATGGCGTAGCCGTGCGTCGCGTCCATCTTGAAGCCGCGGTTGAGCACGCGGACCCGGATGCCGTTCTGCTCGCGCTCGAACTCCCAGTCGGCGACGGTGGGGTAGTTCCGGTAGCTCGTCGAGGTGATCCCGATCAGCTTGTAGTTCTTGCTGCTGGACTTCGTGCCGGGGGCCAGTGCGAGCCAGGCGGCGCGCGCGTCGTCCCCGGGGCGGTTGTTGTAGTCGACCTGGATCCGCGGGAAGCCGTCGTCACGGCTGTATATGCCGCCCGAGTTGGTGCCCGCTATGCCCGTCTGCTTGAAGCCCTCGGGCATCGCCATCGAGAAGTGGAACCCGGGATCCGTCATCAGGGCGTATCCCGCGGGGAGTCCGCCGCCCGAGCCTCCGGGCGAAGCGCCCTGCCCCTGGCCGGCGCTGCCGGTGCCGCCGCCACTGGCGGTGGACGGCGTCTGCTGCTGGCCGGCGCCCGGCTCGCCTGCGTTCGGGGAGGGCGGGGGCGAAGCCGGGGGGTTGCCCGGCTGGGCACCGCCCGGGGACTGGCTCGCTGACGCGGCCGGGGTGGGCTTGCCGCCGCCCTTGCCCTGGTCCTTGCGTCCACCGCCGGTGTCGTCGCCGCTGATGGCGTAGGCGATGAGCGAGCCGACCGCCGCCAGCACCACGACGACGGCGACTATCGCGAGCGCGATGGTGCGGCGCGCCATGACGTCGGTGAGCGGCGCCGCCACCGGGGCGGCCTTGGACTTGGGCTTGGCGGCCGGCGCGGCCGACGGATCCGGTGCCTCCGCTGCCGAGGCGGCCTTCGCGGCTGCGGCGCCCGCCGCCGCCTTGCGGGCCGACTTCAGGGCGGCGCGGGCCCGTTCGCGCTGCTCGCGCTCCCGCCGCTCGCGTTCCTTCTTCGCCGCCTTCTCGGCGGCCTTCTCCTCGGTGGCCTTGTCGGCGGCCTCCTTGGCGTCCGCGAGGGAGATCTGCCGGGTCTCGTCGGCGGCCGGGACCGGCTCGGGGGCCGGTACGGGCTCGGGCGCGTCGAGGACGGCCGTGAGCATCGCCCGCGCGCGGGCGTCGTCAAGCCGGTGGGCCGGATCCTTGGCGAGCAGGCCGTAGATGACCTCGGTCAGCGGACCGGCGTTCTTGGGCGGGTCCACCGGCTCGGTCATCACGGCGGTGAGGGTGGCGAGCGCGGAGCCCTTGTCGTACGGGGGCACGCCCTCGACTGCGGCGTACAGCAGACCGCCGAGCGACCACATGTCGGCGGGCGGGCCGGGCTTGTAACCCCGGGCTCGCTCGGGGGAGATGTAGGAGGGGGCGCCGACGAGCATGCCGGTGGAGGTGACGGAGGGGTCGCCCTCGACCTGGGCGATGCCGAAGTCGGTGAGGACGACGCGGCCGCTGGCGGCGATGAGCACGTTGGACGGCTTGACGTCCCGGTGCAGGATGCCCTGGCCGTGCGCGGCGCGCAGGACGTCGAGCACCGCGAGGCCGACCTCGGCGGCGCGGTGCGGGGTGAGGGGGCCGTTCTCGCGTATGAACTCGGCGAGCGAGGGCCCCTCGATGAGCTCCATGACGATCCACGGCCGGGCGTCCTCGTCGACCACGTCGTAGACGGTGACGGCGCCCCCGCTCCGGATCCGCGCAATGGCCTTGGCCTCGCGGAGGGTGCGGGTGATGAGGCGGCGCTTCTCGTCCTCGTCGACCCCGGTGCTGAAGCGGAGCTCCTTGACGGCGACGGTCCGACCCAGCGTCTCGTCCTCAGCCCGCCAGACGGTCCCCATCCCGCCCTGGCCGAGCACGGCCCCCAGCCGATACCGCCCGGCCAGCAACCGTCCTTGGTCCTTCACCGCCTTCGCCGCCCCGGCAGCCGCAGCCTCTCCCTTGGCCGCCTTCGCGGCCCCAGCCCCAGCCTTGCCAAGGCCCGGCCCGGCAGCCGCACCCTTCGCGTCCTCAGCCTCGACCGCGGCAGCCTTCGGCGCCCCGGCGGCGGCCTTGCCCGACTTCCCAGGCGCAGCCTCCGCCTTGGCAGGGTCAGCCTCCGCAGCCGCAGGCAGGGGCTTCGCATCCTCGGGCTCGTCAGCCTCAACCACCGGCTTGTCCGCGGCCGACCCGGCGGGCACAGCCTTGCCCGGCCCCGGCTTGGCAGCCGCAGGCCCCGGCTTCGCATCCTCGGTCCCGGCAGCCTCAACCACCGGCTTGCCCGCAGCCGACCCGGCGGGCACAGCCTTGCCCGGCCCCGGCTTGGCAGCCGCAGGCCCCGGCTTCGCATCCTCGGTCCCGGCAGCCTCAACCACCGGCTTCGCCGCAGGCGACCCCGGCTTCGCATCCTCGGGCTCGGCACTCTCGACCACCTGCTTGGGCCCGGGCTTCGCCACAGGCGGCCCCGGCTTGGCGACTGCAGGCACCGGCTTCGCATCCTCGGGCTCGTCAGCCCCAGCCACCGACTTCAACCCAGGCTTCGCCGCAGGCGCCTCGGCAGGCACCGAGTGCGCGTCCTCAGGCCCGGCAGGCTCAGCCACAGGCTTCGCCGCAGGCGTCTCCGGCTTCGACATGCGTCCCCTCTGCGATCGTGCCGCTGCTCCGCCTGCCCCAGCGGCCGAGCGACCCGGCGGCCGAGCGACCCGGCGGCCGGGGTCCGCGGTAACCCGCCCCGGCAGAACCCTCATTGTTCCTCACTCCGCAACGGACGGGCGCCCCGGGTCCGCGGTTCCCCTTTCCGCATCCCGGACTTACAACGGAACGATGTCGGGCGCCCCCAGCCGCGCCGCGTCCGCCGTCTGGTCGTCCGGCTGGCGCTGCGATTCCCGCTCCGCCTGAACCCGCTTCTCGTAGTGCTCCACTTCCTTCTCGATCTGCTGCTTGTCCCACCCCAGCACCGGCGCCATCAACTCCGCGCACTCCCGCGCCGACCGCGTCCCCCGGTCGAAGGTCTCGATCGAGATCCGCGTCCGCCGCGTCAGCACATCGTCCAGGTGCCGTGCGCCCTCGTGCGAGGCGGCGTACACGATCTCCGCCCGCAGGTAGTCCTCCGCCCCGGTCACCGGCTCGCCCAGCCCCGGATCGACGGCGATGAGGTCCAGCAGTTCCTCCGTCAGCGACCCGAACCGGTTCAACAGGTGCTCCACCCGCACCACATGAAGACCCGTGCGGGCCGCCAGCCTGGCCCGCCCGTTCCACAGCGCCCGGTACCCCTCCGCTCCCACCAGCGGCACGTCCTCCGTCACGCACTCCGCCACCCGCTGGTCCAGCCCGTGCACCGCCTCGTCGACCGCGTCCTTCGCCATGACCCGGTACGTCGTGTACTTGCCGCCCGCCACCACCACCAGCCCCGGCACCGGGTGCGCCACCGTGTGCTCGCGCGACAGCTTGCTCGTGGCGTCCGACTCCCCGGCCAGCAGCGGCCGCAGGCCCGCGTACACACCCTGGACGTCGTCGCGCGTCAGCGGCACCGCCAGCACCGAGTTCACATGCTCCAGCAGGTAGTCGATGTCCGCGCTCGACGCCGCCGGGTGCGCCTTGTCCAGGTCCCAGTCGGTGTCCGTCGTCCCCACGATCCAGTGCCGCCCCCACGGGATGACGAACAGCACCGACTTCTCGGTCCGCAGGATCAGGCCGGTGCTCGAATGGATCCGGTCCTTCGGCACGACCAGGTGGATGCCCTTCGACGCCCGTACGTGGAACTGCCCGCGCTCCCCGATCAGCGCCTGCGTGTCGTCCGTCCACACCCCGGTGGCGTTCACGACCTGCTTCGCGCGGATCTCGTACTCACCGCCGCCCTCGACGTCCCGCACCCGCGCGCCGACCACCCGTTCGCCCTCGCGCAGGAAGCCGACCACCCTCGCCCGGTTGGCGCAATGCGCCCCGTACACCGCGGCCGTCCGCACCAGCGTGGCCACGTACCGCGCGTCGTCCATCTGGGCGTCGTAGTACTGGAGGGCTCCGACCAGCGCGTCCTTGCGCAGGGCCGGCGCCACCCGCAGCGCGCGCTTGCGCGACAGGTGCCGGTGGACCGGCAGGCCCCGCCCGTGGCCGCTGGAGACCGACATCGCGTCGTACAGGGCGACGCCCGAGCCCGCATAGAGCCGCTCCCAGCCCTTGTGCTGCAAGGGGTACAGGAAGGGCACCGGCTTCACCAGGTGCGGGGCGAGGCGCTCCAGGAGCAGCCCGCGCTCCTTCAGCGCCTCCCGTACGAGGGCGAAGTCGAGCATCTCCAGGTACCTGAGCCCGCCGTGGATGAGCTTGCTCGACCGGCTGGACGTGCCGGACGCCCAGTCGCGCGCCTCCACCAGCCCCGTCGACAGGCCTCTGGTCACCGCGTCGAGCGCGGTGCCCGCGCCGACCACTCCCGCGCCCACCACCAGCAGGTCCAGTTCCCGCTCGGCCATCCGGGCGAGGGCCTCGGCGCGCTGCGCCGGCCCCAGTGTCGCTGTCCTCACGGCTGCCTCCCGTAGCTGCGGGTGATCCCGCTCACATCCCCCGTTTTCATGATTCTGACCGCCCGCGCCCACATCAGCCACCGCCTGTGGACAACACAAGGACGACCATCACTCGAGAATGCGGCATATCTGTCATATATACGCCTAACCTGACATTGCGCCAGCTTTTCGGGGCTCCTCCTGTCCACAGGGCTTGCGCGCGCATCCCCCTCATGTCAGGGAAGGGACGGCACCCCCATGCCCGCAGATCTCGCCGTCATCGGACTCGGCCATCTCGGCCTCCCCCTCGCCCAGGCGGCCGTCGCCGCCGGGATCGAGACGGTCGGCTACGACAGCGGTCCGGTCACGGACTCCACCCTCACCGCCGCCGAGATCCGCCGCATGTCGGCGGCCGGCTTCCGGGTCACCACCAACCCCGCCGAGCTGGGCAGGGTCCGCACCGCCGTCATCTGCGCCCCTACCCAGCTCGGCGCCGATCGCGCACTCGACCTCTCGGCCGTCGGCGAGGCCGGCCACGCGCTCGCCGCCCGCCTGCGCCCCCACACCACGGTGATCCTCGAATCCGCCGCCCACCCGGGCGTCACCGAGGACTACCTCCGCCCCATCCTCGAAGAGGGCTCCGGACTCCGGGCGGGCCGGGACTTCCACCTGGCCTACTCCCCCAGCCGCCTCGACCCGGGCAACCGCACCCACGGCATCTCCAACACCCCCAAGGTGATCGGCGGCCTCACCCCCGCCTGCACGGAGTCCGCGCACGCCTTCTACGCCCGGCTCACCGAGAAGGTGGTCCGCGCCCGAGGCCTGCGCGAGGCCGAGACCGTACAGCTCCTGGAAACCAACTACCGGCACGTCAACATCGCCCTCATGAACGAGATGGCGGTCCTGTGCCACGACCTCGGCGTCGACCTCTGGGACGTCATCCGCTGCGCCGAGACCAAGCCGTACGGCTTCCAGGCCTTCCGCCCCGGCCCGGGCGTCGGCGGCCACAGCGTGCCCCTCGACCCGAACTACCTCCCCCACACCACCCGCACCCCCGGCCACCCCCTGCGCATGGTGGGCCTGGCGCAGGAGATCAACAACCGGATGCCGCAGTACGTCATCCAGCGCTCCGCCACCCTCCTGAACGAGCACGGCAAGTCCGCGCGCGGCGCCCGCGTCCTGCTCCTCGGCGTCACCTACAAGCCCGACCTCGCCGACCAGGAGGGCTCCCCGGCCCGCGAGATCGCCAGCCGCCTCCTCGACCTGGGCGCGCTGATCAGCTACCACGACCCGTTCATCGCGGGCTGGCGGGTCAGGGACCAGCCGGTGCCCCGTGCCGAATCGTTGTACGAGGCCGCCGCCAACGCCGATCTGACGATCCTGCTCCAGCACCACCGCACGTACGACCTGCAAGGCCTCGCGGTGAAGGCCCAGTTGCTCCTGGACACCCGTGGCGCCAGCCCGGCGGGCGCCGCCCACCGCCTCTGAGAACCGGGCGCCGTTGTGCAACGTTCGCTGGACGGATGTTGCACAGCGCGCTAGCCTGGCTTCATGGCCACGACCATAGGGTTCCGCCCCACCGAAGAGGACGAGCGCATCATCGCTGCGGCCACGCGCGAGGGCGAGCGCACGAGCGATGTGATCCGGCGGGCCCTGCGGCTGCTGGAGCGGGAGGTATGGCTCACCAAGGCGCGCGCGGACGCCGAGCGGCTCGCCGACGAGGACCTGAGTGACGAAGCGGATGCCTGGTGATCCGGGGTGCCGTCTACCGGGTCGACTTCGGTGACGCCAAGCGCGGGCACGAACAGCGCGGCAAGCGGTACGGGCTCGTCCTCAGTCCGAGCTCCATGCCCTGGAACGTGACTACGGTCATCCCCACGTCGACCAGCGCCCAGCCTGCCGCGTTCCGGCCCCAGCTGGAATTCGCCGGCGTTCTCACGCGACTGCTCGTCGATCAGATCCGTACGGTCGACATCGCGTACATCCACGGCGACCCGGTCCACTACCTCGACCGGGACGAGATGGCCGAGGTCGAGCATGCCGTAAGCCTGTACTTCGGGCTCTGAGCCGGCCCGCACGGACCGACGCCGGAGGGCCGGCACCCCGCTCGGGGTGCCGGCCCTCCGGCGTACGTACGGAAAAGAGCCGGTCAGCGGCTGTGCTGCGAATCCGCGACCGTGACCTCGACCCGCTGGAACTCCTTGAGCTCGCTGTAGCCGGTGGTGGCCATCGAGCGGCGCAGAGCGCCGAAGATGTTCATCGAGCCGTCCATGGTGTGCGACGGGCCGGTGAGGATCTCCTCGGTGGTGCCGACCACGCCGAGGTTGACCTTCTTGCCGCGCGGCACGTCTTCGTGGACGGCCTCCATGCCCCAGTGGTTGCCCTTGCCGGGCGCGTCCGTGGCACGGGCCAGCGGGGAGCCCATCATCACCGCGTCGGCGCCGCAGGCGACGGCCTTCGGGATGTCCCCGGACCAGCCCACGCCGCCGTCGGCGATGACGTGCACGTACCGGCCGCCGGACTCGTCCATGTAGTCGCGGCGGGCCGCGGCCACGTCGGCGACGGCGGTGGCCATCGGGACCTGGATGCCGAGCACGTTGCGCGTGGTGTGCGCGGCGCCGCCGCCGAAGCCGACCAGGACGCCCGCGGCGCCGGTGCGCATCAGGTGCAGGGCGGCCGTGTAGGTGGCGCAGCCGCCGACGATGACCGGGACGTCGAGCTCGTAGATGAACTGCTTGAGGTTCAGCGGCTCGGCGGCGCCGGAGACGTGCTCCGCCGACACGGTGGTGCCGCGGATCACGAAGATGTCCACGCCCGCTTCCACGACGGCCTTGGAGAACTCGGCGGTGCGCTGCGGGGACAGCGCGGCGGCGGTGACGACACCCGAGTCGCGCACCTCCTTGATGCGCTGCCGGATCAGGTCCGCCTGGATCGGCGCCGAGTAGATCTCCTGGAGGCGGCGGGTGGCGGAATCCTCGTCCAGCTCCGCGATCTCGTCGAGCAGCGGCTGCGGGTCCTCGTAGCGGGTCCACAGGCCTTCGAGGTTCAGCACGCCGAGGCCGCCGAGCTCGCCGATGCGGATCGCGGTCTGCGGGGAGACGACCGAGTCCATGGGGGCGGCCAGGAAGGGGAGCTCGAAGCGGTACGCGTCGATCTGCCAGGCGATCGAGACCTCCTTCGGGTCCCGGGTCCGCCGGCTCGGGACGATGGCGATGTCGTCGAACGCGTACGCCCTGCGGCCGCGCTTGCCGCGCCCGATCTCGATCTCAGTCACGTGTGGTGGCCTTTCCTCTGGGTCTGCCCGTCCAGTATCCCCGAACCCCGGGGACCCGCGTTCCGGTGACCGCTGTACGGACGGTCACGCGAGAGGGGCGGACCCGGTCACCCGGGCCCGCCCCTCTCGGCTGAGCTGCTGAGCTGCTATCCCTTGCGGGAGTAGTTCGGTGCTTCCACCGTCATCTGGATGTCGTGCGGGTGGCTCTCCTTGAGGCCCGCCGAGGTGATCCGGACGAAGCGGCCCCGCTCCTGCAGCTGCGGAACGGTGCGGCCGCCGACGTAGAACATCGACTGGCGCAGGCCGCCGACGAGCTGGTGCACCACCGCCGAAAGCGGGCCGCGGTAGGGCACCTGGCCCTCGATGCCCTCGGGGATGAGCTTGTCGTCGCCGCCCACGCCCTCCTGGAAGTAGCGGTCCTTCGAGAAGGACTGGCGGTCGCCGCGGGACTGCATCGCGCCGAGCGAGCCCATGCCGCGGTACGACTTGAACTGCTTGCCGTTGATGAAGAGCAGCTCGCCCGGGGACTCCTCGCAGCCCGCGAGCAGCGAGCCGAGCATCACCGTGTCGGCGCCCGCGACCAGGGCCTTCGCGATGTCGCCGGAGTACTGGAGGCCGCCGTCGCCGATGACCGGGACGCCCGCGGCCTTGGCGGCCAGCGCGGCCTCGTAGATCGCGGTGACCTGCGGGACGCCGATGCCGGCGACGACGCGGGTGGTGCAGATGGAGCCGGGGCCTACGCCGACCTTGATGCCGTCGCAGCCGGCGTCGATCAGCGCCTGGGCGCCGTCGCGGGTGGCGACGTTGCCGCCGATGACGTCCACGCCGGAGTTCGACTTGATCTTGGCGACCATGTCGCCGACCAGGCGGGAGTGGCCGTGGGCGGTGTCGACGACGATGAAGTCGGCGCCCGCCTCGATCAGGGCCTGGGCGCGCTCGTACGCGTCTCCGGCGACGCCGACGGCCGCGCCGACGAGCAGCCGGCCGCCCTTGTCCTTGGCGGCGTTCGGGTACTGCTCGGCCTTGACGAAGTCCTTGACCGTGATGAGGCCCTTGAGGATGCCCGCGTCGTCGACCAGCGGAAGCTTCTCGATCTTGTGGCGGCGCAGCAGCTCCATGGCGTCCACGCCGGAGATGCCGACCTTGCCCGTGACCAGCGGCATCGGGGTCATGACCTCGCGCACCTGGCGGCTGCGGTCCGACTCGAAGGCCATGTCGCGGTTGGTGACGATGCCGAGCAGCTTGCCCGCCGGGTCGGTGACCGGGACGCCCGAGATGCGGAACTTCGCGCACAGCTCGTCGGCCTCGCGCAGCGTCGCGTCCGGGTGCACCGTGATCGGGTCGGTGACCATGCCGGACTCGGAGCGCTTGACCAGGTCGACCTGGTTGGCCTGGTCGGCGATGGAGAGGTTGCGGTGCAGGACGCCGACGCCGCCCTGGCGGGCCATCGCGATGGCCATACGGGCCTCGGTGACCTTGTCCATGGCGGCGGACAGCAGCGGAACGTTCACACGGACGTTGCGCGAGATGAGGGAAGAGGTGTCGATCGCGTCAGGCGACATGTCCGACGCGCCCGGCAGCAGCAGCACGTCGTCGTAGGTCAGTCCGAGCGTGGCGAATTTGTCGGGCACTCCGTCGGCGGTCATGACACCTTCCCAAATGGTCTTGCTCAGCGCGGATGTCCATGCTAACGGGATCCCGACGCGTCTCATTCCACGACCAAGGCCAAGCAGAAGTTTCATAGTTTCCTACGGAGATTTCTTCGGGGGATTTCCACGGAGGCTCCCGCGAGGAATTCCTCCTGCGCGCGCCTGCACGCCTACAAGCAAGCCCGCGGGCCCTACTGCTCGGCGAGCGCCCGCAGCCTGCTGAGCGCCCTGTGCTGGGCCACCCGCACCGCCCCGGGGGACATCCCGAGCATCTGCCCGGTCTCCTCGGCGGTCAGCCCGACGGCCACCCGCAGGACGAGGAGCTCACGCTGGTTGTCCGGCAGGTTGGCCAGCAGCTTCTTGGCCCAGGCGGCGTCGCTGCTCAGCAGTGCCCGCTCCTCCGGACCCAGCGAGTCGTCGGGCCGCTCCGGCATCTCGTCGGACGGCACGGCCGTACTGCCCGGGTGCCGCATGGCGGCCCGCTGGAGGTCGGCGACCTTGTGGGCGGCAATGGCGAAGACGAAGGCCTCGAAGGGCCGCCCGGTGTCCCGGTAGCGCGGCAGTGCCATCAGGACGGCGACGCAGACTTCCTGCGCCAGGTCCTCCACGAAGTGGCGGGCGTCACCCGGAAGCCGGGAGAGCCGGGTGCGGCAGTAGCGGATCGCGAGCGGGTGAACGAAGGCGAGCAGATCGTGCGTGGCCTGCTCGTCGCCCTCCACCGCCCGGTGTACGAGCGCGCTGACGGCCGGGGCACTGCCGCCTTTGGCGGCGCCGGTCGGGCCTGTGGCCGCGGGGGACCCCAGGGCTTCGTCGTCGCGCATCAATCCATGGTGCCTTGGCGCCGGAGCTTCCGCGGCACCGCGGCCGTTTTCGTGCATCGAAGCGTTATGAGCGGGTGCGCCTGAAGTCATCGTCTGCACCCCTCCCCTCCCGCTCGGCCGAATAGTCCCCGAGGACTCCCACACTCCAAGAATGCGGCACACCCTCAAGGATGCGGCATCGCGCACGAAGCGACACGTCCCCCGGATTGTGCCCCGCCAATCCCCGGGTGCGCACCGGACACGGCGGGGCCCAGGGATCAGCGGACCAGGCCCCAGCGGAAGCCGAGTGCCACGGCGTGCGCCCGGTCCGAGGCGCCGAGCTTCTTGAACAGCCTGCGGGCGTGCGTCTTGACCGTGTCCTCGGAGAGGAAGAGCTCGCGCCCGATCTCCGCGTTGGACCGGCCGTGGCTCATGCCCTCCAGCACCTGGATCTCGCGCGCGGTGAGCGTGGGCGCGGCGCCCATCTCGGCCGAGCGGAGCCGGCGCGGGGCCAGTCGCCAGGTCGGGTCGGCCAGGGCCTGGGTGACCGTGGCCCGCAGTTCGGCGCGCGAGGCGTCCTTGTGCAGGTACCCCCGGGCGCCGGCGGCGACCGCGAGGGCCACGCCGTCCAGGTCCTCGGCGACCGTCAGCATGATGATGCGGGCGCCCGGATCGGCCGAGAGCAGCCGGCGGACCGTCTCCACACCGCCCAGCCCGGGCATCCGTACATCCATCAGAATCAGGTCGGAGCGGTCGGCACCCCAGCGGCGGAGGACTTCCTCGCCGTTGGCAGCCGTCGTCACACGCTCGACGCCGGGCACGGTGGCAACCGCGCGACGGAGCGCCTCTCGGGCAAGCGGGGAGTCGTCGCAGACGAGGACGGATGTCATGACCGCCCTCCGCAGCTGCTGATGCGCGTCACCTTGAGCCTCCAGGCTGGTACGTATCGTCACCTGTGCGGTCGATGCTCCCGGACACCTGTCCGAGAACTTCTTGGTTCAACCGCCTTCGCACTCTCAACGATGGTCACTCGAAAGAGTTACGGGTCGGACGGACACGTTCGGCACTCTACGTGAGGACGCGAACACGGCGCAGGCGCCACAAGTCATCTGCCCTCCATCTGGAGCTATGCCCTATTTGGCGGCTTTCCTTCCGTTTCGCACATGTCTGAGGCTAGATTCCCAATGAGTCATATTTACATCTACTACGACAGTAGGTGTGGAGACATGGACCGTATCCGCCTCAGTACCGGCCCCAAGAGGACTACCAATGGCAGATTTCTCCCGCCTCCCCGGCCCGAACGCCGACCTCTGGGACTGGCAGCTCCTCGCTGCCTGCCGCGGGGTCGACAGCTCCCTCTTCTTCCACCCGGAAGGCGAGCGGGGCGCGGCCAGGAGCGCGCGCGAGGCCTCGGCTAAAGAGGTCTGCATGCGATGCCCGGTGCGTTCGGAATGCGCCGCGCACGCACTCGCCGTCCGCGAGCCCTACGGGGTGTGGGGCGGCCTCACCGAGGACGAGCGCGAGGAACTGATGGGTCGCGCACGACACCGGCTGATCCCCGCGTCGAGTGCGATCGGCCCGATCCCGCCGCACTGACCGGAACGCGACGAAACGCCTGAAGGAACGTTTCTTCGAATCGTTTGGACCTCCCGCACATCCGGGCGTGTCGCCGTCACGCCCGGAACGCCACCCGTTCGGCCGTACGGAAGACCATCCGTACGGTCAGCGCGCGGCGGCGCGTTCCAGCTCGGCCAGGGTCGCGGCCACGGCCGGGACCCTGGCCAGGTCGGGCAGGGTCAGCGCCACGACCTCCCGCTCGACGGCCGGCTCCACGGTCAGCGTGCTCACGCCCTTGGCCCGTACGGACTCCACGGCGAGCTCCGGCAGCACCGCGACGCCCAGCCCGGCCCCCACCAGACCGACCACGGCCGGGTAGTCGTCGGTCGCGAAGTCGATGCGCGGGGTGAAGCCCGCGCCCTCGCACACCTCCACCAAGTGGCGGCGGCAGCGCGGACAGCCCGCGATCCAGGGCTCGTCGGCCAGCTCCGCCATGCCCACCCGCTCGGCCCCGGCCAGCCGGTGCCCCTCGGGGACCAGCCCGACGAGCCGGTCGGTGAGCAGCGGCCGCACCACGAGGTCGTCCCACTCCGCGGTGGATCCGGAGGTCCCTCCGTAGCGGAAGGCCAGCGCGAGGTCGCAGTCGCCCTCGCGCAGCATCTCCACGGAGCGCGGCGGTTCGGCCTCGACCAGCGAGATACGGGTCCCCGGGTGCTCGGCGCGCATCGCCGCGAGGGCGGTGGGCACCAGGGTGGAGCTGCCGCTGGGGAAGGAGACCAGCCGGACCCGGCCCGCGCGCAGCCCGGCGATGGCCGCCACCTCCTCCTCGGCCGCGGTCAGCCCGGCCAGAATCCCCGCGGCGTGCCGGACCAGGGCCTCGCCGGCCTGGGTCAGGCGCATCTCGCGGCCGGTGCGGATGAGCAGCGGGGTGCCGGCCGACTGCTCCAGGGCCTTCATCTGCTGGGAGACGGCCGGCTGGGTGCAGCCGAGCTCGCGGGCGGCGGCGGAGAAGGAGCCGGTCCCGGCGACAGCGCGCAGAATCCGGAGATGACGTGCTTCGATCACCCGTCGAGCATAAGCCGCTCTTTGATGGCAACGCGAATAACCCAATAAGGCTTTGAGCCTGCCCGGCCGGCGTGATCCCATGGGGCCCATGCATCTGATCTCCGTGAACCTCGGCCGCGCCGCGGCCGCCGTCTACACCGACGCGGAAGGCGGGATGACCGGCCACGGCAAGCGCCCCGTCCCCGGGCCGGTCCGCGTCGCCGCCCCCGGCCCCAGGACCACCGGCCTCGGCAGCGGCCTGGAGGGCGACGCAGTCTGCGACCGCCGCCACCACGGCGGCGACCACCAGGCCGTCTACGCGTACGCCCGCGAGGACCTGGACTGGTGGGCGGGCGAGCTCGGCCGCGAACTGCCCGGCGGGCTCTTCGGGGAGAACTTCACCACCTCCGGCATAGACCTGAACACCGCGCGCCTTGGCGACCGCTGGCGGGTCGGGGCGGACCTGCTCCTCGAAGTGGCCTCGGCCCGCATCCCGTGCCGGACCTTCCAGGGGGTCCTCGGCGAAAGCGCCTGGGTCAAGCGGTTCACCCAGGCGGGCCGGCCGGGCGCGTACCTGCGGGTGATCGAGGAGGGGCGGGTCTCCCCCGGCGACACCATCGAGGTCGTCCACCGCCCGGACCACGACGTGACGGTGGAGCTGTGGTTCCGCGCCTTCACCACCCAGCACGACCTGCTGCCGCGCACCCTGGCGGCGGGCGCGGCCATGGAGCCGCAGGCCCACGACACCGTGCGCCGTTACATGGAGAAGTACGGGGCCCTGGAGAAGCACGCAGCCGGAGCCGGGGCTGAGTAGAACGGCCGCCTGGCACTAGGTTGCGCGTATGACGACTGCGTTGATTACGGGATCCACGGCGGGCATCGGCGCCGCCTTCGCCCGGCGGCTCGCCGCCCAGGGCCACAACCTGGTGCTGGTGGCACGCGACACCAAGCGGCTCGGCGAGCAGGCCACCGAACTCCACGACCGGCACGGCATCGAGGCCGAGGTCCTGGCCGCCGACCTCGCCACGGAGGAGGGCATCGCGGCGGTCGAGCAGCGCCTCGGCGACCGTACGCACCCGGTGGACCTGCTGGTCAACAACGCGGGCTTCGGCAACAAGGGCCGCTACCTCGAAGTGTCGATGGCCGACGAGCTGACCATGCTGAAGGTGCACATCGAAGCGGTGCTGCGGCTCACCTCGGCGGCCACCGCGTCGATGCGCTCGCGCGGCCGCGGCGGCGTGATCAACGTGGCGTCGGTGGCCGCCTTCGTACCGCGCGGCACGTACGGGGCCAGCAAGGCCTGGGTCGTGCAGTTCACCCAGGGCGCGGCGAGGGACCTGTCGGGATCCGGGGTGCGGCTGATGGCGCTGTGCCCCGGATTCGTGCGCACGGAGTTCCACGAGCGCGCCGGCATGGGCACCGACAACATCCCCGGCTGGATGTGGCTCGACGCCGACAAGCTGGTGGCGGCGGCCCTGGCCGACCTGGCGCGGGGCAAGACGGTGTCGATCCCGGACCCGCGGTACAAGGCGCTGATGGGCGTGGTGAAGCTGACGCCGCGCGGGCTGCTGGGCGGGGTGTCCTCGCGCACGGGGCGCAAGTACGGGCCTCAGTAGCCCGCGACTCGTAACTCGCTGGCAAACCGGCCGAATGGGCGAAATCTCCCTAAACTGGATATGTCCCACACCAGCCCGGGAGACGCCATGACATTCGTACAGATAATCGATTACAAGACCAGTCGGCAGGACGACCTCAACCAGCTGCTCGACCGGTACGTCTCGCAGAGCCAGGGCAAGCGCACGGTCACCCACAGCATCGTGGGCAAGGACCGCGAGGCAAAGAACCACTACGTGGACGTGGTCGAATTCCCCTCGTACGACGACGCCATGAAGAACTCTCAGCTCCCGGAGACCGACACGATGTTCCAGGAGATGGTGGCGCTGTGCGAGGGGATGCCGACCTTCACCAACCTCGACGTGGTCCGCGACGAGAACCTCAACAAGATGCTCGTGGACCGAATGTTCGACGAGTTGGCGATGTCGGGGGACCGGTCGGTCGCCGAGGAGATCTTCGCTTCCGACTACGTCGACCACGACATCTTCCAGGCCGACCCGAACACCAGCGGGATCGACGGCCTGATGGCGGACCTCGCCATGTGGCGGTCCGGCTTCGAGTTCACCTTCACCAAGGATGAGCAGCTCGCCGAAGGAGACTTCGTCACCACGATGTGGACCTGGAACGCCACGCACACGGGCGAGTTCATGGGCCTCGCGCCCACCGGCAAGAAGGTCAGCGCGACCGGCCAGACGACCTTCCGCTGCAAGGACGGGATGATCGCCGAAGGCTGGTGGCACTACGACGTCATGGGCATGATGCGCCAGCTGGGGATGGACCCGATGAAGTCGATGGGTTCATGAGCCCCCGACCCTGAACGGGGCAACGGGAAGGCCCCGGCCCCGCCGTACGAAACGGCGGAACCGGGGCCTCTCGCGTACTGGCGACAGCGTCAGTGACTGTGGCCGTGGCCACCGTGGCCGTGACCGGCGTCGCCCTCTTCGTCCGCCGGCTTCTCGACGACCAGGGTCTCGGTCGTGAGCAGCAGGGAGGCGATGGAAGCGGCGTTCTCCAGCGCGGAGCGGGTGACCTTCACCGGGTCGATGACGCCGGCCTTGACCAGGTCGCCGTACTCGCCGGTGGCGGCGTTGAAGCCCTGGCCCTTCTCGAGCTCGGCGACCTTCGCGGTGATGACGTAACCCTCGAGACCGGAGTTCTCGGCGATCCAGCGCAGCGGCTCGACGGCGGCGCGGCGCACGACCGCGACACCGGTGGCCTCGTCGCCGGTCAGGCCGAGGTTGCCCTCGAGGACCTTGACGGCGTGGACGAGCGCGGAGCCACCGCCGGAGACGATGCCCTCCTCGACCGCGGCGCGGGTCGCCGAGATGGCGTCCTCGAGGCGGTGCTTCTTCTCCTTGAGCTCCACCTCGGTGGCGGCGCCGACCTTGATGACGCAGACGCCGCCGGCGAGCTTCGCCAGGCGCTCCTGCAGCTTCTCGCGGTCCCAGTCGGAGTCCGTGGACTCGATCTCGGCCTTGATCTGGTTGACGCGGCCGACGACGTCCTCGTGGCTGCCGCCACCGTCGACGATGACCGTGTCGTCCTTGGTGATCGTGACGCGGCGGGCGGAGCCCAGTACGTCCAGACCGGCCTGGTCGAGCTTGAGGCCGACCTCCTCGGCGATGACGGTGGCACCGGTGAGGGCGGCCATGTCCTGGAGCATCGCCTTGCGACGGTCACCGAAGCCGGGGGCCTTGACGGCGACCGCGTTGAAGGTGCCGCGGATCTTGTTGACGACGAGGGTGGAGAGCGCCTCGCCCTCGACGTCCTCGGCGATGATCAGCAGCGGCTTCGAGGCGCCGGCCTGGATGACCTTCTCGAGCAGCGGCAGGAGGTCCTGGATGGAGGAGATCTTGCCCTGGTTGATCAGGATGTACGGGTCGTCGAGGACGGCCTCCATACGCTCCTGGTCGGAGACCATGTACGGGGAGAGGTAGCCCTTGTCGAAGGCCATGCCCTCGGTGAACTCCAGCTCCAGGCCGAAGGCGTTGGACTCCTCGACGGTGATGACACCGTCCTTGCCGACCTTGTCCATCGCCTCGGCGATGAGCTCGCCGACCTGGGTGTCCTGCGCGGAGAGCGCGGCCACGGCGGCGATGTCGGACTTGTCCTCGATCGGACGGGCGGTCGCGAGGAGCTCCTCGGACACGGCCTTGACCGCGGCGTCGATGCCCTTCTTCAGGGCGGCCGGGGACGCGCCGGCGGCGACGTTGCGCAGACCCTCGCGGACCAGCGCCTGCGCCAGCACGGTGGCGGTGGTGGTGCCGTCACCCGCGATGTCGTTGGTCTTGGTCGCCACCTCCTTCACGAGCTGGGCGCCCAGGTTCTCGTACGGGTCGTCCAGCTCGACCTCGCGGGCGATGGTGACACCGTCGTTGGTGATGGTGGGCGCACCGAACTTCTTGTCGATGACGACGTTGCGGCCCTTGGGGCCGATCGTCACCTTGACCGTGTCGGCGAGCTTGTTGACGCCGCGCTCGAGGGCGCGACGGGCGTCCTCATCGAACTTCAGAATCTTCGGCATGGGAGCGGTTCAGCCCTCTCGTTGCGATCCTCGGCCGCTCACCGCGACCGCCTAGAACGAACTGCGCCCCTCGCCCCCCGGCATCAGCAGGGTGACCAGGGGCGCAGCTCAATACAAAACTGGAGAAGCGAATTACTTCTCGACGATCGCGAGCACGTCGCGAGCCGAGAGGACGAGGTATTCCTCGCCGCTGTACTTCACTTCGGTGCCGCCGTACTTGCTGTACAGCACGATGTCGCCGACGCTGACGTCCAGCGGGAGACGCTGGCCGTCCTCGAAGCGACCCGGGCCCACCGCGAGGACGACGCCCTCCTGGGGCTTCTCCTTCGCAGTGTCCGGGATGACCAGGCCAGAGGCCGTGGTCTGCTCGGCGTCGAGCGGCTGGACCACAATGCGGTCCTCAAGCGGCTTGATGGCAACCTTGGAGCTGGCGGTCGTCACGATCCGACCTCCCCCTTCGGAGATCCGGGGTTAACTGTCTGAGGTGGCGACCAGGTCGATCCGTCGTCGCGGGTGCCGGACCTGCCTGTCGCTGTGTTGGCACTCACCCGGGGTGAGTGCCAGGTGTGACACTATTCCGGCGATTAGCACTCGGTCAAGCGGAGTGCCAATTTTCGCCGCTGATGGCGTCATCCCGACGGCCTCCGACCCCTCTCACCACCTCCTCCCAGGGGGTTCGGAAGGAACTCGGAAGGAACCGTGGGGAGGACCTCAACGTCGTAGACGATATGAAGATAAAGCGCCTCATTGCCGAGCAGATCGGGCCCAAGGCCACCGCGAACCCGAGCGCACCGGGCGCCGCTTCCACCTCGCCGGGCGCTACTTCCACCTCACCGGGCGCCGCTTCCACCCCACCGGGCGCCGTTTCCACCCCACCCGGCTTCTCAGCCTCCTCCGGCCAGGCCGGCCCCTCACTGCCCCCGGCCTCGCGTGAGGCATCACCCCCGCCGCCCTCCTCACCCGCCCCCGCGGACGGTGGCGGCATCCCGTGCGTGGACTGAAACCCCTGACGGCGGCGGGCGCCCGCCGCCGCACCGAGGCGCTGCTCCTGGTCTTCGTCGTCGCCATCGCCGTCTTCGGCCACACCTGCGCCGGCCTCGCCATGAACGACCAGCTGCCGCCCAACCTCACCGGCTTCGCGATCAGCATGTCGCTGCTCTCGCTCGTGGGGCACCTGGGCATCCGCCGGTTCGCGGCGTACGCGGATCCGCTGATCTTCCCGCTCGCCATGCTGCTGACCGGGCTCGGGCTGGTACTGATCCACCGGCTCGACCAGGGGTACATCGAGCGGTACAACTCGGACGCCAACGCACCCGGCCAGCTGATGTGGACGGTGGTCGGGGTCGCCGCCTGCATCCTGGTGGTGGCGCTGCTGCGCGACCACCGGCTGCTGCAGCGCTTCATCTACATCACGATGGCCGTCGCGCTGGTGCTGCTGATCGCGCCGGCGTTCTTCGGCGCGGACACCTACGGCGCCAAGCGCTGGATCATCCTCTTCGGCTTCTCACTCCAGCCCGGCGAGTTCGTGAAGATCATGATCGCGATCTTCTTCGCGGGCTACCTCGTCATCCACCGCGACTCGCTGGCCCTGACCGGCCGGAAGTTCCTCGGCATGCGGCTGCCCCCGATGCGCCAGCTCGGCCCCCTCATCACGGTGTGGATCGTCTCGATGCTGGTGCTGGTCTTCGAGCGCGACCTCGGCACCTCGCTGATCTTCTTCGGCGTCTTCGTGGTGATGCTCTACGTGGCCACCGAGCGCACCAGCTGGATCGTGTGCGGCCTGCTCATGGCGGCGTTGGGCGCCTTCGTGGTGGGCTCGACGGAACCACACGTCAAGGCGCGCGTGGCGGCATGGCTGGAGCCCCTGTCCTACTACTGGGAGAACCGGCCGGCGGGGGTCACCTCGGACCAGTCGGCCCAGGCCCTGTTCAGCTTCGGCACGGGCGGCATGTCCGGAACGGGGCTCGGCATGGGCCACCCGGAGCTGATCAAGTTCGCGGGCCGCAGCGACTTCATCCTGACGACGGTGGGCGAGGAGCTCGGCCTGGCCGGGGTCATGGCGGTCCTGCTCCTGTACGCACTCCTCGTGCAGCGGGGCCTGCGCATGGCACTCGGCGCCCGCGACCCCTTCGGCAAACTCCTGGCGGTGGGCCTGGCCTCGGCCCTGGCCCTCCAGGTCTTCGTGGTCGCGGGCGGCGTCACGGGCCTGATCCCCCTGACGGGCAAGGCCCTCCCCTTCCTGGCCAAGGGCGGCTCCTCCCTCCTGGCCAACTGGATCATGATCGCCCTCCTCCTCCGCATCAGCGACAGCGCGGAACGCCAACGCGAGGCAGACGCCCGAGGCCCAGCAGAAACAACGATCACACCGGTGGTGGGGGTGGCGGGGTAGGGGCCGGGCGGGGCCCCACCCACGCTCGGCGGCTGCCCACCCGCCTCCCTCGGCGGTGCAACCGAGACCCGGCAGATTGTCGAGCGGGGCCGGGCCCGGCCACATCCCCTCGGGCGGGTTCGCCCGGCGGGTCGGGGCTTCGGGGGTCGGGACCCGAGTGGGTCGGAAGCGGTGAGGGTTTGGGGGTTTCCCGTCAGTCTCATCGTCTCTCCGGTTCGGGCCGGTCCCTCAAGGGCGCTCCCTTCGGTCGCGTCGCTTCGCGATG